>DATLRV010000011.1:0-85395 GCA_035534455.1 Acidimicrobiales bacterium
GCGCGTGCCGTCAGCGAAAGAGGCGTCGTTCGAGCTGGCGCTCGGGGCGCGGGCAGCGCCAGAGCCATCCGGGTGTGGGGTCCGGCGCGCCATTCGCCGGTTCGTTGCACGCTGGCTCGGCGCCCCGACGACGCCGGCTCCCGAACGGAGAACGTCTGATCGCGGCTCGGCGCGTTGCGTCCTTCTCCCGGTCCTCGTGGGCCAAGACGAGACGGACGTTGCGGTGGCGGCAGCGAGCTGGGCAAGGATCTCACCGTTCAGCGCGTCGCCGGTCCGACCGAGTACGACACGGCGCTCGAGATCGCAACGACGCCCACGAAGACAAGCGTCGGGAAGCTGGATCTCGCGGGCGCATACGGCACCAACACACGAGGCAAGGCCGGCCTCTACAACACAACGAATGGCAACGCATCTGCGACGGCACCGAGCTCGACACCTGTGCCGACGGCGGTCCTGGCCACCGGCCGCACCTTCCAAGACGCAATGTCGGCGAGCGCCCTCGCGTATGCCGACCATCTGCCGATCCTCCTCACGACACCGTCGAAGCTCTCGCCTCAGGTGTCCACAGCTATCGACCAGCTCGGCATCGAACAGGTGATCGTCATGGGCGGTCCGCTCGCGGTCTCCGACACAGTCGTCGTTTCGTTGGAAAGGGCTCATGTGTCGGTCCTACGCGTCGCCGGAGCTGACTACACGATGACGGCGGTAGAGCTCGCCATATGCGAGCTCGGGCCTGCCACAGGCCACGTCGGACTCGACTGGCCTGCATCAGGTGGAGCGATCGTGGCTCGCGGTAACGGCTTTACCGACGGCCTCGCCGGTGCGGTTGTGGCGGCGGATGGACCTGCGAGCTCGTCACCCGAGCCGCTCCTCCTCACCGAGAACCCGACGACACCCGGGATATATCTGCTCGCCTTCTTCGAGGTTGCAGGGACAACGGGCATCTGGGCGAAGACGCTGACTCACCTCACCGTCCTCGGCGGGCCGCTCGCCGTGAGCAACCAGGCTGCCAATGAGATGGAGATCGCGCTCGCCTTCTGAGCGTGCCACCGACGTCCCGCCGGGGTGGATTGGGGAGCTGAAGGTGGCCCGTCTCACCACGTGGCGAGGGAGGCAGACACCCGTTGGCCGGTCATCACCGGCACTGGGCGGATCGCCTCCGCGCCGGCGAACTACTCGCCAGCCTCTCCGTCGACCCAGCTTGGCCGATCGGCCCAGGGACGAGCGGCACCGACGCGCTGCTCCTCATCCGCCGTCCCCAGTCCGCAGATCGCTGGGCCCGTCGGCCATCCTGGGCATCGGCTGACGATCGAAGCCTCGCCTCCGAGCTCCTGTCGCCCATGCCGAGCGAGAAGTAGCCTTTGCGGTGGGGAAGGGAGGAGGTCCATGACGTTCCAGCAGCCGAGGTGCGAGCCTTCCCTGCAACACAAGGGACCCGACGTGCCCATCCTCGTGATGTGGATGGCCGTGGCCGTGCTGGTGGTCGCCGGCGGCGTCGTCTACATCGTCGGGAACACGTCGCCCGTCTCGTCGCGGGCCCACCTGCAGCGCGCACTGCTCGCGACCACGTCCGCGGTGACCGCAGACGTGACAATGGCCGTCAAGATCAGCTTCGACGGGCTCTCCGTCTCGGTCGACGCGACGGGCAGTGTCGACTTCGCCACCAAGGCGGCGAGTCTCCAGATGAGCGTCCTCGGTCAGACACTCTCGCTCGTCGCGTCCGACGGCGTGTTGTACCTGAAGTCGGGGACCTTGTTGAGCTCCCAGTACCCCGGCAAGACATGGGTGCGCATACCCGCGTCGAGCTTCGCAGGCGCCGACGGCAACCAGCCGTTCGTCACATACGACCCACAGGAGACGATGAGCGCGCTGGTGAAGCTCGGAGCGACCGTGAGCCCGATCGGCACGACCTCCATCGACGGAACGGAGGACCAGGGGTACCAGGTGCACTTGACCGTGGCCGACCTCGAGGCGCACCCCTCGGCGCTCCCGCCTTCGATGCAGGCAATGTTCGCGACAGCAAAGACAGTTCCCAAGACAGCGCAGGTTTCGGCGACGATGTACGTCGATCCCGCCGGCCGGCTCCAGGCGGAGCACGTGCTCGTCACCGGACAGGAGAACGGCCATCAGGTCTCCGCGTCGATCGACCTCACGATGTCGCACTTCGGCACGGCGACCGTGCCCGGGCCGCCACCCGCGACAGCGACGGTGACATACCAGCAGCTGAACGGTGCGACCGGCTCGGGTCTGTTCCCGTTCTCCTCGCCGGGATCGCAGGTCACATAGCGGAGCGAGCTCGCCCCGCCGGTGCCGCCCGGGCCACGAAGTGGAGGCCCTCACCGGCCGAGAGCGAGAATCCCTCGGGCTCGCCCGGAGCGACGTCGAGCACGAGCACGTGCTTCTCCCACAGGCGTGCTTGACGCTCGTCCATGTAGACCGGGCACCCGTCGACCTCGCCGAGGAGCAGGTCATGAGGCCCCACGACGAGCTCGCCTGTGGCGAAGCACATCGGTGCGCTGCCGTCGCAGCAGCCGGCGGACTGCACGAACATGAGCGGCCCGGTGGATCGCCTCAGCGCGTCGATGGCCCCGCGGGCGGCAGGGGTGGCCGTCACCCGTCCTAGGTGGCGGCCACCCCGTGGCTCGGACTCGGTCCCGGTCCGGGTCCCGGAGCCGGCAGCGCGCCGGGACCGCGTCCGACGCTCATCCCGGCCCGTGGTGTCCGGACCGGGATGAGGGGGACGGCCCTGCGGCACGACCATGACACTGCCCCGCTCGGGATCGTGGAACGGGTCAGAAGAGCCCGAGCGGCTTGGTGCTGTAGCTCACCAGAAGGTTCTTCGTCTGGCTGTAGTGCTCCAGCATCATCCGGTGGTTCTCCCGTCCGATACCCGAGATCTTGTACCCGCCGAACGCTGCGCCGGCCGGGTACAGGTGGTAGCAGTTCGTCCAGACCCTGCCGGCCTTGATCGCGCGCCCCATGCGATAGGCGGTGTTGCCGTTGCGGCTCCACACGCCGGCGCCGAGGCCGTACAGCGTGTCGTTGGCGATCCTGACGGCGTCAGCTTCGTCCTTGAAGGTCGTGACCGCGAGAACCGGGCCGAAGATCTCCTCTTGGAACACCCGCATGCCGTTCTCGCCCTTGAGCACCGTGGGCTGGAAGTAGTAGCCGTCCTGCAGCTCTCCGCCGAGGTGGGCGCGGTCGCCGCCGATCAGGACCTCGGCACCCTCCTGGCGTCCGATCTCGACGTACCCGGCGATCTTCTCGATCTGCTGGCGCGAGTTCTGCGCACCGATCATCGTGTGCGGGTCGAGCGGGTCGCCCTGGATGATCTTCCCGATGCGGTCGAGTGCGCGGGACATGAATTCGTCGTAGATCGACTCCTGGATGATCGCCCGCGACGGGCAGGTGCACACCTCGCCCTTGTTGAACGCGTACAGCACGAGACCCTCCACGGCCTTGTCGAGGAACTCGTCGTCGTCCTCCAGCACGTCGGCAAAGAAGATGTTCGGAGACTTGCCGCCGAGCTCCACCGTCGAAGGGATCAGGTTCTGTGCGGCGTACTGCATGATCAACCGCCCGGTGACCGTTTCACCGGTGAATCCCACCTTGGCAATGCGCGGGCTCGACGCGAGCGCCTTCCCGATCTCCCCGCCCGGTCCCGTGATGACGTTGACGACCCCGGGAGGCACGATGTCCTCGATCAGCTCGGCGAGCTTCAGGATCGACCACGGCGTCGGCGATGCAGGCTTGACCACCGTGCAGTTCCCCGCGGCGAGCGCAGGCGCGATCTTCCACGCTGCCATGAGCAGCGGGAAGTTGAAGGGGATGATCTGGGCGACGACGCCGAGCGGCTCGTGGAAGTGGTATGCGACGGTGTCCCGGTCGATCTCCGTCGAGCTTCCTTCGAGGGAGCGGGTTGCCGCGGCGAAGTACCGGAAGTGGTCGGCGGCGAGCGGGATGTCGGCGGCGATGGTTTCCCGGACCGGCTTGCCGTTCTCCCAGCTCTCCGCGACCGCGAGCGGGAGGAGGTTCGCCTCGATCACGTCGGCGATGGCATGCAGCACCCTCGCGCGCTCCTGGAGCGAGGTCTCGGCCCAGGCGTCCCTGGCCGCATGCGCGGCGTCGAGTGCCACGTCCACGTCCTCGGCGGTCGAGCGCGGCACCTCGGTGAACACGTGCCCGGTACCCGGGCTCACGTTCTCCATGTACTGCTCGCCGCGCGGGGCCACCCAGTGGCCGCCGATGAAGTTCTCGTAGCGTTCCTTGACGCTCACGAGGCTGCCGGTCTGCCCGGGTGGGATGTAGCTGCCGTCGGGGCGCATTCCCAGGGGTTCTGCGACGTCGGGACCGCTCATGCTCGTTCCTCCTGCTCAGGGGCGTCGATCCGCCCGGAGGGCCGGCTGCCCCGACAGGCGCACCCCGGCTCCCCGTCCGAACCTACGGTGGCGTGCCGCGTCTGCGAAGGGCCGAAGGTCACCGCCACGGCGACGGCGGGCACCCCCGCGGGCGTGGCCCGTCGAGTCGGCCATACTGCGTGGGCGGTCGAGGGGGCGGTCGAGGGGGCGGTCGTCGACGCGCTGCGCCAGGAAGGTGACGGCGTCCGGTTCGACTGGGGTCCCGTGGCGGCGGGACTCCTCGTCAGAGGACCCGGGCCGTGGTGGTCATCGACGTACTCTCGTTCACGACCGCCGTGAGCATCCTCACCGGGCGCGGGACTGCGGGGGCGGAGCTCGATGCCGACCGACACGCCTCGGTCATGCGGGGAGCGATGTTCGTGCGGGCGTGACCGCCACCCGGGGCAGTCAGCTCTCCTGTCGCTTGATCACGACGTGACCGCCGCCCGTGGGCCGTGGCACCGGCGCCACCTGCGGGTCGAGATCGCGCGCCGGGACGGTGACACCCCCGAGGTGGCGGACACGGCCGAGCTCGGGCGTTGCGTGCCGCGCGCCGGCGTTGCCGCGCGCGTGTGCACCGGCGCGTTGGATGTCCGGGCGGACCACGAGGAGATAGCCGACGAGCACGACCAGCACCGCCAACGCGCCGAGGGCCGTGGTGCCGTCCCCGAGGCCGATGCCGCTCCAGGAGTGCGGCTTGCTCAGGTAGTCGTCGATCGACGCGCCCAACGGCCGGGTGATCACGTAGGAGCACCAGAAGGCGACCACGCTGTGCAGGCCGAGTCGCCACCAGGCAAACGCCGGGACGAGGATCACGACGAAGAAGACGACGGCCGATCCGAAGTAGCCGAGACCGACCACCGACGCCGTGAAGTCCCCGAGCGCGGTGCCGAGCGCGAACGTGGCGAAAACGGTCGCCCAATAGTAAGCCTCGCGCCGCGTGGTGGTGATGCTGTGGATCGAGAGCGTCCGTTCGCTGCGGAACCAGACGGTGAAGACCCCGACGAGCACCACGGCCCACATCGCCGTCGTCCCCGTGTAGGAGATGCCGAGGTAGAGGTGGAAGAAGTCCGCCACCCCGGTCCCGGCGACGGCGATCGCGTACGCGAGGAACCAGTACGCGCCAGCATGGTAGCGACGGGTCCGGAACTGCCACGCGAGGGCGACCGCGAGGAGGAGCACCTCGATCGCCCCACCGACGACCTTGCCGACGCTGTCGAGCGCGAGGAAGTCCGACGCCGCCTCGCCCCCGGCGGTCGTGACGACCTTCACCACCCAGAACAGGAGGGTGATCTGCGGGACCTTGACGGCGACGGGTTCCGGAAAGACCCGGCGTATGGCGTGCAGCACTGGAAGGCCGTTCCCCTCGGCGTCGTGGTGCGGGCGGTGGCGGCTGCAGGTTAGCTGCACCGACGCGCGGGGTCCCGACACCCGCTTGCGCCCCTGCAGCCCTACACTCCCGTTGTGGTCGTGCCGAGAGGCCCGGCGCCGCCCGCCCGTCAGGCGCTCCCCGGCAAGCCGGAGAAGACCGTCGCCGTGGGCAGGAGGGTGTTCCTCGGCATGGTCGCGCTCGGGGCTGCGGGCATCGCGTTCGGCTCGGCGGTGCAGGGCCGCGTGGGACGTGCGCTCGGGTCGGGCCTCGCCGGGATCCTGCCGGGGGGCGACCTCTTCCAGATCTACAGCGTCAGCAACACGTTCCCGGCGATCGCTCCCGGCGCCTACCGGTTGAAGATCTCCGGGCTGGTCGAGCACCCGACGACGCTCACCCTGGCGGACCTCGAGGCCATGCCCCGGGTGCGCTTCGTGAAGACCTTCCAGTGCGTGACCGGATGGCGGGTCCCAGGCGTGCCGTGGGAAGGGGTCCGGCTGTCGCACGTCCTCGACACCGTCGGCGTCCGACCGGGGGCGGTCGCGCTCTCTTTCGACTCCTTCGACGGAGTGGACACCGAGAGCCTCACCCTCGCCCAGGCGCGGCTCCCGGACGTGATCGTCGCGACCCGCATGCTCGACGCGCCGATCACGACGGTCCACGGCGGGCCCGTGCGGCTCTACGTCGCACCCATGTTCGGCTACAAGTCGCTGAAGTGGCTCTCGGGCATCCGCGTGGTGGACGCGGTGGAGCCGGGCTACTGGGAGCAGTACGGCTACCCCGTGAACGGCTGGCTCGACGGCTCCACCACGGCCGCGCCGCCGCGCGGGGTCTGAGGCGGTCCGCATGCACGATGGCCGGGGCGCTCCGGCGACGTCCCGCCTGCTGCGCTTCGACATGGCGCAACGCATCGCGCACTGGGCGAACGCCGCGCTCTTCGGCGTGCTGGTGCTCACCGCGTTGCCGCTCTACTTCCCCTCCGTCGAACGCGTCGTCGGCCGCCACGTGCTCGTCGCGACCGTCCACGTCTGGGCGGGCATCGCGCTGCCCCTGCCGCTTCTCGTCTCGCTCGTCGGTCCCTGGGGAGCGCGCATGCGGCGCGATGTGCGGCGGTTCAATCGCTGGACCCGTGCGGAGCTCGAATGGTTGCGGCGCCTCGGTGGCGGGGACCGCCGGAAGCTCGACAAGTTCAACCCGGGGCAGAAGCTGAACGCGATCTTCGTGGGCGGCTCGATCGTCGTCTTCCTGGCGAGCGGTGTCGTGTTGAAGTGGTTCGGCCTGTTCCCGGTCGGGTGGCGCACGGGCGCCACCTTCGTGCACGAGGTCCTGGCCTACCTGTTCGTCGCCGTCGTCCTCGGTCACGTCGTCATGGCCCTCACCCACCGCGACGCCCTCCGATCGATGGCGCGAGGGTGGGTCACCGTCACGTGGGCGCGGCGCAACGCCCCGCGGTGGGCGCGCGAGGAGCTCGGCGCCGAGCGGGCGGACGAGCCGCAGATGGTCGCGCAGGACCCGGTTCGGGTTCCCGACTGAGGGTCCCGGTCTCGGAGCTACGGCGCCGCCCGGCGGGGTTCCCACCACCACGCCAGGCCCGCCAGCCCCGGTCCGGTGTGCGCCACCATGACGGAGCTGGACGGGGCGGCGTAGAGCTCCGCACCCGGAGCGAAGTCCGAGAGCGCTGCGGTGAGCGCCTCGGAGGCGCCATCGGCCCGGAGTCGAGCACGGCGGCGTGCAACCGGGCGCCGGGGGACTCGCCGGCGTGGCAGGCCGACACGATGGGCGCCAGTGCTGCCCGCGTGCTGCCTGCGGGGCGCCGCCGGCGACCCCGACCCTGGGAGAACTCGAAGACGGCGCGCAGCCCGAGCGATCGACCCGCACGTGCGGCGACGCTCGGCACGCGGCCGCTTCGTTCCAGGTAGTCGAGCTGCTCCAAGAAGGCGAGCAGACGCACGCGCCTCCCGACGCTCCGGATGGCGCGGGCGACCTCCCCGGCCGTGGCGCCCGCACGCGGCGACCTGGTAGAGCGCGGTGCCCGACACCGTGCCACTTCCTACGCGGCGGAGGTCCGTGCCGGCGAACCGGCGCGCCGCGAGCTGGGCGAACGGTACGGATCCTGCGAGGAAGGAGACGGCGGACACGCAGACGGGGACGGCGAGCCGGCGCGGCGCCGCCATCGGCGTGGCCGCGGCGCCTAGCGCTCTGCCGTGGCCGATGGCGCCGACCCCCATCGGACGTGGAGCCCTTCGCGTCGCATGGACCGGAGGAACCACACGGTCGATGCCGCTGCGGCGAGGGCCGTCAGCGCCCAGCTCGTAGCCGTGCGCTCGAGGACGAACGCCTTCAAGGACGACGTGAGCAGCAGCCAGAAGACCAGACCTGCATTCGCGAGGAGCACCGTGCCCCACAACACGGAGATCTGGAGGAAGAACCGCCGCACCGCGGGCCGAGCCAGCACCGCGGGATCGATCGGGCAGAAGTCCCTGGCGAGCCGCTCCACGAGTGGACGACGCACCATCGCCGTGCCCAGGAAGAGGAGGGCTACGAGCGCGGTGCCGAGCGTCGGCTGGGCGAAGTAGAGGAACGCACTACCCGTCGCGAACGCGACCGCGGTGCGCGCCGTGAGGATCGCCGCGCCCAAGAGCACGGTGCCGGGTGGCCGCCGCCGTCGGACGAGGTGCCGCGCAACAGCCGCGTAGCACCAGACGAGCCCGCCGATGAGCGCCCCCTTCATGCCCGCGGCGAGGAGCAGCACGTAGAAGACGGCGAAGGGGCCGACCACTCCCTCGATCAGCGCCGGGAGCGAGTGCCGGAGCGAGGCGAGCGGCGAGGGGAGATGGAGGACGTGCTCGCCGGCACCCCCGCCTCTGGGCGCTTCTGGCGACGCGGCCTCCTCCTGGAGGTCGTGTGGAGCGGCGATCACCTCATGGTACCGCCGGGGACGGGCCACGCTGTCGCGGCCCACGTCGTCGCGGCCCACGCTGTCGCGGCCCACGTCGTCGCGGCCCACGCCGTCGCGGCCCACGTCGTCGCGGCCCACGCCGTCGCGGGAGGGCGCGCCGCACCGTGGCCCGGCTCCGAGCTGTGCGTTCCCCATGTCGCGTTCCTCCCCGTGGCCGCCATCGTGTGACCGTCCGCTGTGGTCTGTGTCGCCGGCGCGCCGCATCCGCGCCGTCCAGCTGGCAGATCGTCGGACGCGGGTGCACCCAGCCGAAACGACCGTTCGCTCGGCCGCACGTACCCCTCCCGGATTGCGACAAACGCTTGACACTTGGACTGCAGCCCGATGTGACCGCGACGCGTTGACCCGGCGGGCTTTCCGGGTATCCGGGATTTGGAGGACGACGGTCGAAGAAGGAGGGCCGGGATGCCCAAGACGACGAGGAGCGGGAAGCCCAAGCAATCCGAGTTGCCAGCGACGTTGCAGCGCTCCCCTGCCAAGGCACAGCGCACGTTCGCCAAGGTGCACGACAACGCCGCCGAGGAGTACGGCGAGGGCCGCCGGGCGCACCAGACGGCGTACGGGGCGCTCAAGCACTCCTTCGAGAAGGTGGGCGACCACTGGGAGCCGAAGGATCACAAAGGGCCTTCCGACGAGCAGTCCGAAAGAGGCGGCGCGGGATCCCGGCGGGAGTACGCCACGGCGGAAGGCGTCGACGCCAACGCGTCCAAGAGTCACCTCTACGAGATCGCCAAGCGCCTCGACATCTCCGGGCGCTCCCAGATGAACAAGCAGGAGCTCGTGGGCGCGATCGAGAAGGCGAACCGGCGCGCGTCCGGCAAGGCGAGTTGAGGGGCGTGGAGCGCGAATCGACGAAGCACGGCCGACGTGTGGATGGGGGGTGATGGCGGAGGAGTCGGCCCGTCTTTCCGCGCCGGAGGATGCCACAGGGCTGCCGATCGACGGCGACGACGAACTGCCCGGGGAACCGGCACCGCGCCCGCGCGCTCGGCAGGCCGCGGCGTGCTGATGGGCGGGAGGCCCTGCGGCTACGGGCGTCCCGCAATCGTCGAGCGCAGGGCGTCGTCGAGCGGGTGGACGGGGAACCAGCCCAGCTCCTGACGAGCCCGCCAGGTGGCCAGGCGGGGTGCGTGGCGGGCAATGGCGAGCCAGGCTCCGGGCGTGCGGTCGCCGTCACGGCGCGTGACCGCGAGGATCGCGCCGGCCATCTCGGTGCCGAGCCGGACGAGCTCGGAGGGTACGGCGAGCGGACGGGCGCCGAGGGCGCTCGCGGCGTGGCGGAGGTCGAGGGGGGCGTCCATCGCGATGTTGAAGGCACCGGTGGCCGAGCCGGTCACCGCGGCGCAGACGGCGGCGGCGAGATCGTCGTGGTGCACGACGGGTAGTGCGCCCTCGATCCCCGGGAGGACGGGGAACCTGCCTGGGGCACGGTAGTACGCGGCGAGTGGGCCGAGCCTGCGCAAGAAGGCCGCCAGCGCGCGAGGGCCGAGCACGAGCCCGGAGCGAAGCCGCACCACCCGGATCACCGGGTGCGCGGCGGAGAACTCGTCGAGCGTCCGCTCGACCGCGACCGCACGGCGGACGAGCGGCACGTCGGCGACGCCGTCGGTCGGCCACGATTCGTCGACCGGGTCGTGGCCTTCGCCCGCGGGGGAGTACACGGCGAACGTGGAGCCCTGCACGAGGTGGCGAACCCCGGCGGCTGCCACCTCGTCGAGCACGTGCCCGAGGAGGACGTCTTCGGCTTGCGGCACTGCGGGCGCCGCCTGGCGAGGCACGCCCCTCGGTGCCGGCGACAAGACGTTCACCACCGCATCGACACCGTGCAGGTACCCGGCGAGGTCGCCCGTCGGGTCGTCGGCCGTGTCGCCCAGTTCACGCCAGTCGACGCCCGGTTGCGGATCGAGCGGGAGCCGGCGATCGAGACCGACGACGTCGTCCACCCGGTGGCGGGGATCGTCGAGCAGCGCCTGCACCACCGCGGCACCCACCGCTCCGTCAGCGCCGAGGACGGCGACTCTCATCGTGCCGGTCTCATCGTGCCGGTCTCATCGTGCCGGTCTCATCGCTCCCGTGCCCGTCTCGTCGTGCCGGTTCCCCCCGCGCCCGCGTTCGGGTAGCCGCAGCTCAGCCGTCCGACGATGTGGACGCCCAGTCGTCGTCGGAGAGCGGCTCGGTGCGTTCGGCGTCGATGCCGGCGGAACCACCGTCCTCGACGAGCGGACGCTCCTGCTCGAGGACGTCAGCGTCGGGAGCTTCGGCGGGGATCGGGTTGCTCTCGCGCTCGTCGCGCGCCGGCGGCATCTCCTGTTCGAGACGGTCGGCCTCGTTGACGTCGTCCGCGGGTGCCACGGTCGGAGCCTACCCAGGCACCGGACGTCCCACCCTCCGCCCTTAAAATGCGGCCGATGGACGCGTCGACGCCGAGGTCCCCCCGCGTGGTGCGCGCCGCCCGGCTGATCGAGCACGGCGCGCCCCTGCAGGTGCAGGCGGTTCCGCTCGCCGAGCCGGGCGACCGTGACGTGGTGGTCGAGATGGTCTACGCGGGGGTGAACCCCGTCGACCGCTACGGCGCCACCGGGACGGTGGCCGTCGGCGCGCCGGTGCCGCGCACGCTCGGGGTCGAAGGGGTGGGCCGCGTGGGGGAGCGGTGGGTCGTGCTCCACGGTCACGGGCTCGGCACGGCGCGCGACGGCGTCTGGGCCGAGGCGGCCGTGGCCCCACGTGACGCGTGTGTCGACGTTCCCGAGGGCGTGTCGCCCGAAGAGGCGGCCGCCGTCGGGGTCGCGGGGGCGACCGCGTACCGCACCGTCACCGAGGTCGCCCGGGTGACGGCCGACGACCGCGTGCTCGTCCTCGGAGCGAGCGGCGGCGTCGGCAGCATGATCGTGTCCCTCGTCGCGTCGATCGGCGCGCGGGTCTGGGGACAGACGGGCCGCGCGGCGAAGGCAGCCGTCGTCGGGCGCTACGCCGAACGGGCGGTCGTGGCCGACGCGGGCTCGCTCGCCGGCGCCGTCGTCGAGCTCCGTCCGACGGTGGTGTTCGATCCGCTCGGCGGTGCGTTCACCGGGGCGGCCGTCGAGGCGATGGAGCCGTACGGCCGGTTCGTGCTCTTCGGCACCAGCGCGGGCCCGGACGGCACCGTGCCGCTGCGGTCCTTGTACCGCAAGGGGATCTCGCTCGTCGGCTACGCGGGGCTCATCGAGCCCGAGGACGCCATCCGTCGCGGCACGGAGGGGGCGCTGGAGGCTATACGCCGCCGGCAGATGGAGGTGACGGTGGACGCCGTGCTCGCGCTGGACGACGTCAACGAGTCCTTCCGCCGCCTCGAGCACCGTGAGGTCTCGGGGAAGCTCCTCCTGGCGCTCGGCACGTAGCGTGCATCTGCCGCCGCCCGAGTGCCTGCGACGTCCTCGGACGAATATGAGCGCACGTGCCGAGGCTTCGACGGTCGGACTGCCGCTCTCGGCCTCGCGGTCCGCCCGGCGATGGGCCGTGTCGGCGGCGGTGCGCCGCGTCGCCCACAATCTCGGCAACACGTCGGCGGTCTGCCGATCGTCGTACATCGACCCCCGAGTGCTGGACCGGTTCTCGCACACAGGGCCGACCGCGCCCGCGCTGGCGGAGCTGGCCGCGCTCGGCCCGCCTGGATCGCTCGACGATCCGGGATTGCGGGGCGCCCGTCGACCGCGCCGACGTCGCGCTGCTGGACGACGTGGCGGCACCGGGGACCGGGCTGGGCACGCCCGACGAGGCGATCGAAGCCCCCCCGAGAGAACCCCCCCGGGAGAAGCCCCCCCGAGAGGACCCCCCCGGGAGAAGCCCCCCCGAGAGAACCCCCCCCGAGCCCGGCGGCCGGCGCCTGCCGGCCGGGCCGACCGCGCCGTCGCACGACGTAACCTGGACCGGCGGACAGGAGGTGACGTGCGGACCCACGATGTGACGAACCAGCCGCCGGTCCTGGCCGACTACGACGTCGCCCAGGACCCGGCCCTCCTCGCGGGTCTCCATGCGTTCGGCGCCGGGTGGGCGGAACCCGAGCTGCACGAGGTCGGGCGGCGCGCCGGGTCCTCCGAGGTCGCCGAGATGGCGAGGGTGGTGAACGAGCACCCACCGGTGCTGCGGAGCCACGACCGGTTCGGCAACCGCATCGACGAAGTGGAGTTCCACCCGTACTGGCACGAGCTCATGCGTTTGGCGCTGGCGCAGGGCCTTCACGCCCCCGCGTGGCGCACACCGAGGCGAAGCGCCCACACCGCGCGCACGGCCAAGTTCCTCGTGTGGGGGCAGGGCGAAGCCGGGCATCTCTGCCCGGTGTCCATGACGTATGCGGTCGTCCCCGCCCTCCGGCACTCCCCGGATCTCGCCGGTCGCTTCGAGCCGCTCCTGGCCTCGACGGTCTACGACTTCGGGCTGCGCGATCCGCAGACCAAGCAGGGGCTCGTCTCGGGCATGTCCATGACCGAGAAGCAGGGCGGCTCCGACGTGCGGGTCAACACGACCACTGCCAGGCCCCGAGGTGACGGCACCTTTGGGCTCGTGGGGCACAAGTGGTTCACCTCCGCGCCGATGTCGGATCTCTTCCTCGTGCTGGCCCAGGCACCCGGCGGGTTGTCCTGCTTCTTCGTCCCGCGAGTGCTCCCCGGTGGCGATCGCAATGCCGTCCGGGTGCAGCGGCTGAAGGACAAGCTCGGCAACCGCTCGAACGCGTCGGCCGAGGTCGAGTACGAAGACGCGACCGGCTGGCTCGTCGGCGAAGAGGGGCGCGGTGTACGGACGATCATGGAGATGGTGTCGGCCACGCGGCTCGACGCCATGACCGGGAGCGCCGCGGGAATGCGCTGGGGCGTCGTGCAAGCGCTCCATCACGCTCGCCATCGCCGGGCGTTCGGCTCACCGCTCGTCGACCAGCCGCTGATGGCGAACGTCCTCTCCGACCTGGTGGTCGAGTCGGAGGCCGCCACCCTGCTGAGCCTGCGGGTGGCGGCCGCGACGGACCACGCCGCGGCGGGTGACGAGGCGGAGAGCGCCTTCCGTCGCCTTGCGCTGCCTGTCGCCAAGTACTGGATCTGCAAGCGGGCGCCCGCGCACGCCGCCGAGGCGCTCGAGTGCCTGGGCGGCAACGGGTACGTCGAGGAGTCCCAGATGCCGAGGCTCTACCGGGAGGCACCGCTCAACTCGATCTGGGAGGGCTCGGGCAACGTCGCCGCACTCGACGCGCTCCGGGCGATGGCCACGCGCCCCGAGTGCATGGACGCCTTCGTGGAGGAGGTGTCGACCGTCGCAGGTGAGGACGCCCGACTCGACCACGCGCTCGAGATGGCGCGCAAGGAGCTCGTGGATGCCGATGAGCTGGAGGTTCGTGCCCGCCGCATCGTCGAACGGCTGGCGCTCGTCCTTCAGGCGTCGCTGCTCGTCCGTCACGGCGCCCCGGCGGTGGCCGATGCCTTCATCTCGTCGCGCCTCGCGGGCGACCGGGGCGGCGCGTTCGGCGGCCTGCCCCCGCGGACGGACCGTGCCGCCGTGCTCGGGCGCGCGATGGTCGAGGGGCACGCCGCCGGCGGCGGGATGCCGCCGCACCTGGCCGGTCGTCCGGTGGGCGAGCCCGACCTCCTGGGTGTCCTGCCGGCGACCAACGGGTAGGACCGGGCGAGGGAGGGCTACCGCGATGGCGAGAGCGCGCGCCCTCGGATGGGGCGGCAACGAGGTCCAGATGGAGGGCACGGGCGCGCCGGCGCAGCGGCTCGAGCCCGCGGGGGTGCCGCGGCGCGCGGTGATCGAAGACGTGAAGCCGACGGTGGACGGCGGGCGCTTCCCTGCGAAGGCAGCGGTCGGGGACGACGTGGTCGTCGAGGCGACGGCGTTCGTCGACGGCCACGACCTCCTGGCCTGTGACCTGCGCGTCCAGCGTGAGGGCCAGCCCGAGTGGACCACGACCGACATGGCGCCCCTCGGCAACGACCGCTGGCGGGGAACCTTCCACGCCGACGCGGTGGGCCGGTACCGCTTCTCGGTTCGGGCGGGCGTCGACCGGTTCGCGACGTGGCGCCGGGACCTGGTCGCTCGCGCCGACGCCGGTCAGGATGTGCGCAGCGAACTGCTCGTCGGCGCGGCGTTGCTCTCGAAGGTGGCCGCGCGGGCATCCGGCGCAGAGAAGTTGTCGCTGAGCGTCGCCGCGGACGCCGTCGCGACCGCGGCGGCCCGATCCGGGCTCTCGTCGCCCGTATCCCGATCCGGGCTCACGTCCCCTGCGGTTCCGGACGGTCTCGACCATTCCGACGAGACGACGGTGGGCGCCATGCTCCAGAGCGCCTTGTTGACGGCTCTCGTCCGGCGCCACCGGGCCACCTCGGACGCCACGACATCGGCCACGTACACCGTGGTCGTGGACCCCGCCCTCGCGCGCTTCTCCACCTGGTACGAGATGTTCCCCCGTTCGGCGTCGCCGGAGGAAGGACGGTCCGGCACCCTGGCCGACGTCGAGGCCCGGCTCGAGTACGTCGAGGCGCTCGGCGCCGACGTGCTCTACCTCCCGCCCGTCCATCCGATCGGGACGACCGCCCGGAAGGGCCGGGACGGCGCGATCGAGGCGGCGGCGGACGATCCCGGGAGCCCGTGGGCGATCGGCTCGCCGGAAGGTGGTCACTGCGCCATCGACCCGAGCCTCGGCACCCTGGACGACCTCCGCCGGCTCGTCTCGGCCGCGCGCGAGCGGAGGATCGAGGTCGCGATGGACGTCGCGTTCCAGTGCTCACCTGACCATCCCTGGGTGCGGGAGCACCCGGAGTGGTTCCTCCACCGGCCCGACGGGTCGATTGGCTGCGCGGAGAACCCGCCGAAGCGCTACGAGGACATCTACCCGCTGAATTTCGAGAACGACGACTGGTGGGGGTTGTGGCTCGCGCTCGCCGGCGTGGTGAGGTTCTGGATCGCCCAGGGCGTGCGCGTGTTCCGCGTCGACAACCCGCACACGAAGCCGTTCGCGTTCTGGGAGTGGCTTCTCTCGAGCGTGAAGGACGAGCATCCCGAGGTGATCCTGCTGTCCGAGGCCTTCACGCGTCCTGCGGTGATGTACCGGCTGGCGAAGCTCGGGTTCACCCAGTCGTACACGTACTTCGCCTGGCGGAACACGAAGTGGGAGCTCGAGTCGTACATGGCCGAGCTCGCGGGTGTCTCGCACTTCTTCAGGCCGAACTTCTGGCCGAACACCCCCGACATCCTGACCGATGCCCTGCAGACGGGTGGCACCGCCACGTTCGTGGCCAGGCTCGTGCTCGCCTCGACCCTTACTGCAAGCTACGGCGTCTACGGGCCGGTCTTCGAGCTGCAGGAGCACCTCCCGCGCTCGCCGGGCTCCGAGGAGTACCTCGGCTCCGAGAAGTACGCGGTGCGTCACTGGGACCTCGACCGGCCCGACAGCCTCGCCCCGCTGATGGCGAGGCTCAACGCCGTGCGACGCAGCCACCGCGCGCTCCAGCGCAACGACACGCTCCGGTTCCACGCGACGGGCAACGATCAGCTGATCGCGTACTCGAAGACCTGGGACGACGACGCCGTGCTCGTCATCGTGAACCTTGACCCGGCACACCGACAGTCCGGCTGGGTCGACCTCGGAGACTTCGGCCGGGGCCCGGGCGAGTCGATCGAGGTGCACGACCTGCTCACCGACGCGCGCTACCGCTGGGAGGGCTCGCACAGCTTCGTCATCCTCGACCCCGGGACCGTCCCGGCGCACGTGTTGTCGATCGGTGTCGGGTCCCGGTCGTCGTCGACGGGAGCCTCGTGACCGTCGCCGAAGAGCGCTCCATGCAGATGGCCCGCGGCGTCCCGGTGGGCGGGACCGCGCACTGGTACCACGACGCGGTGATCTACGAGCTGCACGTCCGTGCGTTCCACGACAGCGACGCCGACGGCGTGGGCGACTTCCGCGGGCTCGTCCAGAAGCTCGACTACCTCCAGGAGCTCGGCGTCACCGCGCTGTGGCTCCTGCCGTTCTACCCGTCTCCGTTGCGGGACGACGGGTACGACATCGCCGACTACCGCGACGTCCATCCCTCCTACGGGACGCTGCGGGACTTCCGCACCCTCTTGCGCGAGGCCCACCGGCGGGGGCTGCGGGTCGTGACCGAGCTCGTGCTCGCTCACACCTCGGACATGCACCCTTGGTTCCAGCGCGCGCGGCGCGCGCGCCCGGGGAGCTCGTACCGCGACTTCTACCTGTGGAGCGACACGCCCGACCGGTTCAAGGACGCACGGATCATCTTCCCCGACTTCGAAAGCTCGAACTGGACGTTCGACTCGGTCGCGGGAGCGTACTTCTGGCACCGCTTCTACTCCCACCAGCCGAGCCTGAACTACGACAACCCGGCGGTCGAGCAGGCGATGTTGGACATCGTCGACTACTGGATGGACATGGGCGTCGACGGGCTCCGGCTCGACGCGGTGCCCTACCTGTACGCCCGGGAAGGCACGTCCTGCGAGAACCTGCCCGAGACGTTCGAGTACCTCCGGCGCCTCCGCGCGCATATCGACGAGCGGTACGAGGACCGGATGCTCCTCGCGGAGGCGAACCAGTGGCCGGAGGACGCGGTCGCGTACATGGGCAAGGGCGACATGTGCAACATGGCGTTCCACTTCCCGCTGATGCCCCGGATGTTCATGGCCGCGCGCCAGGAGGACCGCTTCCCTGTCGTCGACATCCTGGCGGAGACGCCGCCCGCCCCACCGGACTGCCAATGGGCGCTCTTCTTGAGGAACCACGACGAGCTGACCCTCGAGATGGTGACCGACGAAGAGCGCGACTACATGTACCGATCGTTCGCGCAGGACCCCAGGGCGCGGGTGAACGTGGGGATCCGGCGCCGGCTGGCCCCGCTCTTGGGCAACGACCGGGCGCTCATCGAGATGATGCACGGCTTGCTCTTCTCCCTGCCGGGGACGCCGATCGTCTACTACGGCGACGAGATAGGGATGGGCGACAACATCTACCTCGGCGACCGCGACGCCGTCCGCACGCCGATGCAGTGGAACGCCGATCGCAACGCTGGCTTCTCGAGGGCTAATCCCCAGCAGCTCTACCTCCCCGTCGTGACCGACCCCGTGTACCACGCGTCGGCGGTCAACGTCGAGGCCGCGGAGGCCAACCCGAACTCGCTGCTCTGGTGGATGCGCCGCGTCATCCACCTCCGTCAGCGCTACAAGGCGTTCAACCGCGGGACGCTCGAGCACCTCCGGCCCGACAACCGCAAGGTGCTCGCGTTCCTGCGCCGCTACGAGGACGAGCTCCTCCTCGTCGTCGTCAACCTCTCCCGGTTCGTCCAGTGCGTCGAGCTGGACCTCTCCGAGCTCTGCGGGGCGGTCCCCGTCGAGCTGTTCGGGAACATGCGGTTCCCACCGGTCGGGGAGCTGCCCTACTTCCTCACGCTCGGACCCCACGGCTTCTACTGGTTCTCCCTCGAGTTCGACCCCGAGTCCCGCCGCATGCCGGACGCCAGGCTGCGCGTCGAGGGACGCTGGGACGAGGTGCTGACCGACCCTCGCGCGCTCGAGGCGGTCCTCGTGCGGCACCTCGCGACCAGACGCTGGTTCGTCTCCAAAGCCCGCACGATCGCCTCGGTTGCGCTCGTCGACAGCCTGGCGGTCGGGGACCGCAACTCGTCGCTCGCGCATCTCGCCATCGTCCGGGTCGAGCTCGACCAGGGTGCGTCGGAGCAGTACCTGCTCCCTCTCGCCTACGCGCAAGGAGACCGGGCGCAGGCCGTGCGCCGCTTGCACCCCGATGCGGTCGTCGCGGACCTGCGGGTGGGCGACGAAGAGGGCGTGCTCTACGACGCCGTGTGGGAGCCAGAGCTCTCCCGGGTGGTGTTCGAGATGATCGGTCGGCGCCGCTCGGTCGTGTCGCGTGAAGGCCGGGCATGGGGCAACCCGACCCCCGCCTATCGCGCGATCCGCGGCCGCGTTCCCCGCGACGTGCAACCGTCGCCCATGTCGGCGGAGCAGTCCAACAGCTCGGTGGCACTCGCGGACGGGGGAATCCTCAAGTTCCTTCGCAAGCTGGAAGAGGGCACGAACCCCGGCGTCGAGCTGCCGCGGTTCCTCTCCGAGCGTGTCCACTTCCCGCACGCTCCGCGCTCGGGGGGGAGCCTCGAGTACCGCTCGAACCAGCAGGCCAGCCGCCCGATGACCCTGGTCACCCTGGAGGAGATGGTGCCCAACGAGGGGGACGGCTGGAGCTACGTCGTCGACGCCCTGACCCGCAGGCTCGAAGAGGCGATCGCCCACGGGGCCGAGGCCGTCGCGGCGCGCTCGTCGCCGGACCTGCTCGGGCTCGGCGCACAGGAGGAGCCGCCCGACGAGCTCTTCGACCACGTGGAATGGGCGTCGCTCCTCGGGCGGCGCACCGGCGAGCTCCATGTCGCGCTGGCCACCGACACCACCGACCCGGCCATGGCCCCCGAGCCGATGACCCCGGTCGACCGCCTCTCGCTCTACCACGGGGCGGGCAGCATGGTGCGCCGCACGTTCCGCCAGATCAGGGAGGCGGGCCTGGACACATCATCCGCCGTTGCGGCCGTCCTGCGCAGGGAGCGGGACATCGCAGAGCGCTTCCGGACGATCGCCACCGCGCCGGCTGCCGCGCAGCGGATCCGGGTACACGGTGACTACCACCTCGGTCAGGTCCTGTGGACGGGGAAGGACATCGTGATCATCGACTTCGAAGGGGAGCCCGCGCGTTCGCTCGGGCAGCGACGGCTCAAGCGGCCGGTCGCGACCGATCTGGCGGGGATGCTCCGGTCGTTCCACTACGCATCGCGCGCCGTGGGCATGCGCGCCGACCGGGATCTCGTCGGGCCCCAGGGTCACCGAGAACTGGGGCCGTGGCTCATCAGCTGGTACCGATGGATGGCCGCGGCCTTCCTGCGCTCCTACCTCGGGGTGCCGGGCGTCGCGGGGCTGCTCCCCGAGGACCGGGCCGAGCTCGGGGTGCTGCTGGACTTCTTCCTCCTCGAAAAGGCGGTCGCCGAGCTGGGCTACGAGGCGAACGCCCGTCCGGACTGGGTCGACATCCCCGCACGTGGGATCCTCGACGTGCTGGACGACGCCCGGTGACCGACGAGCTGCGCGCCCTCGCCCGGCTCTACGACGTGCAGACCGCCTACGTCGACGCGACCGGCACGTCGCGCGAGACGAGCCCCGACGCGCTCCGCGCGGTCCTCGCTGCGCTCGGGGCCGCGGTGACAGACCCGGCGTCCGCCGTCCGAGAGGAACGGCTGCGCCGCCACGTCCAGGTGCTCGAGCCCGTCATCGCCGTGCCCGCCGTGGGCACGCAGGCCGTGGCGGTCGGGCTCCCTCGCTCGGTGCACCCCCGGGACTGCTGGCTCGAGCTCGAGGCCGAGGACGGTGCGACCCGCCGGGTGCGGCTCATGCCGGCCATCCACCGGCCGCTCGGCTCGGCGCACGTCGAGGGCCGGACGACGGACCGCTACGAGGCACAGCTCAGCTCCCCCCTCGACCTCCTGCCCCCCGCCTACTACCAGTTGCGGGTCGAGGGCCCCGGCTTCGACGCGACCTCGATGGTCGTGGTCGCGCCGCGCTGTCCCGTGCCCGGACGTGGATGGGGCGCGTTCCTCCCGCTGCACGCCATGCGGACCGGTTCGGACTGGGGGGTGGGCAGCTACCCCGCGCTGGGCGCGGCGTCGAGGTGGGTGCGCGGTCTCGGCGGCGCGCTCTTCGGCACCCTGCCCCTGTACCCGGCGTTCTACGACGAGCCGCTCGAGGTCAGCCCGTACCTCCCGGTGTCGCGCCTCGGGTGGAACGAGCTGTACGTGGACCCGACGTCGCTCCCGGAGCTGGAGGGGTCCCCGGAGGCCCGCGCGCTGCTCGGCTCCGGGGAGTTCACCGGCGCGCTCGCGGCGGTGCGACGCGGGGCCCTCGTCGACTACCCCACTTCCATGCGGCTCGTCCGGCGGGCGCTCGAACCGCTCGCGCGTACGGTGTTCTCGGGCCCCTCGGCCCGCCGCGACGCCCTCGAGGCCTTCGCCCTCGAGCGTCCCGACCTGGTCGCCTACGCGCGCTTCCGAGCGGGTGGGCCGGTGACGCCGTTCGGTTCGTCGAGCGAAACGGGCGGTGTGCCCGAGGACGCGGCCGGGCGCTACCACCTCTACGCGCAATGGGTCGCCGAGCAGCAGCTGGCCGCTGTCGGTGAGGGGCTGCTGCTCGACCTCCCCGTGGGCGTGCACCCGTCGGGGTTCGACACGGGGTTCGAGCCGACGGCGTTCGCCGACGGCGTCGAGGTCGGCGCGCCGCCCGACCGGTTCTTCGCCAAGGGCCAGCGTTGGTCGTTCCGGCCGTTCCATCCGCGGGGGGTGCGTGAGCAGCGCTACCGCCACCCGGTCGCCCTCCTCCGTCAGGCGATGCGGCACGCCTCGGCGCTGCGGATCGACCACGTGATGGGGCTCTACCGCCTCTGGTGGGTGCCGGAGGGATCGGATGCCGCCGACGGGGCGTACGTCCGCTACCGCGACGACGAGCTGCGGGCGATCGTCGCCCTCGAGGCGCAGCGGTCGGGCACCGCGATCGTGGGGGAGGACCTCGGCACGGTGTCCGAGGAGGTTCGCCGGGGAATGGCCGGCGACCGGATGCTCCGGTCCTGGGTGCTGCAGTTCGAGGTCTCGGCCGACGCGCCGCTGCCGGATCCGCCCGAGATGTCCATGGCGAGCATCGGCACGCACGATCTCCCCCGCTTCGTGTCCTTCTGGGAAGCCCCCGAGCATGCGCGCTGGCGCCGCGCCCTCGGCGGGGACGCACGCCGGGGGCTGCGCGCCAGCCTCGACCATCTCTCGGCGGGACCGGCGCGGCTCGTCCTCGCCGACGTGGAGGACCTGTGGCTGGAGCGGTGGCCGCACAACCGACCCGGCACCGGCGCCGAGGCGGGGAACTGGCGGCACCGCTCGGCGCGCACGTTGACAGAGATCGTCGTCGACGACGACGTCACGGGCGCCTTGGAGCGGATCGACGCGCTGCGGCGACACGAGGAGCTCGAATGATCACCCACTACGACCTGCAGCTCTTCAACGAAGGCTCGCACCGTCGCCTGGCCGAGAAGCTCGGTGCGCACGTGTCCGACGACGGCGTCCACTTCGCGGTGTGGGCGCCCAGTGCGCGTGGCGTGTCGGTCGTCGGGGACTGGAACTGGTGGCAGCGCGCCGCCGACCCGCTGTCGCCGTGCGGGCGCTCGGGCATCTGGCAGGGCCTCGTCGACCACGCCCGCGTGGGTCAGGTGTACAAGTTCGCCGTGACGACGCCCGACGGAACCGTGCGCGAGAAGGCCGACCCCGTCGCCCTCTTCTGCGAGCAGCCTCCGAGGACCGGGTCGGTCGTGTGGGATCTCGCCTACGACTGGGGTGACCAGGAGTGGATGGCGACGCGGGGCGGCCGCCAGACCCTCGCGGCGCCGATCTCGATCTACGAGGTGCACCTCGGCAGTTGGCGACGCACACCGGCGCGGCCGGGGGAGCTGCTCACGTACCGGGAGCTCGCCTCGCAGCTCGTCGACCACGTGCAGCGCAACGGGTTCACGCACGTCGAGCTCCTCCCGGTGATGGAGCACCCCTTCTACGGGAGCTGGGGGTACCAGACGACGGGCTTCTTCGCGCCGAGCGCGCGGTACGGGAAGCCCCAGGACTTCATGGCACTGGTCGACGCGCTCCACCAGGCGGGAATCGGCGTCATCCTCGACTGGGTGCCGTCCCACTTCCCCTCCGACGAGTTCGCGCTCGCGTCGTTCGACGGCACCCACCTCTACGAGCACGCCGACCCGCGCCGCGGCGTGCACCCGGACTGGAACAGCCTCGTCTTCAACTACGGCCGCCACGAGGTGCGGAGCTTCCTCGCCTCCTCGGCGGACCACTGGCTCCGCGCGTACCACGCCGACGGGCTGCGGGTCGACGCGGTGGCTTCCATGCTCTACCTCGACTACTCGCGCAAGGCCGGCGAGTGGGAGCCGAACGCCGAGGGCGGGCGGGAGGACCTCGATGCCATCGCCTTCTTGCGGCAGCTCAACGCCGGCGCGTATGCCGACCACCCCGGGACCCAGACCTATGCCGAGGAATCGACGGCCTGGGGCGGGGTGTCGCGTCCCGTCGACTGGGGCGGCCTCGGCTTCGGGTTCAAGTGGGACATGGGCTGGATGCACGACACCCTCCGCTACCTGGAGCACGACCCGGTCCACCGGCGGTGGCACCACGGTGAGCTCACGTTCCGCGCGGTGTACGCCTTCACCGAGAATTTCGTCCTCCCTCTCTCCCACGACGAGGTCGTGCACGGCAAGGGGTCGCTGTTGAAGAAGATGCCGGGGGACGACTGGCAGCAGCGGGCGAACCTGCGGCTCCTCTACGGCTACCAGTACGGGCAACCCGGCAAGAAGCTCCTGTTCATGGGGTCGGAGCTCGCGGACCGCCGGGAGTGGAACCATGACGAGGGGCTCCACTGGGAGCTGCTGGACGACGAGCGGCACGCGGGCATCTGCCGGTGGGTGCGTGACTTGAACGAGCTGTACCGGGCCGAACCTGCGCTGCACGAGCTGGACACGGACCCTGCCGGGTTCGAGTGGGTGCAGCACGAGGAGGCGGAGACCAGCCTCCTCAGCTTCCTGCGCAAGTCCTCGGACGGGCGGCTCGTGCTCGTCGTCTGTAATTTCACCCCGGTGCCTCGCGAGAACGTCCTCGTCGGTGTGCCCGTCGGCGGGGTGTGGCGTGAGCGCCTGAACTCCGACGCGAAGGAGTACGGCGGCAGCGGCATCGGCAACCTGGGCGAGGTCCACGCGCAGCCGGTTCCCTCCCACGGCCGCCCGCGCACCCTGACGCTGACGGCGCCGCCGCTCGGGTGCGTCTTCTTCGTGCCCGACGCCCCATGATGCGCGTCTGGCCCGGCAACCCGCAGCCGCTCGGCGCGACCTGGGACGGGGAAGGGGTCAACTTCGCGCTGTACTCGGAGCACGCGACGGCCGTCGAGCTGTGCATCTTCTCCGAGCCCACCGCCTCCGAGCCCGTCCAGCGCGTCTCGATGCCGGCCACCACCGACCGGGTCTGGCACGCCTACCTGCCCGACGCCCGGCCGGGCGCGCTCTACGGGTACCGCGTCGACGGGCCGTACGCGCCGGAGGAGGGTCACCGCTTCAACAGGCACAAGCTCTTGATCGACCCGTACGCGCGTGCCCTGAGCGGCACCTCCCGGTGGAGCGACGACCTCTACGGCTACCGCATCGGCGACCCGGCCGAGGACCTCTCCTTCGACCGGCGCGATTCGGCGGGGTCCGTGCCCAAGTGCGTCGTCGTCGACCCCGCCTTCACGTGGGGTGACGACCGCTCGCCCTCGACGCCGTGGAACCGCACCGTGATCTACGAGTGCCACGTGCGGGGGATGACCATGCGCCACCCCGGCGTGCCCGAGCACCTGCGCGGGACGTACCTCGGCCTGGCGTCGGACCCGATCGTGGACCATCTCGTGGACCTCGGCGCGACCGCGGTCGAGCTCATGCCCGTGCACGGCCACGTGCACGACCGCCGCCTGGTCGAGATGGGCCTCAGGAACTTCTGGGGCTACAACACGGTCGCCTTCTTCGCCCCCCACGTGGAGTACGCGAGCACCGGCTACGACCAGCAGGTCAGCGAGTTCAAGTCGATGGTGCGGACCTTCCACCGTGCGGGGCTCGAGGTAATCCTCGACGTGGTCTACAACCACACGGGTGAGGGGAGCCGGTTGGGGCCGACGCTCTCGCTGCGCGGCATCGACAACGCGGTCTACTACCGCCTGCAGCCCGAGGCTCCCCGCTACCTCCTCGACTACACGGGGACCGGCAACAGCCTGAACATCCTCCATCCCCGCACGATGGCGCTCGTGATGGACAGCCTGCGCTACTGGGTCACCGACATGCACGTCGACGGCTTCCGCTTCGACCTCGCACCCGTCCTCGTGCGCGGGTACGAGGCGGGCCAGCCGAGCGCGTTCTTCGAGATCATCCAGCAGGACCCGGTCCTGTCGACCGTCAAGCTGATCGCCGAGCCGTGGGACATCGGCCCGGACGGGTACCACCTCGGCCGGTTCCCGCAGGGCTGGTCCGAGTGGAACGGCGCGTACCGCGACTGCGTCAGGCGGTTCTGGCGCGGCGACGCGGGACAGGTTCCCGAGCTCGCCTCCCGCCTCACCGGCTCGAGCGACGTGTACGGGCACACGGGAAAGCGGACCTACGCGAGCGTGAACTTCGTGACGTGCCACGACGGGTTCACGCTCACGGACCTCGTGAGCTACGAGCACCGGCACAACGAAGCGAACGGCGACGACGGGGCGGACGGGTCCTCGGAGAACCACAGTCGCAATTGGGGCGTCGAGGGGCCGAGCGAGTCGGTGCGCATCCAGCGGCTGCGCGACCGGATGAAGCGCAACTTCCTCACCACCCTCATGTGCTCCCAGGGCGTGCGGATGCTGCTCGGCGGCGACGAGATCGGACGGAGCCAGAAGGGCAACAACAACGCCTACTGCCAGGACAACGACGTCAGCTGGGTGGATTGGGACGTCGGGGAGACCGGGATGGAGCTCTTGTCCTTCGTCCGCCAGCTCGTCGGCATCGTGGCGGACAACCCGATCCTTCGCCGCATGAACTTCCTCACCGGCGAGGTGGTGCCCGGCACCCAGATGAAGGACGTCACCTGGATCCGCCCGGACGGCGAGGAGATGAAGGCCGACGACTGGACGGACCCGGAGAACCGCACGCTCGGCATGCTCCTCTACGGGCGCGCGGTCGACGAGGTGGATGCCCGCGGGCGCCGGGCGCGCGGCGAGACCCTGTTGCTCCTCTTGAACGCCGGGATGCGTCCCCGCTCCTACACCCTCCCCAGGGTCTTCGAGCCCGGGAGGTGGGAGGAGCTCGTGAACACGGCGAGGCCGGCGCGCTTCTCGAGGGAGGTCCGCGGGCCGAACGTGAACCTCGCGGCGCAGTCCAGCCTGCTCCTACGCCGCGCGGAGTGACACCTGGCGGCGTGACGCCGCGCGAGCTGCGGGATCAGCCGGCCGCGCTCCCCGCGGGGACGTCCTGGGAGACGGTGGCGTGGACGGGCGGGTCGGCGGGGACCGGTGCCACCGCCTGGACCACGTCCCAGAGCTCCTCGCGGTAGACGCGGCGGTTCGGGGCGTCGACCCCAAGGCGGACGTAGTTGCCGGCAGGTCGGATCAGGGTGATGCTGACGGCCTCGCCGATCGCCTGGCCGCCGAGCGTGACGGCGGGGTTCCCCTTCGAGATGGAGGCGATCGCCACCCACAGACCGTCGCCGACCTCGACCCGCTCGCCTGGTCGGCGGTCGAGCGCCAGCCCGGCATGCGCCGCCATCGCGGCGTCCCCGTCGCCGGCGGTGGTGACCCGTACGCGAGTCCCGTCGAATTCGACGCTCGATATCGGGACGATCTCGAGCCGCGCCTCGGTCGTCGAGACGGCCGTTGCGGAGACCCGGAGCTCGGGGAACGCCGATGAACGCAGGCCGATCCAGACGCGGCGGTCCGCGACCGAAAGGACCGTGACGCGCAGGTCCGGCTCGATCACGATCGTCTCGCCCGGCCGGCGATTGAGCACCAGCATGTGCGTCCCTTCCGCCCTTGGTTCCGGGGGACAACCGTAGTTGGCATCCAGGAGCGGTGCGTGGCTCGCCGCGGCCGCGTCCTACGGCGCCGACGGCGCCAGGGCCTCGAGGACGTCGCGGGCGTGCCGGAGCGACGCCTCCGGATCGGCGTCGGGTGCGCCGATGAGCGGGTCGAAGTTCAAGTCGATGAACGCCTCGGTCATGCCCGCGTCGGCGAGCGCCCCGAGGTCCTCGGCGATCTCGGCGAGCGAGCCGGTGAGCGGGGCGCGCGTTGTCGAGCGGACCTTCACCACCGCACGGCAGACGAACCGGAGCGCGAACGGATCACGGCCGGCGTCGGCGGCCGCCGTGCGGACGATCGCGATCGAGTCGGCGAGCGATTCGAGGTCGGCGCGGCTGGAGCTGACCCAGCCGTCGGCCATGCGTCCCGCCCGCCGCAAGGACGCTTCGGCGGTCCCGCCGAACAGCACCGGCGGGTGCGGCCGCTGGAGAGGTTTGGGGTCCACGCGCGCGCGTGGGACCCGGAAATAGGGACCGTCGTACTCGACGACGTCCTCGGTCCATATGGCGCGGAGGCACCGCACGAAGTCCGCCGTCCGAGCCCCGCGGTGTGCGTACGGGACGCCCGCGGCCTCGAACTCCTCCGGCATCCATCCGAGGCCGAGCCCGACGTCGAGACGCCCGCCCGAGAGGTGGTCGATCGTGGTGAGCGACTTGGCCAGGAGCACGGGGGAGTAATAGGGAGCATTCACGACCGCGACGCCGAGACGCGTCCTCGTCGTGACGGCCGCGAGGTAGGCCAGCACCGCGAGCGGGTCCTGCACGCTCCGGTACGGCGGATCGAGCCGGTGCTCGCCGTGCTCGTCCACGGGGGCGAGCAGCCGCTGGAACGTCCACAGGGAGCGGTAGCCGAGCTCCTCGGCCCACGCGGCCACCTCGCGACAACCCTCGGCAGTCGCCCAGCTTCCCGAGACCGGTGCCGCACATCCGAGCTCCATCGCCTACCTCCGTCCTCGCACGTCCGAAGTCCCGTGTCAGCCCGGGAGCCGCCGCCAGATCGCCTGTGGGACGGCGCGCGCCACGAGCAGCGCCCACCTGGCGAGGGGTGGTGCCCACACGACCTGCGCGCCCGACTCGAGGCCGTCGACGACGACGCGGGCCACCGCCTCGGGCGTCGTCGACAAGGGGGCCTTCGGGAGGCCCGCGGTCATCTTGGTCGGGACGCGGCCGGGCCGGACGACCTGGACGACGACCCCCGAACCGCGCAGCGCCTCGGAGAGCCCGATCGCAAAGGCGTCCAGGCCCGCCTTTGCGGAGGCGTACACGAAGTTCTGCCGTCGGACACGCACGGCCGCGACGGACGACAGGACCACGATCCGGCCGTAGCCCTGCTCGCGAAGGCGCGAGGCCGCTCTGGTCAGCGCGACCGCGGGCCACGAGTAGGTCGCCGTGACCACGTCGGCCGTGCGCGCGGCGTCCAGTTCGTCCCGTTCGCTCGACAGGACGCCGACCGCAAGCAGGACGAGGTCCACAGGACCGGCGGCGTCGAAGCACTCGTCCACCGCCCGGGTGGCGTCCGCGACGTCGAGGGCGTCGAACCGCACGGTGGCGACGTGGTCGGCGCCGGCGTCGCCCGCGGCTCGCGAGGCGCTCGCGAGCCGCGCCTCGTCCCGGCCGGCGAGCACCACCGTCTTGCAGTGGCGCCGCACGAGCGCGTCCACGATCGCGCCGGCGAGATCGGAGGTCCCGCCGAGGACGACGGCCGACTGCGGCTGTCCGAAGGCGTCCAGCACGTGCGCCCTGTCAGCGCAGGCCGAGCCGGCGCGAGAGGTCGGAGCGGAGCACCCCGGCAGGGTCCACCCTTCGGCACACCTCCTGGAGCTCGACGAGTCGCGGGTACATGGTCGTGAGCAAGTCTGGCCGGAGACGGGAGTCCTTGGCCAGGTAGACCCGCCCGCCCGCCGCGGCGACCAACTCGTCGAGGTGATCGAGGCACTCGGCGAGCCCGTCGGGGCCGATCGGCACGTCGAGCGCGAGGGTCCACCCGGGCATCGGGAAGGAGAGCGGTCCCTTCGCGGCCGGGCCGAAGCGCTTGAGGACGGCGAGGAACGACGGGATGCGCCGTCGGGACAGCTCGCCCATCGCCGCGCCGACGACGTCGCCACGCTCGGGGGGCACGGCGAACTGGTACTGCAAGAAGCCGCCGGGCCCGTAGAGCCGGTTCCAGTCCGCTACGCCGTCGAGCGGGTGGAAGAAGCGCCAGATGGACTGGACCTCGGCCTCGCGGTGCGCCGGGGCGCGCCGGTACCACGCCTCGTTGAATGCGGCGATGCTCAGCCGGTTGAGGAGGCCGCCCGGCACATGCCCGGGAGCGCGCAGCACGGGCCGCTCCCGAGGGAGCTGCGCCCCGTGCTGACACTTCGGCGAGACGTCCGCCGACCGCGCGTGGTCGCCGCGGGTGAGCACGGCGCGACCCGAGCGCGAGCAGTCGACCCATGCGACCGAGTAGCGGTAGCGGGCGTCCCCCTCATCCATCGCCGCCATGACCGAGTCGACGTCGGGGTAGCGGTGCGTGTCCACGAGCACCCGGTCCGTCTCCACGGCGAGCATCCGGACCCTCGCCGACGTGACGATGCCGGTCAGTCCCATGCCTCCGGCGGTGGCCCAGAAGAGCTTGCCGTCATCACCGTCCTCGGCGGGAGTGACGCGGTGCTCGCCGGTCGGCGTCGCGATGGTCATGGCCGTCACGTGGCGGCTGAAGCTGCCCTCTGCGTGGTGGTTCTTCCCGTGCACGTCGGCGGCGATCGCGCCGCCGACGCTGACCTGGCGCGTGCCCGGAGTGACGGGCAGGAACCAGCCCGCCGGGAGCGCCCGCCGCAGGAGGGCGTCGAGCGACGTGCCGGCGGCGACTTCCACCTCTCCTGACCGGTCCACCTCGCCGACGCGGTCGAGACCGCGCGTGTCGACGACGGTGCCCCCCGCGCACTGGGCCGCGTCGCCGTAGCTTCGACCGAGCCCGCGCGCGATGACGCCTCGGCCGTCGGCTTCGGAAAAGAGGTGGCCCAGCTCGGCGGCGCTGGGCGTGCGGACGAGTGCGCGGGTGGCGGCGGTGCGTCCCCAGCCGGAGAGCAGCGCTTGGGCCGGCGCGTCAGGCATAGATGCCGATGCCGACGAGCACCGCCCACACGAGGGCGAGGACCTGGAGCGTGCGGTCCTCCCAGGCGAGCTCGCTCGGCGCCCCGCCCCTCCCGGCGTCGAGGAGGCGCAAGACGTAGAGGACGCCGGTGATGACGGGAGCGACGGAGAGCTCGATCCACACCAGGTGGCCACCGTGTTGAGCGAGCCCTCCCTTTTCGAACGCCCAGAGACAGTAGGTCGTGACCGCGCCGGCGGCGCTCAGCGTGAGCGCGGAGCGGAGAAAGGGCTGCGAGTACTGCTCGAGAGCGATCCGGTGCAGACCGCGGTCGTCACCGAGCGTCCGGTGCTCGCCGGTGCGTTTGCCGATCACGATGAACAGCGCGGCGAAGGAGGTGACGACGAGGAACCAGCTCGACAGCGGCACGCGGGTCGCCACGCCGCCCGCGATCGCCCGGAGGACGAAGCCCGACGCGACGGCGGTGAGCTCGATGACGGGCTGGCGCTTGAGCCAGAGGGAGTAGCCGACGGTGATGATCCCGTAGGACGCGGCGACGACCACGAGGGGCCAGCCGGCGAGGAACGCCGCCGAGACGAGCGCGGCAGCGAAGAGCACGAGGGCGCCCGTGACGGCGACGCCCGGGCTCACGCGGCCCGCGGCGACGGGGCGGAGCTGTTTCCTCGGGTGCTGGCGGTCGGTCTCGGCATCGATCGTGTCGTTCACGAAGTAGGTCGCCGACGCCGCCGCGCAGAAGATCCCGAACGCGCCGAGCGCGTGCAGCAGTGCGGTCGGGTGCGTGAGAACACCGGCGGCGCCGGGGGCGACGAACACGAGGATGTTCTTCGCCCACTGCTTGGGCCGCGCCAATCTGACGACGTCCCGCACGGGAGTCGACCCGTGGGCCGCCGACTGCAGCCCGACGGCTGTGCCCACAGGGCGGGTTGCAGGCTCCATCCTGGGTCATGGTACCCAGGGAACCTGACGACCGAGTGAGTGTCCCGCCTCGGCCGCCGCCACGACTGGGCGCAGGCGCCCAGGTCTCTGGCGCCCAGGTCTTTCTGCCCTCGTGGCCGCTCGGCCGCGGCTCCTCACCCAGCCGTGGGCACCTCGTTGGATCGCCCGGCTTTCCTGGTGGTGGGGGCGTCGGTCGCAGGAGCCGAAGTCGCACGCTCCGTGTCAGTGAACAGGATGCACCCGCTCGCGTCGAGCTCGACGCCCACCGTGGTGCCGCGCGGGACGCGCCGTTCGCTCACCACCCCGGCCAGTCGCCGCCCGCCAGGAAGGTCGACGACGAGCTCGTAGTGGCGGCCTCGGAATGCGGTGTCGGCGACCCGGCCGGCCAGGTGCGCCGTCTCGGCTTCCGCCGCGCAGAGGCGGACCGCCGTGGGCCTGATCGCCAGCATGCCGGCGGCGCCAGTCGCTGCCGCCTCGGCGAGGTGCGCCGAACCTTCGGCCACCCGCACGTCGATCGGTCGTGCCCCCTCGAGGTCCGCCGGCACGACGTCGACGTGGCCGGGGACCCTTCCGGGCCTGGTGACGCGCACTGCAAGCTCTCCGGCGAGACCGGTGAACCTCGCGACGAAGAGGGTCGCGGGCGTGCTGTAGATCTCTTCGGGCGTGCCGAGCTGGACGAGCACCCCGTCCTGGAGCACGCCCACCTGGTCGGCGAGCGCGAACGCCTCCAACTGGTCGTGGGTGATGTAGATCGTCGTCGCGCCGGCCTCGCGCACGAGGGAGGAGATCTCGACGCGCATCCGCTCTCGGAGGTCGGCGTCGAGATTGGACAGCGGCTCGTCGCACAGGAGGAGGCCGGTGTCGCCGACGAGCGCCCTCGCCAGAGCGACCCGCTGCTGCTCACCGCCCGAGAGCTGCACCGGGAAGCGGTCCGCGAGGTGGGCGAGCCCGACCCGTTCGAGCATGTCGAGCGCGTGGCGGCGGGCGTCAGGTCGCCCGATACGGTGCCGGCGGAGCGCGAACGCGACGTTGTCGCGCGCCGAGAGGTGCGGCCAGAGGGCGTAGTCCTGGAAGACCATGGCGAGATCCCTGCGCTCGGGCGGGAGGTGGACGCGCCCGTCGGCGACGACGGCGTCGCCGATGACGAGGCGACCCGACGTGAGGCGCTCGATGCCCGCGATCGTGCGCAACAGGGTCGTCTTCCCGGATCCCGACGGGCCGAGGAGCACCATGAACGTCCCCGGCTCCACGGTGAAGCTCGGACCCCGGAGCGCGTGGTTGCCCCCGGGGTAGACCTTCGACGCCTCTTCGACCACGAGGCGCTCAGCCACGGACGGTCGACCCGATCCGACGCCAGCCCCGGGGTGCGAGCAACCGGTAGAGGAGCAGGACGGCACCGACGACGCCCAGGGCGATCCCGACCGCGATCACCGCCTGTGCGAGGCCCAAACCGAAGTGGTAGCCCGCGAGATTGAGGTTGATGGCGACCGAGAGCGGCGGGGAGCCGGGCGCGTAGAGGAGCTGGGAGATCGGCAGCTCGAGGAAGATCCCGCAGAACGTGAAGAGCCACGCCATCACGAGGGGCCGGGAGACGGCCGGGAGCACGCCGCTGAGCCACGCTCGCGCGGCGCCAGCGCCGTGGGCCCGCGCCGCGTCGTGGAGCGACGACTGCACCTGGGAGACGGGCCCGACGAGTACCCGCGCGTTGGTGGGGAGGCTGGAGGCGATGTAGCCGATGATGAGGAGCGACACCGTCTGGTAGAGGTCGACGCCGATACGCGAGAGGAACGGGAGGTTGTACGCGAAGATGTAGCCGGCCGCGAAGACCACCCCCGGCAGTGCGACGGTCGCGAGCAACAAGAAGTCGAGCACCGCGGTCGCGCGCGTGCGCTGGCGCGACAGCAGGCGGGCGACGAGGAAGCCGGCGACGACCGTCACCGTCGCCGTGACGATGCCGTAGACGAGGGACCGGTAGATGGGTCCCGAGACGCCGGGGATGTGCAGGACGCCCGAGTAGTTCGCGAAGGTGATCCGGGTGGAGGCGCCGAAATCCGCAAGGAGCGAACCGGTGACCGCCCCCACCGCCGGCGCACCCAGCGCCAAGGCGTAGAAGAGGGCGACGCATCCCGTCGAAAGGATTGCGCCCTTGGTGGAGAGCTGGCGACGGACCGCCTGGCGCGTGCGCGCCGAGAGCACCGCGTACGAACGGCCGCGCAGCGCCTTCGCCTGGAGCGCGAGCGGGAGCGCGACGGAGGCGACGAGGACGACGCCGATCGCGGCGGCGGCCGGGAAGCTCGGCGGGAAGTTCCCGATGGCGGCGTAGAGCTGGTAGGTCGCGAGAGAGAAGTGCGAGTTGTACGCCAGGGTGTACGCCACGCCGAAGTCGCTGATCGACTCTGCGAACCCGATGGCGAGGGCGGACCAGATCGCTGGAGCGAGGATCGGGAGCACGAGCCGCAGCGAGGCGAACCTCGAGGCCCCGTGCACCCGGGCGGCGTCCTCGAACTCCTGCCCGAGCCCTGCAAGTGAGGCGGTGATCGTGAGGAACGCGAACGGCACGCAGCGCAGTCCGAGCACCAGCACCACGCCGACCGGGCCCATGATCGCGTGTGTGACGAAGGCAGAGCCGAGCCCGAACCGTGTCAGCACGCCGTCCCTCACCACCAGGCGCTCCCAGCCGATGCCGGGCAGCCACGAGGGGAGCAGCAGGACCAGCCACATGCCGATCGGCACGAACCGGCGCCCCGGCATGGACGTCCGACCGGCGAGCCACGCCACCGGCAGGCCGATGCCGATGCCGATGGCAGCCGCCGCGGCGCTCACCCACAAAGAGTTCAGGAGCGAGACCGCGGTGGTGCCGGTGAAGATCGTCGTCAGGTACGAGAGGGTGAACCACTGCGGCCCTTGGTCGAAGAGCCGCGGCGAGACCGAGAGCACGAGGAAGCAGGCGCACGGCGCCAGGACGAACAGGCCCGCCAGTGCCCACAGTCCGAAGCGCAGCCCGCGCGCCGCGCCGGTGAACCGGCTCGCGGAGATCCGGGCGCGCCGGCCGTGCCGTCCTCGACGTGGCGAGGGCGCGCGCGGCTCGGTGCCTGTCGGCGCCGGCGGGACGTCAGCGGACAACCCCGAGACCGGCTGCGTGACGGTCACGGGGTTGTCACGGCCCAGGGCACCGGTCCTCGACTACCGACCGCCGCCGGGATCACTTCGTGATTGTGTTGATGAACCAGTTGTTGATCGTCGACTCCTTCGGGCCCCACTTGTACGGGTTGATGTGCTGCACCTTGACCGACGAGAGGGACGGGAGCTCGGGCCGGGGCTTGATGCCCTCGACCACCGGGTAGTACAGCGAGTCGCCGGTGGGTGTGCCTGTCTCCATGACCGCCTGACCGAGCTTCGACAGGACGAAGTTGACGAACTTCTTCGCCTCGGCGATCTCCGTCTTTGTCGCCTTGGCGTCGATGCCGATGTTGGACGGGAGCATCGTCACCGGGCTCAGGTACTTGACCTTGAGGGTTGTGTCTGTGTGCTCGGCGCCGATGGCCGCGGAGCTCTGGACCATGGCGAGCTTGATCTGCCCGCTCGCGAGGGCTGCGAGGGTCGGGCCGTTCGTTGTGTGGATCACGAGCCCGTTCTGCTTCAGCTTCTCGAAGAACTGCTTGCCCTTTGTCACGCTGCCCAGGAAGCTCATCGTGCCGGAGATGAACGGGTAGGTCGGACCCGACTGGCTGGGTGTGTTCATCCCGACCGCGTTCTGCCACTTTGCGCTCAGCAGTGTGTTCCACGAGGACGGTGGGTTGGGCACGACCTTGGGTGTGTAGGCGATCGCCGCCATGAGGGTGATGCCCGTCGGCACGAAGCTCTTGTCCTTGGGGACCACCGACTTGCCCAGGGTGTCCCACTTGACCTTCGGCGTGAAGCCCCGCACGAGCAGGTGCTCGTCGTCGAGCTCGGCGAAGGCTGTCTGCCCGTCCACCCAGAGCAGGCCCCAGTGGGGATTGTTCTTCGACGCCTGGATCTGGGAGAGCAGAGGTCCCGTGGAGTTTGTGTCGAGCTCGGTCGGGATGCCCGTGGCGGCCTGGAAGGCATGGACCATCGCCTGGTCGTATCCCTGGGCCGAGTAGACGATGAGCGGGACCTTCTTCTCCCCCTTCTTGGCCGCGAGCGCCGGACCGGCGGTCGCGGCGAGGGTGCCGGCGGCGAGGGCGCCGCAGGCGATGCCCGCCATGGCCACCCGCACGCGCCGGTGGCGCCCGGGGCGGGTGGTCGTGCCGACCGTTGCGTACCTGCGAAGCTGCACTCGTCCCTCCGCTTCTCCGTCGCCGGAGGCTGTCACCACCAGCGGGTTCGCTGGAACGGTAGGGAACGACCTTTAACTCGCGGTGACGCCGATGCGAACGATCGCTGAAATTCAGACGACTTCTTCGCGTCGGTAGGACACCGTGAGGACGACGGTGCGCTGCCGGCCCCTCTCCCAGTCGCGCCCCCTGGGCGTGTCGTATCGTGTCGGGCGTGGCCCGGATGTCTCCTCTTCCGTCGGGGGTCGGCGTCGCGCTCGTCACCCTCTTCGACGACGACGGCGGCATCGACGCCAAGGCGACCGCGGCGCACGCCCGGCGCTGCGTCGAGCTCGGCGCCTCCTCGGTGCTCGTGTCGGGCACGACCGGTGAAGCGGCGCGGTTGTCGGTGCAGGACCGGGTCGAGCTCGCCGCGGCGGTCGCCGACGCCGTCCCCGGGGTGCCGGTCGTCGTGGGGACGGGCCACCCCGACGTCGACGCCGCGCTCGAAGCGTCGGCGCGGGTCGCCGTCGAGACCGGCGCGGACGCGCTCCTGGTCTACTGCCCCAAGGGGGCCGAGCCAGCGCCCTTCTTCCGCGGCGTGCGTGACGCGGCCCGGGGCCGCCACGTCCTGGCGTACCACAACCCCGCGCTGGGGGTCCGGGAGCTCGGCTCCGAGGAGCTGTCGTCGCTCGACGTCGACGGCGTGAAGGACTCCTCGGGCGACTCGAACCGCCTGGCGGACCTCGTCGAGCTGGGTGTCCGGGTCTATGTGGGCAGCCCCACCCAGCTCTCGCTCGCTGGGTCCTGCGGCGCCGCGGGTGCGCTCCTGGCGCTCGCGAACGTCGCGCCAACGGACTGCATCGCGGCGTGGAACGGCGATGCAGCCGCGCAGCGGCGCCTCTTCGCGGTGCACCGCCGCGCGGCGGGCGACTTCCCTGCCTACTTGAAGCTGCGCGCGCCCCGGTAGGAGGACACCCTCAGGACGTCACTCGCCGAGGACGACGACGGACCTGAGCACCTCGCCGCGCTGCATGCGGTCGAACGCCGCCTCCACGCCGTCGAGCTGGATGGTCTCGGAGACGAACTTGTCGAGGTCGAGACGGCCGCGCAGGTAGAGGTCGATCAGCATCGGGAAGTCGCGGGTGGGGAGGCAGTCGCCGTACCACGACGACTTGAGCGCGCCGCCGCGCCCGAACAGCTCGATCATGGGCAGGTCGATCCGCATGGTGGGAGAGGGCACGCCGACCTGCACGAGGACACCCGCTAGGTCGCGCGCGAAGAACGCCTGCTCGTAGGTCTCCGGTCGGCCCACCGCCTCGATGACGACGTCTGCCCCGTTGCCTGTCGTCAGCCGGCGGATCGCCTCGACGGGTTCGGTGGCGGTCGAGTTGACGGTGTGCGTCGCGCCGAACTCCAGTGCCAGGGCGAGCTTCCGATCGTCGACGTCGACGGCGATGACCGCACGGGCACCGGCGATGACGGAGCCGGCGATCGCCGCGTCCCCGACGCCCCCGCAGCCGATGACCGCCACGGTGTCCCCACGGGAGACGCGGCCCGTGTTCACGGCGGCACCGAAGCCCGCCATGACGCCGCAGCCGATGAGCCCTGCCGCCTCGGGGCGCGCGGCGCGGTCCACGGGCACGGCCTGTCCCGCTGCGACGAGGGTGCGCTCGCAGAACGCGCCGATCCCGAGGGCGGGGGACAACGGCGTGCCGTCCTCCAGCGTCATCGGCTGGCGCGCGTTGCGGCTGTCGAAGCAGTACCACGGTCGGCCGCGGCGGCACGAGCGGCAGGCGCCGCACGGTGCGCGCCACGCGACGACCACGTAGTCGCCCGGAGCCACGTTGTCGACCCCGTCCCCGACCGCGGTGACGAAGCCCGCTGCCTCGTGCCCCAAGAGGAAGGGGAAGTCGTCGTTGATGGCACCCTCCCGGTAGTGCAGGTCCGTGTGGCAGACGCCGCACGCCCGCACGTCCACGACGACCTCGCCGGGACCGGGATCGGGGACCACCACGGGCACCACCTGGACGGGCGCGCCTTTCTCGGTCGCCACCACTCCTCGCACGGTTGCCGGCATCGCCCCTCCAGTCGGTTTCGCCACTCCGACGTGGTGAGCGGCGGGTCGCCGCGCCACGTCATCTGGCCGGCACGCTATCCAGCCGCGCCGGGTGGTTGCGATCCAGCGGGGACCACCGCGGCGACCAGGCGCTCGAGGAGGGGCACCTGGCCCGGCAGCAACTTCACGACCGCCGTGTCGAGGCCGTACCACGCCGCCCGGTCGACTTCGGGGAAGGCACGCCGCCTGCCGGACCGGGGCGGCCACTCGAGGTCGAAGGTGCCACTCCGCACGGTCGACACGTCGAGGTCACCGCAGACGGCCCACGCGAGCACCCGCTTGCCGCCGGCTTGGACCACCTCGCCGAGCGGCAGACGCTGCCCGCGGGGCGCCGGCGACCCCAGCTCCTCGAGGAACTCGCGCTCGGCTGCGGCGAGCGCGTCCTCCCCGTCGGCGACCTCGCCCTTGGGGATGCTCCACCACCCGTCGTCCCGCCTGGTCCAGTACGGGCCGCCCGGATGGACGAGGAGCACCTCGAAGGCCGCCGGCGCGCCGGTGCCCTGCTCGGGACCGACGTCGGGCCGACGGTCGTCGCGCTGCGGGTCGCGCTGCGAGTCCTGGCGTGAGGCCCGGTAGAGGAGGAGTCCGGCGCTGCGCTTGGGCACGGGCCAATCATGGCCCCCCTCTCATGGCCCCCTTCCCGGAGCGCTCGCCCAGCCCCTCCGCGAGCCCTGCCATCGTTCGAGCGTCCGCCCTGCGTATGGTGGTCGGGTGAGCGGGCGATGAGGGTTCTCGTCGCAGAGGACGACGCCGCGCTCCGCACAGTGCTCGAACGGGGCCTGCGGGAGAACGGCTACGTGGTCGACGCGGTCGCCGACGGTGATGCGGCCGTGAAGTGGTTGCGCGCCTACGAGCACGAGGTGGCCATCTTGGACTGGCGGATGCCGCTCAAGAGCGGGATCGAGGTGGTCGACGAGATCCGGCGCAAGGGGGTGAAGACGCCGATTCTCATGCTCACGGCGCGCGACGCTCCGGTCGATCGTGTCGCCGGCCTGCGCGCCGGTGCTGACGACTACCTCGTGAAGCCGTTCGACTTCGACGAGCTCCTTGCGCGCCTGGTCGCCCTGCAGCGGCGGCCCGCGCTCACGGTCGCGCCCAGGATCAGCGTCGGCGACCTCAGCTTCGACCCCGCCACCCGTGAGCTCACGGTCGGGGGCGCCCCGGTCGCGCTCACGACCACCGAGCTCGCGATCATGGAGCTCCTCCTGCGGCGAGCGCCCGCAGTCGTCACCCGGCGCTCGATCGCCGTGCAGGTGTGGGACGACGAGGCCGACGCGATCGGCTCGAACACCATCGACGTCCACGTCGGGCGTCTGCGGTCGAAGATCTCGACCAGCACCGCCAGGATCCAGACGGTCCGCGGCAGCGGGTACCGCGTCGTGCCGTGAACGGGAGGCGGCGGTTGTGGAAGCACGCTGCCCGCGTGGCGACGGTCGCGGCGCTCGTCGTGCTGGGGTGCTACGCGTTGTGCGCCTTCGGGCTCCGGGTCTTCGTCACACACCGGCTCACGACGCAGGCAGACGGGCGGATCAACCTGGCCCTCGCTCGCGCGGCCGACCTCTCGTTGCACCCGAACCCGGGCGCGTCGAACCCGTCCTCCTCGGACAACGGCGACCTCGACGACGCGCCCGTCTTCTTCTGGTACGTACCCGACCACGGCAGCGTCGTCCCTCTCGCGGTGGGAGCCCCCGCGCTTCCCGCCGGCAGGTGGAGCACCCGGCCGGTCACCCGGACCGTGGGCGGGGCACCGTTCCGGTTCGGCGCGGTCCGTCGGGCGCACGGTTGGGTCGTCGCCGGCCAGAGCGTCGCCGAGGTCCGCCGCGTGGGCAGCGCCCTTGTGCTGCCCGAGGTGCTCTTCGGGCTCCTGCTCGCGCTGGCGACGCTCGTCGGTTCGTTCCTCGTCGCGCTCCGTGCGTCCGCTCCGGTCGACCTGGTACGGCGCCGGCAGGCCGAGTTCACGGCTGACGCCTCTCACGAGTTGCGCACCCCTCTCAGCGTGGTGGAGGCGGAAGTCGACCTCGCGCTGCGCCGGCGGCGCGCACCCGACGAGTACGAGGCCGTGCTCCGCCGGATCGCCGGAGAGAGTCGGCGGCTCCGCCGGATCGTGGACGACCTCTTGTGGTTGGCGCGTGCCGACAGCGGCTCCGAGACGATCGTCGACGGCGAGACGGCGGATGTCGAGGCCGTGGTCGCTTCCTGCGTGGACCGCTTCGACGCCGTCGCGACGCGCAACGACGTGGCGCTCGGCTTCACCGCCGAAGGACAGGGGAGCGGGATGGTGCAGGCCCCGGCGGAGCTCGTCGACCGGCTCGCGGGCGTGCTCATCGACAACGCGTGCAAGTACGCGGGGACGCAGGGCACCGTCTCGGTCCTCGTGCAGTCGGGTCCGGCCCGAGTGGTGCTGCGGGTCGACGACAGCGGGCCGGGCATACCTGCCGACCAGCGCGCCGAGGTCTTCGACCGCTTCCACCGGGCGACGTCCGGCGCCGAGGGCTCGGGACTCGGCCTTGCCATCGCGGACTCCGTCGTACGGATGACCCGAGGAGCCTGGTCCGTCGGGACCTCGCCGCTCGGCGGGGCCCGGATGGAGGTGTCGTGGCGCAGCGCGCAGGAGTCGGGGGAGAGGCCACCAGACGAGGTGTCCGTGGGACACGACCACCCCGAGGGCGCGCCAACCGGCGCTCGCCGCCAGCAGGACGTCCACCTCGGCGCTTCTTGAGGCGCGGTCCGTCGTGATGGCGCGACGTGCGCAGTGGCGGGACCCCCGGCCGCCCGGCGCTCCCTCGGTCCCCGGGCCGACCGGGCAGCCCCGGAACGCCCGTCTCGGGCGCGCCGCACACGGGAACGGCGCAAGGAGTGGGAGCCAGGGGGCGAGGAGACGTTCATCCTGTCGTCACCTCGACGCCGTACCGTCCCGGTGTGCCTTCCCCCCGGGCGACTGCTCTTCGCGCGCGGCGCGCGGCTTGTCTCCCGGGCATCGTGCGGGTGGTGCGCGTGTCATGGGGGTATCGGGTGCGTGCCCGCGCGGCGAGCGGGGCAGGCGGATGACCGACGGACGACGGCGCGGCGAGGACGGCAAGTTGGCGGCAATTGCGAGGACGACGGCGTCGGGACCGGCGCGCCAACCCCGGCACGCGCGTGATCCGGAGCTGACATTCGGCTCGGTGCGGCGCCTGGACTCGGGTCCGAGCCCGGACCGGCACCCCGCCGTCCACTGGCCCGACGATCGCCGTCCGCACGCTCGCCGGGTCGAGAATGCGTCGAGCCCGGTCGCCGGCGCACTGCGCGAGCGCCTCCACGACGAGCCACACGTCGCGCTCGGCGAAGGCTCGTCGCTGCCCGTCGTCCCCGAACGCGCCGCCCACGACGAGCGGGTCCCCGCCGGGGCCGGGGTGCAGCCAGAGCGGGCCCCGACGGTCCGCCGCGTGGACGACGTTCGCCCCAAGCGCGACCGCGTCGAGGCGAACGCCCGGCTCACCGGCGCGACGGCGGCGGTGCTGCTCGTCCTCCTCGCGATCGAGGGCTTCACCCTCGTCCAGATCCACCCGCTCCTGAACCTCCATGTGTTCGTCGGGATGCTGTTGATCCCACCGGTGCTGCTGAAGATCGGCAGCACCACCTGGCGGTTCGCCAAGTACTACCTGGGCGATCCCGAGTACCGCCGAAAGGGACCGCCGGTCGCGCTCCTCAGGCTCCTCGGTCCGGTCGTGGTGCTGCTCACCGGTCTGGTCCTCGCCAGCGGTGTCGCGCTCTTGTTCGTCTCGGCGGGTCTGCGGACAACCCTCCTCTTCGTGCACAAGGCGAGCTTCGTCCTGTGGTTCGTCGTGATGACCGTGCACGTGCTCGGCCACCTCCTCGACACCGCGAAGCTCGCGCCGCGAGACTGGTACTGGCGGACGCGCCGCCAGATCACCGGTGCGAGCCGCAGGCAGTGGGTGCTCGCTGCGGCGGTGGTCCTCGGGCTCGTGATCGGCGCGGTGACGCTCCCGCACGCCGCGAACTGGTTCGTCGGGAGTCACCACCCGGTGTCGGGGGTGCACCACCGATGAGCCGAAGGTCCCTCGCTCGGGCCGAGTCCGACGGCAGGTTCACCAGGCTCGCCGAGCTCGGTGCCGCGGTCGAGGACGGGGACGTCGGCGACCCCGGCGCCGGCGCCGGCGAGCCGCCGGGCGCCCCCGACGGCACCGGGCCCGGGCGGCGAGCGGCGCGCACACGCGCGCGCTCGCCCCGGAGGCGACGCGTCCGAAACGGGATCCTCCTCGTCCTCGCCGCGCTGTTGGCCTGGGTGGGGGTCTCGTTGGGTTCGGCGCTCGCCAACCCGATGCTCGGCAACTCGGTGTCGGCGCGCGGGGCCGAGTGGGTGCGCGAGCACGGGGGCTCGTCGATCGTGAACTGGATCGAGAACGAGTGGTACCGGCACCACGGCCCGAAAGTCGGCGGCGCGCCGCCCGCGGGTGCCATCAAGCAGCCGACCAGCCCGCCGGCGGGCGCGACATCCTCGCGGGTGCCGCACCTCCCGGAGCCGAAGCCGATCGCCCCGTTCGTGGCGAAGGCCATAGCGGGAGAGGGAGAGTGGTCACCTGCGGGCAGGCTCGTCGACGGGGTCCCCGCCGTCTACGAGACCACGCTCCGGCCGGACGCCGTCCACACGAGCTACGTGGTCGGGGTCGCCTGGATGGACACCAAGCTCCTCCGCGCGACCCTGTACTCGGGGAGCGAGATCCCCGGCGGTGGCCCGTACACCCACACCGCGCCGGTCCTCCCGCTGGCGTCGCAGAGGCTCGTCGCGGCGTTCAATGCCGGCTTCTTGATGTCCTCGGCCAACGGGGGCTACTACACCGACGGCAAGACGATCATCCCCTTGCGCAACGGCGCCGCGTCCTTCGTCGTCTACAAGAACGGCAGTGCCGCCGTCGGATCGTGGGGCGCGACAGTGTCGATGACGCCGTCCGTGGTGTCGGTTCGCCAGAACCTCGACCTTCTCGTCGAGCACGGAAAGCCGGTTGCCGGCCTCACAGCGACAACAACGACGCGCTGGGGTGCGACCCTCGGAAACGCCGTGTTCGTCTGGCGATCCGGCCTCGGCATCACCGCCAATGGCGCACTCGTGTACGTCGGCGGTCCAGGGTTGAACATCACGGACCTCGCCGACATCCTGGCGCGGGCCGGTTGCGTGCGAGCCATGGAGCTCGACATCAACACGACATGGGTGAACCTCACCACGTACACGCCCGCGACGCCGAACGGCCAGGCGAGCGACGCCAACGGCACGGAGCTGCTCCCGCAGATGCAGGGCACGCCCGCGCGGTACTTCCAGGACTGGTGGGCGCGGGACTTCATCACGATGTCGGCGGCGCCCCCGCGCCGCGCGTCGTAGTCACCCGTCGGCCCGGAGCCACGCCCCCACCCCGCCCGCGAGGCTCGTCGCCGGCCCGACGGCGGTAGCCGGCGCACGGTGGTGCATACCCGCGGTGCCCCCATCGAGGGAACGCGAACGTCACCTTGGTACGCTCTGGGAGGTGGGGTCCGCCCGCGGCCTGTTGCACGAGGACGAGGAGCTCCTCGCAGAGGTTCGCCCCCATCCGGTCGTCGTGGTCGGCCCGGTCCTGCTCCTCCTCGTCGCGCTCGCCGGTGCGGCCACGATCGCGATCCGCTATCCCGGCGCGCCCGTGGTCGTCGCCTGGCTGCTCGCCGCGATGGTCGTCCTCCCCGGGCTGTGGGCGGGGGCACGTCTGTTGCGGTGGCGGTCCGTGCGGTTCCTCGTGACGACGACCCGGCTCCTGTACCGCCGTGGCGTGCTCGGACGCGACGTGGTCCAGCTGCGTCTCCAGCGGGTGGCCGAGGTCCACTGCACCCAGTCGCCCGGCGCACGCCTCATCGGCACGGGCCGCCTGGTCTTCGAGGTCGCCGGCGGTGACGGGCCGCTCGTCGTCGAGGACGTGCGATGGCCCCGGCGGCTCCAGCGGGTGATCACGGCGCAGCTCGACCGGCTCGACGTTCCCTATCCGCACCCGGGGTACGACCGCTTCGACCGCTTCGACCGCTTCGACCGCTACGACGTCGTGGCGGCCGCAGCGCCGCCCGGCGATCGGACGGCCCCCGGTTCCCGGGGCTCCTGGGCGGCGGCGGGCACGCCCCGGCGACGGTCACGGCGCGAGGGGAGCACCCGCCGGTGGACGGACACGCCGCCGCACGGTGTCGTCTTCGACGACGAGGACGGGCGGACGGTGCCCCGCCAGATCCTCCAGCTCGACGAGCTCCGCCGGCGCGGCATCCTGTCGGAGGACGAGTTCGCGGCCAAGAAGGCCGAGCTCCTTGACCGACTGTGATCCGGCGTCCCTGACGCCGCCCACCCGGATGGCTGACCGGCCGGAGCTCGAGCGCCTCGTCGCGGTCCCGACCGGCGCGCACCCTCGTGCGGCGGTCGACGTGGACGGGTGGGACCTCGGCGGAAGGCCGAAGTACCTGCGCCTCACCGCACCGGGGTGCTGGACGCTCCTGCTGTTCCTCGGCGCACACTGTGACGGTTGCCTGCCGTTCTGGGCGGTGCCCGGTGCGCCTGCGTCCTGTGGCCTCGCACCGCAGGACGTCGCGGCGGTGGTGACCCGCGGCCCGGCGCACGAGGCGCTGGACCGGCTCGCGATCCTCACCGCGGACCATCCCGAGGCGGCCGACGGGCTCGTCATGTCCGATGCGGCGTGGCTCGCTTACGGCGTGCTCGGGGCGCCGTTCTTCGTCCTGCTCGACGGCACCGCCGTGGTGACCGAAGGGGTCGCGTGGAGCCACGAGCAGGTGGCGGCCGACGTCGGGAGAGCGAGACGGCGAGGGGGCCGGGAGGCGGACGGCTCCCCGCGCGCGCGACGCTGAGCGGTCGAATGGACTCCGAGCTCTTCTCGGTCCGGACCGGCGACCGGACCGTCACCGACGTCACCTCGATCGTCGCCGCCTTCTGCAAGCGTCGGGGAGACGGCCTCTGCCACGTCCTCGCACCCCACGCGACTGCGGGGCTCGCGCTCATGGAGACCGGCTCGGGGTCCGAGCTGGACCTCGCCGAGCTGCTCGAGCGGCTCCTGCCACGAGACGACCGCTACAGGCACCGGCACGGCTCGACCGGTCACGGGGCCGACCACCTCCTTCCGGTGCTCGTGCCACCGTCCCTCTCACTCCCGGTCGCAGACGGCCGACTGCTTCTCGGCACCTGGCAGTCGGTGGTGCTGGTCGACACGAACCCGGACAACCCCGACCGCCAGCTCCGCTGCACCTGGCTGGCAGCCACGTCGTGAGCGTGCGCCCTGTCGCCGACGACCCGACTGGCGGTGTCACAACCCTGCGTCATGCTGGCTCCGACGAGCGACGGAGAGCGGCACGGCCGGTGCCGGGCGAAAGGGGACGGCGATGGAGACGATCACGGTGGAGTGCGACTCCTGCCTCATGCGGGGGTCGGACGCGTGTGACGACTGCGTTGTCACGTTCCTTCTCGGGCGCGAGCCGGACGACGCGGTCGTCATCGACGCCGACGAGGCCCGGGCCATGCGGATGCTCGAGCAGGCGGGGCTGCTCCCGACCCTCAAGTTCCAGGGCCGCGCGGGCTGACGCGCCGGTGGGGCGGCCATGACCCCACCGAGACACCTGCTGGTCACGAACGACTTCCCTCCGAAGGTCGGCGGGATCCAGGCCTACCTCTGGGAGCTGTGGCGCCGGCTCGACCCCGCGAGTTTCGTCGTGCTCACGGCACGCTCCGCCCCGGATGCCGCGGCCTTCGACGCTGTGGCCGCCGCCCAAGGCATCCGGATCGAGCGCGTGGACGCTCGTCTCCTCTACTTCCCGACCCCTCGCGCGTACGCCGCGATCAGCTCGCTCGCTTCCGAGGTCGGTGCATCGCTCGTCCTCCTCGACCCGGTGCTGCCCCTCGGGTTGCTCGGGCCGCGGCTCGGCGTCCCCTACGGCGTCGTGCTGCACGGCGCGGAGGTCGCCGTCCCGGCTCGCCTCCCGGTCACTCGCGGCCTCCTCGGCCGCGTCCTTGGCGGAGCGTCGCTCGTGGTCGCGGCGGGACGGTATCCGGGTGCCCAGGCGGACCGGGCGCTCGGGCAGGGGGCGACCGGCCCAGGGCCTCGGCGTGTCGAGGTGCCGCCGGGTGTGGACTGCGCCAAGTTCTCCCCGCTGTCCGCCGGCGAGCGGGACGCGGCACGTGTCCGGCTCGGTCTCCCGCTCGGCGGGCCGTTGGTCGCGAGCGTCAGCCGGCTCGTGCCGCGGAAGGGCATGGACGTCCTCATCGACGCCGTGCACCGGTTGCGGGTCTCGTTCCCCGATCTCGTCCTGGCGATCGCGGGCACCGGGAGGGACGGGCAACGGCTCGTCGCCCAGGCGCGGCGGCTGGGGGCGCCGGTGCGGTTCCTCGGCCAGGTGAGCGAGGAGGACAAGGAGTCGCTGGTCGCGTCGGCCGACGTGTTCGCCATGGCGTGCCGGCGCCGATGGCTCGGGCTCGAGGAGGAGGGTTTCGGCATCGTCTTCCTCGAGGCCGCCGCCGCCGGGACGCCGCAGGTCGCCGGCGACAGCGGCGGCGCCGCCGAGGCGGTGGACGACGGCATCACCGGCGTGGTCGTCCACCGGCCGCAGGATGCCGGCGCCGTCGCGGCGGCGCTCCGGCGGCTGCTCGCCGACGCGGACGAACGCCGCCTGATGGGCGAGGCCGCGCGCGAGAGGGCGTGCCGCTCGTTCGACTACGGCGCACTCGCGGGAAAGCTGGCCGCTGCCCTTGCGGAAGTGCAAGGCTGACCGGACCTGCACGAGACGGGGCGATGGGAGGGACGAGGGTGGCGGAACAGGCCACGGAGCACACCACGGTGTCGGCACCGCCCGAGCGGTGCTACGCGGTCGTGACCGACATCGAGCGCTATCCCGAATGGGTGGCCGACATCAAGCAGGTCACCGTCGACCGCCGGGACGAGGACGGCCGCCCGCTGCTCTGCACCTTCCGCGCCGCGGCATTCGGTCGGAGCACGAGCTACACGCTCGAGTACGACTACACCGAGGCGCCCCATGTGCTTGCATGGCGCCAGACCCGAGGGGACATCACCACCAAGCTCGACGGCAGGTACGTGTTCGAGCCGGCCATCGCAGGGGGGACGGACGTGACCTACCACCTCGAGGTCGAGCTGCGGGTCCCCATACCGGGCTTCATCAAGTTGCGGGCGGCGAGCCGCATCATGTCCACCGCCCTCCGGGAGCTGAAGGCGCGCGTCGAGTCGGCGGCATGACCCCGTGACCGGCCCGGCGGCCGGCGAGGTGGCCTACGGGGTGGACGTCGGCGGGACGAAGATCCTGGGTGTCGCGCTCGGCGCGAACGGCGAGGTTTTGGCCCAGCACCGGGTCGCGACGCCGCACCAGGCCGCGGCGACGGCCGCCCGGGGTCAGCCCGGAGGGGCCGCGCGACCCGGGGCCGGCGGACACCCGGGCGAGGCGGTGGCCGACGCCGTCGTCGGCCTCCTCGTCCAGCTCCACGGTGATCTCGGCGCAGATGACGCCCTTGCGACGGCGCCGATCGGCGTCGGGATCGCCGGCCTGGTCGACACGGCCGGCGTGCTGCGGTTCTCGCCCAACCTCGCCGCGGCGACGGGCGCGGACGTGGCCCGGCTCGTGGCGGCACGGCTCGGGACCCACCCCGGCGGCGCCGCGCCGGCGCACAACGACGCCAAGTGCGCCGCCTTCGCCGAGCTCGTCTTGGGCGCCGCCCGCGGGATGCGTGACGGGCTGGTGATCACGCTCGGCACCGGGATCGGTGGGGCGCAGATCGTGCACGGGCGGGTCCGCGCGGGCGCGCACGGCTTCGGGGGTGAGTTCGGCCACATCGTGGTCGACCCCAACGGTCCTCCGTGCCCGTGCGGGAACCGCGGGTGCTGGGAGCGCTACGCCTCGGGTGGAGGCCTGGCGCGCCTGGCAAGGGAGTCCGCGTTCGCCGGAACGCTCCGCGAGCCGGTCCGGCTCGCCGGGGGCGACCCCGAGCACGTCACCGGCGAGCACGTGGCCGCCGCGGCCGCGGCGGGGGACCCGGACGCCCTGCGCGTGATGGCCGAGCTCGGCTGGTGGGTGGGCCTCGGGCTCGCCAACCTCGTCGCGGCGTTCGACCCGGAGTGGATCGTGCTCGGCGGCGGGCTCGGCCACGCCGGGGAGATGCTGCTCGGGCCGGCGCGCGGGGCGCTCGCAGCGCTCGTCGAGGGCGGGGGGGCCCGTGGCACGGTGCCCGTCGTCGAAGCGGGGCTCGGGGAGCAGGCGGGCGCGGTCGGCGCGGCGCTCGCCGCCCGCCACGGGTCCCTCGACCTCTCCTGAAGGGACCGCGTGTGAGGACCGGCCTCCTTCTCCCGATCTTCCAGGACGACGCGAGGCGGGCGTTGGATGCCGCACGGCGCGCGGAGGACGCCGGGGTCGACGGAGTCTTCTGCTACGACCACGTCTGGCCGATGGGGCAGCCCGGCCGCCCCGCGCTCGCGCCGTTCCCCGTGCTCTCCCTGGTCGCGACCCGCACGGAGCGCGTCGCAGTGGGGCCCCTCGTGGCGCGGGTCGGGCTGGTCCCCGACCGGGTCCTCCTGGGCCAGTTCGCCGCGCTCCGTGCCATCGCCCCGGGAAGGGTCATCGCAGCGATGGGCACCGGCGACCGGCTGAGCGCGGGGGAGAACGAGGCGTACGGCGTCGAGTTCGAGGTGGCCGCCCGGCGCCGGGCGCGCCTGGCGCGTTGCGTGCGATCCGCACTCGACATGGGCCTCGTCACCTGGGTCGGCGACGGCTCGGCGAGCACCCGGCGGATCGCCGCGGACGAGGGCGCGGCACTGAATCTGTGGGACGCGACCGTCGCCGACGTCCGCGACGAGGCACGACGTGCGGAGGTGACCTGGGCTGGGCCGGTCACCGGCCCGCTCGCGCCGGCGGTCGGACGGCTCGCCGGCGCCGGCGCCACCTGGGCGGTGTTCGCCTGGCCGGTCGACGTCGACGAGCTCGCCGCGGCGGGCCGCGCCGCGTCGTCTGGTGGCGCCTGAGGGGCCCCGGGCAGACCGCCCTCTCAGTGGTGGGCACGGAAGGCGGACTCCGCCGCGGCGACGTCCCCGAGGAGGTTGCCGAGCACCAGGTTCACGTCGTCGGCGTGATAGCCGAAGGCCGGCCCCTGTGTCTCGGCCACCACGGGACGACCTGTGCCGCTCGCGTGGTCGATCTGGAGCCAGGTCGCGCCGCCCGCGTGCGCGCAGTGCGCGGTGTAGAGCCCGGGGAACGTCACCCACGGCGTCGAGGGGGCGGGGGAGAGCGTCGGCACCTGGGCTGCGGCGAAGTACGGGTCGAGTCCCGCGGTCCCGCCGCCGAGCGCCGCGGGATTCGTGCACGCGACCTCTTCTCCGTTCGACGCCCGCTCGCCGGCCTGGATGCTCACGCCCTCGCCTGGCCGGCCGAACGGCGATGCGGCGGGCGGCGCCGAGGGGAAGCTCGACCAGGCGATCGCACAACCCGTCTCTCCCGTCTTCGTGCACAGCGGGACGTGACGGAACGTCGCGCCGACAGTCCGCCCGGACGGCACCTGGAGGTTCCCGCCCGCCAGGATGGCGACGAGGATCCGTGACCGCACGCCGGGCTCCACGTCGATCGCCTTGTGGATGAGGCGAACGAGGAGCGCGGCGCCCTGGGAGTGGCCGATGAGCACGATCGGCCTGCCGTCGTCGTCGTGCGCGAGAAAGTCGTGCCAGCCCGACAAGAGGCTGCGGTACGCGGTCGAGACAGCGCGGCGTGGGAGCCCGGCGATCCCGTCCTTCACGATGTCGCCGAGGGTGGTCTGGCGGTACATGGGCGCCCAGACGCTGCAGAGCTGGGAGAACGGGGAGGCCTGGACGACCGCGGCGATGCGCTCGGCCGGCTGGACGACGAGGTTCGCGTTGTCGCTCGTCTCGCTGCTGACCGTCGGGTACACGTAGAAGCAGTCCACCCCCGACGGCGTGGGCGCCGCAGCGGTCTCCGTGGTGCGCGTGCCGTCCGCCGCCACGCTCGTGAGCGTGCGCTTCCCGACGCACGGGTCGTGCGCGAGGCCCGGCCGGCACAACCACACCGTCCGCGGGGAGTGGTGGCTGCTCGTGCCGAGGGTGCCGGCGTGGTGCGCCGTGGTGCCGCGGGTGGCGGCACCCGCCGGCGCCGCCACGAGAGCCGCGAGCGCGAGTGCGGACGCGCCACACGACGCGGCGCCCGCTGCGGCCACGCGCCAGGCGGACCGCCCCGGCCCCCGCCGGCGGAAGGGTCGCCTCACGGTTGCTCCTCTTTCGCGGTGCCGGCGTGCATCGAACGGTCGTGCAGGTCGACGTGCGGCGAGGTCGTGCGACGTGCGCGTCCGAGCCGGTTGCGCACCACGCCCGACAAGATCAGCAGACCGAGGACGCCGACGATGCCGGCGCGAACGTCGCCGAGGGCGAAGAGCACGGCGCCGACCGCCAGCATGGCGATGGCGACGACGATCCGCTGCCAGGTGGGCGCACGGGGAAGCCATGTGCGCAAGAAGGCGCCGGCGCCGACGTGCATCACGCGCCCGCACGCGCGAGGACGGCCAGGGTTGCGACGGTGGTGTCCCACGCCTCGGCGCCGACCTCGGCGACGAAGGTGCGCTCGGTGGCACGTAGCGACGCGCGGATCACCTCGACCGTACGGTCGCCTGTTGCCGTGAGCACGAGGTCGGTGCGGCGCCGGTCCGTCTCGTTCGGACGGCGCGCGACGTAGCCCTCCGCAGCGAGGGTGTCCACGACCTTGGAGATTGCCTGCTTGGTGACGCCCATCGCCCCCACGAGACCGCTCGCGTCCGTCGCCCCCGCTGCCAGGGCCATGAGCAGCCAGTAACCCGGCCGGGGGAGCCCGCCGAGCCCCGCATCCTCGAGCGCCGCCGCGACGGCGGTCCCGTACCGGGCGTTCACCCGGCGGAGCAGCCACGCCGCGGACCGGGGCTCCCCGCCGGTCGACGGGTGAGTGGTTAACATCATTGACAGTCTACTTTGTTGACCACCATTTTGGGTGGACCGCTCGACGTCGACCGGTGTGCGGGCTGCGCGCGGGGTCAGCCGACGCCGGCGACGGAGACCGTGACCGCCTCGATCCTCCCAGCCCGCTGCCTCGAGACGACCCTCGCGTCGCTGCTCGGGGCGGTGCAGCAGAAGAGGGTGCGGCGGTCGTCACCGCCGAGGGCGCAGGCGAAGCACGGCTGGCTGGTCACCGCGCGCTCGAGGACGCGCCCGCCTGCACCGACGCGGAGGCACTCGGGCGCCAGGGCGTTCGCCACCCACACCGCACCTTCGGCGTCCGCGCAGATGCCGTCGGGTGCGCAGGCGTCGAGCGCCGCCCACTGGCGGCGGTGCTGCAGGTTGCGGTCCTCGCCGACCTCGAAGGCGCTCAGGCGCATGGCGAACGTCTCCGCGACGACGAGCGTGGTGCCGAGGAGCGTCATGCCGTTCGGAAAGCTCAGGTCGTCCGCCGCCTCGTGGACGGCGCCGTCAGGGTCGACCCGGACGAGTGCGGTCGTCGCCGGCGCGGCTCGCCCACCGAAGTAGTCCTGCAGGTCGAAGCCGAACTGGCCGACGAACGCGGTGCCGTCGTCGAGGACGAGCATGTCGTTGATGTCGCCGGGCCCCGAGACCGGGGAGAGGTCGGCGTGGCGGAGCGCTCGGCCACCGGGTCCTGCGCGCCGGCGGAGGACCTCGTGGTGCCCCATCGAGACGACGAGAAGGTCGCCTGTCGGGAGCCACCCGAGCCCGGACGGCCGGTCCTCGAGCGAGAGCTCGCAGACGGGCGCCTTGCCGTCGGCGGCCACCGAGAAGACGGCCTGCGAGTAGAAGTCCGAGTACCACAGGCGTCCGTCGTGCCACCGGGGGCTCTCGCCGAACGCGAGGCCGTCGAGGAACGTGGTGGCCGGGACGGGCGGCGTCGCACCGACAGTCCACCACCGCGTCGACGCACGGTCCACCGTCGTGGCGAACCGATGGTGGCGCCCCGGTCCTGGGCGCGGCCGCCCAGCCATCGAGCGCGCCGCCGGTGCGGCGGTAGCCTGGGGTGTGGCCTATTGGCTGCTGAAGATGGTGCTGACGCCGGTCCTCTTCTTGTTCTGGCGGGTACGCGTCGAAGGGCGTGAGCACGTGCCCGCCTCCGGCGGGGCGGTTCTGGCAGCGAACCACCAGTCCTTTTGCGACTCCTTCTTCCTCCCGCTCGTCGTGGCGCGCAAGGTGACCTACCTCGCCAAGGCCGAGTACTTCGACTCGCCGAGGACCGCATGGTTCTTCCGGGCGCTGGGGCAGATCCCGATCCGCCGCGGCAGCGGGAAGGAGGCCGAGCGGGCGCTCGAGACGGCGGCGGGCGCGCTCGCCGAGGGGCGACTCGTCGCGATCTACCCCGAGGGCACGCGGTCGCTCGACGAGTTCGTCCACCGCGGGCGCACGGGCGTCGCGCGCCTGTCGCGAGAGTGCGGCGTGCAGGTCGTCCCCGTCGGGATCCAGGGCACCGTCGGGGTCCAACCCGTCGGGAAGCGGCTCCTCCGGCCGGGAAAGACCGTCGTCGTCCGATTCGGGCCGCCGATGCGCATGCCGCCCGCGGCGGACCGGCAGCACCCGCTCGAGGACCACGACCACCGCGAGTGCCGCGCCTTCACCGACGAGTTGATGCGCGAGATCTCGCGGCTCTCGGGCCGTCCGTACGTCGACGAGTACGTGCCGAAGCCCAGCCCGGCACCGTCGCCCGCCTGACGTCCCGTTGATCCGCTCGCGCGTTCTCTCGTGTGTCGAGGTCCCGGGTGTCGAGGTGCAGGGTGTCGAGGCGCAGGGTGTCGAGGTGCAGGGTGTCGAGGTGTCGAACGGAGCAACTGACGAACGACCCTGTGGTCCCGCTGTCGAGGCGACCCACCATGGGACTCGTCGTCCAGGAGGCCAGATGGGGACGCCGAGGATCTCGACGCTCGCTGCCGAATTTCCATCGCCGGTTCTCTCTCGGACCTGGCCGGGCACCGTCACGGCCGCCTTCCGCTCCACGGTCGCCACCCGGCCTGACGAGGTCGCCCTCAGGTGGCGCGGCGACGACGGCTGGGAATCGTGGACGTGGCGAGAGTACGCGGACCGCGTGGCCAGGACGGTTGCCGGACTCCGCGACCTGGGCGTCGCAGGGGGGGAGCGCGTCGTCCTCATGCTCCGCAGCAGGCCGGAGTTCCACGTCGTGGACATGGCCGCGCTGTTCGCCGGGGCGGTCCCCGTGTCGATCTACAACTCGTCGTCGGTCGACCAGATCCATTACGTGCTCGGCCACGCCGCGCCGGTCGCGGCAGTGGTGGAGCAGCCGTTCCTCGAGCGCGTCCTCGAGGCTCGCGGCGGGCGGGACGGACTCCGTCACCTGATCGTCGTGTCGGAGCCCGCCAACGGGCCGGAGCCGGGCGAGGGGCGAGCAGACGGCGTGGTCGGGTTTCCCCAGCTGCTCGCCGGCGCCCCCGTCGAGCTGGCGAAGGCCGACGCGGCACGACCGGAGGGGCTGGCGACCCTCACCTACACGTCGGGGACGACGGGAGCTCCCAAGGCGGTCGAGATCACCCATGCCAACGTCGCCTCTGCGGTCCGGAGCATCGTGGAGGCCGTCGGGCACCGCGTCGCCGGGTGGCGCATGCTCTCCTGCCTCCCGATGGCGCACGTCGCGGAGCGGGTGGCGACCCACTACGTCCACGCGTTCGAGGGAACGGAGGTGACGACCTGCCGCGACGTCCTCCACCTGGCGGAGCACCTGCGAGAGGTCCGGCCGCACGCGATCTTCTCCGTCCCCTCGCTCTGGGAGAAGACCTACGCCTCGGTCCGGGCGCTCGCCTCCTCCTCGCCGCAGGCGCGGGAGTTCGACGACGCGCTCGCCGTCGGTCGCGAGGTCGACGCCGTGAAGAGCGAGGGCCGCGCGGTCCCCGCGGAGCTGGCGGAGAAGTGGGAGGCTGCGGACCGCACGCTCTCGGTCGTGCGAGCGCTGCTCGGGATGGACCGCGTCGAGGTCGCGGTGACGACCGCCGCGCCGATCTTCCCGGGAGTGATCACCTTCTTCCGCTCGCTCGGGGTGCCCCTCTCCGAGCTCTACGGCCTGTCGGAGACGACGGGGCCGCTCACCTGGGACCCCTACCGGGTGAGGCCCGGCGACGTCGGCCGTCCGATCCCCGGCTGCGAGGTCCGGCTCGCCGCGGACGGGGAGGTCCTCGCGCGCGGCGGGAACGTGTTCGCGGGCTACTTCAACGACCCGCCCCGGACCACCGAGGCGCTCGACGCGGACGGGTGGCTGCACACCGGGGACCTGGGTGTCCTCGAGGATGGGCGGCTGCGGATCGTCGGTCGCAAGAAGGACCTCATCGTCACCGCCGGCGGGGAGAACGTCTCGCCGTCCAACATCGAGACCGCACTGCGCAGCGAGCCGCTCATCGGCCAGGCATGCGTTGCGGGCGACCGTCGCCCGCACCTCGTGGCTCTCGTGACCCTGGACCCCGACGCGCTGGGCGACTGGGCACGCCGGCACGGTCACTCGTCGGTGCCGCCGGCCGAGCTCCTCGAGCTGCCGGACCTGCGCGCCGAAGTCGACCGGGAGGTGGCCGAGGTGAACCGGCACGTCGGCCGGGTCGAGCAGGTGCGCCGCTTCGCCCTCTTGGGCGGCGAGTGGTCCGCCGACTCCGAGCTCCTCACGGCGACGATGAAGGTGAGGCGGGCACAGGTCCTGGCGACGTACGCCGCGGAGATCGACGCCCTCTATGGGTGAGACGAGCACGCCGCGTGCGAATCTTCGCGAACGGCCTCTGACCAGGGAGGGAGCATCCTGCACGGCGTTGACAACGCCGTAACTACAGTGCTGTAATGAACCCACTATCTCGCGTCCGGGGTGGGCCCGACCACAACATGTAGTGGTCCGGCGTCGGTTCGGGCACGGATCGGGCCCATCGTGGAGGCGGGATAGACATCGGTCGCCGGGGGGGTGGTGTCGGAGTCCGGGTCGACGTGGAGGGTCGCCGCGGGGACTCCTCACGCCGGCGACGGGCCGGTGGAGCTGGTGCAACGAACGCCGAGCGAGCAGAGGAGCTGGGAGTCAATGGCCATCGCACCGCAGCGCGCCGAGATCGGGATCCGACGCCACTTCACGACCGAAGGGGTCGACCCCTACGACGAGGTCCGGTGGGAGCGCCGGGACGCCCGCATCACCAACTTTCGCGACGGCACCGTCGCCTTCGAGCAGCTCGGCGTCGAGGTGCCCCACTTCTGGAGCCTGAACGCGACCAACATCCTGGCCCAGAAGTACTTCCGCGGGACGCTCGGCACTCCCGAGCGCGAGTGGTCGCTCAAGCAGGTCGCCGATCGGGTCGTCGACACCATCACCGCGTGGGGGGTGAAGGACGGGTACTTCGTCGACCAGGTCGAGGCCGACACCTTGCGCGACGAGCTGAAGCATCTCATCATTCACCAGAAGGCGGCGTTCAACTCTCCGGTGTGGTTCAACATCGGCGTGCACGGCGTTCCTCAGCAAGGGTCGGCGTGCTTCATCCTTGCGGTCGACGACTCGATGGACTCCATTCTCAACTGGTACGTGGAAGAAGGGGTCATCTTCAAGGGGGGGTCCGGCGCAGGCGTGAACCTCTCGCGCATCCGTTCCTCGCACGAATTGCTGAAGGGGGGCGGCACGGCATCGGGCCCGGTCAGTTTCATGCGAGGCGCCGATGCATCCGCCGGGACCATCAAGTCGGGCGGAAAGACCAGGCGCGCCGCAAAGATGGTCATCCTCGACGCCGATCATCCCGACATCGAGGACTTCGTCTGGTGCAAGGCGATCGAGGAACGAAAGGCGCGCGTGCTCCGCGACGCCGGGTTCGACATGGACCTCGACGGTTCCGACAGTCACTCCATCCAGTACCAGAACGCCAACAACTCCGTGCGGGTGACCGACGAGTTCATGCAGGCGGTGCTCGCCGACGCCGACTGGCAGCTCACCGCGAGGACCGACGGCTCCGTCGTGAGAAGCGTCAAGGCGCGGGACCTCTTCCGTCAGATCGCCCACGCCGCGTGGGAGTGCGCGGACCCGGGCATGCAGTTCGACACGACGATCAACACGTGGCACACCGCGCCCAACACGGGGCGGATCAACGGCAGCAACCCGTGCTGCTTCGTCGGTGAAACCCAGATCATGACGTCGGAGGGGCTCGTCTCGATTGCGCAGATCGAACGACGTTGCCAGGCCGGGACAGAGCCTCCTTCCGTGATCGCTTACGACGCTCGCGAGCAGGCGAACCAGCACCACGGCATCGTCAAGGCGTGGGTGGCGGGATACACCACCGAGCTGATGGACGTCGTCACCGAGCACGGGCGGTTCCGCTGCACCCCGGAACATCGCTTCCTCACGTCAGGCGGGGACTACGTCGAAGCGAGGGACCTGGTTCCCGGGACTGCGCTCCGCTCCGTCGGTGTGGAGGATTCGGTGGTCTCGGTCGAGCATTACACGTCGCCGGCCGAGGTCGCCGTGTACGACATGGAAGTCGCCGACGTGCACAACTTCACGGTCGCCTCTGCGCCGGACCGAGGCGTGGTGGTGAGCAACTCGGAGTACATGCACATCGACAACTCTGCGTGCAACCTCGCCAGCCTGAACCTGCTCAAGTTCCTCGACGAAGACGGATCCTTCGACGTGGAGGGGTTCAAAGCCGCCGTCGAGGTCGTCTTCACGGGCCAGGAGATCCTCGTCGGGAACGCCGACTACCCGACCGAGAAGATCGCCGAGAACTCGCGGAAGTTCAGGGAGCTCGGCATCGGCTACGCCAATCTCGGTGCGCTGTTGATGGCGAACGGCCTGCCGTACGACTCGGATGGGGGCCGGGCGTGGGCGGGTGCCATCACCGCCCTCATGACCGGTCACGCCTACGCCACGTCGGCGAAGACCGCGAGTCGCATGGGTCCGTTCGCGGGCTTCCACGCGAACGCGGAGCCGATGGTGAACGTGTTGCGGATGCACCAGAGCGAGGCGTCGAAGATCGACGAGGAGCTCGTCCCGCCCGAGCTGCTTTCCTCCGCCCAACAGGCCTGGGACGAAGCGGTGGAGCTCGCTGAGCAGTACGGGGTGCGGAACTCGCAGGCCAGTGTCTTGGCGCCGACTGGCTGTCTTGTTGGTGGCACCCTCGTGTCGACGGGCCGCGGGCTCGTGAGGCTCCGCTCCCTCGGCGACCCGGACGGCGTCCGGTGGCAGGACCTCGACGAGGTCGTCGCAACCGACGAGGGACCGAAGCAGGCGACGAAGTTCTTCGTCAACGGACTCGAGCCGGTCGTGACGGTCCAGACGGCGCGTGGCCACCGCGTCAGGGGGACGACCACGCACCGCATCAAGGTGGTCGACGCCGAGTCCGGGGAGTGGGCATGGCGTCGGTTCGCCGACGTGCGCGAAGGCGACGTCGTGCCGCTCTCGCTCGATTCGATCGTCGGCGCGCCACAACGGGTGCCGCTGCCTCCGCTCGGAGAGGCCTATTGGACCGGGGAGCACCATGCCCGGGTGCCTTCGGAGATGACCGCCGAGCTCGCCGAGCTCCTCGGGTACTTCATGGGCGACGGGTCTCTGCACAGCCGTGGTCTGCGGTTCTGCGTCACGAACGGCGACTTCGACGTGGTCGAGCGTCTCTCGTACCTCGTGAAGGAGTGCTTCGGGGTCGGAGCAAGTGCGACCGAGCGACGCGGCTACACCGAGGTCCGCGCAGATTCCGTGCGGCTCGCGCTCTGGTGGGACGCGTGCGGGTTCTCCAAGCGCGCCCCCCACTCGGAACATGCCGGCAAGGGGTACGTCGCGCACGTTCCCGACGCGGTCCTGCATTCCAACGACCGCGAGATCTACGCCGCATTCGTGAGGGGGCTCTTCGAGGCCGACGGCGACACCTCGGCGGGCTACCCGACCCTCAAGAACACCTCTGTGGAAATGGTCCGGGACGTGCAGACCATCCTCCTCGCCATGGGTTTCCCGACCACCGTGTCAGTGAGGGACCGCCAGCGATCGAACAGCTGGGGGCAGGCGCCGCTGGCCTCGTTGCGTCTCCTGAACCTGTCGTACAACGGTGACTGGTCGTCGCGCATCGGGTTCATGGGCGGCAGGAAGAACGCCGGCGTCCACTCGATCGATCCCGCGGTCGCCCAGACGGCGCGGTGTGACTACATCGCTGTCACGAGGGGGCTCGTGGACCGGCTCGCCCCTGGCAACGATCGTTTGCGAAAGTTGCTCCTCATGGAGCTCACCCGCGGGCGGGTGAGCCGGCGCCTCGCCACCGAGCTCTTCGAGCGCACGGGTGACCCCGAGCTCGGGCACCTGCTGTCCTTCTTCTACGACAAGGTGACGTCAGCCGAGCTCACCGGCGAGGACCTGACCTACGACCTCTCGGTGCCGGAGAACGTGACCTACGTCGCCAACGGCTTCGTGAGCCACAACACGATCGGCCTCTTGATGGACTGTGACACCACCGGTGTCGAGCCCGACCTCGGTCTCGTGAAGACCAAGAAGCTCGTGGGCGGCGGGAACATGTCGATCGTCAACCAGACGGTGCCCCGTGCGCTGCGCCAGCTCGGATACGGAGAGGACCAGATCGACCAGATCATCGCGTACATCGACGAGCACAAGACGATCGTCGGCGCGCCGTACCTCGCCGCCGAGCACCTCCCGGTGTTCGCGTGCTCGATGGGTGACAACACCATCCACTACTCGGGCCACGTCCGAATGATGGGTGCCGTGCAGCCCTTTATCAGCGGCGCCATCAGCAAGACCGTGAACATGCCCGAGGACGTGACCGTCGAAGACGTCGAGCAGCTGCACATCGACGCCTGGAAGCTCGGCATCAAGGCGGTCGCCATCTACCGCGACAACTGCAAGGTCGCCCAGCCCCTCTCCACGACCAAGAAGGAGGGGAAGGTCGTCGAAGGCGGGGACACCGCACCCCCGGGATCCGACGCGGAGGCCAAGGACCGCGAGGTGGCGGCCAAGATTGCCGAGCTCGAGGCTGCGCTCGTGCGCGAGCGCCAGCAGAAGGCCGAGCCGATCGTCGTCGGTGCCGTCAGAGAGCGGCTGCCGAAGCGGCGCCGCTCCAACACGTTCAAGTTCCGGGTCGCCGACTGCGAGGGCTACGTCACGGTCGGGGAGTACGAGGACGGGCGTGCGGGAGAGGTGTTCATCAAGGTGTCCAAGCAGGGCTCGACCCTGGCGGGCATCATGGACGCCTTCTCGATCTCGATCAGCCTCGGACTCCAGCACGGCGTGCCGCTCGCGACGTACGCGGACAAGTACACGAACGTGAAGTTCGAGCCGGCCGGGATCACCGACGACCCCGAGCTGCGGATCGCCACGAGCCTGGTCGACTACATCTTCCGGCGTCTCGCGCTCGACTACCTCACCTACGAAGAGCGTCTCGACCTCGGCGTGCTGTCGACGTCCGAGCGGATCCAGCCGACGCTCCCGGGCGTCGAGGAGAGCGCGACGCCGTCGGTGGGCGTGGTCGGCGAGGGACCGGCCGACACCGGTCCGCCCGCTCCCGCTCCCCGCCCGCCGGCGTCGGGCGCCGCAGCGACCGTGGCGAGGGCCGAGCAGCGCGACGCGCCGTTCTGCTACAGCTGCGGCAACGTGATGCAGCGTGCGGGGTCGTGCTACGTCTGCCCGAGCTGTGGGTCGACGAGCGGCTGCTCGTGATGACTCGCTTCACTTGCCGCTGAGCGAAGTTCAGCCACCCCACCCAACCCCGACACACCCAACCCGGTGGTGTCGCGCCTGTGGGCGTCCCTCGCGGCCGATGCGGGTACGTGCACATGCGGGTACGTGCACATGGCAGCACGAGCGGGGCCGCACGACCACGGTCCTGCTTCCGGGCGCCAAGTCGGGAGGCGGTGCAATGCCAGGGAAACGTCCGAGCGTCAAGAACGAGAAGCAGTACGAAAGCCTTGAAGGACAAGGGCATGTCCAAGGAGCGCGCGGCGCGGATCGCGAGCTCTCCAGGTGCGTCGAGCCGCGGTGGGAAGAAGTCCGGCTCCGGCGGCTCGTCGAAGCAAGGGCGCACCACCGCACCCCACGAGGCGGAATGTTGTTGAGGCGGTAGGGCTTGGTCCTCGTGTGCTTGATGAGCAGGGCGACGAGCACGCTTCAGGTACTGATCTGCGTGCAGGGCGGCGTCCGGCCCGCCGGGCACGAGGACGCGTGTCCTCATGTCAGTCTGCCGGTCGGTCCGCGAGAAGCCGCTCGAGCTTCTCGAGCTGCTCGGACCAGCCCTGCTCTGCACCGGCCATCGCCTCGGCAGGCGGCAGCGGCTCGAAGTAGGACTGTCGTACGGTGAGCGCCGTACCCCCGTCGCGGGCCTCAAAAGTCACCTCGATGAGCGTTGCGAAGAGTTCACCCTGCTCGTCGTCGATGGCTCGGCCGCTCATGACGAGGCGATGCGGACGATCGATCTCGTAGTACTCCCCACCCATATGGTGGGAGAACTGGGCGGCGACAGGGACGGAGCCCGGCCACTCCATGGCGAGGCGGTACTTTCCGCCAATGCGAAGATCGACCTCAGCGGCGGGGCAGGTGAAGCCATCGGGCCACCACCATTTCTTCAGTTGCTCGGGATCGGTGAAGGCGTCAAAGACGCGTTCCGGCGGGGCCTTGAGGGTGCGCTCGATGACGAGCTGCTTGGTCGGAGTCGCCGAACGGACGTCCACAGCGGTACGGAACTCAGGCATCGGGGCTCTCCTCAATCGTCGGTCTCGGTTTGGGTGGCAAGGTGGGCCTCGAGACGGTCGAGGCGGTCGGACCACGCGGCACGCGCGCGCCGGAGCCAGTCGTCCACCGGGGCCAGGCCCTCAAGTTGAAGTCGCGCCGGGCGGCGCTGCCCCTGGCGGGCCCGACCGATGAGACCGGCCCGCTCCAGAACCTTGAGGTGCTTGGTGATGGCCGGCTGCGTCAGCGTGGAGGCCTCTGCGAGCTCGACCACGCCAGCTTCGCCTGCCGCCAGGCGCTCCAGGATCGCCCGACGGGTGGGGTCGGCAAGGGCGGCGAAGGCCCTACTCACGGGATCCGCACTGACCATCACCACTACACTATATAACTAACTGGTAAATATCAAGAGAAGGACGGAGCGCCTCGCGCGCGCTGAGCGTCCCAAGACGCACCCGCCGACTCGCCGCCGACCATCGCGACGGCGCTCTTCATCGAGCACCGTCATCAGCCCCGACTTGGCGGCCGTGGAGTTCGATCGCCGGGGCGCGACGACACTCAACGCGTCCGACGACCCGACAGGACTGCCCGGATGCCAACCCCGCGACCTGCCGCCGGGGATGGGACCATCGCGACGGCGGATCGACGGCGTCGCCGCCAATGCTGAGAGTCCTCGGGTGGGACTTCGATGCCTCGAGGAGACCGTCAAGTCGGTCCGTGTCGCACGAGATGCGAACCCGGAGTCCAGGGCGGCCCGGAGACGCTCTTTGGTCCGGCGCGTGCCACGATGTCCGACCGGGCACGCTCGACGGCGAGGAGCAGGTGATGGCGGCTATGGCGCGCAGGACGGTGTTCCGGGGAGGCGCCGTGTTCGACGGCACGGGCGCGCCGCCAGCCGAGGCTGACGTGGTCGTCGAAGGGGAACGGATCGTCGACGTCGGGCGCGGCCTCGACGCCGACGAAGCCGTCGAGCTCGGCGGTGGGACGATCGTGCCGGGGCTGTTCGACTGCCACGTGCACTTCACGTTCTCGGGCAACCTGGACCCGCTCGCGCTGATGATGCGTCCGTTCTCGCTGCGCTACTACGAGGCGCTCGCCAACATGTCGGCGACCCTGCGGGTGGGGGTGACCTCGGTCCGGGAAGCTTCCGGGGCGGACCTCGGGATGAAGACCGCCGTCGAGCGGGGGCTCGTACCGGGACCGCGCATGCAGATCTCGATCGCGATGCTGAGCCAGACCGGAGGGCACAACGACCAGCACGCGCCCTCGGGGGGGTGCTTCGCGTGGGAGCACGCCTTCCCGGGGAACCCGAGTGGCGTCGTCGACGGCCCCGAGGAGATGCGCCAGCGCGTTCGCGAGCTCATCAGGGAGGGGGCCGATGTCATCAAGGTTGCGACGTCCGGCGGCGTGCTCTCGCCCGGCGACGATCCGAGGCACGGCCATTTCCGCGACGAGGAGCTCGCCGTGCTCGTCGCCGAGGCGACGGCGGCGGGACGCTACGTCATGGCGCATGCGCAGGCCACCGAGGGGATCAAGACTGCGGTGCGCAACGGGATCCGGTCGATCGAGCACGGCATCTTCCTGGAGGACGAGGCGATCTCGATGATGCTCGAACGTGGGACGTGGCTCGTGCCGACGCTGTCCGCCCCCCGCGCGGTCATCGCGGCCGCCGACTCGGGGACGCGGCTTCCCGAGCCGGTGATCCGCAAGGCACGCGACGTCGTCGACATCCACACCGAGTCCTTCGCCCGGGCAGTGCGGGCAGGGGTGAAGATCGCGATGGGCACCGACAGTGGCGTCGGCCCCCACGGTCACAACCTCGAGGAGCTGCGTCTCATGGCCGCCCACAGCCTCATGGGGCCGCTCGACGCCTGGGTGTCGGCGACGTCGAGCGCGGCGGCTCTCTGTGGCGTCGACCACCAGCTCGGCCGCGTCGCCCCGGGCTTCCTCGCGGACCTTGCCGTCGTCGAGGGCGACCTGAGCGACCTCGACGGGTTGACCACACGGATCTCTGGAGTCTGGAAGAGCGGGGTCGCACTGGTCTGATGAGGCGGTGGTGCCGCAGCGGGACCGGCCTCCGGCGCGGCAGGCGCCGACGCGGCCGCCGATCGGCCTCGACCCCAGGAACCTCGACGCCGCGGGCGGTCCGGTCTCTGGAAGCATGGCGCCCCATGGCGGCGCCGAGCCCGGATCCGATCGACCATGCCCTCGCTGCCCGGCTGGCCGCGCGCGTCCGTGAAGAGCAGGCCTCGCAGCGGCTCCCGAGCCTCGTCGTCGGCGCGGCCCGTGCTGGTCGCCTCCAGTGGTGGAGTGCTGCGGGGTCGACCGGCGCACCCGAGGGCCTCCCGAGCGACGATACCCATTACCGCATCGGCTCGATCTCGAAGACGTTCGTCGCGGTCTGCGTCCTGCGGCTCCGCGACGAGGGCCGTCTCGACCTGACAGACCCGATCGGTAGACACGTGCCGGAGCTCGCCGACCTCCCCGGCACGGTGGCGCACCTTCTCTCCCACACTGCCGGGCTTCCCGCGGAGACCCCCGCACCGTGGTGGGAACGGGTCGCCGGCTCGGACTTTTCGGCGCTCGTTGCGTCGTCCCTCACCCCCGCACAGCTGCGGTGGCGCCCCGGACGGCGGTTCCACTACTCGAACGTCGGCTACGCGGTGCTCGGGGAGCTGGTCCGGCGGGTGCGCGGCGCCCCCGTCTTCGACGTCATCGGCGCCGAGCTCCTCGAGCCCCTCGGGATGGCACGGACCTCGGTCCGGCCGGTGGCGCCCTACGCGGCGGGCCTGGCCGTGCACCCGCACGCGCCGCTCGTGCTCGCCGAGCCCGAGCACGACGCCGGCGCCATGGCGCCGGCGGGCCAGCTCTGGTCGACCATCGCGGATCTCGCCCGTTGGTCGGGCGTCCTCGCCGGTGCTTCGGAAGGAGTGCTCTCCGAGGAGACGGCCGCGGAGATGGCCGAGCCGCTCGCGCTCGCCGACATCCCGGGCCAGCCCTGGACCGGGGCCCACGGTCTCGGCCTGCAGATCCAAAACGTCGACGGCACGAGGCGGTTCGGGCACGCCGGTGCCATGCCGGGCCACTGGGCGATGCTGCTGGTCGACCAGCGGTCGAAGGACGCGATCGTGGCGCTGGCCAACTCGACGTACCAGGGGAACCGGCGGGAGCTCTACGACGACCTCTTCGCGATGCTCGCGTCGCGGCACCAGGTCACGCCGTTTGCTCCCGTCGAGCCTGCCGACGATGCCGCCGTCGAGCTGCTCGGTACGTGGTACTGGGGTCCGGTCGAGCTCCGGCTCTCTCTTTCAGCGGACGGGACCGTCGAGCTGCGCGGCGTGGCCCCGGGCCGAGACTGCGACTTCTCGCCCGTCGGGGACGGGACCTACCGGGGGCGCTTCGGCTACTTCGCCGGCGAGCGGCTGGTTCCGGTGCGCCGCGCCGGCGGGACGGTCTCGCATCTGGACCTCGCGTCGTACGTGCTCACGAGGACGCCCTACGACCCGTCGGCCGCGGTGCCCGGCGGGCTCGACCCCCGCGGGTGGCACGCTCCCGGGGCGGGCGACTGAGCGGCCGGGGCCCTGCGGGGTTACCGGTGAGCACCCGACGGGTACCGCATCCCGCATGGCAGCACGAGGTCCCACACCCGGGCGTGGGGACCCCTCGGCGTGCCCGACGCCCCCCGACCTCGAGGCGTACCTCGCAGGAGTCGACTTCCCCGTCGGGCGCGACGACCTGCGCTGAGCCGCCGGTTGCACGCTCGCGCGCGTTTGCGATAGCGAGAGGCCTCGCCATGGCCTCTCCCCGATGAGCGCGTCCCGGCCGCCCCGTTCGCGACCCGTCGGGCGGTACCCGGCGCACGCCGCAGGGCGCGGCGCCGGATGGCAGATGCCGCGCTCGTCGGCGGCCCGCCGCCGGCGGCGCACGTTCCTCGTGGTCGTCGTCGTGGTGGTCGGGCTCGTGGCATGGTTCGTCGCCTCCTCCTTCGGCAGCCCCCCGCCGCCGTCGTCCGCCGGCCACGGCGGCCAGGGGTCGGGCCGGACACCGGGCACGACCGACGCCGGCACTCAAGCGTCCCTCGTCGCCCAGGTCGCCCGGTGGCACCTGCCCGGCGGCGTGTCCCGGGCCGGGGCCGTGCCGATCCCGGGGGGAAAGATCCTCCTCCTCGGGGGCCTGCTCTCGACAGGGGGGAGCTCCGCCGACGTGGGGGTCCTCGACCCCTCGACGGGGACGCTGACCTCGGTCGCCACCCTCGCCTCCCGCACGCACGACGCGGCGAGCGCGCTGCTCGGCGGCAGGGCCTTCCTCTTCGGCGGCGGCCAGAGCACACCCTTCGGCACTGTCGAGGCGGTCACCGTCCCTTCGCCGGGAGCCACATCGGGCAACGCGTCGGGCGTGGTCACCGGCCAGCTTCCCCAGGCCCGGGCCGACGACTCGGCGGTGACCGTGGGCACGACGGCCTACGTCGTGGGGGGCTACGACGGCGCGACAGGGGAGCCGGCCGTCCTCGCGACCCAGGACGGCTCGACGTTCACGACCGTCGCCACACTCCCTGTCGACGTGCGCTACGGCGCCGTCGTGGCGGCGGGAGGCAAGATCTTCGTGTTCGGGGGCGAGTCCGCGACGGGCGGCACGACAGCCCAGTACTTCACACCCACCGGGTCGACAACACCGCCGCCGGGCCAAGAGGTCGCAGTGGCCCAGGAGATCGACCCGCAGACGGGCGCCGCCACGGTCGTCGGCTACCTCCCGCACGCGGTCCAGGGCGCGGCGGCGTTCGTCCTCGGCGGGCACATCTACCTCGCCGGGGGGGACAGCAACGCCCCCGGCGCGAGCCCAGCTTCGGGGTCGACGATCTGGTCGTTCGACCCCTCGAGCGGCGCCTTCCAGGTCGCCGGGCACCTCGCCGAGCCCGTGGCCTACGCCGCGGTTGCCGTCGTGGGCCATTCGGTGTGGCTGATCGGCGGCGAACGGAACGGGACGCAGGTCGACACCGCCCAGAAGGTGGTCCTGCGCTCGTCCCACTGACGTGCAGGCGGACGCCCGTCAGTGCCTGTCCGTGGCGGGGCGGCGATCGTCGACGGGGGTGCGACCGCGACCGGGCGGCGTCAGTGCCCGCGGCCGCCGCCGCCGCCGTGTCCGGGCGGCCCGTTGCCGCCTGGTCCCGGTGGCCCGTGACCCCCCGGCGGTCCCGAAGGCGGGGGTGCGGTCGTCGGTGGGGTCGCCGGGGGCGTGCTGGCGTGCGGGGGTGCGGTCGTCGTCGTGGAGCTGGTCGTCGACGTGGGGGTGCTCGTGGCACGCCGGGCGAGTGCCTGCACCGTCAGCGTCACGGCGTCTCCGCGGCGGAGCGTCGCCCCCGCAGCCGGATGCTCGCCTACGACGATGTCGCCGGGCGGGGGATTGCCGGCGCGAAACGAGGCGTGGAGTCCGAGTGCGTCGAGTCGATGCTCGGCCGCGCGCAGCGTCATCCCGCGTAACGACGGCAGCGTGACGGTGCGCGGCGACGGCGCCGCACCCCCTGAGGTCGCCGCGGCGAGTAGCAACGCGACCAGGAGCGCGGCCGCACAGACCGCCGCGATCGGCGCCCACTGCCGGCGCGCCGAGGGGGCGCGGAAGACGACCGGCCTCGGGGGGGCGACCGCCATCGTCGGAGGCTCCGCGAGTCCGGCGAGGGAGATCGCCTCGGTCCGACCGTCGAGGCGCCACTCCTCGGAGAGCAGCTCCGTCGCAGGATCCCCCACGTCGACGGAGGCCCCGTTGCCGGAATTGGCGTGGCCGCGGCCGGCCGTCGGGCGACCGGGGCCGTCGAGGACCCCAGGCTCGCCGATGACGCCGAGCTCGTCGAGCGCCCAGGTCGCATCCCCGTCGGCCGCGAGGCGACGTGCGGTCGCCGCCACCACCGCCGCCGTCGCGGGGCGCGCCGACGGGTCCTTGTGCAGCATGCGCAGGACGAGCTGTCGAACCCCGACACCGACGTCCGCGGGCAGCGGAGGTACCGGGTCGTGGAGGTGTGCGAGCGCGACGGCGATCGACTCCCCGCCGTGGTACGGGCGGGTGCCGCTCAGGCACTCGTACGCGACGACCCCGAGGGAGTAGAGGTCGGACGCCGCGGTGGCCCGCTCGCCGCGGACCTGCTCGGGCGACATGTAGGCGACCGTGCCGAACACGGCGCCGTCACGGGTGATCGTTGAGGTGTCCGCGGCGCGCACGATGCCGAAGTCGGTGACCTTGACCCGGCCGTCGGGCCGGAGCAGCAAGTTGGCGGGCTTCACGTCGCGGTGGACGAGCCCTTCTGCGTGGGCCGCCGCGAGGGCCTCGGCGGTCTGGGCCACGAGGCTCATCGTCTCGGTCGTGCCGAGCCGGCCTCGGCGGCGGAGCAGCGAGCTCAGCGGTTCGCCGTCCACGAGCTCCATGGCCAGATACGGCGCGTCCGGATCCTCGCCGTAGTCGTAGACGGCGACCACGCCGGGGTGGGACAAGCGCGCGGCGGCCTTGGCTTCCGCACGGAAGCGGCGGCGGAAGCCCTCGTCGGCGGCGAGGTTCGGATGGAGGAGCTTCAGTGCGACCCGTCGCCCGAGCAGTTCGTCGCGGGCGGCCCAGACGTCCCCCATCCCGCCGGCGGCGATGCGCTGGTCGAGCCGGTAGCGCGTGCCGAGGACGTCCTTGGTCTGCATGGTCCGGCCCTTCCCGTGGCACCGGACGCGTAAACGCCCCCGTTGCAGGGGTCCGGCTCACACACGGGTTGGCGAAAGGGTTGCGGCGATAGGTTGCGGCGACAGGCTCCCCGGGGCGCGAAGGCCCTCGGGCCCCGCGGGCCCTCGGGAGCGCGACCCAGAGCCCGAGCCCTCAGAACCCGCGGAACACCCGCTGCAGCGTCTCGAGCGTCGACCGCTCGGCGGGCTCGACGTCCGGCGCGGCGGGATCGAGGCGGCCGTACGCGAGGCGCAGGAGCGCTTCTGCGGGGAGGTGGAGCTCCTCTGGCTGCGGGGGCCCTTTGTCGTCGGGCGTGAGCGAGACCGCGTCGTCCACCCGGAGGTCGAACCGTCGGTCGGGCTCGGCGGTCACGATCCCCACGACCAAAGGCGTGGGCCGCTCGACGTGCGCGGGGGTGCCGAGCCGGGTGCCGATCCGGGGCAGCCGGTCGACGAGCAGCGACACGGCGTCGGGCGCGACGCGGGCGTACGGGTCCAGGGCCACCGTCACGTCCCAGGTGTGCACTGCGTGCTCACTCAGACGCGCCCCGACGAGTCCGACCCCGTCGAGCCGCATGCCGCCGAAGAGTGTGAGCTCGAGCTTGTCGAGCACCGAACCGAGGCGCTGAAGCAGGACGACGTAACCCTCGTCCGCTGCCAGTCCTTGATCCCGCATCTCGCGAGGGGACATCGCGTTCCAGCGGTCCCAGACGGCGGGATAGGTGTCGCGCGACGGCGGTCTCTCTCCGGCGGCGACGGCGGCGACCGCCGCGCCGACGATCTCGGCGCCGCTCCCGAGATGCGAGAGAACCTGGGCGATCGACCAGTCGTCGCAGTAGGAGGGGGCGCGCAGCTGCTGCTCGTCGAGCTCTCTTGCGAGGCCGGTGAGCCGGTGGTGGGAACGCTCGAGGACGCCGAGCCACACGGCGACGTCCTCCACCATCACCGCCCCACCCTACGGGGAGCCCGCCACCGCGGATCCCGCGCCATGGTGGCCAAGGTCCCGGTGGCAGAACGCGCGCCACCGTGTTGCCGGCGAGCCGGCGCCGCACCGTGAAGGCAGCGTGCACGCCGGTCTGGATCGCAACCTCTGCGAGGACGTCGGTGGCGCCGGAGCACGTCGCGCGTGGCGGGCGCAACCTCGCCTTCGGGAAGGATCCCGGTCGCAACCTGGTAGAGAAGCGGCTGGAACAGCTGGTGGTTGACGCCGTCGACGACGGTCACCTCGACGGGTGCGCCGTAGAGCGCTCGGGCGCAGAACAGCCGCCGAAGCCGGATCCGACGATCACCACTCGTCGCCGAAGCGGGCGAGGGCCTCTCGGACGTAGCGGACGAGCGGCACCGACTCGAGCTCGTCGGGGGAGAACCACGCCGCCAGATCGCTCGACCCGGCCGCCTCGTGTCGCAGGGTGCCGTGCCATTGGTCGATGCGGTAGATGAGGCGAACGGTGTGCAGGATCGTGTCGTCAGGGACGGGCCAGGTGTCCGACAGCACGCCGAGGAGGGACAGCGAGCCGATCGCGAGGCCGGTCTCCTCGTGCACCTCCCGGCGCAGCGAGGCCGCCGGTGTCTCCCCGTGCTCGACCCCGCCGCCCGGAAGGAACCACATGCCCGCGACCGTGAGGTAGCTCGCCGCACGAACGAGGAGGATGCGTCCCTCCGCGTCGTGGGCCATCCCGTAGGCGCCGACGCGCTGGCGGCGACGCGGGTCTGCCTGCGGTTCGTCCGGCGGTGCGGTCACGGTGTCTCCGTGCCCGCTCAGGGTCGCGTCGCCGGGCTCTCGGTGAGCGCGGGGTCGCGCCGCACGATCGGCTCGAGCACCTGGTCGATGGCGCGCACGAGCTCGGGCTCGAGCTGGACGTCGATGGCCTTGACGTTCTCCTCGAGCTGCTCGGGTCGGGTCGCTCCGACGATCGCGGCCGAGACGTTCTCGTTCAAGAGCACCCATGCGAGCGCGACCGCGGCAGGGGAGTGGCCCGCGGCGCGCGCGAGCGCAGCGAATTCCTGTACGGGGACGAGGACCTCCTCGGTGAGAAGCTCCTCGATGAAGTGGCTCCCGTCGGCCGACGTGGCACGCGACCCCGGCGGCGGCGTCTCGCCGGGGTGGTACTTGCCGGTAAGGATGCCCTGCGCGAGCGGCGACCACACGATCTGCCCGATGCCCTCGCGCTCGCACAGTGGCACGACTTCCGACTCGATGACCCGCCAGAGCAGCGAGTACTCCGGCTGGTTCGACACGAGGCGGTCGAAGCCCATGTCATCGGCGATCTGGAGCGCCGACTCGATCTGCTCCGCGGTCCACTCCGACACGCCGACGTAGAGGACCTTGCCCTGACGCACCAGGTCGTCGAAGGCGCGAAGCGTCTCTTCGAGCGGCGTCTCGAAGTCGTAGCGGTGCGCCTGGTAGAGGTCGACGTAGTCGGTCTGGAGGCGGCGGAGCGAGGCATGGAGCGACTCGGTCACGTGCTTGCGGGCAAGGCCCCGGTCGTTGGGGCCTTTTCCCGTCGGCCAGTACACCTTGGTGAAGATCTCGAGGGACTCGCGCCGCTGCCCGTGCAGCGCGCGTCCGAGGACCTCCTCGGCGCGCCCTTGCGAGTAGACGTCCGCCGTGTCGAACGTCGTGATCCCGAGATCCAGGGCCTTGCGGACGCATGCCTGGGCAGCGTCCTCCTCCACCTGGCCGCCGTGAGTGATCCAGTTTCCGTACGCCATGGCGGAGACGACGAGCCCGCTGCGTCCGAGGTGTCGGTATTCCATGGCAGCCGAGCGTAACTTGGGCGACCGTCACCCGCGTCCCGCCACCCGCGTCGCGTGCGCCGCGCGCCCCGTCTTAGGCTCGGCGTCCATGGCGACGGACGCGGGCGCGGAGGCACACGCGGAGGCACACGCGGGAGCGGGGGCACGCGGGGGGCCGGTGCTCCGGGTGTCGCCGTCCCTTTCGATACCGCTCGACGAGGTCTCGTGGCGGGCCACGACCCCCGGGGGTCCCGGGGGCCAGCACGCCAACCGGACGGCGAGCCGGGTGGAGGTTCGTTTCGACGTCGAGCACTCGCCGTCCCTCGGTCCCCGCCAGCGCGCGGCGCTCCTCGAGCGTCTCGGCCCGATCGTGACGGCGTCGTCTGCCGACGAGCGGTCGCAGGCCCGCAACCGCCAGCTCGCGCTCGAGCGCCTCGCCGAGCGGCTGGCCGCCGGACTGCGGGTGCCGCGCCGACGGCGCCCGACGGCGCCGACCTCTGCAGCGCGGGCGCGTCGTCTCGACGAGAAACGGCGCCGGGCGGTCACCAAGCAAAGCCGGCGCACCCCAGGCCCCGACGAGTGAGCGCCCCGGGGCTTGGGGATCAGCGCCCGAGGAGACGGTGGAGGCTCGAGAGCGCGGCCCGGACTACCTCGTCGGCGTCGGGTGCCGCGTCCTCGCGTACGCCCACGATCGGGGTGAGCGCCGCGAAGCCGGCGGCGACCAGCGCGGCGTCGTCCTCTGGGTCCTCGGACTCGTCCGCGTGGCCCAGGGTCGGGACGGCCGCGCCGAGCGTGAGGCGGATCTCCCCCTCGTCGTCCCCGCCTCGCCGCGCCGGCCCGTCGACGCCGTGCGCCAGGCCCCCCGCCAGGCCGCCCGTCGCCTGCTTCACGATCCCCGACGTCGAGATCCTGGCGCGCCGCACACCCCGCAGCTCGTCCATGGGAAGCGAGGGGACGTTCAGGTTCAGCACCGTCCGGGGGGGTGCGTCGCAGAGGGCGGGAAGGAGCGCCACCGCGATCGTCGACGCGGTGTCCCACTGCTCCGGGGGGAATCCCGCACGTAGGGACACCGCCATGCCGCGAAGACCGAGCTGTGCGCCCGCAAGGGTGGCGCCGACGGTCCCCGAGTGGAGGACGGAGCGTCCGACGTTCGCTCCGAGATTGATTCCCGACACCACCATGTCCGGGCGCGGTCCGAAGCCTCCGAGCGTCCCGACGAGCACGGCCAGGGCGGGAGGTGCGTCCACGCCGTAGGCGGGGACGTCGTCCGCGCCCTCGATGTGGACACGCCGATACGAGATCGCCGCGCGTTCGTACACGGTGCCGACCGCTGCGGACGCGCCGCTGTGGTTCGCGAGCGGCGCGACCACGATGACCTGGTGGCGTCCGTCGTGATCCGCGGCCCATCTGGCGAGCGCACGGGTGATGGCTGCGAGGCCCGGTGCGTGCACGCCGTCGTCGTTGGTTACCAGGACCCGCACGCGCCAGTACGATACCCGCCGACCTGCACTCTCCCGAGAGGACGCCGCATGCCACAGAGCGCTTCGCCGATCTCGCCGACGGGGGAGCAGTGGGTCATTGCGCACGGCCACCAGCAAGCGGTGGTCACCGAGGTCGGCGCGACGCTCCGGAGCTACACGCTCGGTGCCGACGACGTGGTGGACGGCTTCGGCCCGTCGGAATGGAGCCACGCGGGGCGCGGCCAGGTCCTCGCGCCGTGGCCGAACCGGCTCGGTGACGGGAAGTACGAGTGGCGAGGGGTGCGGGCGCAGGCCGCGCTCGACGAGCCCTCGCTCGGCAACGCGATCCACGGGTTGGTGCGCTGGATGCCCTGGCAGCTCGAGGCGAGCGCGCAGAACGTCGTCGCCCTCCGCTGCACGATCCGGCCCACGCCGGGCTACCCCTGGTCGGTGGAGCTGCGCTGCGAGTACCGGCTGCGGCGAGACGGTCTGGTCGTGACCACGGAGGCGACCGGGGCGGGGGAGACCGCAGCACCGTTCGGCATCGGGTTCCATCCCTACCTCGTCGCCGGCGCCGCCGGCGCCGCCAGCGCCGACACCGCGACGCTGGCGATCCCCGCAACGCGCAGCCTCGTGGTCGACGAACGCCAGCTGCCCACCGGCGAGCTACGGGAGGTCGCGGGGAGCGAGCTCGACTTCAGGTCGGGCCGGACGATCGGGTCCACGCGGCTCGACACCGCCTACACGGGCCTCTTCCGTGGAGACGACGGGATCACCCGGGCGTCGCTCGGCGACCTCGAGACCGGCCGCGGCGTCGAGCTGTGGGCGGACGACCGCTTTCGGTACCTCATGTGCTACACCGCGGACGGCGTCGAGCCGGAGCGCCGTCGTCGCTCGGTGGCGATCGAACCCATGACGTGCCCCCCCGACGCCTTCCGCTCCGGGAAGGACCTCATCGTGCTCGAACCGGGCGAGTCCTGGGAGGGCAGCTGGGGCCTGCAGCCGCACTAGTGGTGGTTTCCGGTGCCCGTGCCGCCGTGCGACGGACGCTCAGCTGTGCAGCATCCAGCGCAGCGCGCCGCAGAACGCCCGAGCGGGGGGCACCACCACGAGCTCGTCGAGGAGGAGCGGTGCGGGAATGCCCAGCTCGGCGCGCGCCCAGCGGGGGACGACCGCGAGCGCCGACGCGACGATGCCGAGGTAGATCGCCCGGTCCTTGGGTCTACGAGCCACGCCGTGCAGGAGGAAGTCGCGGGCCTCGATCGCCTGGGGTCCCGCGTGCAGCTCCGGGCGGACGCTCGTGAAGTAGTCGTGGACCTCCTCGGCCGACTCGGGAACCCAGCGTGCCCCGAGGGACCGGGCCACCACCGCCGTCTCGGTGAAGTACCGGTCACGGTCGGCCGGCCCGAAACGGTGAGGACCGTAGCGCTCGGCGGCGGCGAGAAAGCTGAACACCTCCGCGACGTGCACCCACGTCAGGAGCTCGGGATCTCCCGCGGCGTACCTCCGGCCATCCGGCGCCCGTCCGTGCACGTGCCGGTGGACGTCTCGCACTTTGTCGATCGCGAGGTTGGCCTCCTCCACCGTGCCAAAGGTGGTCGCGCCGACGAACGCAGCGGTGCGGCGGAGGCGGCCGATCGGGTCCTCGCGGTAGTTGGAGTGGTCCGCGACGCCGGCCATGGCGAGGGGGTGCAGGGTCTGGAGCATGAGGGCGGCGAGGCCACCGACGACCATGGCCGGCAGGTCCCCGTGGACGCGTCGGGCCACCGCGCCCGGCGGCAGGAATGCCTCGCCCGTGCCCTCGGCGCGCGGCGGGGGCTCTCCCGGGAGGCCGAGCGACCGCCGGATGCTCCGGCGCAGGTCGGATCGGACGGGACCGGCGAGCCGGCTTCCGACGGCGAGCGGCGCGCGGAGCGGCGCCGACAAGAGGCGCGCCGAACGCGCGAGGACCTCGGGGCACCCCGGCGACGCGCCCTCGTCGGTCCCGGCGACAGGAGCGCCGGAGTCGGGGTCGGTGCGTCGCAGGGACTCGTGCACGGGACGCCGAGTGTAGGGCTGAACGGCCCGGGGATTCGCGACGCGCGGCTCGCCGCCTGGCAGAATGGCGCCTTGCGTGATCTATGAAAACGATTCGGCTCCGATCTCCTCTGGGCCGCCCCAGCGCCCCGGCCGTGCCCCGCGGGGTTGCCACTCCTCGACGATCCGGCAGGCCGTCGCGTGCGCGCCTCGGGCCGGGACGTCGAGAACGGGACCGGGTGTAAGGCCGTCGGCGTGAGCCACGTCCTCCCGGCGACCGCCGAGCCGAACCCGCTCCGACTCGAACCCGAGCCGGCCGCGGCGCGGCACGCGAGGTCCTGGGTCACCGGAATCCTCGCGGGCTGGCCCGTAGAGGGCGTCGAGACCGCCCGCCTCCTCGTGTCCGAGCTCGTGACGAACTCGGTGCTGCATGCGGGCACGCCGATCGCGGTCGCCTACCGGCCCGAGGGTGCTCGCGCCCGCTTCGAAGTGCGCGACGGGCACGCGGCGGCCCCCGTGCCGAAGCGCTACGCCGCGGACTCGCCGACGGGACGTGGCTTGCGGCTTCTCGCCTCGCTCGCCGAGGACTGGGGCGTCGAGCGCGGCCCCGACGGGAAGACCGTCTGGTTCGCGGTGAGCCCCGCCATCGACGCTGCGCGGCACGAGCTCGTGCCGGTGCCCGCGTCTCGTTCGATGGCTCGCGGGGACCTCGTCGCCGCGGGCTCGCGCCCGGGTGGCCGGGGGACCGGCGCGAGTGGCGGGACCGGAGAGGCCCGTGGCGTGACCGCCGGGCGCCCCGGCGTCGGCGAGGTCGTCGACGTGCAGGTGCTGGCGCTGCCGCCGGACGTGTATCACGAAGCTGAGCAGCACAACGACGCGGTGGTCCGCGAGCTGGCGCTCATCGTGCAGTCGGCGAATTCCGCCGGTGGACTCGAGGTGCCGCGCCGGCTCCTCGACCTCGCGACGGAGGTCCGTCGCGCTTTCGCGCCGGCGAGCGACGCGATGCGGGTGCAGGTGGAAGAGGCGATACGGCGCGGCGACGCGACCGTGGACATCCACATGTCGGTGCCACGCCGCGGCTGGGAGGCGCTCCTGCGGCTCGCGGACTGGCTCGACGAGGTCGACCGCTACTGCAGGGAAGGGGAGCTGCTCACGCTCGAGTCGTCGCCGCGACTTCGACGGTTCCGCGCCTGGTACGCATGGCAGGTGGCGGACCAGATGCAGGGCTCGGCCCCCACTCCGTGGGAGCCGACAGCCTGATCACTCGTCGAACGGCATCCCGGGGGTCCAGATCTCGGTCCCGTCGGTGCGGACCAAGTAGCCCTCGTAACGGGGAAGCTCCGCGAGCCGTTCGAGCACCTCGTCACCCCCGACGGCGAGGGCCGTCGCCATGCCGTCGGCGAGCGCGAGGCTCGGACCCACGACGCTCGCAGACGCCGCGCACGCCCGGGGGCCGCCGGTGCGTGGATCGACGAGGTGTGGACCCCGCTCGTAGGTCCCCGACGTCGCGACCGCGTCGTCGACGAGGAGGACGCAAGCCAGTGCATCCGGTCGCCAGGGATGCCGGACGCCGATGCGCCAGCGCGTGCCCTCTGCCGGTTCGCCGAAGACCGCGACGTCACCGCCTGCGTTGACGGATGCCGCCGCGACGTCTCGGACCCTGAGCGCGCCGAGCGCCCGCTCGACGGCCCACCCCTTCACGATACCGGTCGGATCGACGCCACCGGGCATTGCCCAAGGGTCGAACCATCCGGAGCTGAGGTCCCGCACGTACGCGCAGAGGTCGAGCACCTGACCGATCTCGTCGGGGACCTCGTCGGGAGAGAGCAGGCCGCGTCGCAGCATGCTCATCGGGCTCTCCGGCTTCCAGGTGCTGAACAGGCCGTCGGCTCCGTGAAGCTCGGCGCACGCCCGCTCGAGCGCCGCTCCGACCGTTGAGGAGGGTTCCTGCGATCCCGTGCCGAGGCGGAGGTGAATCGAGACCGCCGTCCCCATCACGTGTTCGACATGCACGATCTCGCGGGAGCGCTCGCCGGACCCGACCCCGCCGTGGAGGCGGCCGCCACCGGGGGACGTCACGGCGCTCACCGCGTCACTTGGGAAGCTTGTCGAGCGCGGACTGCACGGAGTATGCGTATGCCTCGCTCGTGTAGGTGGCCCCGGACAGCCCGTTGATCTGGGCACTCTGCGCAGAGAGCACCTCGCGCTGGAGGATCGGGATCACCTGGGCGGCGAGCTGCTGTGAGTACGACTCGGCGGTCTGGAGTGTCGCGACAGCCACGTTCGTGATCTTGCCGCCGGACATCGTCACGCGGACCGAGAGCTGGCCGTAGCCGTACTGCTCGAGCCTGCCGGTCGCCGCCGTCGTCGACCCCGAGGCACCGGTGGAGCTCGGGCTGGTCGTCGGCGTCGTCGCCGGTGTGCGTGTGTTGGAAGGGCCGGTGTGCGAGGAGTGGTTGGACGACGGCGCGTTGCCGGCGCCGAGCGACGTGCCACCGATCGCGACGGTCCCGCTGTGGCTGTGGAAACCGAGGACGCCGGCGAGTCCGGCAGCCGTGACCCCGAGCACCACCGGGTAGCGCTTCATCGATCCTCCTTCGCTCGGCTGGTCACCACTGGTACACCTCGTAGTGGACGCAGTTCCGGTGCACGCCGAGCTCGTGGGCCGCCGCGATGACCTCGTGGACGAACCCCTCGGGGCCGCAGACGTAGAGGTCGCGCTCGGAGAGATCGGGGACGAGCCGGCGGAGGAAAGCCCGCGGACTGCCCGTTGACGACCGGGGGCCGACGAGCTCGTGGAGCGTGCCGTTGAGCTTGCGCACGAGGGCGGCAGTCTCGTCGCGCAGGACCAGCTGCTCGGTCGTCGGGGCCCGCATCACCACGATCGGCTGCGCGGTCTTGGGGAGATCCTCGAGCAGGGCGCGGATGGCGGTGATGCCGATCCCGCCGGCGACGAGCACCACCTTGTCGTGCATCCGCACGTCGGGGGTCACCGCCCCGTACGGCCCCTCGATCGCCACACGGGTGCCGGGACGAAGGCGGGCGATGGCCGACGAGTGGTCGCCGAGCTGGCGGACGGTCAACCGCAAGTGTGGCGGACGGGGCAGCGCGGAGACCGTGTAGGGGTGGGCCTGCCACCACAGACCGCGCGCGAGGAACCGCCATGCGAAGAACTGTCCGCCCGAGATGCGCAGCCGGTGGAGCTGGCGCCCGGTGCACACGATCGACACGACGCCGGGTGCCTCGCGGTGTACCTCGGACACGCGGATCTGGTAGCGAATCGAGCGGGCGATCGGGAGCCCGAACCGGTAGAGGAGCACCGTGCCGGCCGTCAACGCCCAGACGAGCGCCCACACGGCCTGCGTCGCCGGATGGCCGACGAAGGTCGGGCCGAGGGCCAGCACGTGCGCGAACGAGAGCGCGAGCGCGAGGTACATGTAGAGGTGGAGCACCCACCACGTCTCGCGGCGCATCCGCCGACGCAGCGCGCCGATCGACGCGACGCCGGCCGCCACCATCAGCGCGAGCCCGACCGTCGCGGCGAGCATGTCGGGGTAGGAGCGGAGGAAGACCGCGAGCTCGTGGAGGACGCCGCTCTTCGCGGCCTGCGCGAAGCCGATCGTGATCACGACCGCGTGGACGACGAGGAGGCTGATCGGCCACGGGCCGACCCGACGATGCCACCTGAGGAGCCCGTCCTGCCCGAGAATCCGCTCGAGCTGGGGGATCCGGCTGATCAGCAGGAGCTGCACGAGGGCGAGGTACATCCCGACGAGCCCGGTCATCCCGCCCACGAACATCGCGACGCCACCACGGACGTGGAGATCCGCGCCGGACTCGCTCGCCACGCCGAGCAGGACGACGGCGAGAAGCCCGAGCACGCCGCCGGCGACCGCGGCCTGTCCCAGCACCCGCCGAGGCGCGGGCGCCGGTCGTCGCGCGACTCGACCGCCCGCGGACCGGGACCGCGCGACCGACCGCTCGGACACCGTCGTGCTCACAGGCACAGCTTGGCGGCACCTCGTGACGAAGAAGTGAAGAGGTCCGCGGCGGTCCGCGGACCTCTTCACGCGCCTGGTGCGCCCCCGGACCCGGGCGTCCCCGTCGTGCGTGCCGCCGCTGTCGGTGCGGGTGTGCCCGCAGTCGTGGTGGTCGTGGGGACCGCAGTGGTGGTGGTGGTCGTGGTGGCCGGCACCGGCGCCGAGGTGGTCGTCGTCGTGGTTGTGGCCGGCGGTGTCGTGCCTGGCGTGGCCGGGGCTGTCGGGCACGTGCCCGTGGCGGGTGGCGCCGTACCGCCGGCGGCCAGCTGTGCGACGTTCGGCACGTTGCCGCTCCCCGCCATCTCCGTCAGGGCGCGGCGTTCCCCGGACAGCTCTGCGTCGAAGAAGTCGGTGGTCACCTTCGCCACCACCGCCTCCCATGTGGTGGCGTCCTCGTAGGGGTCGAGATGTGTGGCGCCGAGGAGGTCCAGGTAGTACTTGGTCCCGGGGGCGGCGTCGTAGAGCTCGGCGCTGCAGACCGGAGGGTTGTACGTCGGATCGTTGTCGCCTTGGACCACGAGGAGTGGCGTCGTCGGTGTACCGGGCGGGAAGTACTGGCCGCCGAAATACCGGTACTCGGCGCCCGAGAGCGTCGCGACGGCTTTCACCCCGGTGTCGCGGCAGCACGAGTTGGCCGCGAGCGCGAGGCTCACGTCGCCGCCGTCGGAGTGCCCGACGAGCCCGATCTCGCTGGCGTCGATCTTCCCCGAGAGCACCGAACCGGGTGCCCGTCCCGCCTGGACCAACGACGTGATCACCGCCCGCAGGTCGGCGGGATGGCGGTCGAGCTCGGACGGTGTCCGGTCGAGGGTGGCCGATGTCTGTGGTGCCGTGTGCGGATAGGTCGGACCCGCCACGACGAATCCCGCCGACGCCCAGTCCACGATCAGCGCCGAGTAGCTCGACACCGCCTGGTCGAACCCTTGCGAGAAGACGAGCAGAGGGTAGCGGTGTCGTCCCCCGCCCCCGGTGGCCGGCTTCACGACTGCCGAGGGGTACCAGACCGTCGTGGGCAGCTGACCGTCTGTCGGGGGCACTCCGGGGACGGTCACGGTCAACGAGGTGGTCGCCACGGAGTACGTGCCGATCGGGGTGACCCGTGCCGGCGCCGTCGTGGTGGTCGGTGGCGACGTGGTCGTCGTCGAATGTCCGTGGCCCCCTGTGCCACCGCCGCGGGTGAGGGCGACGGCAGCTGCGGCCGCTCCGGCGACCACGACGACCACAACGACGGCGCCAAGGACGCGGAGACACCGCACACGGCCGTTGGACGGTGACATCCGCGCGCAACCTACTTCAGCGGGCGGCCGGCCAGCAGGCATGGCGCGTCACCCCGACGTCATGAACCTCTGCGAGAATCGAACGGGTGAGTGCTCTGGACCAGGAGAACGGCTACGAGTCCCACCGCAACGAGTCCCACCGCAACGAGTCGCACCGCAACGAGTCACACCGGCTCGGTCTCGCCCACGCGGCGCGTCCGGCGACCGCAGCGCGCGGCGCCCGGCGCGTCCGGCGGCTCTGGGACGGCCGGGCGCACGCGTGGGAGCACCACGCCGCGGCGGGTCTCGAGCGTGTCATCGACGCGCTCAGCGACGCCTGCGCTCACGTCGACGGCAAATCGGTCGTGGACCTCGGGTGCGGGAACGGCCAGCTCAGCTTGCCGCTCGCCCGCAAGGGCGCCCAGGTACTCGCGGTCGACATCAGCGCGCGGATGATCGAGACGGTCGAGCGCAACGCCGCGCGCGAGGGCCTACGCATCGAGACCGCGGTCCGCCCGGCCCAGGAGCTGGCCATCGAGCCGGGGAGCGTCGACCTGGTCGTCTCGAGCTACGCGATGCACCACCTCTACGACGAGGAGAAGCGCGTCGTGCTGGCATCCGCGGTCACCTGGCTCAAGCCCGGAGGGCGCGTCGTCGTCGGCGACATGATGTTCGGGCGCGGGGCGACGAGGCAGGACCGTGAGATCATCGGCTCGAAGGTGCGGGTGATGCTGCGTCGCGGCCCGGCGGGCTGGTGGCGGATCGCCAAGAACGTGGCCCGCTTCACGTTCCGCATGCGCGAGCGCCCGCTGCCGATGGAGACGTGGCTCGAGATCTTCCGACGTTCCGGCCTGGTCGACGTGCAAGGAACCAGGATCGTTGCGGAGGCGGCCATCGTCGCGGGGACCAAGCCTGGACGCTGAGCGCGCGCGAGTGACGGGCCGGCGAAGACGACCGGTCTCAACCCAACCGGAACACCGCAAGAGCCGCGGCGAAGAGCACGACCGCCCAAGCGAGCGCTCGAAGGCCGCGCTCGAGAGGCTCGAGAAGACGCTCACGGTCGAGACGGTGCTCCGCGCCGTCGTCGAACACGACCGTCCCGCACACGTCGACCACCTTGCGGCGGAGCTGGCGGGCGGGCGTGCTGAGCGACCGCTGGGCCAGCGAGAGCGCCGTCGCGCCAACAGAGGCGAGCGCGGCGGCGCCCGACAGGTCGCCTGCCTGCGCGACGTACGCAGTCAGCACCGGGAAGGCTCCCCAGGCGAGGGCGAAGCCAAGATCGGTGTGGAAGGCACCGTGGAAGAGATCGGCGTTGTAGGCGATCACGAGGAGCGGCCCTGCAACGAGGAAGGGGAGGAGCACGAGCCCGACTTCGGCGACGCCGAACGCCCCGAGGACGAGCGCGCCGGCGAGTCCGCCGACGCACGCCGTCACGAGCGCCCAGGTCGGGATGTGGGTGCCGAGGGGGCGATCCTGGAGCTCGTCGTAGGCGTGGGCGGCGATGCCAACGGCCAGGAAGAACGCGAGGAGCGTCGCGAGCAGTCGGCTGACGGTCACCGTCGGCGCGACGCACGCGCCGACGACCACGTAGGAGAGATGCCACGCGGTGTACGGAGGGTGGAGCACGGTCCACCAGTCGCGCCATCCCCCCGGACGCGCGGCGTAGAACGCCGGGCGCGTCCGGTTCGCGGTCACTTCCGGCGGCCCCACATCACGAGCCCGCCGCCGAGGCTCATGGCACGCACCGTGACTCCTTCGATTCCCGCCTTCTCCCACGCCGCCACGGTCCAGTCGAGCGGGTAACGCCGGTAGTGGTCGGTGATGCTCGGTCCGAGGAACCGCCCGACCCTGTACCACGGCATGCCGCCCGTCAGGGCGCCGAGAAGGGGGAGCGCGAACCTGGTGTAGAGCCACCACAGCGGGCGCCAGAGCTGCGAGGTGGGAACGGCGAATTCGAGGTTCGCCACGACCCCGCCCGGCCGCACCACCCGGGCGAGCTCGGCGATCGTCGACTCGGGGTCGTCGACGTACCGGAGCAGGTAGGTGAAGCTCAGAGCGTCGACCGAGGCGTCTGCCAGGGGCAGCTGCTCGCCCTTGGCGACGGCGATCGCGACGTGGGAGCGGCGTGTCGTGCGCACGTTGCCGAGACCCCGCCGTGCCATCTGCTCGTCGAGATCGAGTCCCAGCACGTCGGCACCGGTCCGCGACGCGAGGGCGAGCGCAACCCCCGCGGTGCCCGTCGCCACGTCCGCGACGAGCCGTGGGTGCCCGGCGGCGACGGCGTCCACCAGGGCCGCGCGCCATCTTCGGTTCTGCCAGAACGACAACCACTCCGCGAGACGGTCGTAACGGTCGGGAAGTCCCCGGAAGACCCACCGGGCGAGCCGGTTCCCCGGACCTGACGTCGGTGCAGCCCGCACGAACGCACGCTCCCACACTTCGCCACGGCTGGGCCAGCGGGGACACCACGACACCGGCAACGGGCGAGACGGGACCCGTGCCGCGGCGACCACCTCGTGGATCCGCGCCGAGGAGCCGGGTGCCGTAGGGTGCGGGCATGTCGAGCGCGCCCGCGCCAGCCCCCGGCGTGACCGAGGCCCGGCCCGACGTCGGCGAACGCGACCAGCGGGAAGTCGAGCGTTCCATCGACGTTCCCTATGACGTCCTGCTGTGGAACGACCCGGTGACGCTGATGGAAGTCGTCGTCCGCGTGTTGAAGAAGGTGTTCGGCTACGACTCCGACCGCGCCGAACGCCTCATGCTCATCGCGCACCAGGAGGGCAAGGCGGTGGTGTGGACCGGGGAGCGGGACCGTGCCGTCCGGTACTGCCTCGAGCTCGCCACGTTCGGCCTGCAGTCCACGGTTGCGCGGTCCGTATGAGCGCGCGGCGGCGCGCCCCCTTTCGGCGGACCGCGGACGGTCGGATCGGCCTCGATCTTCCCCCCGGCGTGCGCGAGTTCATGACCGCCGCCGCAGAGCGACTTCGTGACACCGGCTCGACACCCGGATCACCGGGCTTCCTGCGACTGTTCGGCCGAATCGACGAGAGCGCCGAAGTCGACGACCCCGCGTACGTCCTCGGACGACAGCTCGCGATCGACGAGGTGGTCGCCGCGGTCGCTGCGAGCGCCCAGAAACCGACGATCGACACCGACGAGGCGGAAGCGTGGCTCAAGGTCCTCGGGATGACCTTGTCGCGGCGATCGGCGGAGCTCGGTGTCCGGACGGATGAGGACCGGGAAAAGCTGGACGACGAGGACCAAGCGGTCATCCGCGTCGCGTACGCGCTGCAGGTCGCGCTGATGGACGTCCTCGACGACCCCGACGGCTAGGAGCTTCGCGGCGTCGTCGATTGATGCCGTTGCCGCGCGGCCCTCATTCGGGCGGCGAGGCGCTGATCCCGACCACCGGCGCGTCCAAGGACTTGCCGCCCATCGAGCCGTAGAACCTGGCGTCGCCGAAGGAGAAGACGCCGCCGTCGGCGGCGACCAGCCAATAGCCGAGCCCGTCGGCGGTGGCCGTCATGCCGACCACCGGCGCGTTCAAGGACTTGCCGCCCATCGAGCCGTAGAACGTGGCGTCGCCGAAGGAGAAGACGCCGCCGTCGGCCGCCACGAGCCAGTAGCCCTTCCCGTCGGCGGTGGCCGTCATGCCGACCACCGGCGCGTCCAAGGACTTGCCGCCCATCGAGCCGTAGAACCTGGCGTCGCCGAAGGAGAACACCCCGCCGTCCGAGTCGGCGATCCAGTAGCCGTTGGCTGTCGGCGTCGGTGCCATCGTGACCGGCGACCCGACGTGTCCACGCGGCCCGGCAGTCGCGGTCTCGTCCCCGTACGTATGCGCGTCCCCGAAGCCCTCGACCGACCCGAGCCGGCTCAGGCCGATCGCGAGGACCCAGTATCCCCTCCCGTCCGCCGTGGCGACGATCTGATGGAACCAGGGCACGAGGTCCCGAGGGACGCCGGCGAACGTCGCCGCGGGTGTGCCGTAGGAGACGGCGTCACCGTACTCGGTGATCGCGCCGGTCGACCCGTTGAGGATCCAGTAGCCGTCGCCGGTCGCCGTCGTCGTCATCGACGTACAGGAACGGGACGGGACCGGGGACGGTGCGACGGCAACGCACGTCGAAGGGGTGGAAGCCGGCGAGCCGAAGAACGGAGCGCCGAAGCTGAACACGCCTCCGTCCCCGGCGACGAGCCGGTAGCCGCCGCCCGGGCTGGCACCCGAGGGCGTCGAGGCGAGCACGCCGGACGTGGCGCCGAGCGCGAGCGCGCCGAGACAGGTCGACATCCATCTGATGACCCGCACCGACCGACGAGAAAAGAAGCTCACGAGCATGGCGACCTCCGATCGGGCCGGCTCCCGCACGCGCGGAACCTCTCCGATCGTGCACCGACAGGAGCATCCAGGATCAGGGCCGCGAGTCCCTACTCGGCGCGACGTGACGTGCACGGCCGTCGTCATCTCGAAGGGGCTGTCGGCGTGTGGCGTTCGGCTCGAGCGCCGGTCGGTCTTACGGACAGCTCACCGCGCCGCTGAGGTCTCGAGCGTCGCTCCGCCAGGCGGCTCGGTGTCCCCCGCAAGGAAGGCGTCGACGACGGGGTTCACGGCGTACGGCCGCTCGAACTGCGGGTTGTGCCCGCATCCGTCGAAGACGTCGAGGCGCGACCCGGCCACGAGCTCCGCCAGGCGCCGCCCCGCGGACGGGGGTACGACGCGGTCCTCGGACCCCCAGACGAGGAGCGTCGGGAGGGCGAGCGAGCGCCACTCCTCCTCGGTGGCTTCCAAGCTGCGTCGCCCGGCGCCCTCCTCGTGGAAGCTGAACGCCTCGGCACGCGGCGGCCAGTCGCCCCGTTGGTAGGCGACGTACCGGCACTCGATCAGCTCGTCCATTTCCGGGCCCCGGTAGGCCATGGCGTACTCGAGCCGCGACTTCACGGACGCATAGCTGCGATCTCGAAGCGCCGCGCGCATCGAGTGCGAGGCGTTGCGACGGGTGCCCGGTACACCAGCCGCGCCGATGAGCACCAACCGACCCACGGGAAGAGTTCGCTCGATGGCGATCCTTCCCGCGATTGCGGCCCCCAGGGACTGGCCGACCAGGTGGACGGGGCCGTCGACGGAAAGTCGGCGCGCCAGTTCGACGACAAAGTCTGCGTATTCGGCGACCGTGTACGGGTGATCGGGATGGCTTGCGTAGCCGTGCCAGGGCAGGTCGAAGGCGATCACTCGGCGTCGGTGTGCAAGAAAGGGCATCGTGCGCACGAACGACTCGAGGTGCCCGCTCGCCCCGTGGACCAGGAGCACGGGCTCGTGATCGGGTGCAGGCCCGAGCGGTCCGGCCTCCACGACCCGGGTGTCGACACCCGCCGCCGACGTCCGGTAGACGCGGGGCGCCAGGTCCATGAGCGAATTCCAGAACGACGCCATCAGGTTCCTCCCTGGCGGTCTTGCGTGTGCTCGTCCTCGGCCGGCGCCGAATGCCGCGCCCTTGCTCCACGGGCCCCCGCTCGTCGCGGCGGGGATCAGTCGGTGAGCGGTGACGTCATCCCGCTCCTCCGGGGTGCGCCAAGAGGAAGCACTTGTTGGAGTTGAAGATGTTCGACTGGATGAAGGTGAGGTAGTCGACGGAGGCGTCGACCTTGTCGAGCGCGCCGGCGAGCGCGCACCAGTTCAGCAGCTCCTGCTGTCCAGCGGTTACAAGGTCGTCGAGGTCGGCATCCCTGAACACCGCCCAGTCCCTGTCGCGCAGTGCGTTGTAGAACTTCAGATCGCTGTCCGTGTCTGGGCGCATCCGCCAGGTCGAATCGGTGAGGAAGGCATGGGACCAGCTCGACGACGCCATGATCACGCAGCGCCACGGGCTCTCGGCGAGCGCCTCGGCGGTGGCCGCACCCATCGCGAAGCAGCGACGAGGAGCGGGAGCCGGGGGGTCCAGAATCCCTGTACCGGCCAATTCCTGACCGAAGTGAACCGGTCCGGCATGGTTCGCGATCACACGGCTGCCGTAGCAGTTCACCGCCACGGGCAGTACCGGATAGGGGAATCCGACCCGGTCGTAGTCCAAGAACATGATGGTGTTCATGAAGGCGTGCGCCAATCCCTCGAAGTGGAGCGGCTGGTACGCGTACGCCATGTCGATGTCCCGCTCCAGCAATGCCTTCGTGAGGTAGCGGCCGACTTGCGGCGCGCCGACGACCTTTTGGCCGCAGTCTCCCGGCTCGCCCCAGATGTTCTCCGCCCCCTTCGACGCCTCTCGGGGCTCGTCCCAGGCTCGAACCCGTCTCCACGGGTACGTCACCGTGTCGCCGTAGGAGAGCACGCAGTACGGAGGGATGACGTCCTCGCGGAAGTTCTCGTACTGGTCGTCGCCCCAGAGCACGATGACGTCAGGCGCGAATCCGTCGATGACCTGGCGGACTCGGTGGAAGTTCTCGACGAGATCGGCACGATGACGGGCGGCGCTCTCGTCGTGTTGCTCCCACTCCTCGCGCATCGACGGCGGCCAGTTGGCCGGATCCTTCTCGCGTTCCGGAACGGCAGGGTCCCTGAGCGCGTAGCGAAGGAGGTTCGCCATCTGACGATCGGGATAGTTCAGATCTGGATAGTGGGTCACCCCGGCCAAGAGCACTTCCGCCATCGCGTGTCCGCCTTTCTCTTCGGATCAGTCTTCGTGAGACAGGTCGAGCCGCGGCCGCTCAGCGAGGGAATCGGCGACCAGGGTCACTGGTCGTCTCGGAGGACCTCGACGCGCCGCACTGGGTCTGCCCTCGTGCTGAAGCGTGCCAGGCGCATTGCCCCCCCTCCTCCGTGGCGTCCCGGGAGCATAGTTGCGATCCGCTCCCGGCGGTCTGGGAAATCGCGTGTCAGGGACTATTCGACCGGCTCGGCCGGACTGTTCCCGTCGCCTCGCAATTTCCCCCCGCCCCCTTCCCTCCATGGAGGCGGATTTGACTCCAGGTCGTCACTCGACGCATAATGGCGGTGCCGGGCATTCGGAGCCCGGCTCTTTCGCGTCCCACAAGCCATGCCTTCGACCCCGCGGAAGCTTGCCAGGTCGTCGGATTTGGCGAGCCCGTGCCCGGTCCCCGTCGAGCTGCCTGTGCCGGCCCCCGTCGAGCCCTCCTGAGACGGGCTCCGTCCCTCGCGCACGGGTCCAACTTGCACTCGCGCTGCCATACGAGAGCCCCCGGTTCTCAGACGGCGTGCAACTTCTCATTCTCGGCGGCCGCGGTGCGGGTGCCCGATGCCGCCCGGAGCGGAATGTCGCTGGGCAGGCGCCGCCGGCGCGCTCGCTCCGGGGCTCTCTCGCCGGCCGGCCGGGGGGCCGGGTACCCGTGCGCGGGGTGCGGCCTGTGTCCGGGTTCCGGTGCCGTTCGTGCGCCGTCTCCCTCTCTCCGTGCGCCTGTGGAGTGCGCCTCCGGGGACTTGAACCCCGAACCTGCGGATTAAGAGAGCGATCCGGTCCCTCCCGGTGCCATCCGCAGTTCGCCGATCATAGCTCTTACCCTCGATCCACCGCGCAGACCCGGCTGACCGCCTGTCGATGACCGGGCGGGAGCGGGAGTGCCACTCGGCACTGCTGAAACGCCGGCACGACCCGAGCATGGGCGTGACCGACCAGAGACTCTTGTGGTTGGCGGGATGTC
>DATLRV010000012.1:0-73707 GCA_035534455.1 Acidimicrobiales bacterium
AACTGGCCACTTTGAAGAGTCCGTCAAGTCGCCGTTGGTGACCGCTTCACCAGTGGAGAAGCATTCGAGGCAAGGACCTTCGTCGTTCTGCAGCTGGAACAGTTCAAGTAGATGGGCCTGCTCGGTTGAGGCGGCCACGACCTGCAATGTTCCGCGCTGGTCGCCGAGGAGGATTCCTGCCGCACCGGCATCGAACAACTCCACGCAACGGCTGGTCAACAAGGTGAGCAGCTCAATGACGTCAAACTCATCGACGAGTGAGTCGGCGAGCTGCACGAATGTCTGGGAAAGCAATGTCTTGCTTATCGGCATGATTAGCCCTTACTCCATTCTGGTAAAAGACTACCGGAACGATCGAGATGAAGTCGTCGATCAATGACCGACGAAGCGGTTTCAGCAATGGGTCCCCCACGGTTTACGAATGACTCCGCAAATCGGAACAAGTGCTTTGCCAACACTGACATTGCCTAGCTCAGAGCATTCCCGACGCTTGGTGAATTTCCCTCCGATGAGACCCGGAGTTCTTTAGTACGTCGGCCAATCCGAAACAGGGTGACCGTTCCGCCGCGTGCGAAACATTCGCTTTGATAAATAGGTCACGCTCCATCAATCTCTATCTCGTCGAAGAATCGCCGAGATACGTTGACGCGAAACCTCGAAACGCTTCGCAACCGAGTTCGCGCTATCCCCCTCCTCGACTAGGGAGGTGACAAGAGCGCGTCGCAAACGTGCACTTCCGAGGGTGAGGCGCTTGACGACGCGGTTCAAGAGTACGAGAGCTCGAGGCTGACCTGCTCCACCGATTGAATCCTGCAGCGGTACGCCCGCGACCCGGTCGTCGCGTATTCGGCCCAACTCAGAAAGTAGGTCCTCTTGGTCACTGACGTTCTCCTCGACGGCGGTGGAAACATCATCGATTGCATCGACGACAGCATCGCCTTCCACCGGCTGGTCAAGATCGTCTGTATCCAAGAGGTCGCCCCTGTCCCGCTAGATCGATTTCGTATTACATCCTGAGAAGCAAATATGCAACCTGAGACCGATTGGCGCACATTTGCCAATGTACGTCAACGGGGGGTTGCGCTACGAACGAATGTGCGATAAGCACGCGTAGCGACACAATCAGTGGGAGCGCACGCTGTGAACGCGGATCCCTTCTTTGACCATTGCCCCGTGCAAGGAACCGATGCAATGACGAACGACCGTCGTCAGAGCATCCTCAGTCGAATTGCCGAGAGCGACGATTCGTCCCCGGATCGGCTCTGCAAGCTATGCATGGACGTGACCGCGACGAGCGGCGTGGGGATCATGCTCAGGTCCGGCGACGTGAGACGTGGATCGTTCGGCACGACCGACGCAGTGAGTTCGTTCATCGAGGAGATGCAGTTCATGCTGGGCGAAGGACCTTGCATCGATGCCTACAACCTTGAGGCACCAATTGCAGAACCCAATCTCGCTGATATGACCGGTCGGTGGCTCGGCTTCACCCCTCCCGTATTAAAAGCAGGTGTGGGGGCGCTCTTCGCGTTCCCACTTCGAGTCGGTACTGAGCGTTTGGGCTCGCTCGATCTCTACCGTGACCACTCCGGCGCGCTGAGTGATGACCAGCATGCCGACGCGCTCATCATGGCGGACGTCGTCTCCGAGGCGGTGCTCACGACGCAGGCCGCAGCACCCCCCGGCGAGCTGGCCCCTCAGCTCGACGCCGTGATCATTCCCCAAATCGTTGTCTACCAGGCAGTCGGGATGGTCTCGGCCCAGCTCGGAGTAAGTGTCGACGAATCCCTGATCCGATTGAAAGCCCACGCCTTTACGAATGATCGCTTGCTCACCGAACTTGCGCAAGACGTGGTTGCTCGGTGCTTGCGCTTCGATGGTGCGGGCGGAGCGCAGGATGTCACTTCGTAATCCTGGCGAGGGAATCGTGGGCGTTACGCATCGCGATTTGCTAGTCCAATGACGGGCGTTCAGATGAACATGGGCGCGTGGCCGAGGTGCCGTTACACGGGGCACCCCTACCTGGAGGCGATCCCTGCCTCGACGAGCGTGGCAAGCGCCGCCCAGTGACGCGGATGCGGGACCGCCCTTCCCGCCCGCCACTTGCTCGCCGCCGACGTCGAGACGCCGGTCGCCTTGGCGATGGCGGGCAGCGTGAGGGTCGCCAGCTGTGGGGCGATCACCTTCCGGTACCACTCTTCGTCAGCGGCCTGGGGCACCTCCCGATCGACAGGTGTCGCGATCTCATCGACGAAGCGTCGATGGTACGGGACACCGACGCTTGGTGACGTGGACGCTGGTGGAGCCGGTTCTGGGTCTCACGCCGCTCCTTCGGTGACAAGCCCGGGTCTGCTTTCCGGCGGCTGTCACTGAAGTCTCGAGCGCCGCCGACGCAAAGGTCACGTGCCGGGCGTACGATGGGAATGCCGCGACGGGCGCCCTCGCCCGCCGGGGGTAAGGGATGCATATGTGGATCGTCGCCGGAGTCTTGCTGGGACTGGTGGTCCTGGCCTCGTTGGTCGGCTATCACACCGGTCCGCACGCCCACGCCGTGGCCGGCGCCATCGGCGTCCTCGCCGCCGGGTGGCTCGTTCTGATGGCGATCGACGGACGGTCGGCGCCGCTCGTGTGGGCGCTGTTCGGTGCCGACGTGGCGATCTCTGCGGGCCTGGGGGTCATGGCCTGGTCCGGGATGAAGAGCGCCGCCGTCCCCACGCGCCTCCTGGTGGGCCACGTCGAGGGGAAGGAGGGGGTCGCGGTGAGCGACCTGACCCCTGAGGGCGTGGTCCGTGTCCGTGGCGAGCAATGGTCGGCGGTTGCCGTCAACGGTCGGTTCCCCGCCGGGTCGCCGGTACAGGTGGTGCGGGCGGACGGCGTCCGCCTGGAGGTCTGGGGAGAGGTGGCGGACGATGAGCTCGGTGAAGGGCACTCCGGTGCCGACGTACGGAGCAAGGAGCGGTTCACATGATCGTGGGTCTCGTCGTCGGATTGGTGGTCCTGCTCGGCCTGGTCGGGTTGGCGCTCTCGGTCAAGATCGTCCGCGAGTACCAGCGCATCGTGCTCTTCCGCCTCGGGCGGGCTATCGGCCTGCGCGGGCCGGGGTTGGTGCTCATCAATCCGGTGACCGACCGGACGTCGTGGGTCGACCTCCGCGAGCGCTTCTTGGAGATCCCCCACCAGACGGCGATCACCAAAGACAACGCCTCGATCTCCATCGACTTCATCATCTTCTACAAGGTGGTCGATCCCTCGATGTCGGTGCTGGAGGTGGAGAACTTCGCCAAGGCCGCGCAGAACGTGGCGGCCACCACGCTGCGCAGTGTGGTCGGGGACATGCCACTCGACGACGTGTTGTCCAAGCGGGAAGAGATGAACGCGTCGCTTCGGGTGCGCTTGGACGAGGTGACCGAGCGTTGGGGCGTGAAGGTGACCACCGTTGAGGTCCGCGAGATCAATCCGCCGACGGGCGTCCTCGACGCCATGACGCGCCAGATGTCCGCCGAGCGCACCCGTCGGGCGGTGATCACCGAGGCGCAGGGCAACAAGCAGTCATCCATCACCCTCGCCGAAGGCACGAAGCAGGCGGTCATCCTCGGGGCCGAGGGCGAGCGGCAGGCGGCCATCCTCCGGGCCGAGGGGCTGGCGGCCGGTCTCGACACGATCTTCGCCGTAGGTCGGGGCCTCGACCGTAACACGATGCAGCTCCAATACCTTGAGGTGCTCAAGCAGGTGGGCGCCTCGCCGTCGACCAAGATCGTCGTGCCGATGGACCTCTTGGGTGGGCTGATGAATGGCCTGAACGGTGCCATGCCTGCGGCGCTCAACGGTGCCGAGTCCAACGACACCAACGGCAACGCACCCAACAGCATGGCCACCAACGGTGCGGCGTCGAGCTTGGCGCCGGCGGGGGCCGAAAACGGTTCGGCATCCGATCCCACCGACTCGGCCGGGGCCGAACAGGAGGAAGCGCCAGACCCTGACTGACGGCGGGCGTGACTCGAGCACAGTCCCCAGAAGATCGGGGATCCCGGGCCTGCCGGGCCAATCGTCGACCTGTAGGCGAAAGGCCATCTGCCGGTGAAGTGGTCCCTCCGTCGCCGAGCGATCCATTTCGTCGGCGGACCGTCCCGACGGACCCCACGGGACAAGCCGCGTCTGCTGCAGATCTGCAAGTACGACGTGATCTCGGAAATGGCGAACTCGGCGACGGCTGACAGCGCCGCCGGAAGATCGCCGGTGCGAGGTCGGCGCCGATTGACGCCTCGGCGAACGCGCCGACCGCGAGGGGCTTGGGGAGCAATACGAATTGCCGCCAACGAGGACGGATCGTGAAGTGACGTCGCCGGGGAACTGGCTGGACTCCGTCGACTCGGCGTTCGAGCCGGAGGCGGGGACGATTCTCGATCTCGTAAAGACCCTCTCATTTGTCGCTGGTGGGGCGAACAGTCGGCAGCGACGCCCCAAGGCCTCAGACCGAATGCCCTGACCCGAGCCGCGTCGTCGGGACGGTCACTCGACTACTCTCCGTTGGCTCGGGCACTCACAGCCAGACGCCCGGCCCCGGGCGACCACGATCTGCTGACGGCACACGACAGACCGTCGATCAGGCCGAGGTGGAGGGGGGCAGGGTGCAGGCGGAGGGAGGTAGGCAATGCCCCGGACCTGTCGTCATCTCGACACCGTCGCCACCCATGTCGCGCCGTCGAGCGACGGCTGCGAGGACTGTCTTCGCATGGGCGCGAGTTGGGTGCACCTGCGTCTGTGCATGCATTGCGGGCACGTGGGATGTTGCGACGACTCACCCAACCGTCATGCCACCTCGCACTGGCAGGCACACTCCGACCATCCGGTCATCCGGTCGTACGAACCCGGCGAGGACTGGTGGTGGTGCTATGCCGACGGACTCTTCTTCGAGGTCCAGGGGGCGGCACCCGCCCCGTCGCACCCGTGACCGACGAGGCCGTGACGCGGGCCGTGCCCCGTTGGCCGGCGCTCGACTACGAGGAGTGGCGGGCCACCTGCGACACTCTCCACGCGCATACCCAGGTGCTGGGCAAGTTGGCGACGGCGCTGGTACCGCCGGAGCCACAGCTGCAGCACGCGGCGTTGCGCCTCACGGCCCGGGGATGGGAGACCCCGCCCCTGCCCGCGCCCCGCACAAGTGGGGCGCTGGTCGTGGCACTCGACCTGCACGCGCACGAGACCCTGGTCGAGCACAGTGACGGCCGTCGACGGCACGTGGCGCTCACGCCGGACCGCTCGGTCGGGGCCGTCACCCGCGACGTGTTGGCCGCCGTCGCGGATCTCATCGGGCCGGTGCCGTTCAACCCCGCTCCCCAAGAGACCCCGTGGTCGGTTCCGCTCGACCAGGACGACGCGCACAGTGCGTATGACCCGGCCCAGGTCGCGACCTATCTGTCCGCAGCCACGTCTGCCGCCCGGGTCCTGGCGGAGCTCCGCGCTCCCTACCGGGGGCGGTCGACGCCGGTGAACGCCTGGTGGGGTTCGTTCGACTTGGCCGTCACCCTCTTTTCCGGCCGTCCGGCGGAGCCGCCGGGCCTGGGATTCATCACGCGCAACGCCACGGACGCCCAAGAGCTGGCCGTCGGCTGGTGGCCAGGTGACGGCCGACATCCTCGCGCCGCGTTCTATGCCTATGCCCACCCCGCGCCGCGCGGCTACGAGCGCGGCGAGCTGCAGCCAGCGGCCGCCCACTGGGACGGCGAGCTCGGCGAATTCATCCTCGAGTGGGACGACGCGCGCGCCGCGCCCGATCCCCATCGGGATGCTCTGGCGTTTGCCCGTTCCGTCGTACGCCACGGATGCTTGGTGTGCGACTGGGACCCTGTGCTGGCTGCGAGCCTCGACGGAACACCTCCGCCCGTCACCTGACCGCTCATGGAGTGCGCGCGCCACTGGGCCGCAGCGCATCAGCGCCGTGTCGCTGCCGGCATGCGCCCACCCCGGCGTGGCTACGGTTGCCGGGTGCCGCAGCTTCAGCGACTCCGACACGACCATGCGCCGCAGGTGCTGGCGTTCGAGCTCGCCAACCGCACGTACTTCGCTACCTTCGTCTCTGACAGAGGAGATGACTTCTTCGCCGAGTTCACAGAACGCCTCGCCCAACGGGTCGCCGAGCAGGAAAAGGGGTCTTGTGCCTTCTACGTGCTCGTGGACGACGACGGATCGGTGCTCGGAAGGTTCAACCTCGTCGACATCGGCGGAGGCGTCGCCGAGCTCGGTTACCGCGTTGCAGAGCGCGTCGCCGGACGAGGCGTGGCGACCGCGGGGGTCGTAGAGATGTGCCGTGTGGCGTCGCAGACCGGCGTGCACACGTTGCGCGCGCGGGTCGCGCTCGAGAACGTCGCCTCCCAGAGGGTCTTGGTCAAGGCGGGTTTCGCTCCGGCGGGTGTGGCAAAGGTCGCCGGCCGGGTCGGCATGTGGTACGAGCTACCGCTGACGCGGCGCTCGACGTCGCGCCCGTCCACGTAGGCGGCGGCCCGCCTATTGGCTGGTGACCATCCCCCAGGCGTTGGCCAGCGCCTGGCTCACCGCGGCGGCGAGGAGATCGGCGCCCGCGGGCATCAGGTGGACGCCGTCGGGGGTCCGGACCTGCAGCTGTAGGCCTGTCGGTCCGGCCGCGTCGACAGCGAAGGTCCCGTCGGGTGCGAGAGCGGCATCCGAGCTCAGGTACGCCGCGTCTCCGGGATGCCGCGAGACGACGGCCTGCGCGATCCCGTCGAGACGGGCCATGCCGGCGCTGATGAATGGATCCTGCATCGCCGGCTCTCCGACCCACAACACCTTCGATCCGGCTCGGATCGACGCGGTGACGATCGATGTGACCCGCGCCGCGTACGCAGCGTTCCATGCCGGCGTCCCGTCTCCGAGGACAGTCGATCCTGTCACCATGGACTGCAGATCGTTCGCACCGAGGAGGACGATCACGACCTGGGGGTGGGTACTCGCTAGGAGGCCCGGAAGCGCCCCGGGCCAATCGAAGTAGGCGGCGTTGGTGAGGCCGGTGTCGGTGCGTGCCGCCATGGTCAGCTGCACCTTCGTCGACGGCCAGTTGTGCTCCATCGCGACCCCGAGGTCGACACCGAGGGAGTCGCCGATCTCGAGTACCCGAAGCGGGCCTGCGGTCGTCGTGGTCGTCGGGGGTGCGGTCCGCGTTGTCACCGCCCCGGGCGATGTCGTGCGGCCGCCCTGCGGAGGGAGCGTCGTCGCCGGCGGCGTGGACCTCGGCAGGGAGGACCGCGCCGGTGCAGGGTGTGCGGAGAGAAGCTGCCAAGCGAGGACGCTCGCCGCGGCCATGGCCAACGCGAGCAGCGCGACCGCCACCCGTAGGGCCGGGCCCCCATGCGCTGGAGGCGATCCGTCGCGCGTCGTGTGGCTGCCCATGGGTCCCCCTGCCCACCGGGTGCGTCCGAGATCTCACCCGCACTCCGGATCGTCGCGACACGATTGTAAGCAATGCCACACCCAGAGTCTTCGTCGGGGTGCGCCGGCTGCGGGCGAGTTCTTCGAGCGCGCACGCGTCTCACTCGACGAGCCGGGGTCGCAGCGGCTTCTACGCTTGGACGGTGGGAGAGAGCGCCGCCTCCGCCACCGGGTATCCCCATCGCGTCCTCGTGGTCGGCCTCGGGGGAATGGGCAGTTCGGCCGCCGCCGAGCTCGCACGCCGCGGTCGGTCGGTGCTCGGGTTCGACCGCTATGCCCCGGTGCACGACCGCGGGTCGAGCCATGGCAAGATCCGCTTGATCCGTCAGGCATATTTCGAAGACCCCGCGTACGTGCCGATGCTGTTCCGGGCCTACGAACGGTGGCGGGACCTCGAGTCGCTCACGGGGCGTGATCTGCTCCGCGAGACCGGTGGGCTCATGATCGGCCCGCCCGCGTCACGGACGGTGGTGGGCAGCAGGACGAGCGCAGAGCAGTGGGGGATCGCGCACGAGTTGCTGAGTCCCGGCGACGTGGCCCGGCGCTGGCCGACCTTCACCTTGGCCCGAGACGACGTCGCGCTGTACGAGCGGCACGCGGGATTCGTCGCGCCGGAGGCGACGGTCGATGCCCAGCTCGAGCTCGCGCGGGGGTCGGGGGCCGAGCTGCACTTCGAAGAGCCGGTCCTCGGTTGGACCGTCGAGGCCGCAGGCGTGGAGGTGACGACCGCCGGGGGCCGCTATCGGGGGAGCCATCTCGTCGTCGCCGCAGGAGCGTGGGCACCCCGGCTCCTCGAGGAGCTCGGCCTGCCCCTCGCCGTCGAACGTCACGTGCAGTTCTGGCTCGAGCCGAAGGACCGGATCGAACGGTATCTGCCGACTCGCCACCCCGTGTTCGTCTGGGAGGACAGCTTGGGCACCCAGGCCTACGGGTTTCCGGCGACCGACGGGCAGGCTCGGAGCGTCAAGGTGGCACTCTTCCGAGATGGCACGCCGGCGGATCCCGGCACGCTCCAACGACGCGTGGCACCGGTGGAAGCCGAGCGGTTGCTGGCCTTCCTCGCGTCCAGGATTCCGGGGCTCGGGCCCAAGGTGCACGATGCCGTACCGTGCATGTACACGACGAGTCCCGACATGCACTTCGTGCTCGGCTTCGCTCCGGGTGAGCCGAGGGTCGTCGTGTGCTCACCATGCTCGGGCCACGGCTTCAAGTTCGTCCCCGTCATCGGGGAGATCGTGGCAGACCTCGTCGAGAACGGCGCCAGCCGGTTCGACCTGTCGCTCTTCGATCCGTCACGCTTCGCACCGTGAGCGGACGCGGTGACGCGCAAGGACCGCGTCACCGCATGCGCGGCGTGGTGGGCGGTCGGACGGCCCGGCTCTTCATGCGACGCGTCGGACTACGACCTTGCCATCCGGATCAATTCGTCGAGCATGGTGTCGATCGCGCCGAGGGCGACGGAGAGATGACCTTCTCCCTCCACGAGATGAGCGGTTGCCGCGGGCACCCGGAAGGAAAGCCACTGACCGTGCGCAAAGGGCACCATCAGGTCCTCGGAGCCCTGCCAGATCGACGTCGGCACGTGGATCTCGTCGGGGTCGAATCCCCATGGCGACACGAATGCCAGGTCGTCGTCCAGCCAGCCGTCGACCCCGTCGAGGAGCCCCTCTCGGAAGCTCGCCACGAGATCCTCGGCGAACTCGTCAGTGAGGACGATCCGATCGACGTCGGGGAGGAGGCTGTCGAGCGAGGCCACGATGTCCTCCGCCGAGACGGCCGCGAGGCGGTCGCGCTCGGCGGCGAGAAAGGCGGAGAGGGCGCCCGGGCCCGTGGTTGCGGCGCCGAACTCGTCGATGTTGCCCTGGCCCATGCCTGCGAGCCACTCGAGGCCCTCGCTGTCTGCCGGTGCAACTCCCGCGATCACGAGCGCGGCAGCGACACCGGGAAGCCGTGCCGCACAGGCCAGCGCGTGTGGGCCGCCCCCGGACCAACCGGCCACCAGACAGCGCTCCGCGCCGAGGGCATGCAACACCGCCTCGGTGTCTCGCACCACGTCCACGACCTGACGCCCCTCGTGGCGGGTCGAGCGTCCGTAGCCCGGGCGCGACGTGGCGACGAGGCGCAGCCCGCGTGCGTGCGCGGCGCGTTCGATTGCTCGGATCGGGGTACCGGCTCCGGGCGTGCCGTGATGGAACACGAGAGGGAACCCGTCGTCCGGCCCGCTGAGACGTACGTCGATACGTCGCCCGTCTGCGAGCTCGACACGGTCCGAGCCGGCGCCCATCGCGGCATCATGCCATCTTGCGCCTGCGGCCGGCCGCGACTGACCCAGGGCCGCCCGCGGCCGCCCGCAGCCCGTCTGCGAGGCTGCCGCTTCGGGGGGAGTGGACCTTCGGCCCTGCGGTCCTCACGCGAGCCGCGCGGAGCATGGAGGGGACATCATCAGGTTGAGGAGGTCGACCGTGCACTACATCCCGAAACTGCTTTCGGCGGGACCGGCATTCTTCCTCAGCGCATGGTTCCTGATGCTCTTCGGCGGCGCGCTCTCCACCGACGTCGGCATCCGGCCATTCAGCTACCTCACGTCGATGATCGTGACGATCGCCTTGTGGATCGTGCTCGCGCCGGCGATCGGCGCTGTCGGACGTGGGGCGAGATCGAAGAAGGCCAAGGTCGACAGCGTAGGCGTCGACGTCTGAGGCGTTCTCGATCTACCGACGGCGCCTCGACGATCGGTTCAGACGCACGGCGGAGGACACCAGCGCCTTGAAGGCCGTGCCATCGACGTGGTCGCCTTCGTGCACGTCGATGGCCCGCCGGAGATTGCCACCGAGCCCGGCATTGAAGAGATCCTCGGGATCCTCGAGAGCCGCACCCTTGGCAAAGGTGAGCTTTACGTGCTCCTTGTACACCTCGCCGGTGCAGATCGTGCCGTCATCCGACCATACGGGAACGCCTGCTGGGTTCGTCGGCTTCTTCCACTTCAGCTCTTCGACGACGTCGGGGTCTGCCTGCTTGATGAGGGTGCGCAACCTCGAGAGTGCGGCGCCGCGCCAGTCAGTGAGATCGGCGAGCATGCCGTCGATCGCCTGCGACGGGGAGCGCTCACCCATGGCGCGGGGAGCTCGTGCTCGCGGCGCTCATCACGTGCGAGTGTCCCACAGGTGTGCGGCATCTCGCCGGGGGTGGTGCTGGGGCCGCACTATGGTCGTCACCGTGCCACCTCGTCGGTCCACCACGTGCGCCGATGCCGGCCGCGGCTTCTGCCGGTGAGCAGACGCCTGCTTGCCGCCGACGTGCGGCACCTGCCCCCGGGGGAGGTGATCCCGGCAGGCACCGAGGTGATCGATGGCGTCCCGACCGCCGCCCTCACGGTGCTCGCCGCGCTGCGGGGGAGCATTGAGGTCGGTGTGTGGCAGATGACCGCCGGCGGCGTCCGTGACGTCGAGGGAGACGAGGTCTTCCTGGTGCTCGACGGACATGCCACCGTTCGCTTCGACGACGGCGAGACGGTGGAGCTGCGGCCCGGGGCGCTCGTACGGCTCTGCGCCGGGGAGCAGACGGAGTGGCGCGTGCACGAGACGTTGCGCAAGCTCTACGTCTCGACCTGACATCCGGACGTCTCGACCTGACATCCGGCTCAGGCGGGAGGGCCGACGCCGAGCTTCACGACCGCCGTCGAGCGCCTGCCCTTCGGCGTGAGCCACGCCACCGATGCCACGTCTCCCGGATGGAGATGGTCGAGCGCGGCGTTGAGGTCTGTGACGGATCGCACCCCAGCACCTGTCACTGTCACGATCACGTCCCCGACGCTGAGACCGGCCAAAGCAAGCGGAGCCGCCGGGGAGAGGCCGACGACGACCGCCCCGATGCTGTTCGCGGGGGTGACCCGGAGATCCAGTCCCGCGGTGGGGCCGATGTGCGCCCCTGGCCGACGGCGGTGGTGCAGGACCTCGCGGGCGACCTTCCGCACGACGGCACCCGGGATGGCGAAGCCACGATCTCGTCGGTGGCCGTTCGAAAACGCCACGTCCATCCCGACGACGTGCTGTGCGCTCCCGACAAGCGGTCCACCGGAGAACCCCGGCCGGATGGGCGCGCTCGTGGTCAGGAGCCCAAAGAGGCGGCGGTGGGCTCCCGTGAGTCTCGAGAACTCGACGATGGACGCGCCGGTCGCCGTGATCCTGCCCGCCGCAGTCCGGCGACCGGACGCGACCGCGGTCACCCGGGTGCCGATCCGGGCGCGCACGAACGTGCGCAGCCGAGCGTAGGGCAGGTGCGTCGCGCCGATCAGTCTGAGAACGGCGAGGTCGACCGCCACGTCGTACCCGACGACCCTCGCGCCGTACGTCTCGGCCGTGCTCATGTTGGTGACCCGGATGCGCGTCGAGCCCTCGATGACGTGGTTGTTCGTGAGGACGATGCCCCCCGGACTGATCACGATGCCGGTCCCCCCGACGGCGGGCACGTCCGGCTGGGACGCAGCGACGTCGGCAAGGTCGGTCGCGACGCCTGTGGGTCCCGTGCGGCCGCTCCGCCGTGCCGGAGGGGTGTGCGCGCTCCCCACCGTGAGGAAGGCCGCGGCGGCCGGTGCGATAACGAGTCCGACGAGCAAGCCGATCGCACTCCGAGCGTGCACTCTCCGCACCGTACTCGTCGATCCCATGCGGCGGCTGACCCGTGTGACAGGGAAGAGACGCGAAGAGGACGCTAAGTTTGGTGCGCCCCGCCGCACGAACCGGGAGCGACGAGACGATGGACAGAGAGACGATCGACACGCCGAGAGCGCCCATCACGTCCACGTTCCACGGCGTGGCGGTGACGGAGGACTATCGCTGGCTCGAAGACGCCGCCTCGGACCAGGTGCGAGCATGGACCACGGCGCAGAACGAACGGACCCGTGCGTTTCTCGGAGCGACTCCGTCCTACGGTGCGGTCCGTCAGCGCGTCGAGGAGATCGTCAGGGCCAGGTCGGTGGCGTGGGGGGAATGGCGGAGCGGGGTACGCCGCGGTGGCTCTGCGTACTTCGTGCTCAAGCGCGAACCGCCGAAGCAGCAGCCGTTTCTCGTCGCGCTCACGGATCTGTCAGACCTCGGTGGGGCTGTGACCCTGCTCGACCCGAACACCATCGACGTCACTGGTGAGACGGCGATCGACTGGTTCGTGCCGTCACCGGACGGACGGTTCGTCGCGGTCTCCCTGTCGTCACACGGAACGGAGGACGGGACGCTCCACCTGATAGACGTCGGGTCTCGCGAAGCGGTCGACGTCCGCATTCCGCGCGTGAACGCCGGCACCATGGGAGGTTCTCTCGCGTGGGCCCGAGACGGTTCGGGATTCTGGTACACGCGCGGGCCGGCGCCAGGTGAGCGGGCCGACGACGAGCTCCACTTCTTCCAGGAGATCTGGCACCACCAGATGGGGCAACCCCTCGATCGTGACCGCCGCGATCAGCCCCGACCTCTCGCCGAGCCGAAGATCGCCGAGCACAACCTCGACTCGTCAGCCGACGGCGCCTGGGTGATGGACAGGGTGGAGAAGGGAGACGGCGGCGACTGGCAGGTGTTCCTCCGGGCGCAGGACGGCGGGGACTGGTGGCAAGTCGCAGACATCGACGACGAGTGCGTCGACGCGGCGTTCGGCGGCGATTCCCTCTACCTCCTCGCGCGCGCCGGGTCTCCTCGCGGCCGAGTCCTTCGGCTGCGACTTGCCCAGGGTGTGACGGCGGCGCAGGCGCGGGTGATCGTCCCCGAATCCAAGGTTGCCATCGAAGCCGTCACGGCGACCGCGGCGCGGGTGTGGGTCCTCGATATCGACGGCGGCCCGTCCGGCCTTCGGGTCTGCGATCTCGACGGTGGCGACCTTCGCAGCATCGAGGTCCCTCCGGTGTCGGCGATCGAAGGACTGAGCGCCGTCGGGGACGACGAGGTCGTCTACGCCCTCGAGTCGTTCACGATGCCACGGGTGTGGTGGTCCGGGGTCGAGAAGTCTGTGCCGCGGCCCACTGCCCTCACGGACGAGACGCCGTTCGACCTGTCGCACTACGAGGTGTGGCGGGACGTCGCGGTCTCTCTCGACGGCACCCAGGTGCCGATGACGTTGGTCTCGGCTGCCGACATCCCACGCGACGGACCGGTGCCGACGATCCTCTACGGGTACGGGGGGTACGGCATCTCGCTCAAGCCCTCCTTCGACCCCACGTGGCTGCCGTGGCTCGAGCAGGGCGCGGTGCTCGCAGTGGCCAACATCCGAGGTGGGGGAGAGTACGGGGAGGAGTGGCATGAACGCGGCAGCTTGACCTCCAAGCAGCACGTCTTCGACGACTTCGCCGCCTGCGCACGTCGCCTCGTCCAATCGGGTGTCACCAGCGCGACAAAGCTCGCGTTGAAGGGGGGTTCGAACGGCGGCCTGCTGATGGGCGCCGTCCTCACCCAGCATCCGGAACTCGCTCGGGTCGTGGTCGCGCTCGTCCCGGTGATGGACATGCTCCGAGTGGAGCTGCACCCGAACGGTGCCTTCAACGTCACGGAGTACGGATCGGTGAACGACCCCGCGCAGTTCGAGGCGCTGTATGCGTACTCGCCTTACCACAACGTCGAAGACGGCATCGCCTACCCGGCCACGTTGCTGACCGCCGGTGAGTACGACCCACGGGTCGACGCCTACCACGCGAAGAAGATGGCGGCTCGGCTTCAGGAGGCGACGACCGGCCCCGAACCCGTCCTCCTGCGCGTGAAGGCGACCGGGCACGGTATCGGCGAGCCGCTCGACGAGACGGCCGCAGAGCTCACGGACCTCTACGCCTTCATCTTCGACCGTCTGGCCGTCGAGTACCGCCCGCCGGATCGACGTCCTTCGTGACGTCCGGACGGCAAGACGACGAGTCGCACGCCACCTGGCGGGAGGGATGATGGTCGACACGGTCCGCCTTCACGAGATCTCCGAATCGACCCACTGGGTCATGAACCCGATCAGTGTCGAGAAGCTCGAGCTTCTGGGCGAGATCTGCCGGGTTGGCCCCGACACGAGCGTGGTCGACCTGGCGTGCGGAAAGGGAGCACTGCTCAGCCTCTTCGCGAAGCGTTTCGGCGCGCGGGGCATCGGTGTCGACATCCACCGGCCGTTTCTCGCCGACGCCCGGAGCCGTGCCGAGGAGCTCGGCGTGTCGGCGAGCCTCAGCTTTCGCGAGGCGGACGCGGGAGATCCGGCGTGCGTCCGCGGCCGGTTCGACGTGGTCTGCTGCATCGGCGCGACCTGGATCGGCGGCGGACTGGCCGGCACCCTCGAGCTCATGTGCCGGCTGCTCGCTCCTGGTGGGTGGCTCTTGGTGGGTGAGTGTTACTGGGCGAGCCCTCCCTCTGCCGATACTCGCCGACGGCACGTCGGCGGAGACGGGTTCGCCGACCTTCCGGGCACGCTCGCGCGGTTCGAAGCACTCGATCTCGACCTCGTCGAGATGGTGCTCGCGTCGCACGACGAGTGGGACCGCTACACCGCGAGCCAGTGGCTCAACGTCTCGGAGTGGCTCCTTGCCAATCCTGCGGACCCCGACGCTGCGGAGGTCCGCGCCATCCGTGACGACGCGCGCCGTGGTTACCTCGCTGGGGACCGTGCATGTCTCGGCTGGGGCGTTTTCGTGGCTCGAACGCACACTGGCTGAAAGGCGGCCGGTCGTTCCCGACCGTCAGCGGGAACGTCGTGGCGCCGTCTCGACGAGGGAGACGCGCGCACGGTCCGCCGCCGCTCGTACGCGCGGGACCGCGTCGTCCGCCAGACGGCCGAGCACCTCGAGCGCGTCGTCGATCGCGTGGGCGCGGATCACCCTCGCCGCCATCTCTCGGACACGCCACGACACGTCGCCCGTGGCGTCGATCACCGATCCCGCGGCGGCGTCGTCCCACGCGTAGAGCAGGGCCCGCAGTGCCCAGACCTTCGGCCAGTACCCTCCGAGCCCACCTTCCCTGCCCTCGAGGATCTGGCGGGACGCAGGCCCGGCGAGGACGAAGAGGAACTCCGGGTCCACCCCGTCACCCGAGAGGATCGCCGCGCAGTGGCTGACCACGTCGGCGGTCCCGCGGCGGCGGACTTCGGCGAGAACGCTCTGCTTCGGTGAGACGCCCCATTCGCTGGCCACGGTGGTTCTCCTCCTGGTGTCGTCCGTCGGGCCGCCCGTCCCCGAGAAGCGATCGCGGGGCGCCGCCGCGCACCGCTTTCGTCGATGCTTCACCCGACCGGCATCAGGTCCTTGTCCTCCATCTCCCAGGCGTGGTCCATGGTGTGGTTCGCGGTGTGGCGGATCAGGTAGGGCACCGGCCAGTTGCGCGCCGTCTTGCCCTCGGCGTCCTGCGAATGGCGCCGACGTACGCCTCGCGGTAGCCGGCGAGCGGGCCCGCGTCGACAACGACCATGTCGTCGTTCGCGGCCCGCACCCCGACCTTGCGTGCCCAGTCCTGCTCGACGCCGAGGACGTGGCGGACGATGTGGTCGCGATCGCGCCCGCCACCGCGCGGGCCTTTGCGCATCTCGGGCGACACGCGCCGGCGGACGTCGTCGAAATAGGCCCAACATGCGCGTAGGTCCGGTTGGCGGTCGAGCTCGGTGTTCGTCAGCCGCCGCGTGTCGAGACTGGAGCACGCGAACGAGATGCCCCAGAAGTCCGTCGAACCGGTGCCTTGGTACCGCTCGACGACGTCGACCTCCGGCGAGGTGTCGAACTCGGCTGCCGGGCCAGTCGGGCGCCACCGCCACGGCCCGCCGTCCCTTCGGGCCGTGCTCCAGGGTGACGCGAAGCACGTTCGCCGTCAGGCCTCCTCGGTCGGCGTCCTCCTTCGAGCGCCCAACGTAGACCACCTGGGCAGGGGCCCCACGGGTGGCGAGTCACGCGACGATAGGGTCGAGTGTCGTGGCCGATGCCCGTTGCCCGCTCTGCGACGTCCCGGCGATCGATGCGGACCTCGGCCGCGTCGAGGTCTGGCGGGACGCACTCTGGCGGTTGACGACGAGCGTGGGCCCTGGAGACCCCACGTCGGGGTTCTCCTACCTCGAACCGCTGCGCCACATCTGCTACCTGCACGAGCTCGACGGTGAGGAAGCGGTCACGTTCGGCGCGGTGCTCGCCAGATGCGCTGCGGCGCTGAAGGAGGCGACGAGCGCCGAGTTGGTCTACGTCTACGTCTTCGGAGGAGGCATTCCGCACCTCCACGTGCACCTTGCGCCTCACGTCCCCGGTGACGCCCTCAACGAGGCGATGCTTCGTGGCGAGTTCGAAGAGCGTCCGCTTTCTTCTGGCGCGGTCGGCCTCGTGAGCAAGGACTTTCCCGATGTTCCCCGAGAGGAGCTCGTCCGCGTCGCCGGGCGGGTGCGGCAGCTGCTGGACGCGTGGCGCCCCGGGGTCGCGTGAGTGGGCGTCTACCGCGACCAGGTGCTTCCGCGCCTTTACGATCGGATCTGTGGGGCTCCGAGCATCGGGCGGTGGCGCGCCAGAGCCGTGGATGGCCTGGGTGGCCGTGTCGTCGAGATCGGCTTCGGTTCGGGGTTGAATGTCGAGCACTACCCGAGCGGGGTCGATTCGGTGTTGGCGGTCGAGCCCGCTGAGGTGGCCTGGAGGTTGGCGAGTCCGCGTGTCGCCGCCTGCGGCGTGCCGGTCGAGCACGCGGGGACTGACGGACAGTCGCTGCAGATCGTGAGTGGGAGCTGCGACGCTGCCCTCTCGACCTTCACCTTGTGCACCATCCCCGATCCGGTCGCCGCACTGGTGGAGATCTACCGCGTCCTGCGCCCCGGGGGGACCCTGCACTTTCTCGAGCACGGCCTCTCGCCGGACTCGGACGTCGCCGGCTGGCAGCGCCGCTTCGAAGGGCTGCATCGTCGCCTTGCGGGTGGCTGCCACCTGACCCGCGATGCCCCTGCGCTCGTGCGCGTCGCAGGCTTTCGCCTCGAGCACTGCGAGCAGGGCTACGCAACGGGCCCCCGGCCGTGGAGCTACCTCACGGTGGGGGTCGGCCGAAAGGCCGGGGTCGGTCGAGAGGCCGGCTGAGCGCGGCGGCACCGAGCCGATCGCGACGGGTCGACTCGAGCATCCTGGTCCGGTGCGCAGCCCCGCGGCCGTTGCGCGGATTGGGCAGGGTGTCGGGCCAGGGAGGTCCATCACAGTCGACGGCGCCTACGAGCTGCCTCCCGCACGCATACATCGGTAGTCGCAGCAACCACAGACGTGGGCCGTCCGATCAGGTTGCGGGGGTGGACGCGACGAGCGTGCTGTAGACGACGACATTGGACAGGTAGTGGCCAGTCGCTGTGTCGAATGTCCCTCCGCAGGTGACGAGCTGCAGGGCGCTCACGCCGCGCGATCCGTACACCTGCTCGGCCGGGAACTGCGTCTTTAGGTACATTGCGACGGAATCGACCTCGAAATCCGCGACGACCCCGTCGGCCAGGGTCACTGTGATCTTGTCACCCGCCACCAATGTCCGTAGGCGGAAGAACACAGTCGGACCCAGGTACGTGTCCACGTGGCCGAGGATGACCGCCGAACCCAACTGACCGGGAGAGGGTCCGAGGTGATACCACCCCGGCTGCTCGTAGTCGGTGGGAACCTGGACCGTCCCTGTGGGATTGAGCCCTAGGACAGACAGCGACACCGACAAGTCGATGGCCGGGATGCTCAGCGACACGGGTACCGAGCGGGCCACTACTGGAAGCGCCAGACCCTTCGCCGCATCCGCCGGTGTGGCCTTTGCGGTTTCCGCGGACCTCGCCGCCTTCGGCGGTGGCCGGTGTGTGACCGGGGCGGCGAGGGGGTGATGACCGGAGGAGACGCCCACCCCCAGGCATACCGCAGCGCTAACCAGCAGAGCGGCACTGACCAGCCACCAGCCGACATACCGGCGGCGGTAGGGCTCGGCGGATGGGGCGGCCGGCGTCATCCACTCCCGTCTCGGGCGGGCATCGCCGTTCCGCTGTCGTGAGCCAACAACGTCCGCCGGTGTCGGGCCGCCAAGTCGAGTGCCGCACCGGCGCCAATCAACGCCAAGCCGCAGAGGACCATCAGCCCCAGGTTGTCACCGGAGCGGGAAGCGCCGCCCAGGCCCGTTTGCGGCGCCCCCGACGGGATGACCGTAGGGCCGCCCGAGTTGCTGCCGCCGGGGCCACCCGGCGAGGTGGCCACCGGTGGCACAGGGGCCGTCGTGGTCGTGGTCGTGGCCGGCGGGGCCGTCGTAGTCGTGGTTGTGGCCGGCGGGGCCGTCGTGGTCGTGGTGGTGGTCGGCGGCGGCGATGTGCTCGTCGCTGTGATGCAGGTGGTCGGTCGGGTGATCGTGTCGTCTGTCAAGGTGACAGCTGCTGTTCGCGCCAACACGCGCCCTGTCACCGTCGCCCCGGTCGTCACCGTCACTGATGTCATTGCCAAGACGTTTCCGATGAAGTGGCTTCCCGTGCCCAGGGTCGCCGAACTGCCCACCTGCCAGAAGACGTTGCACGCCTGTGCGCCATTGATCAGCTCGACTGCGCTGCCGGACCCGGTGACCAGCGTGGATCCCGCCTGGAAAATGAACACTGAGTCCGGATCATGCTGTCCGTTCAAGATGAGCGCACCTGTGAGGGCCATTGATGTGCTCGCCGCGGTGTACACCCCAGCAACCAGCGTCTGCCCGGCGAGATTGGTGCTCACTGAATTCGTCGAGGGAGCTGACTGCGCATTGAGATACGCGGTCGTCAGAGATGTCTGGGCAAGCTCGGCTGTGTGAGTAGTGACTTGCTCGGTCCCATCGATCACTATCCCTGTTGGTGCTCCCGTGGGCGAGAAGCCCGTGACCGCCGTGCCTGGGTACAGCCCTAGGTCTCCAGACACGACGGTCGGCCCCGAGTTCGTGATCGTGGAGTGGGCCAATACTGCGTATGTATGGGCTACGCCCAGGTTCACTGGAGCTGTGATCGCAGATGCAGTCGGCGCTCCAATGCCCCCGCTCAACACGAGCATGCTGGTGGCTGCGCCCACGACCAAGGTCGCCGAAATCGACCAGCGCATCGAATGGACAGCCTCCGCGGGCCGGATCGCTCTCACGAGCTCTGCGCCGAAAGAGGGCGAGCTGTGCGCGATATCAACATCAACGGTCGTCCTTGGCTCTGCAGGGTCTGTCCCGCCTCCAAGACGACACGGTTGGTCACCGAGCCCAGGAGCCGAACCTCGCTCAGGTCGATGTCGACCGGCGGATCATCACGGGCAACGGCACCGGCGATCGAGTGGTCCAACAATAGAGAATGCGATACCCCAAGAGCACACATGACGCTCTCTCCCCAAACTCGGCTTGCGACTTTGCGCTGCCAGGGTCCGGAGCATCGCACCTGAGTCAGCTTCCCCAACTGACTCCGCACGCGTGGCTTGTATCGTGCTCTTTGCAGCATACCGGTCCTTCGAGCAACCGTCAATCCGTCGTTAGAGTCGAGAGTCGAGTCCGCCCGAGTGGTGTACGTGGGGTAACCCGGCCTGACGGACCGCCAGACGCGGCGACCACCGCGTCAACCTCGAGTACCTGCGGACCTGATCGCCCCGGCACCGTCCGGGAGCCGGAACGAGGCGCAGTCGCTGGTCGGTGCCGCTCGTGGCGGACCGGCGGCGTTGTGCCCTCGAGTTGTGCCCATTTGCCGCCGCGCAGAGTCGGGAAAAGCCAGGTGTGCCACGCTATCTGCATGGAGGTTCATCTCGTCGACGGCACCTACGAGCTGTTCCGTCACTACTACGGCTACGCCGCGGGCCGCGGCTCCCCGTCCGGCCCGGCGGCCACGCGCGGGGTCCTGAGCACCGTCGTCTCGATGCTCGAGGACGGGGCGACGCACGTGGGGGTCGCGACGGACCACGTCATCGAGTCGTTCCGTAACGACCTCTGGCCTGGGTACAAGACCGGCGAACAAGTGCCGCCGGAGCTGCGCGAACAGTTCGGCGTGCTGGAGGACGCGCTCGCAGCGCTCGGCGTGGCGGTCTGGCCGATGGTCGAGCTCGAGGCCGACGATGCGCTTGCGGCAGCGGCCGCCATGGCCCGCGACGACCGCCGTGTCGAGCGCGTGCTCGTCTGCACCCCGGACAAGGACCTTGCCCAATGCGTCGTCGGTGAGCGGGTGGTGCAGGTGGATCGACGGCGCAAGGTCGTCGTCGACGAGCGCGGCGTCGAGGAGAAGTTCGGCGTACACCCTTGCTCGATTCCCGACTGGCTCGCGCTCGTCGGGGACACCGCGGACGGTTTCCCCGGCATTGTGGGGTGGGGCAAGCGCTCCGCGTCCGTGGTGCTCGCGCACTACGTGCACATGGAAGCCATTCCCGAGAACGCCGGCGCGTGGGATCCCGATGTGGCCCGCACGGTGGGTAGGGCCGAACGGCTTGCCCGTGAGCTGGCCGCGGGACGGGAACGTGCGGATCTCTTCAAGGTGCTGGCGACGCTGCGCGTGGACGCCGAGGTCACCCGGACCGTGGACGAGCTGGCGTGGCGGGGTCCGGGCGAGGAGTTCCCGACCCTTGCCGAGGCGATGGGCGGGGCGCCCCTCGTCGCCCGTGTGGCGTCGCTCGCCGCGCGGTGACCGACGTGGCGGTGCAGCTCAGCGGCCGGCGGTGAACACCGTCGAGAGCTCGGCGGGCACCGGCGTCGCCAGCTGGTCGTAGGTGCACGACCCGGGGTCGCGATCGGGTCGCCACCGCCGGAAGGAGGTGGCGTGGCGGAACCGGTCGCGCTGGAGGTGGTCGTAGGCGACCTCGCACACCCGCTCCACGCGCAAGGGCTCCCAGCTCAAGTCCTTGCCTGCGTTCCACCGGCTCTGGGCTCCCGGCATCCGGGACGCGGCCTCCTGCTGGTCGGCCCAGCTCTGCCACGGGTGACCGTCGAGCGCGCCGTGGCGAAGCGGTTCGAGCTCGTCGACGAACGCGAGCCGCTGCGCCTTGCTGAAGCCCGAGGCGACGCCGACATGGTGCAGCGTCGACCGGTCGTCGAACAGGCCGAGCAGCAAGGACCCGACGCCGTCCTCCTTGTGCCACCGGAAGCCTGCGACCGCGCAGTCAGCGGTGCGCTCGTGCTTCACCTTCAGCATCACCCGCTCCCCCTCCCGGTAGCGCAGGGCGGCGGCCTTGGCCACGACGCCGTCGAGTCCTGCGCCCTCGAACCGGTCGAACCAGTCGGCCGCGACGTCGGGGTCCGAGGTGACCGGGGTCAGATACACCGGTGCCTCTGCGTGCGCGAGAAGGGCCTCGAGTGCCCCCCTGCGGCGCGTGTAGGGCTCCTCGCGAAGGTCGAGATCGTCGAGAGCGAGCAGGTCGAACGCCACGAACGCTGCAGGAGTCATCTCGGAGAGCAGGGCGACCCTCGATGCGGCAGGGTGGATCCGCTGCGTGAGCGCATCGAAGTCCAAGCCGTCGGTGCCCACGATCACGATCTCCCCGTCGAGGACGGATCTCGACGGGACCTGGGTGCGCAGCGGCTCGAGGAGCTCGGGGAAGTAGCGGGTGAGGGGTCGCTCGTTGCGGCTGCCGAGCTCGATCGTGTCGTCGTCACGGAACACCACACAACGGAAGCCGTCCCACTTCGGCTCGTAGTAGAGGCCCTCTGTGCGAGGAAGCTCGCGAACGAGCTTCGCGAGCATCGGGGACACCGGAGGAGGGACGGGGAGGGTCACGGTGCGATGGTAAATGACCTCAGGGGGACTTGCGTGCCCTGCTCGGGGCGACACGCGTCGGTTCGTCGGGGGCTTTGGGGTACTCGGGTGGCCAGGGTGCGTCGGGCAGTCCGTGTGCGCGCTCGGTGGCCGAGAGCTCGAGCAGCGGCTCGAGCGACTGCGGTCGGGCGGCGATGTCCGCCCATGGGTCGCCGTGCCTCTCGAGGCGCGACGGCACCGACTCGAGGGTGCACGTGTCGGGGTCCACGTCGTCGAGCTCGTCCCAGTCGAACGGGGTGGACACCTGTCCGGTCGTGCGTGGCCGTACGAACCAGGCCCCGAACACGGTCTTGTGCGGCGCGTTCTGGTTGAAGTCGACGAACACGCGGCGTCCACGCTCTTCCTTCCACCAGTTGGCGGTGATGAGGTCCGGGTGCCTGCGTTCCAGCTCGCGCGCGAGGGCGACCGCGGCCGCCCGGACCTCGGTGGAGTCCCACCGCGGCTGCAGGCGGACATAGACGTGGATGCCACGGTTGCCGGTGGTCTTCGGGTAGCCGGCGATCCCGAGCTCGTCGAGCAGTGCGCGCGTGTGGCGGGCGACGACCCGGGCGTCGTCGAAGTCGGTGCCGGGCTGCGGGTCGAGGTCGATCCGCAGCTCGTCGGCGTGGGTGCCGTCAGCAACGCGGTACGGCCACAGGTGGAGGCCGAGACAGCCGAGGTTGACCGCCCAGAGCACGTGCGCGAGGTCGGCGACCACGAGGGCGTTGGAACGCGTGCCGTTGGGCGTCGAGACCTCCGCCGTCTCCAGCCAGTCAGGCGCTCCGGGTGGGACCCGCTTCTGGAAGAACGACTTGCCGCCGGCTCCCTCCGGGAAGCGCTCGAGCAGCGCCGGCCGCCCGCCTGCCGTGTTCATAAGGGCGCCGCCGACCGCGAGGTAGTACTCGACCAGATCCGCCTTGGTCGCTCCGAGCGCAGGGAAGTAGATCCGGTCCGGGTTCGAGATCTGGACCTCGTGGCCCGCCGCGTCGACGGACGTGGCGCTCACGCCACGAATAGTACGGGCCCGCCGGGTGTCGGTGGGGGTCCGCTCGCTGGCGTTGCGTCACTCGCTAGCGTTCCCACGTGCCGCGGAGCTCGGACCGGCTGGCGGCCGTCACGGTCGAGGTGGAGGGGGTGCCGGCAGTGAGGACCGCGCCGCAATCGAGGGCACGGCTGGTCCAAGACGGGGTGAGCTGTGTCGAGGCGCTCGTGACGACCGGTCTCCTCGACCCGGCGAGTGCACCGCGTTGGGCGCGTGCATCCTCCGTTGTGGGAGGTCGAGCGGACGAGCGCTGTCTCGACCTCGACGGCCCGGGTCGCGTCGTCGCGCAGGCGACCCAGCTCGCGGGGATCCGCCTTGCCTAGGGCGACATGGCGATGGCGATGAGCACCGGGCTCGTGGTCGGGGAGGACGGACGGGCACGTTGCCCCTGGGCCGCGTCTGCGCCCGAGTACCTGGCGTACCACGACGACGAGTGGGGACGCCCGGTCGCCGGTGACGAGACCGTGTACGAGCACCTGTGCCTGGAGGGGTTCCAGGCGGGGCTGTCGTGGCTCACGATCCTGCGCAAGCGTGAGGGGTTCCGCCGCGCCTTCGCGTCCTTCGACCCGACGGTCGTGGCCACCTTCGGGGAGGCGGAGATCGCGCGGCTCGTGGACGACGCACGGATCGTGCGCCATCGCGCCAAGATCACCGCTGCCGTCACGAACGCGAGGGCCACGCTCGCACTCTGGGACCGAGGAGGATCCTTGGCGGCGCTCGTCTGGCAGTTCACGCCGTCGGGACCGCCGGCGCCGCGGCATGCCGGCGAGGTGCCGTCGTCGACGCCGGAGTCCACCGCATTGTCGGCGGCGCTCCGACGCCACGGGTTCGCCTTCGTCGGACCGACGACCGTGTACTCGGCCATGCAGTCACTCGGCGTGGTCAACGACCATCTGGTCGGTTGCCACGTGCGAACCTCCGTCGAGTCGGCGCGGCGAGCCCTCGACCCGTCCACCGAGTCCGGGCCGCGGGCCTGACCGAGTCATCGAGACGCCCGCGGTTGCGGCGGTGGTGCTCAGCTGCTCCGCCCGCCCATGACGTCGGTCCCGCCCTTCGGCTCGGGCTCGCCCATGACGCCGATGTCGTCGTCGCCTTCGGGTTCGCCCATGACGTCGGTCCGCCGCTCGTCGGGCTCGGGTCCCCCCATCACGGAGCTGGCGGTCTCTTCGGTTCGCGGACCGCCCATGACGTCGGTGCCTTCTTCGTCGGGCTCCGGTGCACCCATGACCTCGTCGTCCATGGCACGCTCCTTTCGGCAGTCGTCAGCCGGTGGTGCTGGGACGGGCTCAGGGCTGCGCCCGTCGGCACCACCGTCCACCCAAGTCTCACTCAGAATCGGTGCCCGGGGCCAAACCGACGCTGGCGTGGGGGGAACGACCGAGCGCACCGGGGTTGTAACGTCGGTGGTGTGCAACCCCGGCGGAACCCCGCTGGAGGGGGTGGGACGGCGGGATGACCAAGAAGGCGACCTCGCCACCTCAGCGCGACAAGCCGACGCCCACCGCGCCGCCGCCACCGCCGCCGTGGCGGCACTGGTTGTGGTTGCTCGCGATCATCGTGTTCGTCGGGCTGTTCTTCGTGCTGCCGGGCACCCGTATGACAACGTCGGTCACGCTGACCTACAGCCACTTCCTGAAGGATGTCGCCGCGAAGAACGTGCGCACGATCACGATCGCGCCCGACGGCAGCGCCTCCGGCACGTTGGCGCACGGCAAGCACTACACGACCGTGATCCCGGTGCAGCTCGCGGGGTCGTCCCTGCTGACAACCCTCGAGAAGCAGGGAGTCCAGATCACCGCGACAGCTTCCACCACCTCGTTCGGCGCGCAGGTCCTCAGCTGGCTGATCCTCCTCGTGCCGATCGTCCTCATCGGCTGGTTGTGGGTGCGGCTGTCTCGTCGAGGTGGGGGTGGTGGAGCGCTTCAAGGGGTGATGGGCGTCGGTCGATCCAGGGCCAAGCTGTTCGACGCGGACCGTCCGTCGACGACGTTCGCGGACGTCGCGGGGTACACAGGCGCAAAGCGCGAGGTCGCCGAGGTCGTCGAGTTCCTGAGGAGCCCGGAGCGCTACCAGCGAGCAGGTGCGGTTGCGCCCCGTGGAGTGATCATGGTCGGGCCGCCGGGCACCGGCAAGACGCTGCTCGCGCGCGCGGTCGCCGGAGAGGCATCCGTGCCGTTCTTCTCGGTCACCGGCTCGAGCTTCGTCGAGATGTTCGTGGGGGTCGGCGCCGCGCGCGTGCGCGACCTGTTCTCCGAGGCGCGCAAACGCGCACCGGCGATCATCTTCGTCGACGAGGTCGACGCGATCGGCCAGCGACGGAGTGGCGCAGGGGCGATCGTCGCCAACGACGAACGCGAGCAGACGCTGAACCAGCTGCTGTCCGAGATGGACGGGTTCGACCCCTCGGAGGGGATCGTCGTCCTGGCCGCAACCAATCGTCCCGAGATCCTCGACCCCGCGCTGCTCCGGCCCGGGAGGTTCGACCGCCAGGTCACCATTCCTCTCCCCACGTTGACCGAACGCCTCGCGATCCTGAAGGTGCACGCGCGGGGGAAGCGTCTGGCGAGCAGCGTGGACCTCGAGGTGGTCGCGCGTGGGACGCCGGGATTCTCGGGCGCTGACCTCGCCAACCTCACCAACGAGGCGGCGATCGTCGCCGTGCGCCACAACCGGGAGGTGCTCGAGGCGGCGGACTTCGACGAGGCACGTGACCGGCTCATCCTCGGCCGCCGGGAGGGTTCGAACGTCCTGTTGCCCGAAGAGAAGCATGCGGTCGCCGTGCACGAGGCCGGGCACGCCCTCGTCGCCGCGCACCTCCCGAAGGCCGATCCCGTGGCCAAGGTCACGATCCTTCCGGCCGGCCAGTCGCTCGGTGTGACCGAGCAACTGCCGCTCGTCGAACGGCACCTCTACGGGGAGGACTACCTCCACACGATGCTCGCCGTCCGGCTGGGCGGCCGCGCCGCCGAGCTCGTCGAGCTCGGGCAGGGCTCGACGGGGGCGGCGAACGACCTCGCAGCTGCGACGGACCTCGCCACGAAGATGGTGCGCGAATTCGGCTTGTCGAAGGAGCTGGGGCCGGTGGGCTACCCGGAGGGCGGCTCGGCGTTCCTCGGCGGCGGGGGACTCGCGTTGTCGAGTCGCCCTTTCGCCGAGGAGACCCAGGCGAAGATCGACACGCAGGTGGCCGTGCTGCTGTCCGACGCCGAGCGCCAGGCAGTCGAGCTCCTGACCCGGCACCACGACGAGCTGCGCCAGCTGGCCGACCTCCTGGTCGCGCAGGAGACCGTGGACGGGTCCGAGGTCTACCGCGTGGCGGGCGTGCCCCAGCCGGCGGCACCGGAGATGGAGCCGGGTCTGGAACCGGTCAAGGTGGCGGCCAAAGGAGGGCCGACGAGCCATCGCACGGCGCCCGCCGAGGTGCAGGCGCCGGTGGACCCGGACGGACCCCGATGAGGGGCGCCCGGATCTGACCGTCCCGCGGCCGGCGGGCGCGTCCGGCGCGGGCGCGCCGGCCGCGGAGAACGATCAGGATTGCGTCGGTGCTCCGAGTCCCTCGACGCTGGTCGGACCTCGATCCCGCCTGGATGAACGCCGCGCTTGCTCGTCGGTTCCCCGACGTCGACGTGCGGGATCTCCGCGTCGGCGAGGTGGAGCACGGGACCAACAGCCGGGCGCGCGTCACCCTGTCGGTCGAGGCCGGCAGCGCTCCGCCGTCGGTGTTCGTGAAGGGACCCGGGAAGGTGTCGCACCGGCTCGCGCTGCTCGCGCTGGGAGCCCTCGACACGGAGGCCCGGCTCGCCGACGCGGGGGTGCGCTTCCCGCTCGAGCACCCCGAGTTCTACGGCGGTGGCGTCGATCGCCGCCGCGCCGCGTGCGTCGTGGTGGCCGAGGACGTGGTGGCGGCGGGAGGGGATCCCCACGATGCGCGGACCCCGCTGTCGGTCGACGCCGTCCGGAGCGGCCTGTCCGGTCTGGCGGCGCTGCACGCGGCGTACTGGGGGCGGCCGGTCCCGGCGGCGCTCCGGCACCTCGGGACCTGGCGGCTCGGTCCGGTCCTGGGCGCGGTCTCGGTCGCCAGCCTGGCACGGGGGATCCGGCGGGCCGAACGGCTTCTCGGGGACCCGCTGGGGGTGCCGCCCGGAGTGGGCGCGCGTGCGCTCGGACGGCAGTTCAGGCGGAGCGCGGCCATCGCCGCCGCCGGTCCGTGCACCGTTCTGCACGGGGACCCGCACCCCGGCAACACGTTTCGCGCCGCGGGCGGGACGACCGGCTTCTACGACTGGCAACTCGCCCGCCTGGGCCACTGGTCCCACGACGTCGGGTACTTCATGGTCGGTTCCCTGGACGTCGAGGACAGGCGCCAGCACGAAGACGAGCTCCTCGGCGAGTACCTCGGGGCGCTCGGTGACGCCGGTGCACCGGCGCCACCCTTCGCCGCCGCCCTGGCGCGCTACCGGGGCACGCCGGCGTTCGGCCTCGCGACGTGGCTGCACACGCGGTCGTTCGGAAGCCTCCAAGAGGTGGACGTGTGCGCCGTGACGATCCGTCGCTTTCTGGCCGCCTACCAGGATCTCGGGACGGCACACTCGGACAGCGCCGTGTGCTGACCCCCGTGTGCGGCTGGGCAGCGCCCGTGCATGGGTAGGGGCCGCACCAAAGCGGGAAGGAGACACGGTGATGCACTGGACAGACCGGCAGGACGACCAGCTCGACGTGTCCGACTCGTGGCTCGTGGAGCAGTGTGCGGCCTTCCTGAACGGGACCTATCGCGAGCTCCTAAACCGACGGGGCGCGGCGGTGCCCGCGTGGGCGTGGGTCAACGCGCTCGCCCACGGCGACGAGGAGGAGGTCCGGGGCCGCGCCGCAGGGCCGACGGCCCACGACAGCTGCGAGTCGTACGTCGCGAGGCTCGCCCGGCACACCCTCGTGAAGATGCGCATCGAGGGCGTCTCCTTGAAAGAGGTGCAGAATTCGGTCCTCGTACCGCTGGAGCTGGCGCTCGTGACCCGTGTGGGCGCGACGACGCCCGAGCATTTGACACTGTCGCGGGCGGTCGCCCACGAACTGTTGCGTGGGCTCGACCCGATCGACGTGGCGCGTCACGCCGAGTGAGGCGTCCGAGCCACCGGGTCCTCGAGCCCGAGCGCGGACCGCACCATGACACCCAGTGAGAGGGGGCGGCGGTGAGTGAGATCCAGATCCTTCCCGTTGGCCCCGGCCGCTTCAGCGTGGCCGTCGACGAGGAGCACCTCCGCACCGTCCACACGGTGGTCGTTCCCGCGTCCCTCCTCGACGATCTCGGGCTTGCCGGCGTCGACCAGACGGAGATCGTGCGCGAGACCCTTGGGTTCCTTCTCGAGCGGGAACCGGCTACCGCAATCCTCGAGGAGTTCTCGCTGGAGACGGTCGCCTCGTACTTCCCGGAGTTCTACGACGAGCTCCGAACCCGGCTCGGCGCCTGAGCCGCCGGTCCGCCCGCCCGCCGACTGCGGCATCACCCGCCTCGGTCATGGTGGTGGTGGATACTGGCGCGATGGAGGCCGGCGACCTCGACCGGGATCCGCTGCGCCAGCTCGACGTCTGGCTGTCGGCCGCCAGCGCGGCGGGAGATCCGATGCCCGAGGCGATGTGCCTCGCGACCACCGGGCTCGGCGGACAGCCGTCCGTCCGCTACGTGCTCCTGCGAGGACGGGACGACGGCATCGTGTTCTTCACCGACTACGGGAGCGACAAGGCGACGGACCTCGGCGAGAACCCGAGGGCGGCCGCGGTGTTCCACTGGTACGTCCCGGTGCATCGACAGGTGCGGCTGATGGGCGTGGTCGCCAAGACGAGCGCCGAGGAGTCGGATCGGTACTGGGCGACCCGGCCACCAGGGTCGCGCCGGAGCGCGGTGGTCTCAAGCCAGAGCTCCGTCGTCGGGAGCCGCCAGGAGCTCGAGGCCGCCGTCGCGGCGCTCGGGGAGACGGTGCCGACGCGCCCCGCCCGCTGGGGCGGCTTCCGGATCGTCCCCTCGGCCCTCGAGTTCTGGCAAGAGGGGACGGACCGGCTGCACGATCGATTCCGCTACCTGCGTGAAGGCGACGGGTGGCGTGTCGACCGTCTGTCGCCCTGACGGGTCTGCGGGGATTGTGAGGACTGCGGCGTGACCGTGGGCCCCCGTGACCGAAGCGGTCACGGCGCTCGGCGGCCCGCAGTCGCAACGGTGGGTGGGCTGGTGAGGGCGTTGCCGTGGCGGTGCAGCGTCGTGCTCACCGCCTGTTCCCTCGTCCACCGAAGGAGCTCGTAGGTCCCGAGGGCGGCGAGCGGCTCGACGTCGACCTCGAGCCCGGCGTCCATGAGCGCCAGGCGCAACGTAGGCGCGTGCAAGGGCAGCCGGACCCGGTCGGGACGCTCGTGGCCCATGCGCTCGAGGAAGGTCGCGTCGTCCTCCACGACGGTGCCGCCCGGCAGCTTCGGGTCGTACGAGTCGACGGAGAGGCCGAGGTCGACGCCGAGATCAGCGGCGACGGCGAGAGAGACGGCCAGCGCGTCGGGATCCACTCCGGCGCCAAGGCGCATGGTGGCCGGACCGAGGGGGCGCAGGCGGAACACGTCGCTCTCGGCGCGAAGCGCGCTCGGATCGGCGCCTCCGAGAAGGTGACGGGCCTCGCCCCGGGCGCGCGCCGTCTCCGCGGAAACGTCGGCCGGGCCGACGGAGCGCCAGTGCCCGAGGGTCGAGACGTAGTGCGGGCCGCCGGCCTTCGCGCCGGGCCCCACGCTCGAGCGTTTCCAGCCACCGAATGGCTGCCGGCGGACGACGGCACCCGTGATGACGCGATTGACATACACGTTCCCCGCGGCGACACGAGCCGTCCAGCGATCCACGTCGCGCGCGTCCAGGGATGCGATCCCTGCGGTGAGCCCGTACGGCGTGGCGTTCTGGAGCAGGGTCGCGTGATCGAGGTCGTGCGCCCGCATGAGCCCGAGGACGGGGCCGAAGCACTCGGTCAGGTGGAACTCGCTGCCCGGCCGTACGCCGACCTTCACCCCGGGGGTCCAAAGGCACGGGTTGTCGCCGAGCTGGTGGGGCTCGACGAGCCAGGACTCGCCCGGACCGAGCGACGTCAGGGCACGCTCGAGCGGGCCGGAGGGCGGCCGGATGAGCGGGCCCATCCGGGTGGAGAGATCGAAGGGAGAGCCGACGCGCAGGCTTGCGACGGCGTCGGCGAGCCGGGCCATGAACCGAGGGTCGTCGTAGACCGAGGCCTCGAGGATGGCGAGGCTGGCCGCCGAGCACTTCTGACCCGCGTGGGAGAAGGCGGAGTGGACGATGTCTCGTACCGCGTCCTCCTCGTCGGCGGCGGCGGTCACGAGGATTGCGTTCTTGCCGCTCGTCTCGGCATGGAGCGCGAGCTCGGGCCGCCATTCGAGGAAGCGACGGGCGGTGTCGAACGCCCCGGTCAGCACGACGGCCCCGACGTCGGGATGCGTGACGAGACGGCGCCCCGTCTCGGCGTCCGCGCAGGGCAGGAACTGGAGGACCGCTCTCGGGATGCCCGCGTCGTGGCAGTGGGTGACGATGGAGGCTGCCGTGAGCACGGTCTCGGGAGCTGGCTTGAGGATCACGGTGTTTCCCGCCGCCAGCGCGGCGAAGACCCCGCCCGAGGGGATCGCGTACGGGAAGTTCCAGGGCGGCGCCACGACGACTACCCCGTGGGGGGTGAAGGCGCCGGCGCCCCCGTGCAGCCCGTCGAGCGCGGTCGCCTGGTCGCCGTAGTAGCGGGCGCCGTCGACCGCCTCGGACACCTCGGTGTCCGATTCCCGGACGACCTTGCCGGCGTCACCGGCCATCACCGCGACGGTCCGCGCGCGGTCGGCCTCCATGCGGTCGGCCACTGCGAGGAGGAGCCGGTGCCGTTCCCGTGCGGAGGTGGCCGCCCAGGCCGGAGCCGCCGCCCTGGCGATGGCGACCGCACGGTGCACCGTCGCCATGTCCACCTCGACGTAGCGGTACCAAGGGCCGAGTGGCGTCGACGGATCGGTGCCCGTGCCGGTCAACGGTCCCTCGACCCGCTCGGTCCCGACGAGGGCGGGCACGGGCCCGGGCGCGTGGACTCTGAGGTCCGCCATCGCCGCACCCAGCGCCGCCCGGTTCGCCGCCAGTGAGAAGTCGGTGTCGGGGGCGTTGGCGAACGAGGCCCGGGGGTCCGTGGCAGTCACGCCCGGCCGGCCCAGGGTGGCGCGACGCCGTGGCGCTCCCGCCGCTTCGTGGCGGTCGGCGACGGCCCGCCTGAACCGCTGACGCTGGTCCTCCCACGCGTCGGAGCCGCGTTCGATCTCGGCGAAGTGCGCGAGGAAGTTCTCCGGCTGGGTGTTCTCGTCGAACCTGCGGACCAGGTAGGCGACGGCCGACTCGAAGTCGTCTCGGCGCACGACCGGTGCGTAGAGGAGGACGCTTCCTGCAACCCTCGCGACCGCCTCCGCCTCGGCGACCGCCATCCCCTCGAGCATCTCGATCTCCGCGCGCCCCCCGCCCGCCTCGCGGTCGAGGGTCAACGCCCAGGCGATGTCGAACAGGTTGTGGCTGGCGACGCCGACCCGTACGGCGCCGGCGTTGCGGGGATCGAGCGCGATGTCGAGCATCCGCTTGTAATTGGCGTCCACCTCCGCCTTGGTCGCGTAGGGGGCTTGCTCCCACCCGCGGAGCTCCGCCTCGACCTGCTCCATCGCGAGGTTCGCACCCTTCACGAGCCGGACACGGATCGGGGCGCCGGTCCGCGCGTGGCGGCGGCGGGCGGCGTCGCACAGCTGCTCGAGGACCGCCGTGGCGTCCGGGAGGTACGCCTGCAACGCGATCCCGGCGTACAGGGTCGAGAACCGCTCCTCCTCCAGGAGCGACGTGAACACGTCCACCGTGAGATGGAGGTCCCGGTACTCCTCCATGTCGAGGTTCACGAGCTTGGTGGGGTCGTGGCGCGCCGCGACCTCCAGGATCGGGCGTAGCCGGTCGCGGACCTCGTCGAGGCTCTGCTCGTAGGCGAGGACGTCCAACTGCGAGTACAGCGAGGAGAGCTTGACCGACACGCAGTCGACCTCGGGCCGCTCGAGGAGACCCACGACGAGGCGGACGCGCTCGCGGGCCTGACGCTCGCCGAGCACCGCTTCGCCGAGGAGGTTCACGTTGAGGCGCATGCCCTGCGCGCGCCGGCGAAGGAGGTGGCGGCGGAGCGCGCCGCGCTCGGCGGGAAGGACCAACGCGGCGAGCTCACGGCGCAGTCGAAGGGTCGCCAGCCCCACGACCGTTGACGGCGCGAGGGGGGCCAGCCGCGCCGCGAGCCCGAGCGCGATCCGGTCTGCTGGGCCGGCCATGGCTGGTGCCGGGTAGGCGCGGAGGAGGTCGACCAATCGCTCGGCCGCTCTCCTCGGTGTGCGGATCCGCAGCACCTGGTCGGTCAGCTCGAGAAGGAACGCCCTGCTTGCCTCGTCGGCGACGAGTGCGGCGACGCGCGAGCGCCGCCGCCGCTCGTCCGGCCTCATGCGTCGCTGCGCCTCTCCCAGGAGCGACGCCGCGAGGGCCTCCGCTTCCGCACAGCGGCGCGCGTCTTCCGAGGAGAGCTCCCGCACCGCCCCTGACCGTACCGGCTTGCTCCGGGCGGTCGTCAGGATGCCTCGGCGCCCCTGTCCCGCATTGCACGGATGGCCGACTCCGCGCGCGAGATGAGGCCGTCACCGGCGATCATCGCGTCGATGAGCGCCCTCGTGGGCGACCCTGCGGCGAGCTCCTCTCGGAACCGGCGTGCAAAGTCGCCGCTCCGGATGTCCTCGATGGTCTCGGCGAACCGCCGTTTCAGCGGGCGGTCAGATGCGTGGGGCGGACGCTCGGGTCCCCGGCCCTTCAGGGCACGGCCACCGCGCCCGGTGCCGCCCCGGTGGGTTGCGGGGTCACGTCGGCCATGCCCGGGTCGCCCCCGTCACCGGGCGAGCCGGGGTCCCGTCCCGCCGAACGCGAGCGGGGACTGCGGGGCGGCCGGGACGCAAGGAGGCATCCCCCGAGGATGAGGACGAATCCCGCACCCGTGGCAGGTCCGAACGGCTCGCCGAGCACCAGCACGCCGAGCACGACGGCCACGGCGGGATTCAGGTACGTGACGAGCGTGGCACGCATCGCGCCGACCTCCTTGATGAGCGCGAAGAACAAGAGGAACGCGACGATGGTGCACACGACGGTCAGCGCGGCGGCGGACTCCACGACGGAGGTGGCCAGGGGGGTCTTCGGCAGCTCGAGGAGCGCCCACGGCGCGTACCCCGCGCCGCACAGCACCATCGACCACGCGATCACCCCGATCGGCGGCACCCCATGCAGCTTGTGGTCGACGATCCAAGGTCCGAATGCGTACCCGACGACGACGGCCAGGATCGACAGCACGGACAGGAGCTGCGCCCCGGCGACCGAGAAGCCGACCAGGACGCCGACGCCGGCCAGACCCACGACGAGACCGATCGTGCGCCGGAGGTCGACGTGGTCCGAGCCGGTGAGCCACGCGACGACCGCCGCGACGAGCGGCACGGCCGCGACGAGGAGACCGGTGAGCGAGCTGGGCAGGCGGCGCTCTGCGCCGAAGAGGAACACCCAGGGGACCGCCAGCTCGGCGAGCGTGAAGAGCAGGATGGCACGCCAGTGACGGAGGGCCGGGAGCAACGCCGATCGGGAGGCTGCCAGCGGCACGAGGACGAGCGAGGCACCGCCGGTGCGGATGAGGACCAGCAACGGGGGGCTGATCTCTCGGACCGAGATCCTGATCAGCAGATACGGCAATCCCCACAGGATGCCGACGGCGACGAAATAGGCCCACCCGCGGCGCGTCATGGCATGGGTGAGAAGCGCGTGGTCAGCTGCGGGCGCGCGGAACCTGGAAACGGGCGACCGAGAATCCCAACAGCACGGGGATGTCGACCGCGAACACGAAGAGTGACGCCGTGAGCAGGATGAGCATCGTCCCTCGCGTCCCGTCGTAGACGAAGACGAACTCGAGGATCCCCGCGATGACCGCGTAGGCGACGAGCGCCCACTTGACGACCCCGAAGAAGGCGTCCCACGCGAACTGACGGAGGCCGGCGACGAGGACGACGGCCAGGACGAGCACGGCGCCGGCGACGGCGACGAGCCCGACCGCGGGCCCGAGGGGGGCGCGTCGTGGCAGGTATGCGGCCAGGTAGATGCCACTCAGGAGGACGAGCGCCATGGACGCGACGCACACGAGCGGGATCGGCGGCCGCCCGGCGAACGCGTCCGCGTGCGGGCTGGTCGGCGCGCCCGGCCTGACGGATCCGGCCGCCTGCGGTCGTTCGTCCACGTGCATCCCGGCCCTCTTCACCCCGTCGCCAGTCGCGACATGATGATCAAGGTCGCGACCTGCATCGCGCCCGTGACGCCGGCAGCGTAGATGAACCGCCGCATCAACCTCCCGATGAGCTCGCCGTCGGGCTGGGGTTTGCGGAACTCGAACAGCACCGCAAGGTTTGCGGGCTCGAGCAGTCCGAGCGCGACGACCGCCATGACGGCGACGACCACGATGGACGCGACCAGCCAACCGTGCTCGGGGTAGGTGGTCGACAGGTTCCCGAGGTGACGAGCGAGCTGCCAGCCGGCCGCCAGCGTGCACACGACGAGCGTCGGCATCAGGACGACCATCTTCGGCATGAGACGCTTCGAGAATTCGACCCGGGCGGGGATCGGCATCCTCCCCATGATCGGCCCGATCACGAACCCGAGGAAGAGGTCGACGGCGGTCCACAGCGCCCCTCCCGCCACATGGAAGAAGTCGAGTGCCCACAGCCAGTTCCCCGCGATCGCGACGACGAGCAACACGAGCGTCGCGCCGACGATCGGCAACGCGCGCAGCGGGACGATCTGCAGCGCGGGAGCCTGCCCGGCCGCCGGCGTGGGTGGCGCCGCGGTCGCCGCGGGGGGCGCAGCGGCTGTGCTGGTGAGCGCCAACTTCGGTTCCTCCCGCCGTGGTGTCCGTGCCCGCAGCCACCCAGAGGAGACGGAGCGGGCGATCTGCTGCAACGATACATGCGCCAGAGTGGAAGCGAGGAGACCTCATGGAAGCAGTCACCGAGCGGCTGGACGGATGCCGGGCGGTGGTGACGGGTGCGACGAGCGGCCTCGGAGCGGCGATGGCCGGCGCACTCGTCGCTGCGGGTGCCGCCGTAGGCGTCGTCGCCCGGCCCGGCCCTCGCCTCGCCGGAGCGGTGGACGGCCTGGGACGCTCGGGGGTGGCGGTGGGCCTCCCGGTCGACGTCCGCGACGTGTCCTCGGTGACGCTCGCCGTCCGTGAAGCGGTCGTACGGCTCGGTGGCGTGGACATGGTCATCAACAACGCCGGCATCGGCATGCGGACCGTGAACCCCCGTTTCCTCGAGCACCCCCAGCCCTTCTTCGAAGTGGACCCGGGTGCGTTCGACGACGTGATGGCGACCAACGTGCGCGGGTACTTCCTCGTTGCCCGGGCGTTCTCGTTCCACTTCCTCGAGCAGGGAGCCGGCCGCTTCGTGAACGTCTCGATCAACCGGGAGACGATGGCTCGCCGAGGCTTCGTCCCCTACGGCCCCTCTCGTGCAGCCTCCGAGTCGCTCAGCGACGTCATGACCGAGGACCTGCGCCCGTTCGGCATCTCGGTGAACGTCCTGCTTCCGGGCGGCGCGACCGACACCGGGATGATCCCCGACGATGTCGCGTCCGAGCGGCGGGCGACGCTCTTGCCCCCGAGCGTCATGGGCCCGCCGGCCGTCTTTCTCGCATCGGCCGAGGCCGAAGGACTCACGGGCGCGCGGATCGTCGCCAGGGAGTTCGACGCCTGGGTCGCCGAGTACCGGGCCCGTCGGCGCGGGCACGGCACAGGCCGGCGGTCTTCGTCTCGGCGCGCCGACGGGCAGCCGGGCCGGGCCGCTGGCGCCTAACGTTGCCGCGATGGACCTGCTGCTCGTCCGGCACGCCCATGCGGGGAACAAGGACGGGTGGAGCGGCGACGACCGGCTCCGCCCCCTGAGCGAGCGTGGACGCTTCGAGGCGCGTGCGCTCGTCGACCTGCTCGTCCCGTTCGGCGCGGCGCAGGTGGTCTCCAGCCCCCTCGTGCGCTGTCTCCAGACCGTCGAGCCACTTGCGTCCCGTCTGGGCCTCCCGATCGAACAGTCCGACGCGCTCGGACCCCAGTCCGACCGAGAAGCGGCTCGGCTGGTGCGGTCCCTTGCGTCTGCTTCCCACGCCGTCGTCGTCTGCACCCACGGGGAAACGATCGAAGCGCTCCAGCGCCGGCTCGGCCGCCCCGGAAAGCTCGGGTTCGGGCCTGGCGGAGCGCACGAGAAGGGGTCGGTCTGGCTCCTCCGCGCGAGTGGAGGGCAGTTCACGTCAGCGACGTATCTCCTGCCCGGCGACGCCGGCCTGGTCGGGAGCGGCACCGCCCAGGACGACGCGGCCCTCTGAATACTCCTCCACGATCATGCGCTGCCGGTCCCTGTGACCGGCGCCGGTGGGGATGTGCTGCCACTGCCGCTGGGTGTGCCCGACGTGTTGTCGGGGTCCACGTCGCGGTGCTCGATGCCGAGCGCCCCCCGGAGCCGGCGGCGCCGGCGCAGGGGGCTTCGGCAGCCCGTGTGGGCCTGCGAACGCGAGCACGGCGTCGCCGTGGCGCCCTCCGGTCACGAGGAGGAGACCGTCGCCGAGCGAGGGGGTCGCGAAGTCGTTGGCGTTCGTTCCGATGGGGAGGCGAACCGTCGCCGCACCGGTCGCGGCGTCCAGGCCGTAGAGGACGGTCCCCCCGACGGACCACACGAGTCCTCCCGCGACGATCGGGGGGTCGTCGGGGACGTTCGATGTGCGCCCGCCCGTCGTCACCGTGCGCGCGGCGTCCCACTTCCTCTCCACGGCATCCCGTCCGACGACGAGTGCCTCCACCCCGGCCCGGCATGCGACGTAGACCGTGTGCCCGCGGACCGCGTCGCCCCCGTCGGCCACCGTCCCGTCACAGACCGCCCGCGACGCCCTCTGCCCCCCGACGCCGCCCAGATGCGACCCGCCGAGCAGGTAGGCCGTGGACGACTTCCCCACCTGGAGCACCTCGCCGTCGGCGAGCAGCGCCGGCGCGGAGGATCCGAGGTCACGGTCACCAGCGTTGTCCGCTGCCCACCCCGCGGGCGCGAACACCCCCACGCGGTGAAGCGTCGGACGCAGCTCGACGACCGAGTCGCTGCCGTCGTACGCGCCGGTGGTCGCGGCGCTGTTGCCGGTGGCGACCCAGATCGAGCCGCGTGCGCCGACCTCCGGGGCCGCACCACCCATCCACACCGCGCCCTGGCGGTCCTTCGGGCGCGCGGCGATCTCGTCGCGCCGGATCCGGCCCCTGGCCGACGCCGGCACCGAGACGACCCAGCCGTGGTACCTGCCGCAGTCGCCGTAGTTCCCGCCGAAGCCGAAGACGACGTGTCCGCGGTCGAGCGCCAGCCCGGTGCGCTGCAAGAGCGCAGCCGGTGTTGAGCCCGGAGGATCGACTCGGCGGTCCGCGAGAACCTTCCCCGTGTAAAGGTCCAACCCGACGAGACGGTGTGTCGGGCGACCGTGGACGAGCTCGTCTGCGACCACGAACACTTCGCTTCGCGCCAGGTCGACGAGCGGCGTCCCGGTGATCCCGACGGTGGGCACGACGTTCCCGCACGGGAGCTCGTCGGCGGGGACGGGGTCACCGACATGGGTCGACCACGCGACGCGTCCCGACGCGGCGGCCAGCGCATAGACGGTGTCACGCTCCGTCGCGACGATCACGCGGCCGGCGGCCTCGAGGGGCTCGCCGTAGACCGCCCCGTCGAGGGTTGGGGACTGCCACGCCCGCGTCGGCGAGCGGAGGTTCGGCGCTCGGGACGGCGCACCGGAGCCATCGGGCTCCCCGTGGTAGACGGTCCAGTCGGACGGTGTCGCCCGGGTCCTGACCGGCGACGCGGTACCGACGGACCGGCCCGACGCCGCGACCGGCCCGGTGCAGGCCACGCCGGTGCAGGCCACGGCGACGGCGACGGCGGCGACGGCGACCCCCCAAAGGGGCAGTGACCGTCCCGGCGGGTGCAGACGCACGCCTGTCCGTCGGCCACCGAGCACGACGTCGAGCGTAGGAACCCTCGACATCTGGCGGCTATCACGAACGTACGTTCGCTACAATGGCGCGGTGCTGCAGGAGACGCTGTTCTCGGCGGGCGAAGACGTGGTGCTGCGCCCCGTCGCACGGGGGCTGGTCCGCCACGAGCTCGGACAGGGCGCGTGGGTCGACCTCCGGCCGGGATGGGTCGGCGGCGCCGGCGAGCTCTTCGGCGCGCTCGAGCGGACGGTGCCGTGGAAGGCGGAACGGAGGCCCATGTACGAGCGGATGGTCGACGTGCCCAGGCTCCTGTGCTTCTACGACGAGCACGCGCCGCTCCCCGATCCTGCGGTCGCCGAGATGCGACGTGCGTTGAGCGACCACTACGCCGCCGAGCTGGGCGAGCCACTGCAGACGGTCGGCATGTGCCTGTATCGCAACGGCGACGACAGCGTCGCCTGGCACGGAGATCGGATCGGCCGGTCCTCCCACGTGGACACCGTGGTGGCCATCGTCTCGTTGGGCGCGACCCGCCGCTTCCTGATGCGCCCCCGAACGGGCGGACCCGCCGTGCGCCTCGAGGTGGCGTCCGGCGATCTCTTGGTCATGGGCGGGTCCTGCCAGCGGACTTGGGAGCACGCCGTGCCGAAGTGCCGGCGCCCGACGGGGCCGCGGATCAGCCTGCAGTTCCGGCCCTGGGGAGTGCGCTGAGGTGCAAGGCCCCTGGCGGGGTCGTCCGGGCAGGGGGGCGGAGAATCACGGGCAGAGAGGTTTGAGGTCGCCACGCGGTCGGTAGAATTCTTGCGCCTGGCCGGATGGCCGGGTGCCAGCAAAGACGAGGCCCCTGGTAACCCCCCTCCGCCCCAGGGGCTTCGTCGCGCTGGCGCCCTTCTTCGCGTCCGGTGCGCGTGCCCCCTCGCGGTGCCCGGGCGCGAAGGGGTCCGCGCGCCCGCAGCTCGACCCGGCGGTTCTTGCCCGAGATGGTCTTCGGAAGGTCGAGAAATTCGATGCGGCGGACGCGTCGGTACGGGGCGAGTCGCTCACGGGCGAAGCGCAGGATCTCCAGGGCGGTGGACCCGCCGGAGGGATCGGCGGCCTGCTTCGCTGGAGCGCCTAGCTCGACGTCGGTGCTCAGTCCCGCGCCGGGTCCCAGCGCCAGTTGGCGATCTCGGGCGGGTCCTCTCCGTGATCACGTCCGTAGCGACGCGCCTCGGCACGTGCGTCGAGCATGTCCTGACGCAGGGACGCGACGGTCGCCCCGAGCGCCGGGACCCGGTCGAGCACGTCGGCGACGAGGTGGAAGCGATCGAGGTCGTTGAGCATCACCATGTCGAACGGCGTCGTCGTGGTGCCCTCCTCCTTGTAGCCGCGCACGTGGAGGTTGTCGTGGTTGTGCCGGCGGTACGTGAGGCGGTGGATCAGCCAGGGGTACCCGTGGTAGGCGAAGACCACGGGGCGGTCCGGGGGGAACAGCGTGTCGAACTCGCGGTCGGACAGACCGTGCGGGTGCTCGGCGTCCGGCTGGAGCCGCATGAGGTCGACGACGTTCACGACCCTCACGCGCAGGTCGGGCAGTCGCTCTCGCAGGATCTGCGCAGCTGCCATCGTTTCGAGCGTGGGGACGTCGCCGCAGCACGCCAGCACGACGTCGGGCATCGCGCGCTCGTCGTTGGAGGCGAACTCCCAGATCCCCACGCCCCGCGCGCAGTGGTCGATCGCCTCGTCGACACCGAGCCAGGACGGTTGCGGCTGCTTGCCCGCAACGACGACGTTCACGTAATCGCGGCTGCGCAGGCAGTGGTCGACGACCGAGAGCAGGCAGTTCGCGTCGGGTGGCAGATAGACGCGGATGATGCTGGCCTTCTTGTTCACGACATGGTCGATGAAGCCGGGGTCCTGGTGTGAGAAGCCGTTGTGGTCCTGCCGCCAGACGTGGCTCGACAGGAGGTAGTTGAGCGACGCGATGGGACGGCGCCACGGGACCTCGTCGGACTCCTTCAGCCACTTCGCGTGCTGGTTGAACATCGAGTCGACGATGTGGACGAACGCCTCGTAGCAGTTGAAGAGGCCGTGTCGCCCGGACAACAGGTAGCCCTCGAGCCAACCTTGGCACTGGTGCTCGGAGAGGACCTCCATGACCCTGCCGTCGGGTGCGAGGTGATCGTCTCCGGGCCTGATCTCGGCATCCCACGTCCTGTCGGTGACCTCGAAGAGGGCCTGCAGGCGGTTGGACGCCGTCTCGTCGGGCCCGAACACCCGGAAGGAGGTCGGGTTCTGCCGGACGACGTCGCGGAGGAACGTCCCGAGCACCTTCGTCGCCTCGTGATCGTCCGCACCCGGCACCCGGACCGTCGCGGCGTACTCGCGGAAGTCGGGGACCCGCAGGTCGCCGAGCAGCAAGCCCCCGTTGGCGTGCGGGTTGTCACTCATGCGACGCTCACCTGCAGGCGCCATCGTGGTGATCGCATCGACCGGCTCGCCACCTGTGTCGAAGAGCTCCTCTGGGCGGTAGCTGCGGAGCCACTCTTCGAGCATGCCCAGGTGACGCGGATTCGTCCGCACCTCCGCGAGCGGCACCTGGTGGGCTCGGAACGTCCCTTCGACCTGGAGGCCGTCCACGGTTCTCGGCCCGGTCCAGCCCTTGGGCGTCCGGAGAATCAGCATGGGCCACGCCGGTCGTGGCGGATCGGCCTCGTGCCTGCCGGTGCGGGCTCGAGCCTGGATGTCGGCGATCTCCGAGAGCATCTCGTCGAAGGCTGCCGCGAGCTTGGCATGCACGTCGACCGGAGGTTCGCCCTCGAAACCGCCCTCCACGACGAGCGGGTGGTAGCCGTACCCGGAGAAGAGGTCGACCAGCTCCCGCCTTCCGATTCGATCGAAGATGGTGGGAGCGGCGATCTTGTACCCGTTGAGATGGAGGACCGGGAGGACGGCGCCATCGCGGCGTGGGTCGAGGAACTTGTTCGAGTGCCACCCGGTGGCCGCTGCCGCCGTCTCCGCTTCGCCGTCGCCGACGACGCACAGGGCGACGAGCCCGGGGTTGTCGAACGTCGCGCCGTAGGCATGGCTGAGCGAGTAGCCGAGCTCGCCCCCCTCGTTGATGGACCCCGGCGTCGCCGCACCGGTGTGGCTCGGGATGCCTCCGGGGAAGGAGAACTGGCGGAAGAGGGCGGCCATCCCCTCCGCGTCGCGGGTCACGCGCGGGAAACGCTGGGTGTAGGTCCCCTCGAGCCATGCGTTCGCGACGACCGCTGGGCCGCCGTGACCCGGGCCGCAGACGAAGATCGCGTCGAGGTCGCGCTCGGCCACGCATCGGGTCATGTGCGCGTACACGAGATTCAGCCCCGGGCTCGTCCCCCAATGACCGAGGAGACGTGGCTTGACGTGCGCGGGACGGAGCGGTTCTCGCAACAGGGGGTTCGCGAGCAGGTAGATCTGTCCGACGGAGAGGTAGTTCGCCGCGCGGAACCACAAGTCGAGCTGGCCGAGCTGCATGGGCGCTCCTTCCGACCGTGACGTGCATGGCTGACGGCGGCCCCTCCGCCACCCTACCCAGCTCGCCCCGATGCGACCGGAGGATCAGCCCTCTGGCAAGGTGGACCCGTGCGGGTGCTCGTCGTGAACGCGGGGTCCAGCAGTCTCAAGCTGAGCGTCCTCGGTGGGAACGACGAGGTGCTGGCTGCCGAGACCGTCGGCCGTACAAGGGGCGACGCCCTCGGCGACGCCCTCGAGCGGTTCGTCGACCGGTCGCCCATGGTCGAGGCTGCCGGACATCGGGTGGTGCACGGCGGCGCGGAGTTCGTCGAACCCCTCGTCGTGGACGACGAAGCCGACCAGCGACTCGCGCGCCTCGCAGACCTCGCCCCGCTCCACAACCCGCCCGCGATCGCCGTCGTCCACGAGTTGCGCCGCCTCCGGCCACAGCTCGTGCAGGTGGCTTGCTTCGACACGAGCTTCCACGTGACCCTTCCTGCGAAGGCTGCCACGTACGCCTTGCCGAGACGCTGGCGCGAAGAGCTCGGTATCCGTCGGTTCGGCTTCCACGGGTTCAGCCACGCGTGGGCCAGCATGCGTGCCGCCGAGTTGCTCGGACGCCCTTTGTCGTCGACGCGCTTCGTGACCGCCCACATCGGCGCAGGCGCTTCGCTGACGGCGGTGGCCGGCGGCCGGTCGGTCGATACGTCGATGGGGTTCACGCCAGTGGCGGGCGTCGTGATGGCGACGCGCCCCGGCGACGTGGATCCGGGGGCGATGCTCTGGGCGATGCGCCACGGCATCGGTATTGCCGAGGCCGAGGACGATCTCGAACACCGTTCCGGCCTCCTCGGGCTCACCGGAAGGTCGGGAGATCTGCGCGACGTGCTCGAAGGAGTGGACGGAGGGGATGCAGTGTGCACGGCCGCCTACGAGACGTACGTCTATCGCCTCCAGCGCGAGGTGGGGTCCTTGGTCGTCGCGCTCGGCGGTCTGGACGCGCTGGTCTTCACCGGCGGCGCGGGGGAGGGGTCCGCCCGGTTGCGCCGGGACGTGTGCGCGGGGCTGGGCGTGCTCGGGATCTCGCCTCCTGAGGCGGACGAGTCTGCATGCGGCGCACGACCGCAGGACCGGATCGTTTCCAGCCCGGCCGCAGACGTGGCCGTCGTGGTCGTGCGGGCCCGTGAAGACGTGGTGATCGCTCGTTCGGTGCGGCGGGTCCTGGGGCCGCGCGGTCCTCGTCAGGACCGCCGGCTGGGGCGATAGGCGCGGAGCGCTGCGCGTACCGTCGAGAGCCAGGTTCGCCGGTCCCAGCGCTCCACCGCCTCGCGCGCGGCCAGGCTCAGCTCCAACGGGGCGAGGACGGCGCCCTGCAACTCCGTCAAAGCGCAGTCAGGGCCGGTCGCCGAGAGGAGCTCGCCCGCAAGCCGAGCGCGCGCCGCTCGCCATGGAGAGGCCCCCGCCGAGCCGAGCGACGCCGCCGAGGCGGCGAGGTCTTCCTCGCTGCCGTGCGCGAGCAGATTGGTCCACGCCCAGACCGGCACCGGCGCGCCGCGCGCCGAGAGCTCCTCGGCGTAGCGGCCGAGGAGGAACGCCTCACAGTCGGCGACGAGCTCGACGGCGCCGGCATTGTGCTCAGGCCGCCACACGTCGCACGTCGGACGGGTCGTCACGGACGACGCGTTGCCGCCATCGGCCGTCGGGGCGCCCCGCCTCGGCGGCCGATGGCGGGACGGTCGTTGCGCCTTCTGGGTGCTGCGCATCGCGCAGGGCGTCGTCGATGAGCCGGACGATCTCGTCGCAGCGGTCAACGAGGGGCATCCGAGGCGGCTCCTGCTCGACCCTCCGCCGTCGGAACGTCACGGCCGGGGTACCCCGGCCCGGGGCGCAGCAATCGCCCGCTGACCGATCTCGTCACGCTCCGCACGTGATGAGCGCGTGCATCCGGGCCGAAGGGGTCGAACGTCCCGAATTGTCGCCCGGATGGCGCGGTGCCACGACCGTGCGCCGCATGGCGCATGCCAGCCGAAAAGGATCAGGCGGTGAGCACCTTTGTGGTCCCGACGGCTCCGTTGCCGCCGGGAGCCGAGATCTCCGTGAGCGCGCGGGCCACGTGCCTGCGGTCTTCCGTGGTGATGTGGACGAGCGCTTGCGCCCACTCGCCCATGGTGCGTTGGCGCACCGCCTCCAGCAGGTGGGTTCCTGCCGGCGTCAGCCGGATCTGGAGCTCACGGCGGTCGCGGCCCCGCCGGTGCCGTTCGATGAGCTGTCGCTCGGCGAGGGTGTCGCACAGTCGCGTCGCCGTCGAGGGGGCAATGGAGAGCGCGTCCGCCAGGTCGATGAGCCTGGACTCGCCCAAACGCTCCAGACGATCCAGGAGGCGAAGCTGCGTCGTGGTGATCCCGCCGCCCAGGTCGCCGAGCGCCTGATCGCCGATCGACCGGAGCACCGCCTGCGCCGCGTCGAGGGCCTCGATGAACGCGACCACCTCGTCGCCGTCGACAGAGGACGCAGAGGGCTCCGAGAGCGCGGTCATCGCCTTGCTCCGAGAGAGGTTGCGGGGTGCATTGTTTTCCCTCCGCTCACGAGGTGCCGGACGCCGCCGGTCGGGTTACTGTGGAAATAGGCTAGCCGAACGACCACGACGGCGGAGCGAACCGGGTGCGACTGTCCGCACCGGCCCTTCGACCCACCGGTTTCACTCGAGGAGCACACATGGACGCCGGGGCGTACGCAGACATGCTGCCGTGGCTGGTCTTCCTCGTGATCGACCGGAAGTCGGGGCTCGGCGTCGCATGGGCGGGTTGCGGCGCGCTCGCCTGCAGCGCGGCACTGGTCGCCTGGTCCTACTGGCGAGGCAGGCACGCACTCGTGCCGCGGGCCGCCATGGTGCTCTTCGCCCTTTGTCTGGTCGCGGGCCTCGCCTCGCAGACCGTGAACCAGGAGGTGAGCGTCCCGAGGGCCGTCGTCCTCGGCGTGCTGAGTGCGCTCGCCTTCGGCTCGCTTCCCTTCACGCCCATCAGCCAGACCTACACGGTCCCGCTCGTCGCTCCGGCGCTCCGGGACGATCCTCGTTTCGCCAGGGTGAACATCGAGATCACGCGAGCGTGGGGCGTCGGCTCCCTGGCGGTGGCCGTGGCCAGCGGCACGACCGCCCTCCTGTCCGGAGCGGTGGCTTTCACGTTCCTCGACTGGGTGACCCCGATCGTCCTGGCGGCTGCCACGATCCTGTGGGCGACCCGGCGGTGGGAGTTGTTCCGCCTCGCCGTGGACACTGGCCCGGTGGGATCGGTCGCCGTGGGCTACGACGCCCCTGACGGTCCCGTCCGCCTCCACGAATCGGACGACGACTCCCCCGGATTCCCGACGGCGCTCGCGACGCGCCGTGTGCTGCCCGTCGTACGGCACGGACACCCGGGAGGGACCGCCCGCGCGGGTGCGCCGGAGGCGTCCACCGATGCCGTCATTCACCGCCTTCCGCTCCGCGGCAGGAACATCTGACAGAGGGCCACCTGAGAACGGACGCGCGGGCACCGCTCGGATTGCTCCGCCTCGCAGCCCCACGATGCCGCGCGTCATGGGGGTAATCGTGACGCTTCGCAGCGATTGAAGGTAGGGGCTTTCGTCCCAAGATGCGGGTCGGCCGTGCGGGACTTTCGGCCCTCCCCCGCCTCGGCGAGGCGGGGCGTAATGGACCCACATGACGTTCATCGGCCTGATCCTTCGAAATCTTGCGACCCGGAGGGTGCGCACGCTGCTCACCGCGGCTGCGGTCGCGATCAGCGTGACCGCAGTGGTGACGCTCGGGGTCGTCACCGACAGCCTGCAACGATCCGCGGCGAACGTGCTCCTCATGGGCAAGGCGGATTTCATCGTCGCGCAGAAGTCCGTGACGACAGCCCTCACAAGCGTGGTCGCCGAAGGTCAAGTGGCCGCGGTGGCGAGAACCCCCGGGGTGCACAGCGCCGTGGGGGTGCTGGTCGGAACCGTCCACCTGAACGCCACAAACCCGGTCTTCATCGAGATCGGCGTCCAGCCGACAGAGCTGCGCAGGTTCGGGGTCACCCTGGACGCCGGGCGCCCCTACGGTGCGAACGCCACGCACGAGGTGATGCTCGGCTGGCAGGCGGCCGAGAGCCTCCATCGGCACGTCGGCGACACGGTCGAGATCGGCACGATCGGCTACACGGTCGTGGCGATCTACTCGCTGAACCAGGTGTTCGGCAACGCGGCGGCGATGTTCCCGCTCACCACGCTGCAGGCCAACACACGAAAGCCCGGAACGGTCACGCTCGTCGCGGTACGGGTCGACCGGGGCGCGAACGTCGACTCGGTGATGGCCCGGGTGGACCGCGACAACCCCAACCTTGCGGCGGTCAGGCTCGCGAGTCAGTTCGGCCGGATCGACCGGAACCTGGTGTTCCTCAACGCGGCCCAGGCCGGGGCGCAGATCATCGCGCTCGTCATCGGCGTGGTGGTCGTTCTGAGCACCATGCTCCTCTCGTTCGTCGAGCGCATCCGGGAGTTCGGCCTGTTGCGGGCCATCGGTTGGTCGAGGCTCCGACTCCTCTCGCTCGTGATGGGGGAGGCGGTCGGCATCAGCCTGCTCGGTGCGGGGGTCGGCGTCGGGCTCTCTGTGGCACTGACCGCCGCCCTGGAGCACCTCTCCTCCTTGCGAGGCGTGCTGGACGCCGGCTACTCGATCGGCGTGGTCGGCACCGGCTTGTACACGGCGGTCGGCATCGGCGTCCTGGCGGCGCTGTACCCCTGCGCGCGTGCGGCGATGCTCCGCCCCGGGATCGCGCTGCGGAGGGAGTGACGTGAGCGACCTTGCCGAGCCGTCCGGAGCGCCCCCCCTCATCGAGGTGCGCGACGTGCACCTTCGCTACGGACCTGTTCGGGCGCTCGACGGTGTCGACCTCACGATCCGCGAGGGCGAGTGGCTTGCCGTCTCGGGCCCGTCGGGCTCGGGGAAGTCCACCCTCCTCTCCCTCCTCGCCGCCCTCGACCGCCCCGACCGGGGGGAGGTGCGGTTCCGGGGCCGTCCGCTGTCGGAGGACGCACACCTCGACCGGTACCGTCGCAAGGACGTCGGACTCGTCTTCCAGCTCCACAACCTGGTGCCGAACCTGGACGCGCGCCAGAACGTCGAGGTCGCGATGTTCGGGACCGGCGTCCGACGCGGCGCGCGCCGACGCGCGGCCGACCAGCTGCTCGGTTGGATGCAGCTCACCGACTTCGCCACTCGCAGGCCGGCGGAGATGTCGGGCGGAGAGCGCCAACGGGTGGCCATCGCCCGCGCGCTCGCCAATCGGCCGCCGCTGCTGCTCGCCGACGAGCCGACCGGGAACCTCGATCCCGACAGCGCGGACAACGTGGTCGAGGTCTTCCGTAAGCTCCACCACAGCGAAGGGACGACGATCGTGATGGTGACGCACGACGTGTCGATCGCGCGCGCGGCGGACAGGATCGTGATGCTGGAACGTGGTCGCATCGTCGATCCTGGCGCAACCGCGTCGGTCGCGTGAGCCGTCAGCCGGCGCAGACGCTCACCCCTTTGGTCGCAAGGATCCTCGTGACGGACGCGTCCGCCTGGGAGCGGGGGAGCGCGCCGTCAGAGAGCGCCTGCACGATCGCCTGCACCGCAGGCTGCCATGCCGAGGCGTCGACCATCGGCATGTCCGCGCCTGCGCCCAACGCGCTGACGGTAGCGGAGGCCTCGGTGTAGCCGGCCGCGGATATGGCCCCGGCCCCGAGCGAGTCGGTCATGGCGACGCCGCCGAAGTGGAGTGTCGTGCGCAGCAACGTGTACGTGGAAGGGGAGAGGCTCGCCGGGAGGCCCCCGGAGAGGCCGGGGACGACCGGGTGGCCGACCATCACGACCGGCAGTCCCGACGCGACCACCCGCGTGAAGGGGATCAGGTCGACCCTGAGCAGCTGCGCCAGTGAGGGATCGGACGCCGGCCCTGTGTCGGTGTTCGCCGACGCATGGCCGAGACCCGGGAAGTGCTTGCCGACCGCGACGACACCCGCTGCGCGGAGCCCTGCGGCGAACGCCGTCCCGTAGGTGGTGACGACCTGCGGTGTTGTGCTGAAGGAGCGCTGCGACTCGTACGCCACCGGATCTGTGGGTGATGCGGTGTCGAGCACGGGTGCCAGGTCCATGGTGATGCCGAGACCACGGAGCGCCGCACCGCGCGCCGCCATCGTCGACTCCACCTGTGCGGGCGTCCACTGCGCGGCCATCCCGCGTGCCGAGGGGATCGCACCGAGCACGTTGGCGAGCCGCGACACCACACCCCCCTCTGTGTCCGTCGACATCCACGGCACGACCTGCCCGGCACCGGTGGCCGTACCGTCGAGCGCCGCCAACGCGGCGTGCAACGCCGGTCCCGCCGAAGCGGCGGGTTGGCCGAGGAACACGAGGCCGCCGACGCCCGCCTGCGCCTCCGCCTGGAGTGAGCCCGCAGATGTGAAGTCCCCGAGGACCATCAGCAACTGGTTGGCGATCCGTGTCGACGACCAGCGCGACGGCGGCGGGACGCACCCGGTGGCAGACGTCGTGGTCGTCGTGGTCGTCGTGGTCGTCGTGGTCGTCGTTGGCGACGTGGTGGTGGACGTCCCGCCGCCGCTCGTCGAGGTGGAGGTGCGGGGCGTGCTCGACGTCGTCGCGCTCGAGTCACCCGGTGCCCCGCCGCAGGCGGCGGCGACCAGCGCGAGCACCGCGGGCACGAGCGCCGCGCCGAGCGTGCGCCGGCGGGGGACGGCGCGGGGCGCGGACCCGGGCGCGCGGTCGTCGCACCTCATGCGGTACGCGGACATGCCTGGCACGCCGACCAATCGATCACGCCCCCATTGCAGCACGCCGTCCCGGCCGGAGTGCGCCGCGGGGGAGGTTCGGGCGGCGTGCCGGCCATCGGCGTGACACCACCGCCGTCCCCGCCTCGGCATAGGCTGTCGGCGCGCCGCGAGAACGTGCCGGCACACAGCGAGACCGGACGTACTGGAGCGCAACGGAAGGGACAGGCGATGACCCAGGCAACGGGCCGCGGCATGGGCGGGATGGGGAGCTCGGACGGGACGGAGATTTCCGCAGAGGAGCTGGCCGCATTGCTTGGGACGCAACACGCCCCGTTCCTCCTCGACGTGCGCGAGCCCGAGGAGTTCGAGAGCTGGGCCATCTCGGGCGCCGCCAACGTGCCGCTGTCCTCGCTCGAGCACCGGCTCACACAGGTGGCGCGGGACCGCCAGGTCGTCGTCGTCTGCGCCAGCGGGCAGCGCTCGGCGCAAGCGGCTGGGGCATTGCGGTCGGCCGGGATCGACGCGTCCAACCTCCTCGGCGGGATGCTCGCGTGGTCCGCCGTCTACGACACGGTGAGGCTCGACGTCGGCGCGTTCTCGGTCGTCCAGGTCCGCCGGCGGAGCAAGGGTTGCCTCTCGTACGTGGTCGGCTCCGGCGGAGAGGCGCTTGTCGTCGATCCCTCCTCCGAGATCGACCGGTACCGCGACCTCGCGGCGGCCGAAGGCTGGCAGATCACCCATGTCCTCGACACCCACGTCCATGCCGACCACGTGAGCGGCGCGAGGGCGCTCGCAGCCGCGACGGGGTCGGCGCTGCATCTCTCGACGGCCGACGCGCTCCGGTACGGCGTCGAGGCGCTGGCCGAACGGGACCGGATCCTCCTCGGCACGACCTCGGTGGACGTCTTGGCGACGCCCGGGCACACGATGGGATCCGTGGTGGTCGACCTCGGCGGCGGGGCGATGCTCACGGGCGACACGTTGTTCGTCGACGGCGTCGGGCGTCCCGATCTCGCCGATGCGGCACGCGAGTACGCCGAAGCGCTCCACCACTCGCTCGTCTCGCTGCTCGACGGCCGGTCCGACGACGTGCTCGTGCTCCCCGCGCATTTCGGCGCAGGGGTGACGGTCGTCCGGGACGAGCCTGTCGCCGCGACGCTCGGAGCTGTCCGTGCGGCGGTGCCCCAGCTCGGATGGGAACGGGAGCGGTTCGTCTCGTGGGCATCGACGCGCGCGACGCCCCGTCCGCCGAGCTACGTGGAGATCGTGCGGCTGAACGTCGGAGAGACCTGGGCGTCCGCCGACGAGGTCCGAGCGCTCGAGGTGGGTCCGAACCGCTGCGGCACGGGCTGAGCAGTCGGCTCGGCGCGGACGGGCCCTCTCAGGCGCCGCGGCGCTCCACGATGCCGCGGACGTAGGCGGCCTGACCGGCGTGCTGGAGGCCGTCGGCGATGACGCTCACGAGTCGTGCGCCGAGCGTGACGTGGGGATCCCAGCGGGTGTCGACGACCCGGTCGAGATCGGCGTCGCGCAGCGGGCGCACGTACTCGACCGTCGCTGCGTGCACCGCGTCGTGGTAGCCGAGGAGGAGCGACGGCTCGACGGCCACCAGCGCGGTGTCGTCGGCGTCCTGGCCGTACCCGGTCTCGAGGCGGTCGAACGGGAGGGAGAACCTGGAGTCCCAGCCCTCGGCCGTCCACCGCTGCTCGCTCCCCGCGACCTCGGCGACGTGGTCGTCCTGGACCCGGGTCAGGTGCCAGACCAGCCACCCGATCGGGTTGGCCGCCCGGTCGGGGCGGAAGGTGAGCGCGTCGGGTGGCAGTCCGTCGACGGCACCGTGCACGGTGTCGCGGACGCGCCCGAAGGCATCGACGAGGAGGTCGGCCGTGGAGGTCATGGGTCCCATCCTGTCCCGTTCTGGTCTTCTCGTGCCCGCGCCGTCCGAGGCTCGGCCAACGACGGGTCGTCGAAGTGGGTGGTGAACCACCGGGCAGCGAGGTCGGCGACGCGCTCGAGCGCCCCTGGCTCCTCGAAGAGGTGGGTGGCGCCTGGGACGACGACCAGCTCGTGTTCGCAGCGGAGCGCGGCGAGCGCCCGGCGGTTCAGCTCCAGCACCTCCGGGTCGCGTTCGCCCACGACGAGGAGAGTGGGCGCGCGGACGTCACGAAGGAGCGGTCCGGCGAGGTCCGGTCTGCCGCCCCGGGAGACGATGGCGCCGACGGCCGACGCCGGTGCCGACGCAGCTGCCAGCGCGGCGGCAGCCCCCGTGCTCGCGCCGAAGTACCCCGCCCGAAGATCCGGCGCGAGCGTGGCGAGGTGCGCCGTGGCGCGGACGAGCCGGTCCGCGAGGAGCCCCACGTCGAAGACACTGCACCTGCGCGCGGCCTCCTCGGGCGTGAGCAGGTCGAACAAGAGGGTGCCGAGCCCGCGCGCCTGCAGCTGGCGGGCGACGGACTGGTTCCTGGGGCTCAGCCGGCTGCTTCCGCTCCCGTGTGCGAAGAGGACGACGCCGGGTGCCTCCTCGGGCACCGACAGGTCGCCCGGCAATGCGGCGCCTGTGGGCAACCCGATCGTGATCGGCCCGTCCCTTGGGGCGCCCGCTGGGGCGTCCTTCCCGACCGGAGCTTCGGTGCGGCCGGAGGCGTGGAGCAACCTGACCACTTGGTCGTCGGTCGTCTGGGTGAAGTCGTCGTACCACTGGCCGATGGCGAAGAACGGCTCCGGTGACTCCACGCACACGACGTCGTCCGCGACCCCTTGCAGCTCGCCGAGCGTCGGCAAGGGGATGACGGGAGCGGCCAGCACGACGCGCGCGGCGCCGTGCGCCCTCGCCACAAGGCACGCTGCCCGTGCAGTCGAGCCCGTCGCGATGCCGTCGTCGACGACCACGACGGTGCGGCCCCGGAGCGCGACAGGCGTGCGTCCGCGCCGGAAGATCTGCGCCATGCGCTCGAGCGTGGCCCGCTCGAGATCTTCGACCGCCGCCAAGTCATGGTCCCGTACGCCGGCAGTCCGTCGCACGTCCTCGTTCAGCACCCGGACGCCACCCTCGCCGACCGCGCCGACCGCGAGCTCGGGCTGCCAGGGGACACCGAGCTTGCGCACCAGGATCACGTCGAGCGGGGCACCCAGCGCTCGAGCCACCTGCGCGGCGACCGGGACGCCTCCGCGGGGAAGACCGACCACCACGGGCCCCGACCCTGACAGTCCCGAGAGGAGGACTGCGAGCTGGCGTCCCGCATCCGTACGGTCACGAAAGATGATCGGCGCCCGCGAGCGCATGCCATGAGTCTTGCCCGGGTCGCCCCGGGGGCCAACACCAGCTCGGGGGGACGGCGGGCTCGAGGCCCTGGCACGGAGGGGTCGGCGGTGCCGCAAAACCCGGCGAGCAGCGACCGACGAGGCCGTCGTGTGCGGCCCGGGGCCGCGCTCAATGCCGCACTCAATTCGTCGACGCCGCCGACGGCCTGGCGGGCGGCGGCCGTGCCGCCCTACGGAACTGGTCCTGGCCGAGCTGGGTGGCGCGCCACGCTGTCTGCGGCGTCGTGGCGCCTTCGAGCACCCAGGTCAGGTGCAGCCGGTCCGTATCGCTGTCGTAGCGTCCGGTCCAGCTCGTCACCGACCCGGTCTCGGACCAGCACACCACGAAGCCGAGCACGGCGGTGCCCGTGCCCGTCGGCGGTGTGCAGAAGCCGATGAGCGGTCTCGACGCCTGGACGGTCCCGACCGCCGACCGGTACCGGCCGCTCAGGAAGCCGTCGGTGTTGTGCAGCTCGAGCTCCGAACCGAGCTCGCTCCGCCAGGTCCCGGTGAGGGTGTGGCTCGTCGCCGCGGATCGGACCGCTGCCGGTGGCGTCGTCATGGATTGAGTCTTTGCCGTTTGGCGTGAGGGAGCCAGGGTCGAAGGTCACGACGGCAAGGCGCCGAGGTGGTCACAGTCGTGGGATTGGAGGACTTCGGCCCTTCGGTTGTCGAGCGAGGGCGGCCAGGATGGATGTGGCTCGCCGGGCCGACGGGGGTCGCACGTGAGTGGCGACCCACCGCGGACCACGGCGCAGCAAGACGATGCAGAAAGGAGTGCGACATGGCGATCGTGCATCGAGAGCGCCAGATCCCCGACTGGCCTGGGTTCATGCTGCCGGAGCGGTGGCGGCGGATGTTCGACCTCGAACCCGAACAGGACGGTTGGCTGAGGCTGGAGGAGTACGAGGACGAAGGCACGCTCGTGCTGCGCACGGAGGTGCCGGGCCTCGACCCGGGCAAGGACGTCGAGATCACCGTCAGCGACGGCGTCCTTCGCGTCCGTGCGCACCGCGAGGTCAAGTCCGAGCAGAAGAACAAGAAGGGGTATCGCTCCGAGTTCCGTTACGGCGAGCTCACCCGGACGATGCGGCTCCCCGAAGGGGTCACCGGTGACGACGTGAAGGCGACCTACGAGGACGGCATCTTGGAGATTCGGGTGCCCGTACCCGTCGAGAAGGAGCCCGAGTCCAAGAAGATTGCGGTCACCAGGGTCTGACCTGGACGTCGACCTGGTCCCGAGCCAGGCCGGGCGGCAGCTCTCCCGGGTGCCCTCGGGTCCCGGGGAGTTGCTCGGCCGCACGCGTAGGAGGAGCGCGCCCGGGGTCGACTTCTCTCGGCCGCGCGGTGTGCTGCCGCGTGCCATTGTGCAACCAGACGCAATTGTGCAACCAGACGCACAACCAGACGCAATTGTGCAACCAGACGTCCGCGGAGGCGTCGGCACTTGGCCAAGGAGTTGCCGTGTCGGACGGGTCTGAGACCGAGGTGGCGACCGGGGTCGGACCCGGCGCGCGCGCCACGCCGCCTGCCTACCCCAAGAGCGCCGAGCGCGACGCGCGCATCCGCAACGGGGAGGTGGTGCACGTCCGTCCGATCCGGCCCGACGACGGGGCGATGCTCGTCGCGTTCCACGCGTTGCTGTCTCCCCAGTCGATCTACCTCAGGTTCTTCAACTTCCACCCCGTGCTCTCGGCCCGCGAAGTCGAGCGGTTCACCAACGTCGATTACGTCGACAGGCTTGCCCTCGTGGTGCTCGCGGCGGGGCGGCTCGTGGCGGTCGGCCGGTACGATCGGCTTGCAGGGACCGACGACGCCGAGGTTGCCTTCTTGGTCGAAGACGACTACCAGCACCAGGGCATCGGGACCCTGCTCGCGGACGAGCTCGCGCGGGCTGCACGCGCCCGAGGCGTCCGGGGGTTCGTGGCGGACACGCTCGCGGAGAACGTCGGGATGCTCGAGATGTTCCGCGCCACCGGGTTTCCCGTACGTTCCGGGTTCGAAGAAGGCGTCGTGAAGGTGAGGTTCGCCATCGACCCGGTGCCCGCGTACCTCGACGCACTGCGCCGCCGTGAGGCAGACCGGCGGATCGTGAGCGGACCCGCCGGGGGCGCCGCGTGCTGATCGTCGCCGGGCCGGTCGGTGCATCGGAGCACGACGGGGGATCGCATCCCGAGCGCCCGGCACGCGTCGGGGCGGTGCTTGCGGGGATCGACGACCTCCATCTCGGGAGCGACCTCATCACCGTGGACGCGCGGCCCGCCACCCGGGACGACCTCCTGCGTGTCCACGACGCCCAGTACGTCGACGAGCTCGAGGCGTTCTCGCGCCGCGGGGGAGGCTCGCTCGACCCGGACACCTACGTGACGGACACCTCCTGGGATGCGGCGCGCCGTGCGGCCGGCGCGGGCATCGCGGCGGTCGACGCGCTCGGCGCTCGAGGCGAGGGGGTCGCGTTCGTCGTGGTGCGCCCGCCGGGGCACCACGCCGAGGGGGCACGCGGGATGGGCTTCTGCCTGCTCAACAATGTCGCGGTCACGGCCGCGGCGCTCACGGCCCGCGGCGAGCGCGTCGTCGTGGTGGACTGGGACGTCCACCACGGCAACGGCACCCAGGAGATCTTCTGGGACGATCCCGCGGTGCTGTACGTCTCGACGCACCAGTGGCCGCTGTACCCGGGGACGGGACGCCCCGAGGAGGTCGGCGGACCGGGGGCGATCGGAGCGACGCTCAACGTGCCGCTGCCCCCCGGCGCGACCGGCGACGTGCTGCTCCAGGTGATGGACGACGTCGTGGCGCCGGCGGTCGAGGCGTTCCGGGCGGACTGGGTGCTCGTGTCGTGCGGGTACGACGCCCACCGCGACGACCCGCTCGCCGAGCTCATGCTGTCGAGCGCGGACTTCGGCGCGCTCGCCCGACGCGTCGCCCAGTTCGTGCCGTCGCCCGGCCGGCTGGTCCTGTTCCTCGAAGGCGGCTACGACCTGCAGGCGTTGCGTCGCTCCACCGCGGCCACGTTGGGCGCCCTCATGGGCGATCCCGCCGAGCCCGAGGCGCCGACGTTCGGGGGGCCGGGCGGCGACGCGGTGCGCTCGGCGGCGCGGGATCGAAAGCGCGCCCTCGACGAGGCGTCGGACCGCCTCCACGCCCTCGGGTCGCTCGACGCCCCGGTCACGGTGCGGCGACGTGACGAATCAGGAGGGGCGCCGTGACGGCGCCGATGCAGATCGTCGTCGGCTACGACGGGTCGCCGGACTCCGAGGACGCATTGCGGTGGGCCGCATCGGTCGCTGCGGAGCTCGGGGCGACCTTGTGCGTCGCCCACGCCGTCGGCCTCCTCGAACACGCGCACCTGGTGCCCCTCTCCGCGCACGAGGAGCGCGCACGATCCGTCGCCGCCCACGCGGGCGTGGACGCGGCGGCGTTCGAGTGGTGCGTCCTCGACGGCGAGCCCGCCTCGGTCCTGTGCCGCCTGGCAGAGGGGGCCGACGGCCCGGTGCTGCTCGTCGTCGGCACGCGTGGTGCCGGCGAGCATCCCGGTGCGGTCCTCGGCAGCACGAGCCTCGCGCTGGCGGAGCGTGCGCCAGCTCCCGTCGTCGTCGTGCCGCGCGGCCCCTCTGCGGAGATCAGGCCGCGTCGCGTGCCCGACGGATCTCCTCGAGCGTGAACGTGACATCCTCGATCAAGTAGGGGCTCAGCGCCAGGCGCGTCCGTCGCTCGCCGCGCTGGGCGCGGCCGGGCGGGCGGTGCTTGGCGACCTGCACCGCGGCTCCGTGGCGAAGTCGACGGACCTCGTGCTCCTCGTGCTGCCCGGGGGTGACTGCGATGGTGCTCATGGCTCCATTCGACGCCGTCGTGGTGCCCGCCGACAGGGCCGAAGGGCCCGTCCCCGCCGCCGACGCGTGACGCGTCGTGCCCCGTGCCCCGTGCCCCGTGCCCCGTGCCCCGTGCCCCGTGCCCCGTGCCTCGTGCGACGTGCGACGCCCGCGAGCGGTGGTGGAGGGCTCAGCGACCGTGGGCGGCGTCGCCGTGGAAGACCAGGACCGGGCAGTGCGCCTGCGCGGCGCAGTGCTCGCTCACCGAGCCGATCAGCATGCCCGCGAACTGGCCGTGCCCGCGTGAGCCGACGACGAGCAGCGTCGCCGTCCTCGAGGCGTCCACGAGCACCTGGGCAGGATGTCCCTGGACCGTCTCGCTCTCCACCGAGAGACCCGCGTGGCGCTCGAGCAACCGGCTCGCCGCCGCGGTGAGGATCCGCTCGGCGTCCGCCGACGGGTTGTAGTCGTCGGTGAGAGGGAGGGCCCAGCCGTAGCTGGTGGGCCAGTCCCACGCCGCGACGAGCTTGACGGGCGCACCGGTCCTCTCGGCGTAGTCCCCTGCCCAGTCGAGCGCGGCGAGGGCGGATGTCGACCCGTCGATCCCCACCACGACCGGTCCACCTCGCGCGCTCGCGCCGGTGGCCGACGCCGCCTCGGTCGCCCGCGTCACAGCGGGACCCGCCAGACGATCGAGGTGCCGCCGGAGTCGCGCGCCTCCACCGACAGCTCGCCGCCGAGCTTCTCGGCCCGCCTGCGCAGGTTGGCAAGGCCGAGGCCCCCTGTCCCCTGGCCGTCGGGCGCCGTGGCGATGCCCCGGCCGTCGTCCACGACCTCGAGCGAAAGGGTGGATTCGTCGACCCGCAGGCGGACCTCTGCCCGCGACGCCTGCGCGTGCCGGCCGACGTTCGTGAGGGCCTCGCGGATCGTGAACAGGAGGTGGTCGGTGACGAAGTCGGGCACCGACGTCTCCACCGGCCCCTCGAAGAACACCGCGACGTCGAACCCGACGACCGGCCGGAGCTCGCGTACGAGGGCGAGCACGCCCGCCCTGACCCCGGTTCTCGTCGTGGATGTCCCCGCGAGCTCGAAGATCGACGACCGGATCTGACGGATGGTGTCGTCGAGGTCGCCGATCGCACGCTGGACGCGTTCGAGCGTCTCGCCGGCGAGCAGAGGGCGGGCGACGCCCTGCAGGCTGAGTCCCACCGCGAAGAGCCGCTGGATCACGGCGTCGTGCAGGTCCCTCGCGATGCGGTCACGGTCCTCGAGCACCGCCACCTGCCGGACGCGTTCTTGGAGGCGCGTGTTCTCGATCGCGATGCCCGCCGCCTGTGCGAACGCGCCGACGAGCTCCTCGTCGTCCTGGGTGAACTCCTCCCAGCCGATCTTCTCGGTGAGGTAGAGGTTTCCGTACACCTCGTTGTGGGCGCCGACTGGGACCCCGAGGAACGAACGCATCTCGGGATGGTTCGCCGGGAACCCCGCGCTCTGCGGATGTTCCGAGATGTTCCTGATGCGCAGTGCCTTGGGGTCCACGATCAGGAGGCCGAGAACGCCGAGGCCGGTGGGCCGTACGCCGATCGCCCGCTCCTCCTCGCCGCTCATACCGACCGTGATGAACTCCGAGAGCCCCGTGCGGTCCTCGTTCAGCACGCCGAGGGCGCCGTAGCGCGCGCCGGTCATCGAGCACGCTTCCTGGACGAAGTGCTCGAGGAGCACGGGCAGGCTGAGGTCCGCCTCGAGGTGGAGGACCGCCTCGAGGAGGCGCCGCAGCGTCGCGGGATCTTCGATGCGCCTGTGGGGCATCGAGCGAATGCTACTGGTCATCAACCGATGCCTCCTTCCGTCCGTGGTCCACCGGCGGACGTTGGGACCCGCCATGTGACCGAGGACCCTGTTGGCCAGGCGGTCCCCCTCCAAAATTGGTGGTGGTACCGCTCTTCCGGTGCATGATCGTCGGAGGTGGTCGATGGCCGAGGCGAGAGTGGCGGCGATGTCCATGTACAGCGAGCTCCTGGCGATGTCCGTGACGGCCGACGACGGCACCGCCGACCCGGCGTTCCCGACCGAGAAGCGCCTGTTGGACGAGCTCGCCGCGCAGCGCGACCGCCTCGAGGTCGAGAAGGCGATCTCCCCCGACCGTCGGTCGGACGCGCCGACGCGGGTGGCGAGCGAGCTCCAGTACGACCGGACGCTTCTCAAGCTCTGCCGGATGCACGGCATCGACTGCGACGTGGCGCGCTTCACACAGCCCGCGCGCGAGCGCCGGAGATTGGAGCAGGCGCTCCATGCGGCGGGGGTCGACCTGCGACGGGGCCGTTACCACGGGCAGCGCCGCACGCCCGATCACGAACCCCCCGACGGCTCCTGACGGTCGAGGGACGAGCGTCGCTCGGCGAGCTTCGTGGCGAAGACCGCCGCCTCGGTCCGCCGCTCCATCCCCAGCTTCGCGAGGAGGTTGGAGACGTAGTTCTTGACGGTCTTCTCGGCCAAGAAGAGCTCCTCGCCGATCTGCCGGTTCGTGCGTCCCTCGGCGATCCGGTCGAGGATGCGTCGCTCCTGGGCAGTCAGGGTCGCGAGGCGCTCGTCCTCCTGGGGTCCGCGGCGAAGGCGTTCGAGGACCCGCTCGGTGAGCTTGGGGTCGAGGAGGGTTCCGCCGGCACCGACCCTGCGGATGTCGGCGACGAGGTCCGTGCCGCCGATCTGCTTCAAGACGTAGCCCGCGGCCCCGGCCATGATCGCCGCGAGCAGCGCCTCGTCGTCGGCATACGAGGTGAGCATCAGGCAGGCGATCCCCGGGTGATCCGACCGGATCTGCCGGCAGACCTCGATCCCGCTGCCGTCGGGGAGGCGAACGTCAAGGATCGCCACATCGGGTTTGGCGAGCGGAATCCGGACGAGCGCGTCCTCGACCGTGCCGGCTTCGCCGACGACGCTGACGTCCTCCTCGGTCTCGATCAACGAGCGGAGCCCGGCCCGTACGACCTCGTGGTCGTCGAGCAGGAACACGCGCAGCGCCATGTCCAGAGTCTGCCACGGACCGACCCCGTCGGTGACCGTTCGCCGACGGGTCGAGAGCGCCCGGGGGGTCAGCACCCGGACGTGGACAGGCTCGCGGCGAGCGCCTCGAGCGCCCACTTCACGCTGTCGTCGAACGCGCCCGAGGTGTCGAGGACGCGAGCGGTCGGCCACGGGTCGGCGACCCCCGCGAGCGCGTCCGCCACGTCGACGGTTGCATGGGAGTCGCCGCGTCCGCGATGCGGGCGCCCGGCGATGCGCGAAGCGCGCACCTCGGGGGCGCAACGGCATTCGAGCTCGACGAGTGCCGCTCCGGTCCGCCGAGCCGTGGTCGACGCGAGGTCGCGGAAGGCCGCGTCGGACCACGTGGCGTCGAGCACGACCGAGCGACCGCCGGTGAGCGGGTCAGCGGCTTTCGCGACGAGGTCCTCGTAGACCCCGAGCCGCTTCTCGGGGGTGTACGCACCGGTCGCGAAGGGAACGGGTCCGAGGTCGTCGGTGGTGCCTCGCGCACGGAGCTCGTCGGTCGAGAAGAGCGCCGCGCCGAGCTCGCGAGCGACGAAGGACGCGAGGGTCGACTTGCCGGTCCCGGGAAGCCCGCCGACGAGCACGAGGCGCGGGATCGCGGCCTCCATGTGCGAGATCGCCTGTGCGAGCACCGCAGAGGGTTCCGCCGCGAGCGCGCCGAGGCCCTGCTCGAGACGGAGGCACTCGACGAGGAGGCGCACGTGGGCCCGCACGGCGACGTAGAAGTGGAGGAGCGACTCGGGATGGTCGCTGGCGGAAGCCGTCCGGTACGCGTCGGCGAAGACCCGCGCCTCGCGCGGGGCACCGATGCGCTCGAGGTCCTGGGCCAAGAAGGCGGCGTCCGCGACGACGTCGGCGTGACGGAGCCGATCGTCGAACTCGAGACAGTCCAGGATTCTGGGGCCGTCGCCCAGACAGAAGACGTCGGCGCCCTGCAGGTCGCCGTGCCCGTCGCAGATCGCGCCGTCACCGATCCGTCGGTCGAACAAGGTGTGCCACCCGGTCAAGAAGCGCTGTGCGAGCGTCGTGAGCCGCCGGTAGTCGTCGTGGTCGACGACGGGCCCAATGAACCTCCCGAGCGCCTCTTCGGTTGCCTGCCATCGCTGCCAGAGCGCGTCGGCGGTGGCCGAGGTGTCGATCATGGGCGACCGGCGCGCGGTCCGGTGGAAGCGTGCAAGGGTCTCGGCGATGCGCCAGAGCTCTTGGTCGACGTGCTCGCCGCGTTGGACCATCGATGCCAGGTTGCGATCCGCCGGGAGGCGGCGCATGACCACGGCGTGCTCCGCCGCGCGCCCGCCGACGAGCACCGTGGCCGTCCCCACGTACACGTCGGGGGACAGCCGGCGGTTCAGCTCGACCTCGCGCAGGCAGTCTTCGCGCCGGGCGTCGGCCTCGCGAAAGTCCGCGAACCCGTAGCTCACGGGTTTGCGTACCTTCACGACCCGGTCCCCGTAGAAGAAGAGCACCGACATGTGCGTCTCGAGCGCGGCGGCATCCATGAACGCTGCTCCGGGCGCGTCGCGCCGTTCCTCGGCCATCTCAGGCTGCGCTTGTGACCACCCGGACTTCGGGTGGATGAGGGAGCTCGCCGCGCATCGCCGGTACGCCCCCGGCGCACGTAGGGGAGAGTCGGCCGGCGAGCTCGAGGAGCAGCGCCGTGTCGAGGGTCTCGTCTTCTAGGAGCCGCGTGGCGACCCGCTCGAGGACCTCGCGCGACGACCTGAGGAGGTTCCTGGCACAGCCGAGCGCCGTCTCGAGAAGGGCTTGGACGGAGGTGTGCACGCGCTCGGCGAGGACGCCGATCTGCGTCTCCTCGGGGTGGACGTAGCCCGGCCCGAGCGAACCCATGCCGTACTCGGTCACCATCCGGCGGGCCAGGTCGGTCGCCGCCCGGAAGTCCTGCGACGCCCCCTGGGTGAAGTCGTCACCGAGGAGGATCTCTTCCGCCGCGCGGCCGGCCATGGCGACAGCAAGCTGCGCGGTGGCCTGCCGGCGGCTGAGGAACATGTCGTCGTGGCCGGGGAACCAGGTGATACCCCCCGCCTGCCCCCGGGGGACTATGGAGACCGAGATCGGGTCCCCGGCGTCCTCGAGCCACAGCCCGACGAGCGCGTGGCCCGCCTCGTGCCACGCGGTGATCCGGCGGTCCGCGGCGGCGACCACGGCGGACTTGCGCGCCGGGCCGAGGGCGACCGTGGCGAGCGCTTCGTCCAGCTCGAGGCTCGTGATCGACGGCTTTCCGGTGCGCACCGCGAGCAACGCGGCCGTGTTGACGAGGTTGGCGAGGTCGGCGCCGCTGAAGCCCGCCGTCCGCCGGCTGAGCGTGTCGGGGTCGACGTCGGCCGCGACGTTGCGCCGGCGAAGGTAGAGATCGAGGATCCGGACCCTGCCTGCCCGGTCGGGCGTGGGCACCGCGATCTGACGGTCGAAGCGTCCGGGGCGGAGAAGCGCGTGGTCGAGGATGTCCGGGCGGTTCGTGGCTGCAAGGACGATGACCGATGCCGAAGTGTCGAAGCCGTCCATCTCCACGAGGAGTTGGTTGAGGGTGCTCTCGCGCTCTTCGTTCCCGGGTACCGAGTGCTTGCTCCGCGACCTGCCGATTGCGTCGAGCTCGTCGATGAAGACGATGGCGGGCCCCGCCTCGCGTGCCCGGTCGAAGAGGGACCGCACCCGGGCGGCGCCGACGCCGACGTAGCTCTCTACGAACTCCGACGCCCCGATTGCGAAGAACGGCACGCCCGCTTCGCCGGCGACGGCTCGGGCGAGGAGCGTCTTTCCGGTACCGGGAGGGCCGACGAGGAGGAAGCCACGGGGCAGGTCGGCGCCCGCGGCCTTGTACTTCTCGGCATCCTTCAGGTAATCGACGAGCTCGGCGAGCGACTCGACGGCCTCGTCGAGCCCGGCCACGTCGTCGAATCGGGTCGGCGGGACCTCGACCTGCTCCCCGTGGCCCTTGGCGAACCCCGCCGGGCTGGTCGCCGACTGCGCGCCGCCCATCTTCGCGGGCCGCGCGCCCGCCTTGCGATGACGCCGTACCCCGACGACCACGGCGAGCAGGAGGGCGATCGACAGACCTCCCATGACCTCTGCGCCGATCCGGGCCGAGGCCGGTGCCGCCGCGGCCGCCGCCGGTGCCGCCGACAGGGTCACGTGGTCCTTGAGCAGTTGCTCGGTGAGGCGGACGTCGTAGCCCGACGGGAACGCAGACTGGAACTGCTTCGGCGCGCCACCCGACACGAAGGTGCCGGTCACCGTGTCGCTCGCTGTGTCGAGGTACGCCGATCGCACCGCGCCCCGGTGCGCCAACGTGAGGAGCCGGCTCAAGGGAAGGCTGGTGACCGAGCCGGAGGTGCCCGCGGCGGGCGCGGTGCCCGCGGCGCCGGCCACCCCGGACAGCCCGACCGTGCACGACGCCGCGCATGCGCATGCGAAGAGCGCGGCGACGAGCCTGGCGCGACGCGCCCGGCGGCCGCTCCGGCGGCGACTGGCGATGGTCGTCCGTTCGGTGGTCACGGCGTTCCTCCTCTGACCCGGTCCGCGACCAGCCTCCGCGGCGTGCCCGCACCGGCGGGAGGGTCGAACGTCCCTACCGGCGGTCAGCGCGGAGCGAGACGGAGAGGAGCGCGAAGGTCGAGAAAGGACTTCGGTCCCTAGTTACGGCGGGACCCCTGGGATACTTGTAGAGCTTGCCGGTCGAGGTGTCGCACCGGGGAACGGAGGACCGCGATGTTCGAGCACGACCGGGGGCAGACGGACCAGCCGCGCCAGCACGAGATCGACCTCATGCGCGTCTACCTCGACGAGCTGGGCTGGCATGCCGTCCTCTCCCGGGCCGACGAGGTACGCCTTGCGCAGGCGATCGAGGAGGGCGAGCGCGCGGCGAGGGAGCTCTCGTCGGGTCGCCGCCTAGCCGCGAGGACCAAGCGCACGCTGGAGGCGACGGTCGCCGACGGGCGCAGGGCGCACCAGGAGTTCATCAGGGCGAACCTCCGCCTCGTCGTCTCGATCGCCAAGCGCTACCAGCACCGCGGCGTCGACCTCGCCGACCTCGTCCAAGAGGGCAACATCGGGCTCCTGCACGCGATCGACCGCTTCGACTGGCGGCGCGGGTACAAGTTCTCCACCTACGCCACGTGGTGGATCCGAAAGGGTGTCGCACAGGGGGTCGGGGACTCCACCTCGGTGGTCCGGCTCCCGCGCCACCGGCGGGACCAGGCACGAGAGCTGACCGACACCGCCGAACGCCTCGAGCGGGCGCTCGGCCATGCGCCGGGCGCGCAGGAGCTGGCCGACGAGACCGGCATCCGGATTGCGGACGTGGTCGCGATCCGTCGCGCCGCGGCGCCGGTGGTCTCCATGTCCGCGCCGATCGACGAGGACGGCAACGAGCTCGGCGACCTCGTCGCGGACCCGTCGGTCGACGTCGGCGACGTCGCGGTGACGACGGTGCTGCCCCGCGAGGTCGAAGGTCTCCTCGACCAGCTGTCCGCGTCGGCGGCGACGGTCATCCGCCTGCGCTACGGCATCGGCTCCACGGGCGGACCCCGAACGGCGGCGCAGGTGGGCACGATGCTCAAGATCTCTCCCGAGCGCGTGCGCCAGATCGAGATGCGCGCCCTCGCGTCGCTGCGCCACCGCCTCGGGCGCGTGTCCTGGGCGTCCTGAACCGCCAGGCGCGATCGCGAGGGGCCGCCGTTGTGACCTTCGTCCCGCCCCGGAGGGACTTCCGACTCTCCTGGCGGCCCTGCCCCGCCGAGCAGCCTTTCTCCAGGACGTTCCGAGTGGGGGCGTCAGGGGACCCGGACGGGTCAGGAAAGGAACGCAGACCATGAGACGCAAGACGCTGGACCTCATCCTCACGGCTGGTGGAGCGGTGCTGACGGTCGTCCTGATCGCCGCTGGCGCGCTCCTGATGTGGGGGTACAACTTCACCAACGACGAGGTGCACAGCCAGCTCGCGTCGCAGCAGGTGTACTTCCCGACCGCGGCCGCCCTCGCGCACGCCAAGGCCGGCACGGAGATCACCCCGACAATGAAGCCCTACCTGCTCCCGTACGCAGGCCAGCAAGTGACGACCGGACCACAGGCCAAGGCCTACGCGACACACTTCATCGCCATCCACCTTTCCGAGATGCCCCATCACGGGGTGTACGCGAAGGTGAGCGCGGCCTCGAGGGCAAAGCCCACAACACAGGCGCTCGCAGGGGTCGTCCAGGCGTCCTTCCAGGGGACCACCCTTCGCTCGATGCTGCTCGAGGCCTACGGGTTCTCGGTCTTTGGCGAGCTGGCGTTCGACGGGGCGCTCGCGGCCTTCTGTGCGGCATTCCTGATGCTGTTCCTCACCGGCCTGGGTCTCGTGCACATCCGCCGGACCCCCGTCGGTGTGGAGTTCCCCAGGGCCTACACGGAACCCGTCGAGAAGGTCGCCTGACCACTCGACATCCTGGCGCCGGTTCCTGACACGGAGCGCCGGCGTCGCCAAGGGACATGGCACCGCCCTCCCGACCGGGTTGCCGGCGGGAGGGCGGTGCCATGTCCGGCTACCGGTCGCGGCGGCGGCGAGCGCGATCACCCCCCGGCTGCCCGCGCGCCGCGCCAGGACGGCGGCGGTCGTTGCGCCGACCGACAAGCCGACGGCGAACACGGGGTAGGGCCGCGCCGCGTGGGTCGTGGCGGCGAACTGGTTCCCGATGAGGAAGAACACGAACCCCCTTGCGTCCGGTAGACCCTGGGCCATGCGGAGCCGGCGTCAGATGGTGGAGCTCGAGTTCCGACCGCCCACAACGGCGCCGGTGCTCGACCGGATGGGTGTCTTGTCGGCGGCACACGACGGCTGGATCAACCTCCTCCCCGGCGTCCCCGACGAAGTGGAGCCACCCTCGCGCGGCGTCTTCTCGGCGATCTTCGGGAGCGCGCAGGAGCCGGTCAGCATGTGCACCTGGATGCCGCCGCGGGCCGGCCAGGGTCCCGAGTCGGCGCGGATCGGCATCCTCCACCCTCGCGGGAGGTACGCGGCGAATCAGCTCTCCGAGCTCGGCGCGCCCGTGCCCGCGGGGTGGCGTGTCGGCCAGGACCATGCACGGAGGGGTCTCATCCTCCACCCGGCCCCCGCGGCGTCGCGGGAGGAGTTGCTCGACTGGATGCTCAGGGCAGGTGCCGCCCTCGCAGTGGTCCCGCTGACGGGCATGTGGCAGGCGCGCGTCTACCTTCCCCGGGCGGGTTGAGCGGGATCAGGCCCCGTCGGACAGGTCGACCACGTCGTAGGACCACAACTCGCTCGCGGCGGCGACCGGCTGGTGGGGGTTGTCGCCGTGCGCGACCCCCCGGTGCCCGTGCGCGAAGGCGGGCGACTCGACCCATTCCTCGAAGGCGCCCTCGTTCCGCCACCGGGTGACGACGAGCCAGGTGTCGCGCCCGTCGCTCGGCCGGAGGAGCTCGAACCCCTCGAACCCATCGGCGTGGTCGACTGCCCCTGCGCGGGCGGCGAAGCGGCGTGCGAGCTCCTCCCCGGCCCCCTCCGCGACGGTGATCGCGTTGATGCGCACGACGGTCATGGTCCACATCATTACCTCGTCGGGGCGGGAGGCCCCGGCAGCCGGGAGGCCGCGAGGAATACCGGCCCCCCCGCCAGGTGTTGAAACACTGACCGAGCAGAACCGACGGCGCACGGCCGGAGGTCCGCAGCGGGACGACTGATCGGAGCTGAATTTCGTTGGAACGGCTGACTCTCCCCCTTCTTCCCCTCAAATCGGGCGTGATGCTGCCCGGCATGGTCTTCACCATGGCCCTCGAGTCCGACGAGGCCGTGGCCGCCGCGGAGGCCGCCGCGTCGGCAGGCGGCCGTCTGCTCCTGGTGCCGCACATCGAGGGTCGCTACGCGTCGGTCGGCGTCGTCTCGGAGATCGCCGAGCGCGCGGAGCTGCCCGGAGGGCTGCTGGCAGTGGTCGTCCGGGGAGACCAGCGCGCCCACATCGGCACCGGGGTGCCCGGCACCGGTGACGCGCTCTGGGTCGAGGCCGAGCCCGTGGGCGACGACGCCCCGGCGACGCCCGCCTCGACCGAGCTCGCGCGGGAGTACCGGGCGGTGGTCGAGAACATCCTGGTCGGGCGCGGCGAGCGCCGCATCGCGGCACAGCTGCGCGAGATCACGGATCCCGGCCGACTCGCGGACCTCGCGGGGTACTCGCCGGATCTCAACCTCGCCCAGAAGGTGCAGGTGCTCGAGACCCTCGACGTCGAGGAACGGTTGCGGCTCGTCCTGGGCTGGGCCAGGGACACCCTCGCCGACCAGGCACTGCGCGAGCGCATCAAGACCGACGTGGAGGAGGGCATGGAGCGCACCCAGCGCGAGTTCCTGTTGCGGCGCCAGCTCGAGGCGATCCGCAAGGAGCTGGGTCAGCTGAGCGGGCACGATGACGAGGAGCCCGACGACTACCGGGCGAAGCTCGAGGCGCGCGACCTTCCCGAGCGGGTGCGCGCCGCGGTCGAGCGGGAGGTCGACCGGCTCGAGCGCACCAGCGAGCAGAATCCCGAGAACGGCTGGATCCGCACCTGGCTCGACACGGTCCTCGAACTGCCCTGGGGCGTCGAGTCCGAGGACCGCCTCGACGTGTCAGCGGCATCGGAGATCCTGGACGAGGACCACGACGGGCTTCGCGAGGTGAAGGACCGGATCCTGGAGCACCTGGCCGTCCGCAAGCTCCAGGCCGAACGAGGGCTCGTACCCGTCGAGGGGCGGGGGGCCGGGGCCATCCTCGCCCTGGTTGGCCCCCCTGGGGTCGGCAAGACCTCGCTCGGGGAGTCCGTGGCGAAGGCGCTCGGCCGGAAGTTCGTGCGCGTGGCGCTCGGGGGAGTGCGTGACGAGGCCGAGATCCGCGGTCACCGCCGCACCTACGTGGGCGCACAGCCCGGCCGTCTCGTGCGGGCGCTGCGCGAAGCGCGGACGATGAACCCTGTCGTGCTCCTCGACGAGGTCGACAAGCTCGGCGCCGACTACCGGGGCGACCCGTCGTCCGCGTTGCTCGAGGTCCTCGACCCCGCGCAGAACCACACCTTCAGGGACCACTACCTGGAAGTGGAGCTCGACCTGTCCAAGGTCCTCTTCATCGCCACGGCGAACGTCGTCGACACGGTCCCCTCCGCGCTGCTCGACCGGATGGAAGTCATCCGACTCGACGGGTATACCGAGGCCGAGAAGGTGGCCATCGCACGGCACCACCTGCTCCCGCGTCAGGTCGCACGCGCCGCGTTGAGAGCTGAGGAGCTGGAGGTGACCGACGACGCGCTGCGGGCGGTGGTCGCGGACTACACGCGCGAGGCGGGGGTGCGATCGCTCGAGCGGGAGCTCGGGCGGCTCGCCCGCAAGATCGCGACGGCCCTGGCGTCCGGCCGGGCGACCGCCCCCGTGGTGGTCGACGATGGTGGCGTGCGTGCCTGGCTGGGCCGGCCGCGGTTCTTCTTCGACGTCGCGGACCGGGCCGGCGTCCCCGGCGTGGCGACGGGGCTCGCGGTGACCGGTGCGGGCGGCGACGTGCTCTTTGTCGAGGCGTCCGTGTCCGACGGACCCGAGGGCCTCACGCTCACCGGGCAGCTCGGCGACGTCATGAAGGAGTCAGCGGAGATCGCGCTCTCCTACGTCCGCTCGCACGCGCACGAGCTCGGGATCGATCCGGGTGCCTTCACCGGGAGGCGGTTCCACGTCCACGTGCCGGCGGGGGCGGTGCCGAAGGACGGCCCGTCGGCCGGTGTCACCATGACGGCGGCGCTCGTGAGCCTCTTGCGCGGGGTGCCGGTGCGGGCCGAGCTGGGTATGACCGGCGAGGTGACGCTGCAGGGCCGCGTGCTCCCGATCGGCGGGGTGAAGCAGAAGGTCCTCGCCGCGCACCGGGCGGGACTCTCCGAGGTGGTCCTGCCGGTGCGCAACGGCCCGGACCTCGACGACGTGCCCGACGAGGTCCGGTCTCAGATGACCTTCCACCTGGCGGCGACCGTGGGCGAGGTCCTCGAACCCGCGCTCGCCGAGCGCGGGATCGGCGACGAAGGTACGCAAGGCTCGGACGGGCCGGCTGCCGGGGAGCGCGAGCTCCCGGCGGTCGCGTAGGGCGAGGCGTGGGAGGACCGCGATCGTGGACGACGCAGAGATCATCCATCGGATCGGGGAGCTCGCGGACGAGGAGCGGCGCCTCGAGGAGGCGCACTCCGCGACGGTAGAAGGGTTGAGCGTGTCGGAGCGTGAACGCCTCGATCGGCTGCAGGTCACCCTCGATCAGCTGTGGGACCTCCTCCGCCAACGGCGGGCGCTGCGACGCGCCGGTCGCGATCCCGGCGAGGCCGAGGAGCGCCCCGCGGACACCGTCGAGCACTACCAGCAGTGAGCCGCCGCCGGCAGTGACCCTCGCTCGCTCGGCGCACGTGCGGGCCGTCGCCCGCTACCGTGCGACGGGAAGCCGCCGTGGCGAGGGGTCTGGAGGAGGAGTCGATGGCGAACAGCGAGGGGCTGCACGAGAACGAGGCGCTGCTGCGACCCGAGACGATCGACCGCCACCGGGCGTTCACCTCGCTGCAGGAAGAGCTGGAGGCGGCCGACTGGTACGACCAACGCGTCGACGCGACCGAGGATGCCGAGCTGGCCGCGATCCTCGCCCACAACCGTGACGAGGAGAAGGAGCACGCCATGATGCTCCTGGAGTGGCTGCGTCGCCACGATCCAACGCTGGACGAGCACATGCGGACCTATTTGTTCACCGAGGGTCCCATCACCGAGATCGAGGCGAGCGCCGAGGGACGGGGGGCCGAGGACCGGACCACCGGCTCCGGATCTCCGGGATCCCTCGGCCTCGGCGGTACCAGGCCCTGAGGAGGTCGAGCTGATGGACCATCTGCTGCGTTCGCACGCCCCGCTGACCGACGAGGCGTGGTCGCGCATCGACGACGAGGCGCGCGAGCGGCTCGCTCCGGCCCTCGCAGGACGAAAGCTGGTCGATTTCTCGGGGCCGCTCGGATGGCAGCACTCTGGCACCGACGTCGGCCGGGCCACGCCGATCTCGGCACCTTCCCCCGGACTGGCGGCACGTCGCCGCGTGGTGCTCCCGCTCGTCGAGCTGCGCGCGCCGTTCGCGCTCTCGATCGGAGAGCTCGAGGACGCCGCCCGCGGCGCCCTCGACGTCGACCTCGGCACGCTCGACGCCGCGGCCAAGTCGATCGCGCACGCCGAGAACGCCGCCCTCTTCCACGGCTGGGCGGACGCGGAGATCCGCGGGATCGCCGACGCCTCACCGCACGAGAAGCTCACGCTCGGACCGGACGTCCGCGACTGCCCCGGCCGGATCGCGTCGGCAGTCGCGTCGCTCCTGTCTGCGGGGGTCAACGGCCCGTTCGGACTTGCCCTCGGGCCCGACGGCTACACGGGGGTGGTCGAGACGACCGAGCACGGGAGGCCGGTGGCCGACCATCTCCGCGAGATCCTCGGAGGTCCGATCGTACGGGCCCCCGGCGTCAACGGGGCGGTGGTGGTGAGCCTGCGCGGCGGCGACTTCCTCTTCGAATCCGGCGAGGACCTCTCGGTCGGCTACACCCACCATGATGCGGAGCTCGTGCACCTGTACCTGGAGGAGTCGTTCAGCTTCCGCATCGTCTCGCCTGACGCGGCGATCGCACTTACCACCTAGGCCGAAGTACTTCGGTCCAGGCGTCCTCACACCCGCGACACGCCGGCCCTCCCGGGCGGGCGCGGGCGTCCATCGTCGCGGGGCGCCGCGGTCCCGCACGCAAATGGTTGCTCGGGACCAATGGCCCGAACGGCCGGGGACCTAAGGCCCTATCTGGGCACCCCGACGGACCGTCACGCTGGGAGCCACCGGCGAATCCGCGCCGGACGTCCACCGTGGCGCCGTCCGAGGACGGCAGAGGGGGTCCTCATGGCTGGGGCAGTGCAGTTGGCGGTCAACCTGGACGCTCCGGGAAGCTACGTCCACTGGAACATCTTCACGATGTCGGTGGCCAACCTGGCATTGATCCTGGTGATGGTCGCCATCTTCGGCGTTGCGCTCCTCGTGCCGTTCCCGATCGGACGGCGCCACCGCGAGGACGACGCCGCAGACGATCACGTCGTGACGAAGGGGGCGACACGCACAGGCGTGGCGCTCGTGAGCGGCGCCGACGGGGACTCCGACGCCGGGATGTGGACGGCAAAGGTACGGCGGGCCGGCCTCCGGCTGCTCCCGCCGGGAAAGCTCCTTCCTGACCGCCAGCCGGCGTACGTGCGCTCGTGGATCTACGTCTTCGGCGTCGCGACGCTGGCCTCCCTCGTCGTCGCGATCGTGTCGGGTTTCGCCCTTGCCCTCGGCGGGCCGGACTGGTGGCGCTACGACACGGTCGGCCACTTCTTCAACAGCCTCCACCTGTGGAGCGTGGAGATGTTCATGGCCTTCATGGTGATCCACCTCTGGGGAAAGTTCTGGATGGCGGCCTGGCGTGGACGCCGGTGGCTGACGTGGGTGAGCGGCGTGGTGGCCTTCCTGGCCTCCGTCATCGAGTGCTTCACGGGCTACGTGTCCCAGCAGAACTTCGACTCGCAGTGGATCTCCGCCAGCGGCAAGGACGCCTTCAACGCCACCGGCGTGGGGTCGTTCTTCAATCCCATGAACTTCGGCCAGATGCTCATGTGGCACATCGTCCTCGTGCCGCTCGTCCTCGTGGCGATCGTCGGCGCGCACGTCCTCTTGGTGCGGGTGCGCGGCGTGAGCCATCCCTTGCCCGTGCGGCCGGGCCGGGGGAGCCGCGCGCGCCGTGCGGCGGCTGCGTCCGACGCGGCGGAGTGGCGCGGGCCGACGCGGCGCTACGACATCTTGAAGGAGGCGGGCATCGCCGGCGTGGTGGTCCTGGTGCTCGTGGTGGTCCTGGCGTCCGTGCTGTCGTCGCCGAACGTTCCGTCCGTGACCATCCAGAGCTGGTCCCACGCCACACCGGGGGACTTCATGGCGACGAGCGCCGCCGAGCTGGCCTACACGAGCGAGACCGCGACCTACGGGCCGCCGTACAACAACACAGGGACACCGGCGGGTTCGGGGATGGTGCAGAAGATCGTCGTCTCCTGGCAGCAGCTCGCTGGCGTGCGCCAGCCGGTCGACTCCGCCAAGACGTTCGTGCTCTCGCCACTGTCGACGCGTGCGACGGGCAACCCGGCGCTGCGTCAGGCGCTCCGCCGGTACGAGGCGGCGACGAAGGCGCAGCAGACGAAGTGGGCGAGTGCCTACCTGAAGGTGGTGTCGCACGTCACCTTCGCCGGCGGCGTGCCGTCGGTGCCCAAGGCGGCGGACGGTCCCGTGCCGCGGCTCATGGCACAGGAGCTCACAATGGCGCGCTCGGGTGCGCTCGACGCAGCTCTCGTGGCCAAGCACCAGTTCTACGGCACCAACTTCACCGAGCCGCTCCTCTTCCTCGAGGACGGCGGCTACTTCAGCGCCGTGGGCCAGCGGCTCCATCTCCTCGGGACACAGTGGGGCGTCATGAACGAGACCGGGGGGTACCCCGGCCAGCCGTGGCTGTGGCTGTACGACCTGTGGTACCAGGTCCCAGGGTTCCGCACATCGTCGAACGTCGACTTGATCGCCGTCTACATGACCGGCATCGCGACGGTCCTTCTCCTTGCCGTCCCGTTCGTCCCTGGCCTCCGTGACGTTCCGCGGTACGTGCCCATTCACCGGCTGGTGTGGCGCGCGTGGAACCGCAGGGACGGTGGCGGGGCGGGGCCGGGAGGCGGGGCGGGGCCGGGCGGCGGCGCGGATGCGCGCGTCCCTGGCGCCAAGGACGCCGAGCTCCCGGCGTTCAGCGGTGCGAGTCGGGATGGGCCAGGGTGAGGAGGAACTGCCCTTCCTCCGCGCCCCACTGGTGGTCGACGGCGAAGCCGCACCGGGTCAGCTCCGTGGCGATCCCCGACGGGGTGAACTTGGCGCTGATCTCGGTGAGCAGCTCCTCGTCGCGCGCGAAGGGGACGGTGAGGCCAAGCGCGCCGATATGCACCAGGTGGTCGCGATCTGCGCGCAGGCGCATCTCGATCCACTGCGCCAGGGGGTCCCAGCGGACGACATGCCCAAAGCGCTCGGGCACGAAATCGGCGTCGAGCTCGCGGTTGACGACGCGCAGGACGTTCAGGTTGAAGCGGGCGGTCACCCCGGCTGCGTCGTCGTAGGCGGCGAGGATCCTCGCCTCGTCCTTGACGAGGTCCGCCCCGATCAGGAAATGGTCGGCCGCCGACATCGTGGCGCGCAACGCCGAGAGGAAGCGGCGGCGCTGGGCGGGGACCAGGTTGCCGATGGTGCCGCCGAGGAACGCGACCAGCCGCCTGCCCGTGCGGGGGATCTCACCGAGATGGCGGTGGAAGTCGCCGACGACCGCATGGACCGCCAGTCCGTCGTACTCGCGGGCGAGCGTCCCGGCGGCGTCCTCGAGGAAGTCTGCGCTGACGTCGAAGGGGACGTACGTGCGGAGTCCCCCGGTCTGCGCCAGGGCATCGAGGAGCAGGCGGGTCTTCTCGCACGCTCCGGCGCCGAGCTCGACCAGCGTGTCCGAGCCGGTGATCGCGGCGACGTCGGCCGAGTGACAGCCCAGGAGCCGGCGCTCCGCCCGGGTCGGGTAGTACTCGGGCAGGCCCGTGATCTCCTCGAAGAGCTTGCTGCCGGCCTCGTCGTAGAACCACGTCGGGGGCATCGACTTGTGGGCGGCGCCCAGCCCGGACCGAACGTCGCGCTCCAGCGCAGCCCGAAGGTCGCCTGGTTCGATGTGGACGTCGACGGTGAACGCGGGAAAGACGGACGTCGTCACGCTCAAAGGTCCCGTGCGAGACGGACGCCGCTGAACGCCCAGCGCGCCGAGGTGGGAAAGAAGTTTCGGTAGGTGGTCCGGGCGTGACCCGGGGGGGTGATGCTCGCGCTCCCCCGTAGGACCTGCTGGTTGACCATGAACTTCCCGTTGTACTCGCCCACGGCGCCCACGGCGGGGCGGAACCCCGGGTAGGGGCCGTAGCTGCTCGACGTCCATTGCCACACCGCACCGAAGAACCCTCCCCCCGCGATCGCCGTGGGGTGGAGCGCGAACGACGCCTCGCCCGGCACCGCTGCCGGCTCTGCCCGCGACGCCGATGCCTCCCACTCGACTTCGGTGGGCAGCCGCGCGCCGCTCCAACGTGCAAAGGCGTCGGCTTCGAAGTAGCTGACGTGGACCACCGGCTCGGCGGCGTCGACGGGCCGGAAGCCGTCGAGGGTGAACACGAAGGCGTCCTGTCCGTCGAGCTCCCAGTAGAGCGGTGCCCGCCACTGCTGGTCCTGGACGGCCGCCCAGCCCTCCGAGAGCCAGAGCTCTGGTCGTGCGTAGCCACCGTCCTCGATGAACTCCAGCCACTCGCCGCAGGTCGCCGGGCGGCGGGCGAGCGCGAAGGGGATCGTCAACGCGTGGTGGCGCGGCGTCTCGTTGTCGAACGAGAACCCTCCACCTTCGTGCCCGATCTCGACGGCGCCGCCCGGGTGCTCGGTCCATTCGATCTTCGCAACCTCTGCGCCGGCTTGCGCCGGGCCGGGAGCCTGGTGGCCGGAAGACGGCGAGGAGCGGTACGAGGGACGCAGCGGGTTCTTCGACAGGACGTGCTTGACGTCCATGAGGAGAAGCTCTTGATGCTGTTGCTCGTGGTTGATGCCGAGCTCGACGAGGTCGAGGGCCTCCTCGGCGAGGGGCATGTCGAAGAGTCGAGCCATCGCCTCGTCCACGTGGTGACGGTAGGTCGCCACCTCGTCGATCCCGGGTCTCGACAGGACCCCGCGTTCGGGCCTCGGGTGCCTGGCGCCGACCGCTTCGTAGTACGAATTGAAGAGGTACGCGTACATCGGGTGGTGCTGCTCGTAGCCGGAGAGCTCGGGCATGAGGAGGAACGTCTCGAAGAACCACGACGTGTGCCCGCGGTGCCATTTGGTGGGGCTCGCGTCGGGCATGGACTGCACCGTCTGGTCCTCGG
>DATLRV010000013.1:0-2251 GCA_035534455.1 Acidimicrobiales bacterium
CCTCGACGAGCGTCTGGCGCGCGGCGACATCGACGCCGAGGAGTACCGCCGCCTACGCGACCTCTTACAGGAACGCGACCGCTCGACGCCAGGGGCCCAGCGCCCGGTCAGCACCGCTGACCGCACTCACTGACCTTGAGCTGGATGCCGGGCCAGCCCGGCAACCCGAGGTCGAACAGCATCCGTCCCGAGGCCGTGTCGTGCCAGGCGTCGTAGCGATCGGCAAGGTTCTCGAAGGCCTGGGCGGCCGGGTTGGCTCGAGCCCGCACGTCGGTCCTCCTCGTGGTCCAGCTCCCGCGACGAACTCGGTCCGTCGGCGGCTACTATTCTATAGATCTATGGAACATGATTCGGGACGCCGCGCCGATCTCTACGAACAGCTGGCGCGCATCGGCAAGGTGGTCGTGCACCCCAAGCGGATCGAGCTGCTCGACCTGCTCTGCCAGGCCGAGCGCAGCGTGGAGGCGCTGGCGGCGGCGACCGGGCTCAAGCTCACGACGGCCTCGGCGCACCTGCAGGTGATGCGCCAGGCGCGCCTCGTCGAGACCCGCCGGGAGGGGACCCGCGTCTACTACCGCGCCGCTGGCGAGGAGGTGTGCCGCTTCGTCGGCGCGCTCAACGACCTCGCCCGCGCCCGCCTCGCCGAGGTCGACCAGATCCTCCGTTCGCTCGGCACCGACGCCGCGGGCACCGAGCGGGTCGGCCGGGACGAGCTCTTGGCGCGCGTGCAGGCCGGGGAGGTCGTGGTGCTCGACGTGCGGCCCGCAGAGGAGTATTCGGCCGGGCATATCCCGGGTGCCCGCTCGCTTCCCTTGGAGTACCTCGAGGCCCGCCTCGACGAGCTCGACCCCGACCTCGAGGTCGTCGCCTACTGCCGCGGGCCGCTCTGCCTCCTCGCCCCCGAAGCCGTCGCGCTGCTTCGGGGCCGGGGGCGAAGCGCGCGTTGTCTGGAGGACGGCCTGCCCGAGTGGCGCCAGGCCGGCCTCCCGGTCGAAGAGGGCGTCGGCACGGACGGCGAAGCGCGGGGGCCGAACGAGGCCCGCAACTCTCGCCGGGACCGCCGCGCTCGGCGATCGCCGGCGGTCGGGGGGCGGTCGTGACGAGCGAGGGTCCGCCGGTCATCTACCTCGACCACAACGCGACGACGCCGCTCGCGCCCGGGGTCGCCGAGGCCATGGCGCCCTACCTCGGTGCCGAGTTCGGAAACCCGTCGAGCGACCACGCGCTCGGGCGGCCCGCCCGCCAGGCGGTCGAAGAGGCCAGAGCATCCGTCGCCGCCCTCATCGGGGCCGCTTCAGAGGAGGTCGTCTTTACCTCGGGCGGCACCGAGTCGAACAACCTCGCCATCCGGGGCGTCGCGGCACAGGCGCCTTCGGTTCGGCGCCGCATCGTGACCTCGACCGTCGAGCACCCGGCGACCACCGCGCCCTTGGCGCTGCTCGAAGCCTCGGGATGGACGCTCACCCGTGTCCCCGTCACCGCGTCAGGGATCCTCGATCTCGCGGCTGCGCTCGCCGCCCTCGGCGACGACGTGGCGCTCGTGACCGTGATGCTCGCCCAGAACGAGACCGGCGCGCTCATGCCCGTCGACGAGCTCGCCGCCGCCCGGGCTCACGGGGCGGTCGTCCATAGCGACGCGGCCCAGGCGATCGCCAAGATCCCCGTCTCGGTCGACGACCTGGGAGTGGACCTGTTGTCGATCGCCGCCCACAAGTGCTACGGCCCAAAGGGCGTCGGCGCCCTCTACGTCCGCCGGGGCACGCCGCTCTTGCCGCTTCTCGTCGGGGCCGGCCAAGAGCGCGGCCTGCGGCCCGGGACCGAGAACGTGGCGGGCATAGTCGGCCTCGGCGCAGCCGCCCGCCTCGCCATGGGTCACCTCACGAGTGACGCTGCTCGGATCGCTCAGCTCCGCGACGAGCTGTGGACGGCACTGTCGGCGAGGGTGGACGGGATCGGTCGCCACACCCCCGACGACGCCTGCCTACCGAACACCCTGCTCGTCTCCTTCCCCGGCGTCCTCGGCGCGGACGTCCTTGCCCGGGTCCCCCAGCTGGCGGCGTCCACCGGGTCCGCCTGCCACGCCGGCGAGCACACACCGAACGCCACGCTCCTCGCCATGGGCGTCGCCCCCGAGGTCGCCCTCGGCGCGGTGCGGCTCTCGCTCGGTCGCGGCACCACCCGGGTCGACGTCGAGGGGGCCGTGGAGCTGCTGGCCGGCGCCCATGGGGCCCTTGTCGCCACCATGCCGTCA
>DATLRV010000014.1:0-19448 GCA_035534455.1 Acidimicrobiales bacterium
ATCTCGGCCCGTCGCAGACCTCCACGACGAGCGCGAGCGTGGCGCCGTCGGGGGAGACCGCGAGGTCCTCGATCTTTTCGACCTGGGCGAGGACGTCAGGGGTGATCTTCACGCGCCCGCACCTTCCCGCGCTTCACGCACGACTAGTAGACGGGCACCTCGATCTGCTCGACCACTCCGGCTTCGCCCACCCGATGGCACAGCGCGACGTGCGTCCCACTCACCTTGAAGTCGACCGGCACCTCGACACTGCACCGGTCGACCGCCACGGGACAGCGCGGGTGGAAGCGGCACCCGCTCGGCACCGATGCGAGAGACGGCACCTCCCCGGAGATGAGGGTGCGCTCGCGCTGCTTCGCCGCCCGGGGGTCGGCCCTGAGCACCGACCCGAGAAGCGACCTGGTGTAGGGATGCCTGGGTGACTCGAAGACTTCGTCGACGGTACCGGACTCGACCACCTTCCCGAGGTACATGACCACCACCCGGTCTGCGACGCTGCGCACGACCTCGAGATCGTGCGAGATCAGGACGTAGCCGACGCCGAACTCCTCCTTCAAACGTCGGAGCAGGTCGAGGATCTGCCCCTGCACCGACACGTCGAGCGCCGAGAGCGGCTCGTCTGCGACGATCAGGTCGGGCTCGACCGTGATGGCCTTCGCGATGGCCACCCGCTGGCGTTGCCCGCCACTCAGTTCGTGCGGGAACCGCTCCAAGAAGAGCCGCGGGGGCGTGAGCTCGACTTCGCGGAGGATCTGCTGCACCCGGTGGTTGAACGCGCTGGGCGCGAGCTTGCCGCCCCAGAGGCGGACGATGTCCCCGATGATGCGGTGGACCTGCATTCGGGGATTGAGCGACGAGAGGGGGTCCTGGAAGACGACCTGCACCGCCTTGTGGAACTTCTCCTGGTCCTGGCGGGACAGCTTGCGGATGTCCTTGCCGCGGAATTCGATGGCGCCGCCGGCAGGCTTCATCAGTCCGAGGAGGAGCCGCGCGAGCGTGGTCTTCCCGCAGCCGCTCTCCCCCACGATCGCGAGCGTCTCGTTCGGAAAGATCTCGACCGTGACGTCGTCGACCGCCCGGACCTTGACGGTCTTGCGTCCGAACACGCCGACGTCGCCCGCCTGCGTGTAGACGCAGCTCACACCCCTCGCCGCCAGCACCGGCGCACTGGGCGCGGAGGCGCGAGACGGGTCTTTCTCGACGACGGTCATCTCACGACCGCTCGACTTGCAGGCGCATCGTCACCTCTATGTTGGGGGCCTTTGTTGGAAGCCGCCCTGTCCGCGGGGGAGTCCTCGAGTACGCATCGGGCTGCGCGTCCGTCGGTGCGCACGCGTAGAGGCTGCTCGTCGCGGCATACCTCCGACGCGTGGGGACAGCGCGGCATGAACCGGCACCCCGACCCGAGCATGCTCAGGTCCGGGATCGAGCCCTTGAGCACCTCCTCGCCTTCGTGGCGCTTGTGCGGGAGGCTGTTGAGCAGCATGCGCGTGTAGGGGTGCCTCGGGTCCTCGAACAGGCTCATCGTGTCCGCCGCCTCCACGATCTCGCCGGCGTACATGACGTACACCCGGTCGCACATCTCGGCGATGACGCCAAGGTCGTGGGTGATCAGCAGGATCGCCATGCCGCGCTCCTGGTGCAGGTGCTTGAGGGTGCGCAGCACCTGTGCCTGCACGGTCACGTCGAGCGCCGTGGTCGGCTCGTCTGCGATCAGGAGCTTCGGGTTGGAGGCGAGTGCGAGGGCGATCATCGCGCGCTGCTTCATGCCCCCGCTCAACTGGTGCGGGTAGCGACGCTCGATGCCCAGCCCGGGCGGAAGACCAGCCTGGGCGAGGAGCGCCTTGATGCGATCCTCCACCTCCATACGCCCGAGCCCGCTCGGAAGGGCCTCGGCGATCTGGGTGCCGATCCGCATGGTCGGGTTGAGGTAGCTCGTCGGCTCCTGGAAGATCATCGAGACCCGCCCGCGCCGGGCCCGGCGCAGCTCTTTGGAGGGCAACCCGAGCATCTCGGTGCCGTCGAGCACGACTTCGCCGTCGCAGCACTTCAGTCGCACGGTGGGCAACAGACCGACGATCGTGCGGGCGACCATCGTCTTGCCCGACCCCGACTCGCCGACGAGCCCGACGCACTCCCCCGCCCCGACCTCGAGATTCACATTGTCCGCGGCCTTCACCACCCGGTCACGGACGTTCAGGTGAACCGTCAGGCCGCGGACCTCGAGCAGTTTCGCATCGTCCTCTGCCGCAGTCGACGAGAAGGTGGACGTGTCTGCGCTCGTGGAGCTCACGGGCTCGACCTTTCGATCAGCGGTTCCGACAGGGTCGGCTCGATGATCCCCGTCGGTGCGACGAGCCGCGTCGCCATGCGGCGTCCGAGGGAGAGGGCCGAGACCCGTGGGGATCGTGGGTTCATGACCTCGTTCATCGCGTGGCCGAGGAAATTGAAGGACAGCACGGCGAGCAGGATCCCGATCCCGGGGAAGACGCTCAGCCACGGGTCCGTCGTCAGGTAGCTCTGCGCGTTTGTGAGCATGGTGCCCCAACTCGGCAACGCCGGGTCGCCCAGACCGAGGAAGGCGAGGCCGGAGTAGAGGAGGATCGCGGAGCCCGCGTCGAGGCTGACCTGGACGATCACCGGCGCGATGGCGTTCGGCAGGATCTCTTTGAACACAATGTGCGGCCACCGGAAACCGTGCACCCTTGCCCCCTGGACGAAGTCCCGTTCTCGCAAGGTGAGGAATTGCGACCGTGCGATGCGGGCCTCCTGGGGCCAGAGGGACAGGGAGATGATGACGATGATGTACACCAGGTTCTCGCCCAGCAGGGCCACCATGACCACGGCCAGGATGAGCGTCGGCACCACCATGAAGAGCTCGGCGATGCGCATCAGCACGGCGTCGGTCGCCCCGCCGAGGTAGCCGGCCAGCCCTCCGAAGACGGAGCCGAGCACGAGGGCGATCAATCCCGAGCACGCACCGACCAACAGGGACACGCGGGCCCCGTAGATGAATGTGCTGAGGACGTCCGCGCCGATCGCGTCGGTTCCGAAGACGAAGTGCCCGAAGGGCGGAGCGAGCGCCGGGCCGGCGATGTCGCCGGGGATGTACGGGGAGATCACCGGTGCCAGGAGCGCCATGAGCGTCAAGGCCCCGATCAGGACGACGGCGGCGATGCCGAACTGCGTGCGGAAGAAGCGGCGGATCCAGCTCAGCACCCCCTGCATCCGGCCGGGCGGTGTGTAGGTCTCCTCCGCTGACCCGGCGCCTCCCTGGGTGTACCTCGACCCCGCGACCCCCTCGAGGGCGAGGGCTTCGGCGATGGGTGCTTCGTCGATGGCCATCAGGTCACCCTGATCCGTGGGTCGAGCGCGCCGTAGATGAGGTCGGTCACAAGGTTGACGACGATGATGATGGCCGCCGCCATCATCGTGAGCGCGATGATCGTCTGGTTTGTCCGGCGTGTGATCGAGAGGATCAGAAGGTTGCCGATTCCCGGCCAGCCGAAGACGCGCTCGATGAGGATCGTGCCCGCCATCGACGTGCCGAAGCTGTACCCGATGACGGTGATGACCGGCAACAGCGAGTTGCGCAGCACGTGGCGGCGCACGATCTGGCCCCCCGAGAGCCCCTTCAGCTCGGCCGTCACGATGTAGTCGTTCCCGAGGGTCTCCAGGGCGCTCTGCTGCTGGACCCTCGTGATGTTCGCGAGCGCGGGGATGCTGAGCGCGAGCACCGGGAGGGTGAGGTATTGGAGGCGCTGCAGGATGCCTCCGAAGCCGGAGGCCGCGCCGTAGAGCGGGGACATGCCCGACACGGGGAACAGCTTCAGCTTGAGCGCGAAGACGACGATGAGGATCTGGCCCATCCAGAAGGTCGGGATGGCGAAGCCGGTGATGACGCCCATGCTCACCGCCCCGTCGACGAACCTGCCCCGGATGAGCATCGGCAGGAAGCCGAGGAAGATCCCGACCACCATCGACAGGATCGTCCCGCAGACCACCAGCAACAGCGTGTTGGGGAGGGCGCTGAAGATGAGCGACGTCACCGCGGTGTGGCTGCCGAACGAGTACCCCAGGTTGCCGTGCAGCATGTTCCAGAGCCAGTACACGAAACGCTCGGGGAGCGACTGGTCCAGGTGGTACTCCTGGACGATGATGCGCCGGTACTCCGGCGGGACCGGGTACCGACCGACGATGGCCTGGATCGGGCTCCCCGGCGTCAGCTGCAGCAGCAGGAACATCAAGAAGAGCACGCCCAGGAAGAGCGGTATCGCCTGGACGAGCCGACGGAGCGCGTACAGGATCATGAGACGGCTCCGAGCGCCGGGCACGTCGACTTGGAGATCCCACGCGCGACATGAGCTGAGCGCACGCTTCCCCCCTTCAGCTCAGTTTCGATAACATGTTTTGTATACCGCGGTCGGTCGTGGCCCGCAAGACCTTTCCGCGGATCGAGGGGAGCGTCGTGCGGCGCACCGTCCCCCCCACCTGGTGGCGCGTTGCCTCGCCCATCGGCGGCACCGTCCTTCCTGGTCCTCCGGCCGAACCTGTCCCTGTCCATTGGTCGCACTGGCTTCCTGCCGATCCCTCGCACGGTCATGCTTTCGATCCCATTCGATCCGTCAGGCGGCCCCTCGCGCGGAGGAGCGCACGCAGGGTCACTTCGCGGACGAGCTCACGACGGGTGGGCGCGCTGCAGTGCACGTCGCCTCCGGTCGTGCAGCACCGGGCGGACGCGTCAGCCGCGATCCCCAGCTCGGCGTCGGCGAGGCCGGAGTCTGCGAGGGCGCGCTCCGCGTCGGGAACCCGCGTCGGCGTGGGTCCCACCCCGCCGATCGCCACCCGGCACCATGAGCAGCGGCCGTCCACGAGTGCCAAGCCGACGAAGGCCGACACGAGCGCGAAGTCGCCGTGCCGCTCGCTGAACTCCTCGAACGCCGACACCGCCCCGTCGGGCGGTGGGTCCAGGGAGACGCGGGTGAGGAGCTCGTCGGGCGCCACCGCCGTCGTGAACGGCCCCAAGAAGAAGTCGTCGACCTCCACACTGCGCTCTCCGGCGGGTCCGACCAGTGCGAAGCGGGCGCCGAAGCCGACGCACAGAAGCGGAAGCTCGGCGGCGGGATCGGCGTGCGCGATGCTCCCGCCGACGGTGCCCCGGACGCGGGTCGGGTAGTGGCCGACACGGGGCATCGCATCGGTGATCGCCTGCCACCGCGCACCCAGATTGGTCGCCTCGAGGGCAACTTGGCGAAAGAGCGCGCCGATGCACAGCGCTCCGTCTGCCTCCTCGCGCACGAACGCCAGCTCCTCGAGGGGATTGACGTCCACGAGGAGTGCGGGACGGGCGAGCCGGAAGTTGAGGAGCGGTACGAGGCTTTGGCCGCCGGCCAGCACCTTGGCGTCCTCGCCGGCCTCGGAAAGGAGGGTCACGGCATCGGCTGGCGTCGCACAGCGCGCGTACCGGAAGGGCGGCGGCTTCATCCGGCACCCACCTGGGAGGGCTGGACGCTCATGGGCGCGTCGCTGCCGCGAAGCAGGGCGCGTATCCGGTCGGCGGTGAACGGCGACGACCTCACGATCACGCCGTCAGGAGCGAGCGCGTCGGCCACGGCGTTCGCGACCGCGGCGAGCGTGCCGATGATGCCGGCCTCCCCCGCGCCCTTCGCGCCGACGAGATTGCCCGAGCTCGGGTGTTCCGACCACGAGGACTGCACCGTCGGGAGCTCGCAGAGGGTCGGGATCATATAGTCCATGAAGGACGTCGACAGTGGCTGGCCCTGATCGTCGTAGGCCAGGTCTTCGAGCAGCGCTCCCCCGAGTCCCTGGGCCGCACCGCCGTCGAGCTGGCCACGGACGATGAGCGGGTTGACGGCCCGCCCCACGTCGTAGTGGCCCAGGTAGCGCTCGACCGTCACCTTTCCCGTCGGCCTGTCGACCGACACGACCGCCACGGCACTGCCGAAGGAGAAGTCGACGTGTGTCGACTCGAACGTCGCCGCCGCCTCGCAGCCGAGCGCCGCCAGCGCCACCGACCGGCCGTTCCCGGTGACGACCTCGTCACCCTCGACGGTCACCTCGCCGTCGTTCACGCCGAGCACATCGGCGCCCCGCGCCCGGGCGACCTCGTGCAACTTGCGGGCGGCCAGGATGAGTGCGCTGCCACCGAACGACGTCGTCCGGCTCGCGAACGCCCCGGTCCCGTCGGAGATCGAGTCGGTGTCGCGGTGATCGATGCGCACGCGATCGACATCGACCCCGAGCTCGTCCGCCAGGATCTGCGCGAGCGCCGTCTGCACCCCCTGCCCGATGGAGGAGACGCCGACGTACCCGGTGAACGTCCCGTCGGGCTCCGCGACGACGCGCGCCTGCTCGAACGGCCCTATGCCCCCCTGGTCGAAGAAGCACGCGACCCCGATGCCCACGGCCTCGCCGTCCTGACGACGCGCCGCCTGCGACCGGCGAAGCTCCTCGTACTCTGCCGCCACCAGCAGCTGGTCGAGCGCCGCGGGAAAGTCCCCGGAGTCGTAGACGAGCGGCTCACTGCCGGCACCGGTGTCCACCCGATAGGGAAGCGCGTCGGACCGGATGAGGTTCCTGCGCCGCAATTCCGGCGGATCCATCCCGAGCTCTGCCGCCACCAGATCGAGAGCGCGTTCCCGGGCGAACGTGGCCTCGACCTCCCCGGGGCCCCGGTAGGTGCCGAGCGGCGTCTTGTTGGTCAGCACGCTGACGAATTTCGTGGAGAAGCCCCGCCAGGGGTACGGCCCGGGCATGTGGATCCCCGCGAGCCTCGGCACGGTGTGTCCGGTCGTCCGGACGTACGCCCCGAGAGAGCACCATCCCGTACTGCGGAAGCCGAGGAGGGTCCCGTCGTGGCGCGCCGCCATCGCCACCTCGATCACCTGCTCGCGAGAGTGGTTCAACGCGACGAAGTTCTCGAGGCGGTCCTCCATCCACTTCACCGGTCGACGGAGTTGCACCGCCAACCACGGGATGAGGAAGTCCTCCGGGTAGAACTCCCCCCGGGGCCCGAAGCCGCCGCCGACGTCCGGCTCGACGAGCAGGACCCGATCGGGGGCGAGCTCCAGCAGGTCCGCCAGCACTCGCTTGTTGAAGTGCTTCACCTTCGTCGGGCCGTGGACCGTGAGACGGCCGCTGTCGTCGTCGAACTCCGCCAAGAGGCCCCTGGGCTCCATCGGGGCCGCCGAGTGGCGGTGGACGGAGAAGCGCTCGTGCACGAGGACATCGGCATGACGGAAGAGGTCGTCCACGTCCTCCCCGTGCGCGGTCTCGAACGTCGCGACCGCGTTGTCGGGGACCATGTCGAACAGCAGCGGTGCTCCGTGCCCCGGCACGGGATCCAGTTGGGGCGCCAGCTCCTCGACGTCGGCCCAGACCGCCTCGGCGGCGTCCTCCGCCAGGTACGGGTCGACCGCGACGACGACCGCGATCGGCTCGCCGACGTAGCGCACCCTGTCGAGCGCCAGCGGCGTCTGAAGCGCGAACCGGTCGAGCTGCCCGGGCGAGAGGCGGATGGGGATCCTCTTCTCCGAGAGCCCCGGGATGTCGCTCCCCGAGACCACCGTGACAACTCCGGGCGCAGCGCGGGCTTCCTCGACGTGGACGGCGAGGAGGTTCGCGTGCGCGACCTGGCTGCGGACGATCCTTGCGTGCAGTTGGCCGGGCCGGTGGATGTCCCCGACATAACAGCCGTCCCCGCGGACGAGCCTGTCGTCCTCCACGCGCGGGAGCGCTAACCCGACCGACGGCGCCCGCGTGCGCACGAGGGCCGTGGTCACCGGCGCATCTCGGCTTGCGCGGCCATCACCGCGCGGACGATCGGGGCGTACCCGGTGCAGCGGCAGAGATTCGACGACAGCACGTCGCGGATCCGCTCCTGCGACGCGTCGGGCTCGCGCTCGAGCAATCCGAGCGCCAGCATGATGAAGCCGGGCGTGCAGTAGCCGCACTGGAGCGCGTGCTGCTCGTGGAACGTCCTCTGGAGAGGGTGGAGGCCATCGGACGCCGCGACGCCCTCGATGGTGCGCACCGACGATCCGTCCGCCTGCACCCCGAGCATCAGGCACGACCGAACCGGCTGGTCATCGACGAGGACCGTGCAGGCGCCGCAGACACCGTGCTCGCAACCGAGATGGGTGCCCGTCGCGCCCGCGCGCTCGCGCAGCACGTCTGCGAGCGTCCAGCGAACCGGAACGCGGAGGGCCGTCATCGAGCCGTTCAGGGAGAAGCTGACATCGGCGAGCTCGTCGGGACCCTCGGGCTCCCCGGGCTCCTCGGGTGCCCGCGTGGGCGCGGATCGAGGTGGACTCACCATCTCGGCACCCATCTCTTCGTCACCAGCTCCCCGTGGGCCCGTCAGACCCGTTCGATGAGCTGCTCTCCGAGCAGGTGCACCTGGTGAGGTCCGAGACCTCGCGGGCGTTGGTCCTGCGCGGCCATCCTCTGCCGCAACGAGCGCGTCTCCTCTGCGTCGATCTCGTAGACGAGCGCCAACTCGTCCAGCTTCTTTACGCTCACACCGTAGACGTCCCGCGCCTTTTCGATCGAGACGTAGCCGTCGATGACGTCGTCCAGCACGGCGTCCTGATCACGCTCCCACGGCAGGCCGTAGCCACCGCCGCCGTTGGACTCGAAGGTGAGGGTGTCACCCGGCCGGAGCTTCTTCTTCGTCGCGAACATCCCGAGGTTCTCTTCGTCGGGACGCGCGGCGTTGCGAACCATCCGGTTCGGGCCGCCGTTCGTCCCACCTGCGAGTCCGAACGGCGTGAACTTCTCACGATCGCCGTGCACGGTGATCTCCGTCTCGCCCCATACCTCGAAGCTCCTCGAGAGACCGACCCCCCCGCGGAACTTCCCGTCGCCACACGAGTCGGGAACCGCCAGCACCTCGGTGTAGTACATGGGATACCACCGCTCGAGCGTCTCGCACGGCTGGTTCGAGGCGCCCGAGATGAAGATCATCATGTAATAGTCGTTCCCGTCGGCGTACACCCGCGCGCCTTGTCCGCCTTCCAGCCAGAGGTAGCTGACGAAGCCGCGACCGGTCTTCGGGTGGGTCCCCCCCGTGACGACGTTCTGCAGGTTGACGGTGGCGGCGTGGACGCGCCGAGGGTCGACGTGCTGCAGGGCCTGACCCCAGCACGCCATCGTGATGGCGTCCACCTTCTCGAAGGAGCCCGAGCAGTACCCCGTCACGGGCGTGGGCTCTTGCACGTCGACGCACGTCCCCGGCTTGGTGATCACGTTCACGGACCGCACGACGCCATGGTTCAGCGGGGCAAGCTCCGGGAAGCAGTGCATCGTTCCGTCGAAATTGGCAGCCAAGAGGGCCGGACGGGCGAAGCCCCAGGAGGCGATCGGCGCCGGGTCGGACTCGGTCCAGTCGAACGTGACCTGGTCGCCGTCGATCGTCATCTTGCAGTGCACGCGGATCGGTGTCTGTCCCTCCTTGCCGATGTCGTGGTCGCCGAAGTCCTCGAATTCGTAGCTGCCGTCGGGCAGGCGGCTGACCCACGCGCGGAACAGACGCTCCGAGTGGTCCATCACGTCTTCGAAGCCGTCCTTCACCGCGTCGATGCCGAACTTCGAGACCAGTCCGAGCACGCGCCGCTCGACGAGCCGGTCGGCCTGGAATTGTGCGTAGATCTCGGCCTGGCGCTCCACGCCGACACGGACGTTCGCCATGATGAGGTCCCAGATCTGGCGTACCGGTTGGTCGTTCTCGAAGAGTCTGAGGGGCGGCATCCGCAGCCCTTCGGCATAGCACTCCTCGGCGCGGGGGTTGAACGTTCCCCAGTTCGGTCCACCGACGTCCGGCCAGTGACAGAGCGCGATCCCGAACGCGATGAGCTCGCCGTCGTGGAAGATGGGGCGCATCAGCTTCACGTCGTTCTGGTGTGAGCCGCCCGTGTACGGATCGTTGTAGATGTAGGCATCACCCGGCGCGAACTTGTCGACGACGGCAACCAAATTCTGCACGGACGACTCAAAGGTGCCCATGTGCGGAGCCTGGTCCCGCTGCCCGTGCGACACGAGGCGTCCGTCCGCGGTCAGGATCGACACCGAATAGTCGTGCCCTTCGGTGATGGTCGGCGCGTAGGAGACCCGCTCGATGAGCGCGCTGGCCTCGTTGCAGATCGATCGGTAGCCGTTGCGCAGGATCTCGAACGTGATCGGGTCGAGCCGAAGCTTCGGGCTCGGCTCTTTGGCGAGGTCAGTCATGCGATCTCTCTCCTGTCCCTTCCGGAGCCCTCAGGCACCGAGGACGTCGATGACGAGGTGGAGGTAGTCGTCCACCCGGGCGTGGGCGCCCGGGGGGAGCACGATCGTGGAATCGAGCTGCTCCACGATGGCGGGACCGGCGAACTCCATGCCGCTGCGCAGCCGCTCGCGCTCGTAGATCGTCGCCGAGGTCGTCCCACCCGCCTCTTCGAAGTAGACCTGGCGCTCGCCGATCCTCGCGTCCTTCAGGGTACCCGAGGTGGTGTCGGTCGGGAGCTTCGCCCGTCCGGCGGCCCCGATGGCGGCAACCCGGGCGTTCACGAACTCCACGTCGGCGAAGTCCCGGGGGAGCACGTAGCCGAATTCCTTCCGGCACCGGTCCTCGAACCGGTCGACGAGCCTGTCGACGTCCCCGTCGCTCTTCGGCAGCCCCTCGAGCTCCAGGTTCATGTACGAGGTCTGCCCGTAGTACCTGGCGTCGACGGAGAGGTCCGTGCGCCGCTGCTCCTCGGGGATCTGCTCGGCGTCGAACCACGACGTGGCGGTCCCGACGAGCTGGGAGAACACTTGCGCGAGCTCGCCGTCCGCGAGCTGGGTGCGCTGCTTGAGGACGGGTCGCTGGAAGTCGTTGCGTACCACGACGTGCAGGATGCCGAGGGCGGAGGTGAGCCCCGGCGACCGCGGGATGACGACACGGGGAATGCCGAGCTCCCTGGCGATGTCCACCCCGTGCAACGGCCCTGCACCACCCCCCGCCACGAGCGTGAAGTCCCGGGGGTCGTGTCCCCGCTGCACCGAGATGAGGTGGGTCGCCATCGTCATGTTGGTGTTGGCGATGCGCAGGATGCCGTGCGCCACCTCCATGACGCTCATGTCGAGCTTCTCCCCGAGCACCTGCAGCGCCTTCGACGCGAGATCGGGCTGGAGCTTGATGGAGGCACCCAGGGGGCGCTCGGGCGAGAGCCGGCCGAGGACGAGATGTGCGTCGGTGGTCGTGGCGAGCATGCTCCCCTTGCCGAAGCACGCAGGTCCGGGATCGGCGCCGGCGCTCTGCGGACCGCACCGCAGCGACCCGCCGTCGTCCACCCAGGCGATCGTGCCACCCCCGGCGCCGATGGTGACGAGGTCGATGGCCGGGAAGAGGATCGGGATGTTCCAGTCGACGCGCCACTCCGAGATGAGCGACGGCTTCCCGTCCACCACGAGCGACAGGTCGGCGCTCGTCCCGCCCATGTCGAAGGTGATCACGTTGTCGTAGCCCGAGGCGCTCCCGCTGACGAGCCCGCCGACGACGCCGCCCGCCGGGCCGGACTGGCAGATCCGCGCCGGGACGCTGCGGGCGGCCCGCGTCGAGAGCATGCCGCCGCCCGAGTGCGTGACTCCTACCTCGCCCTGGTACCCCCACTCCTTCAAGCGGCTGACCAGCGCATCGAGGTAGCTGTTCACGATCGGAGCCAGATAGGCGCTCGCGACGACCGTCGAGGTGCGCTCGAACTCGCGGATCTCCGGGAGGGTCTCGGCGGAGGTGTAGACGTGGACGCCCTCGGGGAGCTCCTCCTGGAGGATCTCGCGGCTGCGGATCTCGTTCTCGGGGTTCATGAACGAGTTCAGGTACGAGACGGCGACCGCCTCGATGCCCCGGGCCGCGAAGGTCCGCGCGGCGAGCCGCACGTCCTCCTCGGACAGCTCCGTGAGGACCGTGCCTTCGTAGTCGACGCGCTCGGTCGCTTCGAGGACGTGGCGGCGCGGGACGAGCGGAGGAGAGGGGTCCCAGTTCGAGTTGAACAGGTCGGGGCGGTTCGCCCGCCCGGCGCCGAGGACGTCCCGCATGCCGCGCGTCGTGAGGAGCCCGGTCTTGACGGGCCTGCGCTCGATGATGGCGTTGGTCGCGATCGTGGATCCGTGCCTGAAGTGGACGATCTCCTGCGGCTCGATGCCGGCGGTGGAGAGGGCTGCCATCACCCCGTCGATGAACAGCGGGGGAGTCGACGGTGCCTTTGCGAGGAGCAACTCTTCACTCGCCTCGTCGTACGCGACAAGATCGGTGAAGGTCCCCCCGATATCGATCGTCACGTGCAGCTTGCGACCCATGTTCCCCCCACTCAGCGTGCCGGAGCGCGCCCCACTTGCCGAGGCGCCCCCCAAACTTGGTCGGCCGGGCCCCCCGGCTGCATCGGGAGACTCCCGCATTCCTGCAGCGGGTTGCACGTCACCGTGCCGGGCAGGTCCGTCAGAACGAGCGACCGGCACCCCGCTCCTCCCCCGCCGGAGCGGCCCACCTACGTCGCTGCGCCCTTCTCGGGCACCCGGACTGGACGCCAGAAGAGACCCAGCAGGCTCATGGCCCCCCCGCCACCTGCGCCGACCGAGATCCACAGTCCGGTGGCTCCCCAGAGGCGCTCCAGGCCCAGCACGCGATCGAGGCTCCAGGTCCCGGGGCCGACCGTCGCGAGGGCGAGACCGGCCACCGTCAGGATCATGACGTACTCCCACCCCTCACCGGGCCTGAAGATGAAGAACCCGTGCCCGCGATGGTTGGCGATCCATGCCACCAACATGACGCCGACGACCCCGGCACCTGCGATCGGAGTGAGCAGTCCCAGGGCGAGGAGGACCCCGCTCCCCACTTCCGTGAGGCTTGCCAACCACGCGTGGAGACGGCCGGGACGCATGCCGAGGCTCTCGAACCATCCTGCGGTCCCGGCGATCTTGCCGCCGCCGAAGATGTGGTTGAGGCCGTGGGCCAGCATCACCGACGCGACGCTGATCCGGAAGGCCGCGAGCGCGAATGCGACTGCCTGATGGGTCACCCCCGAGTTCCCTTCGTTCATTGGACCCTCAGGTCCGGCTCACTTCATCCTGATCGCTTCGACCCGGCCGATACAAGCGCTGGCCGCCGGCGAGCACTGTCCGGCACCGTCCCTCCGTGAGGAAACCGCGCCCTTCGTGCGGCGTCGACGTCGGCGCGACGTCTCGGCAGCGACGCCGGCGTCAGCCTCCTACAGTACGTTCCCGAGGGCGTACCATCCCTCATCGGCACAAGGACGGGGTGATGACTGAGACGACCGGCCCGATGGCGAACGGCTCGACCAGGCTGACCGTCATGTCGGCGGACAGCCACGTCGGGCCGCGACTCGAAGAGGACCTGCGGCAGTACTGCCCCAAGCAGCACCTCGAGGAGTTCGACCGTTTCAGCGCTGCCAACGCAAAAACGATGGACGAAGGCGACGAGCCCGGCGACCTGTCGGGGCGGAGCACCCAGGCGAGCGAAGTGTCGAAGGTCCGGCGGTTCGTCAATCGGCGGACGCCGGGTCACTACGACGTGGCCACGCGCCTTCGGGAGATGGACTGGGAGGGCGTCGCGGCCGAGGTGATCTTCCACGGCAGCCAGAACACCGAGGTGTACCCGTTCGGTGGGCGGCGGGAATGGTCGGAGCCCGACACGAAGAAGGATCTCGAGCTCGTGGCCGTCGGCCACCGGATGTACAACCGCTGGCTCGCCGACTTCTGCTCGGTCGCTCCCGAGCGGCTCATCGGGCTCGCATACGTGCCGATGTGGGACGTCGACCTTGCGGTCGAAGAGCTCGCGTGGGCGGCCGGGCGTGGCCTGAAGGGGGTGAACTTCCCCGCGCCGCGCGAGGGCATCGCCGAGTACGACCACCCGCAGTGGGAACCGTTCTGGTCGGCGTGCGAAGACCTCGACATGAACCTGTCCACGCACATCGGCCTTCCGGGGAACGACGTCTTCGGCCCACAGGCGATGGCGATGTCCAGGCTCGACGACGGCTGGCCGTGCCGGCGCGGGATGGTCAGGATGATCTTCGGCGGCGTCTTCGCGCGCCATCCGGGCCTCAAGCTCGTCTTGACCGAGCTCCAGCGGGGCTGGTGGCGCTGGACGATGCGCGAGCTCGACTTCGTCTACTCGTCGCCGTCAGAGGCGCTCCGCGCTCAGGTGCCGGAGGCGCCGAGCGAGTACATGACGTCCAACGTCTTCATCGGGGCGAGCTTCATGCCCCCGTCCGCGGTGCACGAGGCGATCGAAGAGGACTACGTCGACCAGGTCATCTGGGGCAGGGACTACCCCCACGGCGAGGGCACCTACAAGTACCCCGAGACGGCCAGCGAGGAGAGCCAGACCAAGCACTACCTGCGGTGGGCATTCCAGGGCGTCCCTGCAGAGGTGGCAGTGAAGATGCTGTCTGCGACCGGGATCTACGCCTACAACCTCGACAGGACCGCGCTCGAGAGGGTCGCGAGCCGGATCGGTCCGACGCTCGACGAACTGGTGCAGCCCCTCGAGCGTGTTCCCGCCGAGTGGGCGAACAACCTGGTCGACGTCCATACCGGAGAGGTGGCCGAAGGCTTCGTCCCGATCATGGCGCGTGGAGGGGTGGCGACTCCCAGCTGAGGTGGAAGCCCCGGTCCGCCGTGATCACGTCGGTGTCCATCTGCGCCTTCTGGAGGCGACCCGAGAAGTCCCAGTTGACGGATTGCCAGCGCGTCATCTGGTCCAGCACCCACTTCCCCGACTGGCGCGACCCGTTCCCGGATTTTCCGTTCCCTCCGAACGGCAGGTGCGCCTCCGCTCCCGAAGTGGAGTTGTTGACGCTGACCATGCCCGCGCCGATCTGGCTGCGGAAGTGGAAGGCTGCCTCTGCAGACGTCGTATAGATCGACGCCGAGAGGCCGTAGCCGGAGCAATTGGCGAACGCGAGCGCCTCGTCGAAGTCGACGAAGCGGGCAATTCCGACCAAGGGGCCGAAGGTCTCGGTCCTTGCGATGTCGTCGTCGACCCTCACCCCGTCGACGAGGACCGGGTGGTAGAAGATCCCGGCGTCGGGGTCGCCGACGAAGTTGACCCTGGGCGACGACGACGAGATGCGTCCGACGCTGCCACCACACAGACGGTGGTGGGGCCGAACAAGGGACGACAGGTACTCCTCGAACCGATGCGCGAAGCGCTCGTCGAGCATCGGTCCGTAGAGGACCGCCTCTTCGGGGTCGCCGATCGGCGCGGCTTCGAGCGCTGCGACGAGCCGTTCCACGAATTCGTCGTGCAGCGACTCGTGCACGATCGCGGTGCCGAGGGAGGTGCACCGCTGCCCCGCGGTACCGAAGCCGGCGAAGAGTGCGCCGTCGACCGCGAGGTCGAGGTCGGCATCGGGCATGACCACCATGGGGTTCTTGCCGCCGAGCTCGAGGCACGGAGCCTGCAGATGGCGACCACAGAGCTCCCCGATCAAGGACCCGACCGCCGAGGAACCGGTGAAGCCCACCTTGTCGACCAGTCCCCCGTCGAGCGAGCGGCGAAGTCCTTCGAAGGTGGTGATGCCGTCGGCGAGCACCAGATTGAGGACCCCGTCGGGGACCCCTCCGGCGACCATGCACTCGTAGAGGGCCGTGGCCACTCCGGCCGAGTACTCCGCCGGCTTCCACACGACGGTGTTTCCGCAGAGGAGCGCCGGCAGCAGGTACCAGGACGGCACCGCGACGGGAAAGTTGCCGGCCGTCACGACGGCGACCGCTCCCACCGGCATCCGGAACGTGAAGAGGGCCTTGTCGCGCATCTCGGACGGCACGGTCTCGCCGTACAGGCGTCGGCCCTCGCCCAGAAAGAGGTCGCACGTGTCGATGATCTCCTGGACCTCCCCCCTCGCTTCGGCAAGCGGCTTTCCCACCTCGCGGGTGACGAGCCGCGCGAGCCCCTCCTTGTTCGCTTCGACGATGCGCCCGATCTCGGCGATCACCCGGCCCCGGACGGGAGCCGGCACGCCCGCCCACGACGGCTGTGCCGCCTTGGCGGCGAGCGACGCCCGCACGAACGTGTCGGGATCACCGAGCGCGACCTCGGCGACGACGTCGTCCAGGTGCGCAGGGTTCGTCGAGCTCGTCAGGCCGCCGGGGTGACCCTCGACGGGACGGCCCGCGATGACAGAGGTGCAGCGCCGGACCATGGTGTCGCTCCTCCTGTGCGCTTCGACGGTGAAGGCGGGAGGATTCACCCTATCCGGCGGCGCGGCGGCAAACCCGATCCAGCGGTGCGCCTCCCAGTGCGGCGCGGAGTTGCAACTGGGAGGTGGGGACACAAGAGTCCTCCGTGGTGGTTCCGGTCCTTGCGAAGGGCGCGACGTCATGAGGCGCGTGCTCCCCGACGACGCGAGCGTCGTGATCGTCGGCGGTGGGGTCATCGGCGCGAGCGCGGCCTTCCACCTCGCTGAGGCAGGCGTCCATGACGTCGTGCTGCTCGAAGCGCACGCACTCGGCTCTGGATCTTCGGGGAAGGCCGCGGGGGGCGTGCGCGCCCAATTCTCGGACCGGGTCAACATCGAGCTCGCGCAGCGGAGCCTCGCGGCCTTCCGGCGGTTCCCGCAACGACCCGGCTCCGACATCGACCTGCGTCTGGTCGGCTATCTGTTCCTGCTCGACGACGCGGCCACGGTGCGGGCATTCGAGCAGAGCGTCCGGCTCCAGAACAGTCTCGGCGTCCCGAGCCGGATGATCTCCGTCCGCGAGGCCGTGCAGCTCGCGCCAATCATCGAGGACGCCGGCCTTCTCGCCGCCGCCTTCTCACCCACAGACGGGGTCTGCAGCCCGGACTCCGTCGTGCAGGGGTACGCCGCGGCAGCTCGACGCATGGGTGCCCACATCCTCACGGACTGCCCGGTGATCGGGATCGACGATGCCGGTGACGCCAGGCTGAGGGTTCGGACTCCCGGTGGCGCCGTCGTGGCCGAAGCCGTCATCTGCGCTGCGGGAGCGTGGTCCCGAGACGTGGCGAGCTGGGTCGGCGTCGATCTCCCCGTCCAACCCGTCCGTCGGGAGATCGCGGTCACGGGGCCGGGGTGCCACCTGCCGGACGTCCTGCCAATGACGATCGACTTCCGCACGTCGTTCTATTTCCATCGGGAGGGCCCCGGGCTCTTGATGGGGATCTCGGACCCCGACGAGGAGCCCGGCTTCCACCTCGAGCCGTCCGACGGGTGGGTGGAGCGACTCGTCCCGGCAATCGCCGCCCGCGCGCCGAAGATCCTCGACCTCGGGCTGAAGACGAGATGGGCGGGCCTGTACGAGGTCACCCCCGACCACAACGCACTCATCGGGACGGCCTCCGTTGGCGGGCGCTTCATCTACGCCACCGGGTTCTCGGGGCACGGCTTCTTGATGGGCCCGGCGGTGGGCGAGGTGCTCCGGGACCTCTACCTGGGCAATTCGCCCAGCGTCGACGTCACCCCTCTGAGTGTCGAGCGGTTCTCGTTGTCTGGCGCACGGCCGGAATTCAACGTCGTGTGACGCGCTCGTGGCCCCTCACGCCGGAGAGCTGTCCGACACGTCGATGCTGATCACGGTCGGGCCGTCGGCAGTGAGGGCGTCGCGGACCCGGGTGCAGAGCTCGTCGATGTCACCCACCGCATAGCCGCGACCACCGAACGCGCGGCTGAGCGCGGCGAAGTCCACGTCCGGTCGGTCGACGCCGACGGGGGCGATCCCGCGTCGCTCCATTCCTTCCCGGATCTCGGCGTAGCCGTGGTTGTCCGCGATCACCACGGGGAGGGGGAGACGCGGCTCGACTGCCGTCAACAGCTCCTGGACGGTGAAGAGGAAGCCGCCGTCGCCGACGAGCACGACCACCGGGGCCATCGGCACGGCGATCTTCGCACCGATCGCGGCGGGGAGGCCGTAGCCGAGGGTGGCGTAGCCGGTCGGATAGAGGAACCGGCCTGCTCGGTCCATCGGCCAGAAGTGCACCGTTCCGAAGTAGGAGACCTGCGCACTGTCCCCGGCGACGACGGTGTCGCCGGGAAGGGACGAGCTGAGCGCGCGGTTGATCGCCACATATGGTCCGCCTTCGACCAGTGCCTCGTTTCTGAGCGATGCCCGGATCCTCTCTGCATTCCGTGCGGCCGAGGTGGCCCGTGTCGAAGTGGGCCTTTCGAGACGCTCGAGGAGGCGACGGATGGCCGCCGTCGCGTCCATGCAGATGCCCACCGTCGCCACCAGGTTCTTGTCCAGCTGGTGTGGATCGATGTCGATCCGCACGACGTCGCCGGTGGTGACGATCTGTTCACCCCACAGGTCGGAGTCGCCGAGCTCGCTGCCGACCACGACGAGCACGTCCGCCGACTCGACGAGCCGTCGCGCGGTGGGCAGGCGGATCGATGCCCCGAGCGACAGCGGATGTGTCTCGGCAACCGTCCCCTTGCCGTTCACCGTCGTCACGACGAGCGCGCCGAGACGCTCGGCGAGCTCCCGGGCTGCATCGCCGGCGGCGGTCGCGCCGCCGCCGAGCACGACCAGCGGGCGGCGGGCAGCCGACAGCATCGGTCCCGCCCGGGCGACCGCAGCAACGGCATCCTCGGTGAGCGTCGGTCCCGTCGAGTCGAAGATGGCGCGCAGACGTTCGACGACCGTGCCCCGTACCCCGCCGGCGATGCCGCCGTCCGGGGCGACCCGGCGGGTACCTTCGAGGACGTCGACGGGGACCTCGAGGTGGAAGGGTCGCCGCCGGGCGCGGCCCCACCCGGCGAACACCGCGTCCACGGCGTCGCCGACCTCCTCGGGGCTGGTGGGCCTGATGCTGGCGCTCACCAGGCTCTCGAAGTGCGCGCGCTCGTCCTTCATCTCGTGCAGCCGCCCGAGGTCGAGGCCCTCGACCCCCACCGGCGGCCCGGGCGAGCAGAAGAGGACGGGGACCGAGTCGGCGTACGCGGTGGCGAGCGCGGTGCAGGCGTTGGTCGCACCGGGGCCGCTCGTCGTGAGGCAGACGGCCGGTCGCCCCGAGACCCTCGCATGGCCGTCCGCCGCGTAGCCTGCGCCCTGCTCGTGCCGGACCGCCACCGTGCGGATCGGGGAAACCGCGAGGTGCCGGTAGATCTCGAGGTTGTGCACCCCCGGGATGCCGAACTCGGCGTCGACCCCGTTGCGCTCCAGTGCCGCCACGAGCGCCGCACCCCCGGTCGCGCGCCGGGGCACCGAGGATGACGGTGAGCTCACGGGGAGCACCTGGATCGTGGCGAGCGGCCGCGCTCACGTGCGACGCGCACGGTGCGCCGACGTCGGAGGCCCCTCAGCGCGCCATGACCGGGACGAAGCCCTCCGCCACCTCTCCGGTCTGGACGTCGACGAGGTTGTTGGCCCACTCGGCGGGCACGTGCTCGAGGGGCTCGACGACCTCGTCGACCGTCGGGCCGATCCGGGCCGCGACC
>DATLRV010000015.1:0-17244 GCA_035534455.1 Acidimicrobiales bacterium
GACGATGCGCGAGCTCGACTTCGTCTACTCCTCGCCGTCAGAGGCGCTGCATTCCCAGGTGCCCAAGCCCCCGAGCGAGTACATGAAGACCAACGTCTTCATCGGGGCGAGCTTCATGCCGCCGTCGGAGGTGCACGAGGCGATCGAGGACGGCTACGCCGACCAGGTCATCTGGGGCCGTGACTACCCCCACGGCGAGGGCACCTACAAGTACCCCGAGTCCCCGGGCGAGGAGAGCACGAGCAAGCACTACCTGCGCTGGGCGTTCCAGGGCGCCCCCCTCGAGATGGCCGAGAAGATGCTCTCTGCGACCGGGATCTTCGCCTACGACCTCGACAAGGCCGCGCTCGAGAAGGTCGCCGCCCGGATCGGCCCGACGGTCGAGGAGGTCGTCGAGCCCCTCGAGCACGTGCCCGCCGAGTGGGCCAACAACCTCGTCGACGTCCAGACCGGAGAGGTGGCGGAGGGCTTCGTCCCGATCATGGCGCGCTGACGAGGCGCTGACCAGGACGGTTCACCACGCGCCGCGGTGCTCGGGGATGCGTGAGATGACCGGCAGGAAGAGCACGAGGACGACGGCAGAGGCGAAGAACACGACGCCTTGGACCTGACCCGGACGTGCGGCGTGGGCGAGGAGGGCGGTCGTGACCGAGATCGCCACGATCGATCCCATCTGGAGCCCGGTCGAGCGAAGAGCGGCCAGCGTCGCGGACTGCGACGGAGCCAGCTGCAACCCCGCGTTGCGGCTCGCCGGAGACGACACGCCGAACCCGACGCCGATCACGCAGCATGCGGTCGTCAGCCACCCGAAGGCCGACATACCCGAAGGCCGGAAGGCGAGCGCCCCGATCCCCAATGCGACGAGGGCCGAGCCGACGTAGAGGGGAAGCCGGTAGCCGGTCCGGCGGAGCGCCATCGCCGCCAACGCCGAGGTGATGATCGCGGCGGCGCCTTCGCCTGCCAGCAGCATCCCCGAGCCCAGGACGTCGATGCGGTACCGCTCGACCGCGTACAACGGGACGAGGGCCACCAGCCCGTACGTCGCCCCGCCGTAGAGCACGTTCACGGCGTTGACCGCGGCAAAGCCTCTGCCGGTGATGAAGAGCGGGGAGATGAAGGGGTCCGTCGTGCGGTGGATGTGGCGCGCGAATTGCACCAGGCTGAGCACACCCGCAAGTGCGGGGAGAGCGAGCAACGGCGACCAGTTGCGCGAGCCGGCGTCTCCGAGCTCGCTGACGCCGACCATCAGGCTGACCACGCCGACACCGAGCAGCGCCATGCCGCCCAGGTCGATCGGCGGGTGAGCTCCGGCGTCGCGCTCGCTGTCGGGCGGGACGTACTTCACGCAGAGCAGCACGAGCACCACGCCGATCGGGACGTTCACGAAGAAGATCCCGCGCCAGGACCAGTACGCCACGAACAGTCCCCCGAAGATCGGCCCGATCAGGGACCCGATCGGGAAGATGCTGCCGAACAACCCGACCGCCCGGTCCCGAGTCGAGCCGAAGTACTCCACGACGATCGCCGTCGCCGATGGAGTGAAGCCCGCTCCCCCCGCAGCCTGGACGGCGCGGAGCGCGATGAGCACGTAGATGTTGGTCGCCAGCCCGCAGCACAGCGACGCGACGGCGAACACGACGACGGAGAACAAGAACAGGCGCCTACGGCCGTATCGTGCCGTCGCACTGCCCGCCAGCGACAGCATGAGGACCATCCCGACCGAGTACGACGTGATCACCCATCCGGTCCAGTTGATCGACGCATGGAGTCCCTGGTGGATCGCGTGCAGCGCCGTGGCGACGATCGTCCCGTCGAGCGAGCTCATCAGCAGCGCCATGCCGACGATCGCGAAGACGAGGATGCGGCGCAGCGGAGGCTCCTCGCGCGGCACGACGGCAGCGCTACAGGTCGTCAAGGGTCTCCGATGCGTCGGCCTCCCGCCTGGGCGTCATAGGAACCCGATGAGCTGCGTTCGTGCGGTCAAGATCCGTCCTCTTCAGAGGTAGTTGACGAGGACCTTGGAGAGGAGCTCGCCCGTCACCAGGTCCTGCCCGGCCGTCCCCACGGACTTGAAGACGGTACGGGTGGGGGACGTGCCTGAGATTCCCGAGCGGACGACGGACGGGAGGGGCACGAGGCTGGTTGCGCCCGCAAGGGCGCCGGAATTCAGGGCCATGACCACGTCCCCGGCCTCTCGAAGCGCCATGTCGAGGCTGTCCACGACGACCGTCGCCCCGGCGAACGTGGCGTCGTCGAGCTCCCGGGCGGTGGGCTCGTGCGAACCGATCGCGTTGATGTGCACCTGTTCGGGAAGGAGCGTGCCGTCGAACACCGGGGTGCGGCTCGTCGTGCACGTGCAGACGAGGTCGGCGTCGCGGACGGCCTCAGGGCCGACCGCGGCCGCGTCGACGCCGGCGTCACGCAGCTCCGAAGCGAGGCGACCCGCCGACCCGGGAGTGCGCCCCACGATGCCCACCGAGGTGACGCGCCGCACGATCCCCATGGCGTGGACGTGGCCGACCGCTTGAGGCCCGGTGCCGAACACCACGAGCCGGGACGCGTCCGGGTGGGCGAGGTGCCGCGTCGCGACCGCCGAGATCGCCGGCGTCCTGAGCGCCGTCACTCCCGCCGCGTCGACGACCATCACCGGCGCCAGCGACGACAGGTCGAAGATGACGAAGACGCCTTGCACCCGCGGCCCATTGGGCCCCAGCCCAGCCGGGCGAACCGTGAGGACCTTGACGGCGAGGCTGCCGGCGTCCCAGCCGGGCATGAGCAGGAGTTGTCCGGCGCCGACCTCGTACGCGCTACGTGCCGGCTCCGTCACGGCCCAACCTTGCGCCAGGCGAGCCTCCATTGCCGTGACACACTCCGCCATGAGGTCCGCGGAACGGAGCTCGTCGGAAGAGATGAAGCGAAGGGACCCCGCAGGGCTCATCGGGTTGGTGGTCCGGGAGCGCCTGGTGCAGGCGCGCGACCCGGCAGCACCTCCGGTGCACACGACGACCGGTCGCGGGGAGCCCCCCCTGCACCGGGCGACGGAGGCCCGAGGGGACCGACTTCGCGTACCAGGAGCACGCGGCGTGGGGGACGTGGGGGAATCGCGGGGCTCGCTTTCCGGCCGTAGGAGAGTCGCAATGCGCCCCAAGCGTACTCGGCCCAATTCGACTGAGAACCGGGCCCGCAATGGTGCCGGTCCAGTGGCGGCCCTGTCGGTCGCTTCGTCCAATCCGAGCTCGATTGGACACCCCGGATGGGTCGAACCGGGTCGCATCCGGACGGCATGGCGGCGACGGGCGGGCTCTGCGTTTGCGCCTGGCCGCGGTAGGCTCAGGTGTCCGGAGGTCCCTGACGACAGCCACCGAGCCCGCCGTCACACCCGTGAATCGCAGCTGGAGATGGAGCACCTGATGTCCGAGCCGTGGGTCCTGATCGAAGGCGGGAATCTCATCGATGGCGCCGGGAACCCCGCCGTCGCGGGGACGTCGGTCCTCCTGCACGGAGACCGGATCGAAGAGGTCGGGCCGCAAGCGGTTGCGGGCAGGGTGCCCCGTGGCGAGGAGCTGGTGACGCTGGACGCGACGGGGAAGTCGGTGATGCCGGGCCTCATCGACGCGCACTGCCATCTCACGTACGGCGAGTCGCTCACCCAGGAAGAGCAAGACCTCTACACCAGCGTCGAAGCGCGGACGCTACGGGCGGCATGGAACGTCCGGAAGATGCTCACAGCGGGCGTCACCTCGTTCTGCGAGCCGGGCGGGAGCTACTACATCGGCGTGGCGATCCGCGACGCGATCGCACGAGGACGGCTCGCCGGACCCCGAATGACGAGCGCGGGCCGCTACATCTCGACCAGCAACGGCATCGCGGACTTCTACCCGACATCGGTGGGTGTGCCGGAGGGGAGTGTCGGCCTGCTCGCCAACACGGCGGATGAGATGGTTGCCGCCGTCCGCCGCCATGCGAAGAACGGAGTCGACCTCATCAAGCTCGCCGACAGTGCAGGGGGGAACTATCAAGCCTTCACCTACGACGAGATCGCGCGGGTCACCGAGGTCGCGCACCAGCTCGGCAAGAAGGTCACCATCCACGCACGAGGCAGTGGGGAGGTCTCGGCCTCGATCCGGGCAGAAGTCGATTGGATCATGCACGGCAACCTGATGTCCGACGACGTCATCGAACAACTTGCGACGTCGGGGATCCCATTGTGCCCGACGATGCTGTTCCATGCGAACGGCGCCGACTTTGGTGACCGCGTCGGGGTTCCACCGCACATCATCGAGCGGATGAAGAGAGCGATGGACCGGTCGGCGAGCACGTTCCACAAAGCGCACGACGCGGGCGTGCAATTCCTCATGGGAACCGATACCGGGTTCGCGCTCACGCCCTTCGGCGAGTGGCACGCACGGGAGCTCGAGCTCCTCGTGGACTACGCGGGGCTCTCACCGGTCGAGGCGATCCACGCGGGAACCGGCGCGGCGGCCTTCACCGTCGACCCACAGGTGGGTGTCCTCGCTCCGGGAATGCTCGCCGATCTGCTGATCGTGGACGGCGACCCGACGAGGGACATCCGGGTCCTGCAGGATCGGACACGGATCGTGACGGTGGTGAGCAGGGGACGACCCCTGCCCCGCCAAGGGCGGTCCCTCGAGTCGTGGCAGGTCGAGCCCTCGCAGGTCTGGTCGCTCGGGGTGCTGCGCCGCGAGGGGCTCGAGGAGCCCGAGAAGAACGGGCATGACGGGAGCACGGAGCCGACGGGGGGGACGGACGGCGGGCTCCCGACGGGGTCCTTCGCCGACCAGGAGCTCTTCGGCGAGATCGGGGGCGCACAGAAGGTGTACGGAAGAACGCTGAATTGAGCGTTCGATACTCCGAAAGGATACGGCGGGAGCTCTGACCGGTGAGGGCAGCGATGTCGAGTGAGCCGCTTCACCTCGCGGTGACGCACTCGGATCGTTCGGACGCGCTCCTTCGCGGCATCGTGAAGCCGGCGTGCGCCGGCGTCTCCTTCGTGTCAGGGAACACCGACGACCTCTTCTTCGACCTGCTCAACACGCGGAAGTATGCGGGTGGCGAGATGTCGCTCGCCGCGTATTCGGTTGCCCGGTCGCGAGGGAGGGAGGACCTGATCGCGCTTCCCGTCTTTCTCTCCCGAATGTTCCGTCATGCGTCGATCTACGTGCGCAATGGGAGCGCCTTCGGCGGGGCAGGCGACCTGCGGGGCCGGCGCGTCGGTGTGCCCGACTACCAGATGACGGCCTGCGTCTGGGTCCGACACGCACTGAGCGTGCAGTACGGGGTCCTGCCGACAGAGATCCACTGGTTCGTCGGCGGTCTCGAAGCCCCGTCACTGCGCGAGCGCATCTCCCTTCGCAAGCCACCGGAGGTGCGCGTCGAGCCGCTTCGTCGGGAGGCGGACCTCGTCGGGAGCTTGGAGTCGGGGGAGCTCGACGCGGTGATCACCCCGCGCGCGCCAAGGGCGTTCGCGGCGGGGGCCATGCGGCGGTTGTTCGAGACGCCCCGCGTCGAAGAGCGGCGGTACTTCGAGATGACGCGGGTCTTTCCGATAATGCACACCTTCGTCCTGCGCACGGACGCGCTCGCGCAGCGACCCGAGCTCGCCCACGACCTCTTCGTCGCGCTCGTCGAGGCGAAACGCGTTGGCGACGCCCGGCTCGCGGAGACCGATTTCCTCCCGTACGGGCTTGCGTGGATGGTCGAGGAGCGGCTCGATGAGCTCGCGCTGTTCGGAGACGATCCGTGGCCGTACGGTCTGGAGAAGAACCGGCCGGCGCTCGACGTGTTCTGTCACGCCCTCGCCGACCAGGGTCTCGTCGAGCAGCGACCGTCACCCGATCAGCTCTTCGTCCCCGTCGCGGAGGAAACATGCTGAGCCGACGCCGCGATGCGCCGACGCCGGCAGTGCCCGTCACTGTGTCGTTCCGAATGAGCACCTCGGTGCTCCGTACATAGAGGAGATCCGTGTTCAGCTACCTGGTCGGAGTGGGGGATGGCGTGACCCGGGTCGTCGAGGCCAGCGCCGTCGGCGGTTGCGCAGGGGATGACGGCGCCGTCGCCGTCCTGGTGCACGGAGTCGGTTCGCACAGTGGTTGGTGGAGCCGCAACGTCTCCGACCTTGCGGGAATGGGCTATCGGACGCTGTGCATCGACCTCCCCGGGCACGGGTTCGCCGCGCTGCAGCCAGGATGGCCGCTCACCATGCCCGGCTACCGGGACTTCCTCGTCGCCTATCTCCGGTCCGAGGTCGCCAAGCCGGCGCTGCTCGTCGGGCATTCGCTCGGTGGCCACGTCGCGGCCATGGCTGCGCTCGACGCCCCGGGCCTGGTGAGTGGCCTCGTGCTCTCGGCGCCGACCGGGCTGTTTCCCGTGGGCATCGATGCACGCCGCGGCACCGAGGCCCGGCAGACGGACTTCTCGAGGGAGGGAATCAGGCGCAAGCTGGAATTCGCCGTCGCCGACCGAGCGCTCGTCACGGATCTGTGGGTCGAAGAGGACTACCGGGTAGCGCTCGGCCCGGGGGTACGCGACGGGATCCGAGCGATCACCCGCCACATCGTCGAGTCATTGAACGACTTCGTCGTCGGCGGGGAGCTCGGCGAGCTCGCCTCCACGGTGCCGACGGTCGTCGTCTGGGGATCGGCGGACCGCTCGGTCCCGATGACGCCGGCCGTGCAACGCATCGTCGGTCCTGGGAGGATCGAGGTCGTTCCCGACGCGGGCCATGTCCCTCACCTCGAGACACCGGGTGCCTTCGCAGAGGCGGTCCGCTCGATGGGACTCTCCTCGGATGCACCCCGCTCTGCGACGACCGGTTAGCGCTCCTGCTCGAGGTGCCGCAGCGGTCAGTCGAGGAGATCCGGTTGCACGCGGATGATCCGCTCGTAGAGCGACTGGAACGAGAACCATCCCGCCTGCCGGTTGCCCACCTCGCGCTGGGTCGCCGCTGCCAGCTCGTGGTCGATCCGAACCGGGACGCCGGCGGCCTCCGCCAGTAGCTGCGCTTGACAGGACCGCTCCATGGCGACGAACCACCACGCAGCCTCTTCCACTGACCCCCCGACGGTGAGCAGGCCATGGTTGCGCAGGATGAGCGCCTTGTGGCCGGCCAGTGCGTGGGCGAGGCGTTTTCCCTCTTCTGGATCGAGAACGACCCCGGTGTAGTCGTCGAGGAGCGCGTGGTCACCGTAGAAGCGGCACGCGTCCTGGGTGATGGGGTCGAGCAGCCGACCGAGCGACGACCACGTCTTGCCGTGCATCGAGTGGGCGTGGGCCGCAGCGACGACGTCGGGGCGCGCCTCGTGGACGGCGGCGTGGATCGTAAAGGCGGCGGTGTTGACCGGCCCGTCCCCTTCGATGAGCCGGCCCTGCGCGTCGATCAAGATGAGGTCGGAGACGCGGAGCAGGCCGAAGTGGAGGCCGAACGGGTTCACCCAGAAGCGGTCGTGGTATTCAGGATCCCGCGCGGTGATGTGCCCGGCGATGCCGTCGCTGTAGCCGAAGTCGGCGAAGATCCGAAAGGCGGCGGCAAGGCAGCGCTTTCGGTGCGTGCGCTCCTCCTCGACGCTGTCGAACGACGGCAACGCCGCCCGGAACTGACGAGGCACTGGCGTCCCCCTGGATCTCGTGCTCCCGGGTCTTGCCGGGGAGCCGGCACCCGTCCAAGCTATCAGCCCTGCCGGCGGTGCCGCGGTGTCGCACCTCACGCCGTCACGGGCCGTGTCGGCGTCCGCCGCTTCTCCGGGACACGGTCGGCGCTGGTAACCTGGGGCCCAGGTGGCTTCCGCAGATGGTGGGGTGTCGGGGGGAGAGAGACTCCTCGGTGGTGAGCGAGTCCTCCGCGTCGCGGTCGCGATCGCGTCCGCCGCCGACCCCCAGGATCTGATCGAGCGCCTTTCCGCCGCTCTCGGGTCGGGAGACGCTGCGGTGCCGGTCCGGCTGTGGTCCCTCGACCAGGGCGGGAGCCCGGGTGTCCTCGCCCAGCACCACATCGAACGGCAATTCCCGGCAGGTGGACTCGGGGCTGTCGTGTCCACGGCGCTGGAGGAGGCCACCGTTCCGGCGGGTGACACCGTCCTCGTGCCGCTCGGTGGGGCGTACACGTCGTGGGTCCTCGAGGTCGATGCGCGGACACTGCCCGACCCGGCCTTCCTCGACGCCGTCCGGCCGATTCTCGCAGCACGCCTCTCGGCGATGCGGGAGACGGAGTCGGCCGCGGGCGTCGATGACGTGAGCGCCGTTGCCAGGCGGCTCGGTGACACCGAGGCGGTGATCTCGGCCTTCGCCGCCGAGGCCAGGCGACTCATCGACCACGACCGCCTGAGTGTCTACATGCTCGCTCCCGACGGGCTCTCCCTCGAGCGATTCGCCGTGGCGACGTCCGAGGTGCTCTCCGGAGAGCACGACACCGTCGCCCTCGGCGAACTGGGGTTGTCCTCCGTGCTGACCCAGAACCGCCCCATCGTGTCGGACGACCTCGCGGCGGACCCACGGGTCGTGGGGCAAGAGGATGCGGTCATCGCCGCTGCGGGCTTCCACGGGCTCGTAAGTGTGCCGCTGCGGATCGCGAACCGTCCCGTCGGTCTGCTGAACTTCGTCAGCAAGCGGGCTGGCTTCTACACCGACGAAGACGCCGCGATCGCCCAGCAGATCGCCGATCAGATCGTCATCTTCCTGCAGAACCTCCAGATCGAGCAGCGGGTGCGGTTGAGCATCAGTCGGGAGTCAGCACGGCAGGAGCGCAATCGGATCGCGCACGAGCTTCACGACACGATCGCGCAATCGCTGGCGGCGATGATCCCTGAGTTCGACTTTCTGGCCGACCGGCTCGGTAGTTCCGATCCCGACGTCCAGCATGACGTGACGGAGATGCGAGCACGCATCGGTGGGATGCTGGACGGACTTCGGCGGTCGCTGCTCCGGGCCCGTCCCTCGGAGCTCGAGAACAGCTCCCTCGCCAACGCAATCTCCACGGAGCTCGAGTCCCTCGAGGTCGAATACGGACTGCGCGTCTCGACGGACTTCGACGGTCCGATCGACGGGCTGCCGCCGGACGTCGAGGTGACGGTCTTTCGTATCGCGCAGGAGGCCATCGCGAACATCCGCAAGCACGCGAGCGCAAAGAACGTGCGTGTCGAGCTGCACGTCGGCACGGGCCTTCAGCTGTCGATCGAGGACGACGGCATCGGCGGAGTGACCACCGGCGAGTCAAAGGGTTTCGGGCTGCGGGCAATGCGTGAACGCGCCGAAGAGATCGACGGTCATTTCGGCGTCACCTCACGGAAGGGGGAGGGGACGACCGTCCACCTTCGGCTCGAGTCGCTGGTGGACCGCACACCGCGCACGACGCGGCGCCGCTCCCCTCCCGGAGCACAGCCGCGCAAGAGCTCCCGGGTCGTCCGCGTGCTGGTGGTCGACGACCACCCGATGTTCCGTGATGCGCTCACCACGTCGCTCTCCAAGGAGGACGACATTCGCGTCGTCGGCGAAGCAGGGACCGCGTCCGAAGCCCTGCGTGCTGCCAAACGGCTCCGTCCCGACCTGGTGCTTCTCGACATGGAGCTGCCCGACGCGCCCGGCACCGACGTGGCGCGCCGCCTCGTCGGTTTCGAGCGCCCTCCTGCCGTGCTGATGCTCTCGGCGTTCTCCGACACGAGCCAGGTCGTCGCGGCGATGCGAGCAGGCGCCCGGGGATATCTCGCCAAGTCGATGGAGCGGGATCGAATGCTCGAGTCGGTACGGGCGGTCGCGAGCGGGTCGACCGTCTTCGACGCCTCTGCCGCGACGGGGCTCTGGGTGCCCCCGCCGGAGCACCCGACGCGCCGGGAGCTCGAGGTCTTGAGCAGGATCGCCGAGGGGAAGACGAACCTCGAAATTGCGAGCGAGCTCTGTGTGGCGAAGAAGACGGTCGAGCGGATCGTCGCAACTGCCACGGTCAAGCTCCGGGCGCGCAACCGCACGCACGCGGTCACCCGCGCGATCGCCCTCGGGATGATCAAGGCGACGGCCGACTAGTTCAAGGTTGCCGGCCCCCGGGGACCGGAGTGCGAGTCCCGCTTCCTACGCCAGTGCCGGATCAGGCCCGAGCCGCAGGAGCTCCTCGGTCTCGCCGACCGACGCGATCGGGCGGTCGAGTGCGGTGCAGACGTTGGCGAGGCGCGAGACGAGCTCCTGGTTGCTGGGTGCGAGCTCACCCTTTCGCAAGTACAAGGTGTCCTCCATGCCGGTCCGCGCGTTGCCGCCCATCGCCACTGCGACCGCCGTGAGGTCCAGATTGGCACGGCCGATCGCGATGACCTGCCAGATCGTGTCGGGCGGCAGCATCCGCACCGCGTGGGTCAGATTGTCGATCGTGGCTGCCATGCCACCCTTCACTCCCATGACGATCGAGAACTGCAGCGGCTCGACGAGGAGTCCCTCTTCGAAGAGCGAGAGGCACACGGGAATGTGGCCCATGTCGTAGACCTCGAGCTCCGCCTTGACGCCGAGCTCCTGCATACGGGCGGCCAGCCGTCGCACATCCTGGGGGGGATTGCGGAATTCGCCGTTGGCGAAGGTCATCGAGCATGGGTTCAGCGTTGCCATGCGAGGTCGTAGCTCGACCAACTTCTCGCGCTCGGCGAACGGCACGTCCAGCCCGACGCCCGTGGACAGTTGGATGAGGATCGGCGACCGCTCGCGAATCAAGTCCATCGCGGTGCGTGCAATCCCGAGGTCGGCGGTCGGGCGCTCGTCGGCGTCCCGCAGGTGCACGTGGACCACCGCGGCCCCGGCGTCATAGGCCGCGGTCGCCGCCGCGGCGATCTCTTCAGGAGTGGTCGGCAGGTTGGGATTGTCCGCCTTCGTCGCGATCGGGCCGGTTGGGGCTGCGGTGATGACGACGCTGCTCATATGACACCCCCGGTATCCACGTCGAGTGATGGCGACGCGTGTCGTAAAATATGGCACAAAGCTGGAAATGCGGCGACCGGCGGCTCCTGCCCGCGAACCGCTCGGACAAGGCTCGTCGGAGGCGGAGGGAACGTGAAGCTCGAAGTTGTACGGCCGGCGCGATCACCTCGCGGAGCCTCGTCGTGACCGACGGACGCGCTGGCGCGCTCGCCGACTCGGGGAGACCGCGGATCGCCATCCTGCCTCGTCCCGTGCAATGGGCCGTCGACGCCGTGGTGGCGGGCGGAGGCCTTCCGGTGGATCCGTCGAGCTCGCCCGAAGCCGTCGTGTGCACGGAGATCATGGGACCGTACGTGGAAGAAGTTCGGCGGATCCTGGCCACCCAGCAAGATGTGGAGTGGGTGCAGCTTCCGATGGCGGGAGTGGAGCGGATCTTCCAGGCCGGGCTCATCGACCGTGGACGGCGGTGGACGTCGGCGAAGGGAGCGTACGCCGATCCGGTGGCCGAGCATGCGCTCGCTCTTGCGCTCGCGGGTCTGCGCCACCTCCCGGCGCGGGTTCGCGCCACCTCTTGGGGGGCGCCGTCCGGGACGTCGCTCTACGATCAGCCGGTCACCATCGTCGGTGGTGGCGGGATCACTCGGTCGCTGCTGACGCTCTTGGCACCGCTCCGCACCGACGTCACCGTCGTCCGCCTGCACCCCGACCCTGTCGAAGGTGCCGCGCGTACGGTCGGACTGGAAGAGCTCCACGCCGCGCTCGGCACTGCCCTCGTCGTGGTCCTGACGCTTGCGCTCACGCCGCACTCGCGCCAGATCTTCGGTCGTGCAGAGCTTGCAGCAATGCGCCACGACGCGTGGTTGGTGAACGTCGCGCGCGGAGGGCTGGTGGACACCGATGCGCTCGTTGACGCACTGGAGGGCGGCACCATCGGCGGCGCGGCGCTCGACGTGACCGATCCGGAGCCGCTGCCCGCCGAGCACCCACTCTGGGGACTCGAGAACTGCATCATCACGCCCCACACCGCCGATACGCAGGAGATGATCGCGCCGCTGCTCGCGCATCGCATCACCGAGAACGTCCGGAGGTTCGCGAACGGGGACGAGCTCGTCGGCCTGGTCGACCTCGACCTCGGTTACTGAGCGACCCACGGCGGCCGGCGCGGGTCGCTCAGCGCGCCATGACCGGTACGAAGCCCTCCGCCACCTCTCCGGTCTGGACGTCGACGAGGTTGTTGGCCCACTCGGCGGGCACGTGCTCGAGGGGTTCGACGACCTCGTCGACCGTCGGGCCGATCCGGGCCGCGACCTTCTCGAGCGCGGCCTTGTCGAGGTCGTAGGCGAAGATCCCGGTCGCAGACAGCATCTTCTCGGCGGCGTCGGCGGGCACGCCAGCGAACGCCCAGCGCAGGTAGTGCTTCGTGTTGCTGTCCTCGTCCTCGCGCTCGGGGTACTTGTAGGTGCCCTCGCCGTGGGGGTAGTCACGGCCCCAGATGACCTGGTCGGCGTAGCCGTCCTCGATCGCCTCGTGCACCTCCGAAGGCGGCATGAAGCTCGCCCCGATGAAGACGTTGGTCTTCATGTACTCGCTCGGGGGCTTGGGCACCTGCGCGTGGAGCTCCTCCGACGGCGAGGAGTAGACGAAGTCGAGCTCGCGCATCGTCCAGCGCCACCAGCCGCGCGACAGCTCGGTCAGGATCAACTTCAGGCTCGGATGACGCTCGAAGACCCCCCCGAAGATCATCCGGACCATCCCCCGGCGGCAAGGCCAACCGGCGACCTCGATCCGCGTCATGGCCATCGCCTGGTGACCGAACACGGTGTGCCCCGGCAGACCGGCATGGGTCGCGAGGTTCATCTGCAGGTCCTCGCACGTGGACCACAGCGGTTCCCAGCTCGGGTGGTCGAATTCCTGGATGCCTTCGCGCGGCGCGGGGAGGTTCACGCCCCGCAGGCCGTGCTCGGCGGCCCAGGTGACCTCCTTCACCGCGAGGTCGACGTCCCACATCGGCACGTACGCGAGCCCGATGAGCCGCTCGGGGGCCGCCGAGCAGAAGTCGGCGAGCCAGCTGTTGTAGATGCGGTGCCCGGTAGCGGCGAGGTCGAGGTCCTTCTTCGTGTCCGGCTCCGCCCACTCGCGTCGTCCTGCGAACGGGTAGACCTCGGTGTTCTGGCTGCCATGGAAGATCACCTCTGCAGCGATGCCGTCCCAGTCCATCTCCCTGATCCGGGTGTCGACGTCGTAGTGGCCCGGGGTCTGGCGATTGAGGAAGCGGCGAACCTTGGAGACCTCGCTCGCGTGCGTGCTCCGGCCCGTGAGGTCGCCCGGCACTTCGCCCTCGTCCATCGTGGTCACGTTCGCCGCGATGAACCGGTCGAACTCGTCGAGGTGCTCCTTCGGGCAGTACTGCCGCAGGTCCTCCTTGAGGCGCGGCCCGACATGACTGTCGCCCGAGACGACGATCATCTTCTTCTCGCCGCTGGTTCCGTCTGCCATTGCCACTCCTCGGCGCTCAGGGAAGTTGGGAGGCCTCCGTCTCCCGCGCAGATGGCGCTCTGCCGTACCACCACGGGCTCGCCGACGAAGCCGACCATGGGCAGGGGAGTCTGATTCCAACGACATCGTAGATTCCGGCCGGCATCCCTGGAAGAGGAGGAACCCTCGCGTTCGCGGGGTGTTTGGCGTCAAGGTGTGCCGACGAGGGCGGATGACCGTGGCGCCCGGAGGGATGCGGCGGTCCCCGCCGACCCCGGCGTGCTACAACCGCCGGGGAGGAGGACCGTCGACCATGGAGTTTCGCATCCTCGGAGGCACCGGGATCTGCGTGTCCGTCCTCGGCTTCGGCTGCGGCTCGATCGGCGGGCTCTTCGTCCGGGGCACGCGGCAGGCGCAGCGACGCGCCGTCGAGGTGGCCCTCGAGGGTGGGATCAACTACTTCGACACGGCCGGCCAGTACGGCGACGGCGTCTCGGAGGAGAACTTGGGCAGCGTGCTCCGCGAGCTCGGCGCGGCCGTGCTCGTGGGGACGAAGGTGCTCCTGACGCCCGGCGATCTCCCGGCGGCAACCTCGGTTCTGCGTACGAAGTTGGAACGAGGGCTCCGCCGTCTGCAGCTCGACCGGGTGGACGTCGTGACGCTCCACTCGAGGCTCGGGGCCGCTCCCGGGGCGCTTCGCGCCCGGGACGTGACGGGCAGGGTCGCCGCGGCGATGCACGAGATCGTCGAGGCAGGCCTTGCGACGGCGGTGGGCTTCACGGGGCTCGGTGACACCAAGGACATCCTGGAGGTCGCGCGCTGCGGCCACTTCGACAGCTTCCAGTGCTACTTCAACCTTCTGAACCCGAGTGCGGCGGAACCCGGCAGTCCCGACGGCGTCGCTCAGGACTTCGGTGGCGTGCTCGCAGTTGCGACCGGCGCCGGGCTGGGCAGCTTCTGCGTGCGCGTGCTTGCCGGAGGCGCATTGAGCGGTCGCGAGGAGCGCCACGAGCTCGCTCGAACACCCGGATCGGCCATGGCCGAGGGAGGGGACTACGCGGACGACGTCCGTCGTGCACGGGTCATACGGTCGCAATTGCGCACCGTTCCGGAGCTGAGCCTGCCCGCGCTCGCCCTGCGCTATGCCCTCGGTGAGCGGAGGTTCTCGAGCGTGCTCGTGGGCTTCTCGGACGCAGCAGACGTGCGCAGAGCACTGGCCTGGGAAGCCTCGGGCGCCCTTCCCCCGTCGCTCTTCGCGCCCGGTCGGCGGATCCCCCCCGGCTGACGCCCTCGCTCTCGGGCCGGCATGGCGCCCGCGCTAGTCGGTGAGGGGCTGCTCCTGCACGGGCGCCGCCTCCGCCTGCGATGAGGCGGTGGGCATCCGACGGATGATCTTCCGGCTGGCGCGCAGCACCGAAAACGCGACGATGAAGAGGACCACCACGGGGAGCAGCCACCAGCTCGGCACCTTGGCCATGTGCGCGAGGATCGCGGTCACCCCGAGGGCCACGATCACCCCGACGGCAAGCAGCCAGTCGTCTCCGACCACGAAGTCGTACCAGAACAAGCCGAACGCCCGGATCCACTTCATGACAGGGTCACCTCCGTGGCGATCGCCGACTGCGCCTTGGGGGGCGCAATCTGCTGGCGGAGGTACCACACGAGGCCGAGCGCGAGGAGCGTCACCACGGCGAGCAGGACGAGGATCGCCCCGTCGCTCCCGGGCCAGTGGGCGCCGGCGCCCTCCGCACCCCAGAAGGTCCCGAACGTCGTGAGGAGAAGGCCCACGGCGAACTTCAGCGAATTCTCGGGCACCCTCGAGAGCGGAGCCCGGACGGCGAGGCCGACCGTGACGACCGCCACGATCGCTGCCGCCGCCGCGTAGGCCGCGATCGGGATGTTGCCCTGGGTCGTGCCGAAGGTGAGCACGATGAAGGCCACCTCGAGCCCTTCGAGCAGCACGCCCATGAAGGCGATGCGGAAGGAGTACGAGTCGAACGCGCCCCCAGTTTCGACGGTCGACGCCCGCTCGACCTCCTCGGCGAAGATCGCGGCCTCGTCGTGTTTGGCCTTCGCGCCGACCGCCCGCAAGATGGCCTTGCGCAGCCATTGCAGTCCGAAGACGAGCAGGAGACCACCCACGATCAACTGGAGCAGGTGCAGGGGGATCAGTTTGAGCGCCGGCCCGAGTCCTGCGACGACACCGGCCAGAACGAGCAACGCCACACCGGTGCCGTAGAGCGGCGCCCGCCATCCCCGCGTGACGCCGACAGCGAGCACGATCGTCAGTGCCTCCACCGCCTCGACGATGCACGCGAGGAAAACCGCAACGAACAAGAACCCGGCGCTCATCTAACCACCCTCTCGCTGTTGGCAAACCGAGGCAGAGACTTCTGCTGCGAACTTTCTTTTAGCAGATTATCCGACCGTCCGGAAGTCACGCTCCACGGCGGTCGATCTTCCGCCGGATCGGCGGCACGTGACGATGCGCGGGGGTCGGAGATCAGACGATGCGTCCGATCGGATCGACCGGCCCTCCAGCCGCCGGCAGGCACCTGGCCGGCGCCGGTCCAGAAGCGTTGACACGACTTATGTTTCTCGAGGACGCCCGAGGATCGGGAGATCGCAGCGCGCACTCTGGCTTGACCGCAACCCCGGGGTCACTGCCGTCGGCGGACCGCCGTCCCGCGCCGCCGGTGTGGGCACGGGTGACCCGTGACGCGGGACAAGGGTTTCGCGCCACGATTGCGGGGGTTTCTCGCCAAATGGCACTTTGCCATTTTCGGTGGCGGCCGGTTTCCCGGAGCGCCTGTTGCGGGACCGCTTGTCGCTTCATACAGTAGTTGGCGACCCCTGCACCACCTTCGCGGGACTCCAAAGGAGAGAAATGGGCGACGCAACGAACGGCTCGAAGCGGATGATCGTCGTCTCGGGGGACAGCCACGTGGGGCCGCGCCTCGCAGAGGACCTGCGCCAGTACTGCCCGAAGGAGCACCTCGAGGAGTTCGACCGGTTCATCGCCGCGAACGTGACCACGATGGACTCGGACCGTGAGGAGGATCCGCTGACGGACCGGAGCACCTACGCCAGCGAGGTATCGATCACCCGCCAGCTCGTCAACCGTCGGACTCCGGGCCACTACGACGTCGACACCCGGATCAAGGAGATGGACTGGGACGGCGTGTCGGCAGAGGTCATCTTCCACGGCAGCCAGAACACCGAGGTCTACCCGTTCGGCGGCCGGCGGGAATGGTCGGAGCCCGACACGAAGAAGGACCTCGAGCTCGTGGCCGTCGGCCACCGGATGTACAACAGCTGGCTCGCCGACTTCTGTGCCGTCGCGCCCGAGCGGCTGGTGGGACTCGCCTACGTGCCGATGTGGGACGTCGACCTCGCGGTGAAAGAGGTCACCTGGGCCGCCGAGCACGGCCTGCGGGGCGTGAACTTCCCGGGGCCCCGTGAGGGCATCGTCGAGTACGACCACCCGCAGTGGGAGCCGTTCTGGTCGGCGTGCGAGGACCTGAAGATGAACCTCGCGACGCACATCGGGCTGCCCGGCAACACCGTCTTCGGGCCGCAGAAGTGGGCGATGATCCGTCTCGAGACCGCCGGCTGGCCGGGACGGCGGGGCATGGTGCGGATGATCTTCGGCGGGGTCTTCGAGCGGCACCCCGGCCTGAAGCTGATCCTGACCGAGCTGTCGCGCGGCTGGTGGCGCTCGACGATGCGCGAGCTCGACTTCGTCTACTCCTCGCCGTCAGAGGCGCTGCATTCCCAGGTGCCCAAGCCCCCGAGCGAGTACATGAAGACCAACGTCTTCATCGGGGCGAGCTTCATGCCGCCGTCGGAGGTGCACGAGGC
>DATLRV010000016.1:0-37398 GCA_035534455.1 Acidimicrobiales bacterium
CCGCAGTCGTGGCCGAGCGCGATGGCCTCGGTCAGCGCGACGTTCAGCCTGCAGGCGCGGGCGACGCTGCCCGCGACCTGGGCCACCTCGAGCGCGTGGGTGAGCCGGGTCCGCTGGTGGTCCTCGGGGAACACGAACACCTGGGTCTTGCCGGCCAGGCGCCGGAAGGCGGCCGAATGCAGGATGCGGTCCCGGTCCCGCTCGAAGCACGTTCGCCAAGGATCCGGCTCCTCGGGCCGGTGCCGCACCCCCGCACCGCGGCTGCGCGTGGCCCCCGGGGCCAGCACGGCGTCGGCGAGGTGCTCCCGGTCCTCCCTCGTCGCCCAGGCGCCCCCCGGCTCGCCGACCGCAGGGACGGCGACGCCCGCGTCCTCGTGGGCGACGCGCAGGTCGCCTGCAGGAAAGCCGCGCATCGTGGCGGCCCAGCGTCCGGCCCGCGCCGTCGGGTGCCGGTCCATGGAGGAGAGTCTGCCGCGCCGCTGTATCGTCGGTGGCGGCGCTCGCAGGTCGCGGGAGCAGGACTGACGGTGCCCGAAGCAGGTGCCGGGGGATCGAGGAGCCAGCGTGGACGTACGGATCGGGATCGTCCAGACCCCGAAGGAGCTCGAGGTGGAGCTCGGCGAGGAGGTCGACCGCGACAAGCTGCTCGCCGACATCGAGGCGGCGCTCGCGGGCGACGCCGTGCTCTGGCTCACGGACCGCCGAGGCAGGCGGGTCGGCATCCCGGTCGCCAAGGTCGCCTACGTCGAGGTCGGTGCCCCGACGCCCGACCGCCGCGTCGGCTTCGGCGCGCCCTAGCGCCGTCGGCGCAAGGAGCCGTCGTGCATGGGTGACGCCCGGCCGCTCCCCCTGCTCGACCTCAGGCTGCTCTTCGTCACCGGCAAGGGCGGCACGGGCAAGACGACGGTCGCCGCCGCGCTCGCCCAGCTCGCGGCGGGCCGGGGAAAGCACGTCCTGGCGTGCGAGGTCGACGCGAAGGGGGACCTGGCGGCGCTCTTCGAAGCGGCGCCCACGGACTTCGCGGGCCGGGAGGTCGCGCGCGGGGTGGTGGCCATGTCCATGGACACCGAGGCGTCGCTGCGCGAGTACCTGAGGCTGCACTTGCGGATCCCGGTCGCGACGCGGCTCGGCCCGCTCGCCAAGGCGCTCGACTTCGTGGCGACGGCGGCCCCGGGGGTGCGCGAGATCCTCACCGTGGGGAAGCTCTGCTACGAGGTCCGCGAGCGCAATTACGACCTGGTCGTCGTCGACGCCGCGGCCACCGGCCAAATCGTGGGCCAGCTCGCCGCGCCCCAGGCCATCAACGACCTGGTCAAGGTCGGGCTCATCCGGTCCCAGACGGACTGGATGCTCGAGATCCTCTCGGACCCGCGTCGCACGGGGCTCGTCGCCGTCACGACGCCCGAGGAGATGCCCGTGAACGAGACGCTCGAGCTCGCCGCCCGGATCCGCACGGAGACCACGGTCCAGCTCTCCGCCGTGGTGGTCAACCGGGTGCTGCCCGAGTTGTTCGGTCTGCACGAAGAGGAGGTCTTCGACGAGCTGTTCGCGCACCGCGCGGAGCTCTCCAAGATGCTCGACGGCGACGCGGAGCCGCTCGTCGAGGGCGCCCGCCTCGCGGTCACCATGCGGCGGACGCGCGCGGAGCACCTCCGCCGCCTGCGGGACGGACTCGCCTCCGAGGCGGCGTCCGCCGGGGGTGCGGCGGCGCCGGTCCTGTTCGTCCCGTACCTGTTCTCGCGCGCCCACGGCCTCCGCTCGATGCACCAGATCGCAGAGGCCCTCGGCGAGGAGCTTGGCCTGTGACCCCGGCCCGCCCCGGCCGCCGGGCAGGCGCGCCGCGCGGGGGCCGGCCCGCCCGCCCGGCGCGGCCCGGCCGGGGGCGCCGGACCGAGCCCGGCGACGGGGGGCCCCCGGACAGGGCGCCGGGGGGCCACGAGGCCCACACGCCGCCGGGCCGGCCCAAGGAGGGGACGCTCGACGGTCTCGTCGCCTCGAAGGAGATCGTGATCTGCTGCGGGCCCGGGGGGGTCGGCAAGACGACCACCGCGGCGGCCACCGCCGCCATGGCCGCGCACCACCACGGCGGCCGGGTGCTCGTGCTCACCATCGACCCCGCCCGACGTCTCGCCGACGCGCTGGGCCTGTCGCCCCGGACCCACGAGCCCGGTCTCGGCAACACCGAGCGCCGCATCCCCGACGAGGTCTTCCGCCAGGCGACCGGGACGTCGCCGCGCGGCGAGCTGTGGGCGGCGATGCTCGACACGAAGCGGAGCTGGGACGCGTTGGTCGAGCGGCACGCGCCCGACACGCGGACGCGCGAGCGGATCCTCGCCAACCCGCTCTACCGCAACATCTCCGGGCGCTTCGTCCAGAGCCACGACTACATCGCCATGGAGCGCCTCTACGACCTCCACGCGCGCGGGACCTACGACCTCATCGTCGTGGACACCGCGCCGACGCGGAACGCCATCGACTTCCTCGACGCGCCGACGCGCATGGCGGACTTCTTTTCGAGCCGCCTGCTGCGCTGGCTCACCGCCTCCTACCGGTCGAGGGTCGTGAACCTCGCCTCGCGGCCCTTCTCCCAGGTCGCCGACCGCATCCTGGGCACCCAGTTCCTGGGCGACATCGCGGAGTTCTTCATCTTGTTCCAGTCGATGTACTCGGGGTTCGTCGAGCGCGCCGGCGCGGTCACGCGCCTGCTGTCGGACCGCCGGACGACGTTCCTCGTGGTCTCCACCCTGGAGGCGACGCCGGTGCGCGAGGCGGAGTACTTCGCGCGGGCGCTCGTCGCGCGCAAGCTGCCGCTCGGGGCGATCGTCTTGAACAAGGTCCTGCCGCCGTACTTCCGCGACCGCGACGCAGCGCTCCTCGCCGAGCAGCTCCGTGACGGCGCCGACGCGGTGGGCGGGCGCCTCAGCGCGTCGCTCGGCACGGACCCGGCCCTCACCACGAGGGTCCTCGCGGAGGTCGCGGACAGCTTCTTGAACTTCGGCGTCGTCGCCCGGCGCGAGGCGGAGCAACAGGCGGAGCTCGCCACGAGGCCCGAGGTCTTGGCGACCGTCCCGTTCTTCGAGGCGGACATCGTGGACATGGAGGGGCTGCTCCGCCTCGGGGCCATGATGTGGAGCTGACCCCCTCCGGGCACGCCTGGGGGGCTCCCGGCGGGTCGGCCGGTGGCCGGCGGCACCGCGATGACGGCGCGCCAGCGGGGAATTGGGATGGAATACGTCGGTGCTCGACTATCACCTCCACCTGTGGCCGCACTCGCGGCGCGATGCGCCGCTGGCGCTCGACCAGGTGGCGGCGTACTGCGAGCGGGCGCAGCGCGCCGGCGTGGTGGAGGTCGCGCTCACCGAGCACCTCTTCCGGTTCGTGCAGGCCGACCGGCTCCTCGCCGGCTTCTGGGACGACGAGGACGTCCCTTCGCACCTGCGGGACTCGATGGCCGAGTACTGGCGCTTCCACGTGGGCGCCGACCTCGACGACTACGTGGAGACGGTGCTCGAGGCCAAGCGCCAGGGGCTCCCGGTCGTGCTCGGTCTCGAGGTCGACTACTACCGCGGGCGGATGGACGACGTGGCGCGGCTGCTCGCCGGGTACCCCTTCGACGTCCTCCTCGGGTCGGTCCACTGGGTGGGGGGGTGGCGCTTCGACGACCTCGACGACGCGGTCTCCATGGCGGAGTGGTCGGCGCGGAAGGTGGACGAGTGCTGGGACGCCTACACGGACGCCTTCAGTGAGCTCGCCGCGACCCGCACGTGCGACGTCCTCGCCCACCCCGACGTGATCAAGGTGGCGGCGCGCGTCCCCGACCACACCAAGGAGTGGTGGGACCGGCTCGCCGAGGCGGCCGCCGCGAGCGGCATGGCCGCCGAGGTGTCCTCGGCCGGGTGGCGCAAGCCCGCCGGCGAGCAGTACCCCGCGGAGGGCCTGCTCGCGCGGTTCGCCGCCCGCGGGGTGCCGTTCACCACGGCGTCGGACGCGCACCACCTCTCGCACGTGGCCGACCGCGTGGACGACCTCCGGGCGCTGCTCGACTCGGCAGGGGTCCGCCAGCTCACCGGCTACCGGCGCCGCCAGGCGCATACCCTGCCGCTCCCGGGCGTGCCGGGCGGCGACGGCACAGACGCCGGGCCGCCCGCCGGGGAGCGGGGCGCGCCGTGACGACGCCGGCGGAGCTCGCGCTCACCTGCACGGACCTCACCCCCTCGGAGCTCGCCCACCTCCAGCGACTCCTCGGGTCCTGGTCGGTCCTCGCGGACCTCTCCTTCTCGGACCTCCTGCTCGTGGTGCCGACCTCACCGATCCCCGGCGAGGAGGCCGAGCTCGTCGTGATGGGGCAGATCCGCCCGAACAACCGCCCGACGCTCCTCGAAGAGGACCTGGTGGGCCAGACGGTGCTCCGTGCCTCGTGGTCGCTCGCCGCGGCCGCCCTCGACCGCGGGGAGGTCGTGCGCGGCGCGGTCCACCACCCGCTCATCGGGGAGTCGGTCCCCGTCGAGAACGTCCCGGTGCGCTTCGGGGACAAGGTGATCGGGGTCATGGTGCGCGTGTACTCGCGCGCGGTGGCGACCCCGATCAGCATGTACGAGAAGAACTACTTCTCGGTCTTCGGGCGGCTCGTGACGATGATCACCGACGGCGAGTTCCCCTTCGCCGAAGAGGACGTCGGCACCGAGGAGACCCCGAGGGTCGGCGACGGTTTCGTGCTCGTCGACGGCGAGGGCCGCATCGAGTTCGCGTCGCCCAACGCGATCAACGCCTTCCACCGGATGGGGATCTACTCCACGCCCGAGGGGCACACGCTCACAGAGCTCGGGGTCGAGGCGTCGGCGGTCCAGTGGGCGCTCGCGACGTGCCACCCCGTGGTCGAGGAGGTGGAGCGGCGCCCCGACGTGATCGTGCTGGTGCAGTGCATCCCGTTGCTCGAGGACCACGTCGCCAACGGCGCGGCGATCCTGCTCCGCGACGTCACCGACGTGCGCCGCCTCGACCGCCTGCTGCTCTCGAAGGACGCGGCGATCCGCGAGGTGCACCACCGCGTGAAGAACAACCTCCAGACCATCTCCTCGCTCCTCAGCCTCCAGGCGCGACGCCTCGGGTCGGCGGACGGCAAGGCGGCGCTGCAGGAGGCCGAGCGCAGGGTGCGCTCCATCGCCCTCGTCCACGAGATCCTCTCGAGGGACCCGAGCGACCAGGTGCCCTTCGACGAGATCATCTCCTCGCTGGTCCGGATGGCGGAGGACTCGGTCGTCTCGCAGAAGAAGGTGGAGATCACGGTGGAGGGCGACCTCGGGGAGCTCCCCGCCGACATCGCGACGCCGCTCGCCGTCACGCTGGCCGAGATCCTGCAGAACGCCGTCGAGCACGCGTTCGCCGGCCCGGCGGACGGCGCGGGCGCGGGCACGGACGGCGGGGATGCAGAGGGGCACTGCGAGCGCCACGTCGGGCACGTGACGGTGAGGCTCGCGCACGGGCGACAGGGCCTCGCGGTCACGGTCTGCGACGACGGGAAGGGCCTCGAGCCGGACTTCGACATCGAGCGGACGAGCAGCCTCGGGCTCTCGATCGTGCGCGACCTCGTCGTGAGCCAGCTGGGCGGCTCGATCACGATGGGCGCCGCAGAGGGCGGGGGCACGCTCGTCGAGATCCGGCTCCCGCCCAGCCGCTGACCTCGGGCACGCAGAGTGCCGCCCGGGGCGGCGGGCTCAGCGCCGGAGGGCCACCGCCGCGATGGACCCCACACCGCCGGAGCTTCGCCGGGCGGCGAGCCATGCCTTGCGCAGCTTGCGGCGCTCCTCCTCCGAGGTCCCGCCCCAGACCCCCGACTCCTGGTTGGTGGCCAGCGCGAAGTCGAGACAGGGCTCCTGCGCCTCGCATGTCCGGCAGACCCTCTTGGCGGCGTCGATCTGCTCCACCGCCGGACCCGTGGTGCCGACAGGGAAGAACAGGTCGGGCTCCGTGTTCCGGCAGGCCGCCACGCGACGCCAGTCGCCGGCGTCCCAGTCGACCGTCCGGTTCCACATCAGTGCCATACGTCGGTCCTCCGATTGTGAACCAATTCACATATCCGGCCGGACAGCACGGCCGACACGGAATAGCGATCTGCAGGGATTATAGGCAAGCGTCTCGAAAATGCAAGGAGTCGAGTGACCGCCGTCTTCGCCCGCCGGGGTCGCCGCGGCGAGGGGGGCGCAGCGGAGAACGTGGAGCTGGACGTCCGCCCCACTGCGGACCGCGCACTGGCCGTCGCGCACTGGCCGTACTTCACGACCGACACGTACCCGGCGCCGGCGACGTGACAAACGCTTTCAGCGTCGGAACTACCCGACGACGTGCCGCTCCTCGACGAGGCGCTCGACACCTGCGCCGGGCTGCGGGTGAACGTGGATCAAGGGCGGTCCCGCGGAGCCGGGTCCCGGCCGCCCTCCGGATCCTGCGGACCCCCGGCCCGGCCGGGGACGAACCGCCCGCGCGGAATGGCGGGGGGCAAGCGGGGTAGTCAACAATGCGAGCATGCACGTCGTCGTCTGCGTGAAACAGATTCCCGACCCGGCCGCGCCGGCGTCGCTCGAGCCGGACCACACGCTCGACCGCTCGGGGAAGCTCATCATGGACGACTCCGACTCCTACGGGGTCGAGATGGCGCTCCAGCTCGCCGGCAACGTCGAGGGGAGCGAGGTCACCCTCGTCTCGATGGCCCCGGGCGGGGAGACCTCGGGGCTGCGCACCGCCCTCGCCATGGGCGCCGCCAAGGCGATCCTCGTGAGCGACGAGGCGTTGGCGGGGTCCGACGCCCTGTCGACGGCCAAGGTGCTCGCGGCCGCGATCCGCCGGGCCGAACCGGACCTCGTCGTCGCCGCGACCGAGTCGACGGACGGCTACACGGGGACCCTGCCCGTCCAGATCGCCGAGCTGCTGGGGATGCCCTCGGTCACCTTCGCCAAGCGGGTGTCCACCGACGGCACGACCGTCAAGGTGGAGCGGCAGACCGAGTCCGGCTACGACGACGTGGAGTGCCCGTTGCCGGCGGTGGTGACGGTGACGGCGGGCGTCGTCGAGCCTCGCTACCCGTCGTTCAAGGGGATCATGGCGGCCAAGTCCAAGCCCATCGACGTGCTCGGCGCCGGCGACCTGGGCTTCGACGCGGCACAGGTGGGTGCGGCCGGTGCCCGGCAGGAGATCGTCGACGTCGCCGACGCCGAGGCGCGCGGCGGGGGCGAGATCGTCGTGGACGAGGGTGACGGCGCGCAGCGCATCGTCGCCTTCCTCGAGCAGCTGAAGGTGATCTGAGATGGACAGGATCTGGGTGCTCGCGGAGGCGGCGGGGCAGGGCCTGACGCCCCTCACCCTCGAGCTGCTGACCGAGGCGCGCGCGCTCGCCCCGACGGTCGAGGCCGTCGCCTGGGGCGCCGAGACCGCCTCGACGGCCGTCACGCTCGGCGAGTACGGCGCGTCGCGCGTCTACGACGTCGGCGACCTCGGGGGCGCACTGCCCGGCGCCGCAGTCGCAGCCGCGATCGCCGGGCTCGTCGAGTCGGGGGAGCGTCCCGACGCCGTGCTCCTTCCCGCCTCCTACGACGGGCGCGACGTCGCCGGGCGTCTGTCCGCGCGGCTCGACCGCCCCGTCCTCACGAACGTCACCGGCCTCGCCGAGCACGACGGCGCGCTGCTCACCGAGCACCCGGTGTTCGGCGGGACGCAGATCGCCCACGCGCGCTTCACGGCGGACGGTCCGGGGATCTACGTCGTCCGGGCGAAGTCCTTCGCCGCCGAGCCGTCGGGCGGGGGCCCCGCAGAGGTGGTCGCCGTGCCGGCGGGCGACGTCGGTCGCACGGGCGCCGCCACGATCGTCGAGCGCCACGTCGAGGCGGCGACCGGCCCGAAGCTCGACGAGGCGGCCGTCGTCGTCTCGGGCGGTCGCGGCCTGGGGGCGCCCGAGCACTACGCGCTGGTCGAGGAGCTCGCCGGGCTCCTCCACGGCGCCGCGGGCGCGAGCCGGGCGATCGTCGACGCCGGGTGGGTGCCCTACTCGCACCAGGTCGGGCAGACCGGCAAGACCGTGAAGCCGACACTGTACGTCGCATGCGGCATCTCGGGAGCGACGCAGCATCTCGTCGGGATGAAGGGATCGAAGCACATCGTCGCGGTCAACAAGGACCGGGAGGCGCCCATCTTCTCGGTCGCCGACCTCGGGATCGTGGGCGACGTGCACAAGGTGCTGCCGGCGCTGATCGAGGCGCTCCGCTCGAGGAGCTGAACGGCCGCGCCCCGCGGGGCGGAGCCGGCGCCGCGAGCTCGCCGCGTCGAGGTGGACGCGTGGCCGCGATGGGTAGGTGCCCTGCAGCCGGCGCGCGGGCCGGACTCCTCCCGGACCCGGCGCGCGGCCGGCCCTCCATCGAACTGCGACGCAAAGGAGTCCACCATGCAGCACCGGCAGGTCGAGAACGAGCGGTGGACGCGGAATACGGGCGTCGACGAGGTGCCCCGCGCCGGACGCGGGCCGATGGCGGCCATCCGGCGCTTCTTCGCCGCCCTCGGCGGGGGACGAGCCGCGTCCGAGGGCGACCTCGATCCCGCGGCGGCCCTCGTGCCGCGCCCCGCCGCGCCCCGCTCCCTCGCGTCGGCGCCTCCTCCTCCCACCAACGTGGGCGGGCTGTTCGACACACGCCTGGCCCGTGAGGTGCGCGGCCTGGTCCACGCCCTCGGCCCGTCCCGGGGTCTGGTGGCCGCCGCGCTCGAGGCGGCCGGAGTGCGCGCGGCCCCGGGGGATCCCGGTCGCTCGCCCGTGGTGCTCTTCCTCAGCGCGGTCGTCGGCGCCGATCCCGGCGTGAAGAGCATCGCGGTCGGGGGAGGCGCCGTGGTCGTCGAGCTGCGGGCGTGGTGGCGGCCCATGGTCGCGGTGGCGCTGCCGGCCGTGGTCGAGGACTTCACGAGGGCCTTCGACGCGGGCTGTTACCCCGCGCTGCTCCGGCCCGAGCACCGCCCCGGCAACGCCGACCACGGGCAGGGCGACCCCGAGCGTGCCGGGTAGCCCGGCAGCCGCCGGCCGAACCCGGCCTTCAGACGAGCGGCCAGGGATAGGGGCGGTCCGACCCGGGCGCCGGGAGCCTCGCCGTGCGGACGAGCGCCTTCGAACGGCGCACGAGCGCGTCGGTCTCCTCGTCGTCGAGGAGGTCGGCCAGCTCGGCGGGCAGCTCCTCGTGGGCGAGCCGCCCGAGGTCGCAGACGAGCTCGTCGTCGAGGCGGTCGCCCGCGAAGTCCCAGATCACGGTGCGGAGCTTCGGGTCGGGGTGGAAGGTGAGCCCGTGGTCGATCGCCCACAGGCGGCCGCCCGCCAAAAGGACGTGGCCGCTCTTGCGGTCGGCGTTGTTGGTGAGGACGTCGAAGGCGGCGATCCGCCGCAGCTCCGGGTGCCACCGGGGGTCGTCGCGCAGCGTGAAGTAGTGGGAGACGCCGTCATCGTCCACCACGCGTTGGAGCGACCCCTCGCCGAACGGCCCGTCCTCGCGCCGCACCGTCTCGGGGACGATCCGCCAGCCGAGCCAGTCCGACACGACGCGCGCCGCGACCTCGCGCCGGTGGAGCCCCGGGGGGAAGTCCCAGAGCCCGCGCTCCCCGGCGCAGGGCTTGTAGACGGCGAGCATCTCGTCGTCGTCCGTCGAGCACGTCACGAGGAGCGTCACGTTGGAGCTCCCCGCGATCCGGCCGTGCACCTCGATCCGGCCGCACCGCAGCACGTCCGCCGCGCTGACGCGGGTCACGTCGCGGGGGCGCGGTGGCCGTTCGTCCTGGGGCAGTCGTGCCCCGACGGGTCGAGGGGGAAGCTGCACAGCGGGCACGGGGGCCTGCCCGCCTCGACGAGGCCCGTGGCCCGGATGGCGAACGCCGCCGCCTGCTCCCTCGTGATCGCGACGCGCGCCACCGCACCGCCGTCGCCGGCTTCCTCGACGATCACCACGAGACGGTCGGCGTCCTCGTCGTAGGAGACGCCGATCGTGCCCACCACCCAGTCGGGCTCGACGCCGACGTCGAAGTCGAGGTCCTCGGGGAGATGGCCCGGGCGGCCGAGCTGGCGCACGATGCGGCCGAGGTAGCTCGCGAGCACCGTCACCTGCTGCTTCTCGACCTTCACGGTCGCCTGGAGCGGCCCTTCGGAGAAGTGGAGCAGGAACATGCGCTCCCCGACGGGACCGATCGTCCCGACGGAGAACACGTCGGGGGCGTCGAGGTCCAAGTCGCTGTTCACGAGCGCACCAGACCCCCGGCCGAGGCGTTCACGCAGAGCACCCGCGGCCCGTCGGGGGAGTAACGCACCGCCGACACCGAGCACGTCCCGACGACGAGGCGCTGGAAGAGGTCGATGGGCACGCCCGCCGCCGTCGCGACGAGCGCCCGGATCGGGTCGGCGTGCGACACGGCGACGACCGTCCCGCCCGGGTGCGCACGGACCAGGCGCCCCACCGCGTCGGTCGCCCTGGCCACGAGCTCGGAGAAGGACTCACCGCCCGGGAAGGCGAACCCGGCCGGCCACCGCTGGACCGTGGCCCACTCGCGTCGGCGCGCGGCGCGCTTGAGAGAGATCCCCGTCCACTCGCCGATGTCGAGGTCGACCAGCCCGCGCTCGGTGCGCACGCGCAGGCCGAGCGCCCGGGCGATGGGTGCCGCGGTCTCGCGGGCGCGCTCGAGCGGGGACGCGTAGACGGCGGTCGGTGCCGGCTCGAGCGCCGCGATCGCCGCGGCCACGCGGTCGGCCTGCTCCCTGCCCAGCGCGGAGAGGTGCAACCCCGGCGCGCGGCCCGGCAGCATCCTGCCGGTCGTCGGGGTGGTGCCGTGACGGACGAAGAGGATCGTCGTCGGCTCGGCGGGGGGCACGGACGTTGATCGTATGCTCCGGGCCTGTGGCATCCGACCGCCTGGCCGCCCTTTCCCAGGCGATCGTGTCCTGCCGGCGCTGCCCTCGCCTCGTCGAATGGCGCGAGCAGGTGCCCCCGAGGGCGGCGTTCCGTGCCGAGCGCTACTGGCGCCGGCCGGTCCCCGGCTTCGGCGACCCGGGTGCGACCGTGCTCGTCGTGGGGCTCGCGCCGGCGGCGCACGGCGCCAACCGCACCGGCCGGATGTTCACGGGCGACCGGTCCGGCGACTGGCTCTACCGCGCCATGTGGCGTGCCGGGTTCGCCAACCGCCCCGAGAGCCGCGCGGCCGACGACGGGCTCGAGCTCACCGGCGCGTGGGTCACGGCGTCCGTGCGCTGTGCCCCGCCGGCCAACAAGCCGGCGCCCGCCGAGCGCGCCGAGTGCCTGGGGTACCTGCGCGAGGAGATGGCGCTCCTCGGGCAGGTTCGGGTGGTGGTCGCCCTCGGGCGGCTCGCGTGCGACACGCTGAGCGCGCTCTACGGGCTCACGCCGAGGCCGCGCTTCGCGCACCTGGCGGAGCACGACCTCGGGGACGGCAGGGTGCTCGTGTGCTCGTACCACCCGAGCCAGCAGAACACGTTCACCGGGAAGCTCACCGAGCCGATGCTCGACGCGGTGTTCGAGCGCGCTCGGGAGCTGTCGGCCGCACCCCGGGCGGGCTGAGCGCCGGGAAGCCGGGTCATGTCGGGGCGCGCGCCGCCGGTGCGCCGCCGGCCGGCCTCCCGGCACCGTCGGCACCGCGCGCTTGCGGCGAGGCAGCGGGCAGCGTGAGCACGAAGCGGGTGCCCGGCCGCCCGGGGTCGGGCGACACCGGCGACTCCGCCCGGATCTCACCGCCCATCGCCGCGACGAGCTCGGCGACGATCGAGAGCCCGAGTCCCGACCCGCCGGTGCGTGCCGCCGGACCGCGGTCGACCTGGTAGAAGCGGTCGAACACTCGGTCGATCTCGACCGCGGGGATCCCGGGGCCGTCGTCGAGCACCGCGACCCAGACCCGGTCTCGGGCGGCCACGCGCCCGACGTCGACCGAGACGGTCGACGAGGCGTGGGCCACGGCGTTCTCCAACAGGTTGGTGAGCACCTGCGCGAGGCGGTCGGCGTCGGCGCGGGCGCTCGGGCCGGCGCCCTCGGAGCGACGCGTGAGCAGCACGCCGCGCCGACGTGCGTCGGGCGCCACGGTGTCGGTCGCCTGATCGACGACCCCGAGGAGCTCCACGGCCTCGAGGTGCAGGCGCAGCCTGCGGGCACGGACCTTGGCGAGGTCGAGGAGGTCGCCGACCAGCCGTTCCAGACGTGTGGCCTGCTCCGTGATGATGGCCGCCGCGCGTCGCGGATCCGTGGCGACGCCGTCGGCGATCGCTTCGGCGTAGCCCCGGATCGACGTCAACGGCGTGCGCAGGTCGTGGGAGACCGAGGCCAACAGCTCGGTCTCGCGCCGGCGGGCCTGTTGGAGCGATGTCGCCATCGTGTTGATGGACCGGGCCAGGGAGTCGAGCTCGTCGCCGGGCGTCCCGGCGGCGACGAGCCGCGCGTCGAGGTCCCCCGCGGCGATGCGCCCGGTCACGGCGCTCGCAGCGAGCAGCGGGCGCGCGATGCGCCGGCTGAGCCCTGCGGCCACGGCGGCGGCGACGGCCGCCGTCGCCGCCACGACGACCACGAAGAACCGCCAGTCCGGGAAGAGCGCGCCGACGCGCCTGACGAGGAGCACCGCGGCCCGGTCCCGGGGCGGGAGGGGGCCGGTCACGACGCCGAGCGCCGCCGGCACGACGGCGTAGGCGGTGTCGCCGTCGATCCCCGACCGCGGAGCTCCTGTGGCGGGGAGGACGAGCTGCCCGGGCACGGGCGCGTCCCGAGGGACGGTCGCCACGATCCGGCCGGAGGGGCCGACGACGACGATGACCGCGCGGTCGAGGCGCAGGACCCGCCCCACCACGCGGAGCGTTGCGCGGCTGCGGACCGCCGACGCGTTGCGGGCGAGCGCCTCACCCTGGCCGACGAGCTGGGCCACCGCGTGCTGGCGCGCCGTCACCGAGGCCACCACCAGCGCCCCGCCCCCGGCGAGGAGCAGCGTGCCGATGACGAGACCGACGACGGTGAGCGTCAGGCGCCGGCGCACGCCCGCCGTCCGGTCCTCGCCGGCACACCTCCGGGTTCCGGTGCGGGGGTCACGTCACCCCAGCCGGTAGCCGAAGCCGCGTACGGTGACGAGGTCGAGCGCGTCGCCGAGCTTCCTGCGGAGCTGCGCCACGTGGACGTCCACGGTCCGCTCGTCGCCGTACCAGTCGGCGCCCCATGCGAGCTCCAGCAGCTGGCGGCGGCTGAGCACGATGCCGGCGTGCCGCGCGAGCGCGAGCAGCAGGTTGTACTCCCGGGTCGTCAGCTCGACCGGCTCGTGGCCGACCCGCACCTCGCAGCGGGCGGGGTCGACGCGGATTGCCCCACCGGACAGCTGGAGCGTCGCCGGCGCCGGCTGGTCGACGGTGCGGCGCAGCACGGCCTTCACCCTCGCGACGAGCTCGCGCGGCGAGAACGGCTTCGTGACGTAGTCGTCGGCCCCGAGCTCGAGCCCGAGGACCCGGTCGATCTCGTCGTTGCGCGCGGTGAGGAAGATGACGGGGGTGGCACCGGTCGCCCGGAGCCGCTGGCAGAGCGCCAGTCCGTCAGTGGCCCCGGGCAGTCCGATGTCGAGCAGCACGAGCCGGGGAGGGTCGCTCGACGAGAGGCGCAGCGCGTCGTCGGCGTTCCGGGCCTTCACGACCCGGAAGCCCTCCCGTTCGAGGTAGAGGCTGACGAGCCCGGCGATGTTCTCGTCGTCTTCGACGACGAGGACGGTGCCTGTGGTCACGCCTGCAGTGTCGCGCCGCCCGGCCACGCCGGTCGGGCCATTCCCGCGGCCGCCCCGGTCGCCCCGGGGCCTCAGGACGACCCGGCGCCGGCGTGGTGGGTGCCCGATGCCGGCGACGCGGGGCCTGTCGGGCGGGTCGGGCCTGTCGGGCGGGTCGGGCGGGATGCCACGACGACCGCGTCGCCGGCCTCGACGACCAGGCCCACCTTGTCGCCGGAGGCCAGCTGGTTCTCCGGGAGCCCCGGGAACCGGGTCGTCGCGGTGATCGTCGCCGACACGGTGCCACTCGGTGTGTCGGCCGGCGCGATCGTGATGGCGGTCGAGGTCACCGAGCGCACCACTCCGCGGTCGAAGACGAACGTCTCGGTCGCACCGGACTTCGTGCGCACGAGGAACTGGGCGTGCAGCGTGCCCCGCAGCAGGTGCGCGAGCAGCGGGTGGCGGCCCCTCGGGCGACGTCCGGTCGGGGTCGCGGTCAGGTGGGCGTGGCGGCCGTGGGAGGTCCTCGCGCCGCTTGTGCCGCTCGCGCCGGCGACCCCGCCGCTCGCCAGGCTCCCGCCGACCGCCAGGCTCCCGGCGGCGACGAGTCCGGCGGCGGCCACGCCGAGCGATCGACGAGCCCCGTGCGCCGGGCCCAGCCGCCTTTCGTTCCCGTCACTTAGCGGGTTCTTCATCTGATGCCTCCGTTGTGTCGGTGTGCTCGGCCGGAGACCGGCCGACCTGTACAACGGCATGGAACCCGACGACCGTTAGCGGCCGACAAGCGGCGCATTAGGGCTGTGTGAGGGCTCGCCGAAGGGCGAGCCCGGCCCGTCAGACCGTCACGCGGGCTGGGCCGCCGGCAGGCGGCCGGGCGTCGGCACCGCGGTCGCCGGCCACCGCTTCCGGCTGACCTTGCTCAGCCGTTGCATCAGCGCGATGGCGCCAGGGTCGTCCTCTCCGGGGCGGACCTCCACCGCGCCGGCGTCGGCCATGGACGAGAAGACCTCGTGACCGCGCGCGGTGCGCAGCACGGTGAGCGTCCAGTCGTTGAACGCGCCGATGCCGCCGGTCGAGATGTCGGCGTGCTCGGCCGCGAAGTCGGGGCACGACATGCACCCCTCGCGCGTCCAGCCGTGCGCTTCTTTCAAGGGGACCTCGTGGTACGCGCCGTCGCGCATCCAGACCTGGAACACGCCCTTGATGTTCATCTTCGCGATGTCCTCGCGGCGCAGGCCGTAGCGCGCCTCGAAGAGCTCGGGGAAGATCGCGTCGTCGAACGTCTTCGAGCACATCAGCCCGATCGAGAGCGCGAAACGCCGGGCGACCTTGCCGGCCTTGCGCGCGGCCATCACGGCGGGTGCGGACGCCTGGCACCCCATGCCGACGAGCGCGATCCGCTCCCCGCCGCCCTCCACGGCCTCGGCGTAGGCGAGGGGGTTGGCCGAGTAGGTGTACCGGGATCCCGCCGTCGCGACGACCCCCGCCCGGTCGCGCACGACCGTGGGCACCGCCCTCCAGTTCGTCCCGTCGCCCTCGAGGCCCGAGACCAGCGCGGCGTCGATCACGTCGTGCTCGAGCGCCCAGACCAGGATGGCCGAGACCAGGCCGCCGTCCTGGCCGGCCTCGTGGAGCTCGGTGTCCGTGGCGCGGGCGAGGACGATCTTCTCGGCGACCCCGGCCACCTCGTCGTCGGTGCGCGGCCTGCCGAAGAGGTACTGGTCGATCTCGGGCTCCCACTCGCGAAAGCGCGGGCACGCCCTCGTGCACAGCGTGCAGCCGCGAGCGCCGTGGGTGCAGTCGTCGAGCCCTCCTGTCTCGGCGACGTGGAACGGCTTGTAGCCGGTCTGGTCGTAGCCGAGCACGTCGTAGGGGCAGGCGACGATGCACGCCGAGCAGCCCGTGCACAGCCCGGAGGTCACGACCTCTTGGAAGAGGTGGGACCAGTGCGGCTTCTCAGGTGGCACCCGTCCACCATACGCGGCGGCGGGACGGCGTGGCGGGGGGACGGTGTGACGGGGTCACGGCGTGACGGGGAGACGGCGTGACGGGGACGGCGCCGACCCCGGTTGCGTCAATCCCCGAGGGTCTCGAGGACCTTGGCGGCGTGCCCGTCGGCGCGGACGTTGTACCAGGCCTGTGCGATCTTGCCCGATGGATCGACGAGGAACGTCGAGCGGATCGTGCCGACGGTCTTCTTGCCGTACATGGTCTTCTCGCCCCAGGCGCCGTACTTCTCCATCACCTGGTGCTCGGGATCGGAAAGGAGCGGGAAGGAAAGCCCGTACTTCTCCCGGAACTTGACGTGCTTGGCCGCGCCGTCCGGCGAGATGCCCACCACCTTCGCACCGGCGCGTTGGAAGGCGGAGAGGTTCTCGTTGAACTGGCACGCCTCCTTCGTGCATCCGGGCGTGTCGTCGGCGGGATAGAAGTAGACGATCACCGTCGAGCCGGCGAAGTCGCGCAGTTCGACCGGCCTGCCGTCTTGGTCCGGAAGCGTGAACGCCGGTGCGGCGTCACCGGCAGCGAGACGAGCCATTGGGGGAGCTTGGCACATTGGGCCGTTTCGCGCGCAAATGCGCTGGTAGTGGGTCAGTTTGAATCTGGCCGCTGGTAGGCATCGGGCCTAGCGATCGGTACGCTGGTGGCGATGCCCAAGCGGTCAAGCAAGCCAGCCGACCTCAACCGCCGGGCCGCGGCCATCGTGGCTCAGGCTACCGACGAGAAGCCTGACGATCCTTGCGAGGGCAAGGACCCGGCCGCCGTGGAGCTGGGCCGAAAGGGTGGGCTGAAGGGTGGGAAGGCCCGCGCCGAGAAGCTGACTTCTGGGGAGCGATCGGAGATTGCCAAGAGGGCCGCCGCCGCCCGGTGGGGAGCCAAGGGCTAGCGCAGGGGAAGTTGGGTCTCGTCCTCACCGGGGAGGACGTATCTGGTCCCTCGCCTACTACCGGTCTGCACCAGCCGCCCCTGTCGGACGAGGTCATTGAGCAGGCGGATGGCGTCGGTTCTATCGAGACCCGTGTGCTCCCGGACCACAGCGTTGGTGATCGGCCTTTCCTGCGCCAGCTCTTCGATCAGATCGGCTAGCTGTTCCGGGCTGAGTCGAAGCCCTGCAGGAGGCGCTAGGTCGCCCGCCAGGCGATATACCGCTCCACCCTTGGTCCCGGATTGGCTCAGGAAACCGCCGTCCCTCAACCGCTGGAGGAGGCTCCGCGCATCTACGGAATCCATGCCCAGGATGTCCCTGACCATCGAGTTGGTAAGGGACTCGTTCCGGGCGGCGTGGACAAGGAGGATCCGTTCCTCGGGACCGACTTCACCTCGTTGCTCCAATTCCAATAGCCAGGCTCGTTCGGCCGGGGCAACGGTGCTTCCTATCAACAGCTCCACCGTCACGCTGGTGCCACTGTCAACAAACACGGGCTTCTGAAGCATGTTGGCGAGCATGTCGTCCTCCATGAGGTCGACGCCCCTCCCAGCATCCTCGGCGAGTCGAAATCGGCGAAGCGTGTCAATCGTGGCGAGGTTGCGCGCCGCCTGCTGCTCTCGGATGTTGCGGACGGTCACGGGTTCAGGAAGTCCGCCGGGCGATGCGATCACAACTCTGTCAGGTCGGATCTCGATTCGGACCGCCGTACCCGTACTCTCATAGTCCCGATGAGCCACTGCGTTCGCGATGGCTTCGCGAAGAACAGAACGCGGGATCCGGTCCAACTCGTAGCGGCGCAAGCCGAGCACGACTAGTTCTGCACCCAGCTCATTCATAACTTGGTTCGTGGCGTCTTCCACCTGCACGTTGACTGGGCCGTGAATTGCCGTGCGCTTGTCGTAGTCGCGGGCGCCTTGGGGAAACCGGTACACCTCAATGAACGACTTACCGAGGACAGACGAAGGATCATCCAGCAGGTACAGAGCACCAGCCACCGTGAGCCTGGGTTCGCGGTCCCGTTCTATTAGGCCGTGCTCAACTAGGCGGTCCGCCCGACCATCGAGCCCCCACCCCCAAGCTGCGGCAAGGCGATCCAGAAGGGTCGCGTCCACCTCGTTGAGTCTGACGTCGGTCTTGGTCGCCTCAAAGCGGCTCAGCCTCCGCTCAGCCATGAACGCGCCCAACTCCGCGCCGAATAGCCGGATGTTCGATGCACCGCGCCGGACCAGCACCGCTCCGTTCGTGTCCTGACCGAATCCCTCTCTGCGTCGGTCAACTGCGAGGAACGTCACCGACTTCTGTCCAACGGGTACTGAGCGAATGTCATATCGCCCGGCCTGGTGAACCTCAGAGATCAAACGGTGGATCTTTGCCAGCGCTTCCCCCGTGAGATTGTGACCATGGATATGCCCGTCGTCGGATACCCCGATGGCGATGACGCCACCGTCGGCATTTGAGAAGGCCGTAACTGCCTCCCGAAGGGCGTCGATGCCAAGCCCCTGCTTGAACTCGACGTAGTCCCCCTCGCCCGGGAACATCTCGGCGAACTCGTCCGTGGATAGGACCATGGGCACGGGATCGGGACTCGCCCAGTGGAATGGCGGGTATGACATACTTCTTCCCTCTAGGGTTGGAGGTCGATAAGTATGTCATACTTCTCGCTGGAGGCTGACTTTCACCATTCAGTCAAGCATAATGGTCAGTATGAACAGGCTCTCCACCGAGCGCAGGGGTCAGATCGTGGCCTGCCTGGTCGAGGGTATGAGCATCCGTGGCACCTGCCGGGTGACCGGAGTGGCGAAGAACACCATCGTCAAGCTGCTCTGCGATCTCGGCGAAGCGTGCGCCGAGTACCAGGACGTTCGTCTCCGCGACCTGACCTCCGAACGGATCGAGTGCGACGAGATCTGGTCGTTCTGCTACTCCAAGCAGAAGAACGTCCCCGAGCAGTTCAAGGACACCCCGGGCTACGGAGACGTTTGGACGTGGACCGCCATCGACGCCGACACCAAGCTCGTTCCGAGCTGGCTGGTCGGCGAGCGCACCAACCGAGACGCCTACTTCTTCCTGGTGGACCTCAAGTCGAGGTTGAGGGGACGCGTCCAGCTCACGACGGACGGCCACAAGCCCTATCTGACCGTCATCGAACCTCTGTTCGGCGCTGACGGCGTGGACTTCGCCATGCTCCACAAGATGTACGGGGCCAGCTCGCACGACAGCCCCGAGCACACCTACAGCCCGGCTAAGTGCACCGGGATTGACAAGCGGACCATCGTGGGCAACCCCGACCCGGACCTGATCTCAACCAGCTACGTGGAACGCCAGAACCTGACCATGCGGATGGGGATGCGCCGGTTCACCCGGCTCACGAATGCCTTCTCCAAGAAGATCGAGAACCTGGCCCACGCCGTCAGCCTCCACTACATGCACTACAACTTCGCCCGGCCCCACCAGACGCTCACGAAGCAGTTCGGCCGCCACACGACCCCGGCGATGGCCGCGGACAAGGCGTCTCACGTCTGGTCGGTCTGGGAGATCGCCGGGCTACTTGACACGCCGCCCAGATCAAACTGACCCACTACCAATGCGCTGCTGGAGCGTTCCATCCTGGTAGGTTGGTTGCGACGGCAGCGGGTCGCGACCACGTGATCCGGTCGTCCGGGCCTTTCTCCCTTTCGGTTGACGGCGCAGGGCCCCGCCAAGGTGAGAGAGCAGGAATGACGACCGACACGTACGAGACCGTGGGGACGTTCGAGTCCCTCGGCGTTGCCGAGCCCTTGGTCAAGGAGCTTTCCGACCAGGGGATCATCACCCCCTTCCCCATCCAGGCACTGACCGTCGCGGACGGCCTCGCCGGCAGGGACGTCTGCGGAAAGGCCAAGACCGGCTCGGGCAAGACGCTCGCGTTCGGACTTCCCCTGCTCCAGCGCACGGCAGCCGCCCTCGACGCCGAGGGCCGCCCGCCGGCCGCCGGCCGGCCGGCACGTCCCCGCGCGCTCGTCCTGCTCCCGACGCGCGAGCTCGCCGTCCAGGTGCACGACGTGCTCGCGCCCCTGGCCAAGAAGGTCAAGCTCCGGGTCGCCGCCATCTACGGCGGTGCCGACGTCGACCGGCAGGTGGCCAAGCTCCGCAAGGGCGTCGACGTCGTGATCGCCACCCCCGGCCGGCTGATCGACATGGGAGACCGCGGCGAGCTCTCGGTCGCCGACGTCGAGGTGCTGGTGCTCGACGAGGCCGACCGGATGGCGGACATGGGGTTCATGCCGCAGGTCGAGTGGGTGCTGCGACGGCTCGAGCGGCCGCACCAGACGCTCCTGTTCTCCGCGACCCTCGACGGTGCGGTCGACCGCCTCGTCCAGCGCTACCTGCACGACCCGGTGCACCACGAGGTGGCGTCGAGCACCCAGACCGTCGCCGCCATGGTCCACCGCTTCTTGCAGGTCCACCAGATGGACAAGGTGCGCGTCGCCGCCGCGATCGCCCGCGCCCAAGGCAAGACGCTCGTCTTCGTGCGGACCAAGCGCGGCGCCGACCGGCTCGTCGAGCACCTGGGCGAGATCGGGGTCCGGGCCGCGGCGATCCACGGGGACCTCCGGCAGTCGAACCGCGAGAAGGCGCTCGCCGACTTCATGTCGGGCAAGCTCCCGGTCCTCGTCGCGACCGACGTGGCCGCACGCGGGCTCCACATCGAGGGTGTCGACGTGGTCGTGCACTACGACCCGCCCGAGGACCACAAGGCGTACCTCCACCGGTCGGGGCGGACGGCGCGCGCCGGGTCGACGGGCGTCGTCGCCACCCTGGTGCTGTGGAACCAGGTCGTCGAGGCCGAGGTGATCCAGCGACGCCTCGGGCTGCGCGTCCCGATCGTCGAGATCTTCTCCAACGATCCCCGCCTGTCGGACCTCGCCGGGTGGGAACCCTCCTACGAGGAGGCCGTCGTCTGATCGAGCGGTGGACGCCCCGCGGGGACGTCCGGCGCGTCCTCGTCGTCTCCGCGCACCCCGACGACGTGGACTTCGGCGCCGCGGGCACCGTCGCCGTCATGACCGGTGCGGGGATGGAGGTCGCCTACTGCGTCGTGACCGATGGGGAAGCCGGCGGCACCGACCTCGAGATGCCCCGAGCGGAGATGGGGCGCCTGCGGCGAGACGAGCAACGGGCGGCCGCTGCGGAGGTCGGCGTCGAGCAGGTCGTCTTCCTCGGCTACCCCGACGGGCGTCTCGAGTCGGGACCGCCCTTGCGCCGCGACCTCACCAGGGTGGTGCGCACGCTGCAGCCCCAGCTCGTGCTGGCGCCCTCACCGGAACGCTGGTGGGACCGCATCTACGCGAGCCATCCCGACCACCTGGCCGCCGGCGACGCGGCCACGTGCGCGGTGTACCCCGACGCCAGGAATCCCTTCGCCCACCCCGAACTTCTCGAGGAGGGGCTGACGCCCCACGTCGTCGAGGAGCTCTGGCTGATGGCGTCCCCGAGGGCGAACCTGGCGGTCGAGATCACCGGGACGATCGAGCGCAAGCTGACGGCGCTCCTGCGGCACGAGAGCCAGATCGCCGCGCCGGCAGCGCTCGCGGAGCGGATGCGCGCCGCAGCGGCGGACACCGCGGTCGCGGCCGGCATGCCCGAGGGCACGCTCGCCGAGATGTTCCAGCGCGTGTCGACCGGCTGAGCCGCGTCCCCGGCCTGCGCGCCCCGCCGACCGGGCGCGGTGCCCGGGGTCCGTCAGCGACCGCCGGTGTCGCGGGGTCGGGTCAGGCCGGGACCACCCGGGCCACGCCACCTGGGCCGAGTGCGCCCACGCCGTTGCCGGAGGTTCCGGTGGTCACCGGACCTGTCGGGCCGAACCGCGGCGCCTCGAACCCGTACAGCCACAGGGGCTTCCCGTGGTAGGTCACCTGCCAGCCGGCGCGCGTCGAGACGACGCCGAGGGCGCCCTGCGACACGCCGTTCACCGCCTCCGGCGCACCCTGGGTGAGGACGGGGATCCACTGGGTAGAGCAGTTCACCGTGCACGCCGGCCCCGTCGCGGTGCCCGGGCCGAAGACGTACGCGGTGACCGCCACACCGCCGGGGACCGCGTTCGGGTACTCCCCGGCGGTCAGGACCCGCGTCCCGTTCGGGAGCGTGCCCGTGCCCACGACCGCCGGGCCCGTCGCGGCGTTGCCGTTCGCCGCCGCGACCAGATCCCACACGCCGTGCCAGGCGGGGAGCGGGAGGACCGACTCGAAGAAGCCCTCGCCGGCGGGGGCGAACGGTGTCGAGGGCGGTGTGAACAGGTAGAGCGGGTGGCCCGCATACGTCACCTGCTCGCCGATCCCGCTCCGGTACACCGTGCCCAACAGCGACGCCCGCACGCCCCTTCCCGCCAGGGGCGGGCCGACCGTCGTGAACGCGGGCCACTCGTCGCTCGTCCGCCCCGTGAAGAAGTCCCTCTCGGGGCCGGTGCAGGTGAGCGGCCCCTCGAACGTCGCGACGAGGGTGTGCGTGCACGCGAACGACGTCTTGGTGTCGCTCGAGAGCTCGAAGAGCGGGACGTTCGTGTACGGACCGAACGTCGCCACGAGGACGGTGCCGTACTGCGTGGTCGCCAGCGTCTCGACGATCGCTCGTCCGTTCCCGGGGGGCGATGTCGCCGCGCCCGCCTGGGTCATCCCGAACACCCCGAGGGTTCCGGCGATCACGGCCAAGCTCGTGATCGCGCGCCCCGCTGCACGGACCATTGTTCCCGCCCTTCTTCCAGCCCGTCCCCCGTTGCGTCGTCATTGTAAGGCAAAAGGGTGCCGGAGTCCACGTGCGGGAATCCTGGATTGCGCCAAAAGATTGTTGTGGGGCAACGTTTCTCACGCGGCGGTGCTCACGCGGCCGTGCTCACGCGGCCGTGCTCACGCGGCCGTGCTCACGCGGCCGTGCGCGTGCCGGTCGTCGCGACGCGCGTCAGGAGCGCACCGAGATGTCCGGGTCCGCCGTCTTGGGCAGTGTGCAAGCGCGCTGGTCCACCCGGAGCGGCGCCGGCGCGGTGACGACGGGGAGGGACGTGGTGCGCGAGATGCGGTCGCGCAGGCTCCGGCGCAGGAAGGACGGCCGCCGTCGACGGCGTGAGCCCATGACGATGACGTCGGCGTGCACCTGCTCGGCGAGGTCGCAGATCGCCGCGGGGACGTCGAAGAGGGTCGTGCGGTAGGTGACCCCGGTCGCGCGAACCCCCGCGGCGTGCATGTCGCGCAGCGCGCCCGCCACGAGGTCCGCGGCCTCGGCGGGCGACTCGGACGTGATGCCCCGTCCGCCGAGCAGGTACTCGTTCACGTGGACGACGTGGACCGCGGCGTCGCACTGACGGGCTAGCGCGACGGTGAAGCTGGTGGCGACGTCGCCGGTGTCCCCGGCGTCGAGGGCGAGGAGGATGCGTTGGAACATGGGACCACCTCGGGCGGGTCGTCGGCGAACCCCGTGACACGGTTCACGTCATCGACTACCCGCACCGCTCGGGAGCGAACCTCCTCAGCGCGCGAGCTGTCTGAGCACGTACTGGAGGATCCCCCCGTGCCGGTAGTACTCGGCCTCCATCGGGGTGTCGATGCGGACGCGGGCGTGGAAGGTGGTCGTGGAACCGTCGTCGGTGGTCGCCCGGACCTCGAGCTCGCCGGGCACCGCGCCGTCACCGATGGCGCCGACACCGTCGATCGAGAACCGCTCGCGCCCGGTCAGCCCGAGTGCGGAGACGGAGTCGCCGTCGGTGAACTGCAAGGGGAGGATCCCCATGCCGATGAGGTTCGAGCGGTGGATGCGCTCGTAGCTCTCGGCGATCACGGCCCGCACGCCGAGGAGCCGCGGGCCCTTGGCGGCCCAGTCGCGGCTGGAGCCGGACCCGTACTCCTTGCCGGCGAGCACGACCAACGGGACCCCCTCCGCCTCGTAGCGCTGGGCCGCGTCGAAGATCGTGGTCTGCGCGCCGTCGGGGAGGTGCACGGTGACGCCGCCTTCGACGCCGGGGACCAACTGGTTGCGCAGCCGGACGTTGGCGAACGTGCCGCGCACCATGACCTCGTGGTTGCCGCGCCGCGCGCCGTAGGAGTTGAAGTCGGCCCGTTCGACACCGTGCGCGCTGAGGTACTCGCCGGCGGGTGAGGTCGCCCGGATGGAGCCGGCAGGGGAGATGTGGTCGGTGGTCACGCTGTCGCCGAGCATCACGAGCACCCGCGCGTCGGCGATGTCGGCGAGCGGCTCGGGGTCCATCCCCATGCCGTCGAAGTACGGGGGGTGGAGGACGTAGGTGGAGTCGTCGTCCCACGCGAACGTCTTGCCTACGGAGGCGTCCATCGACCTCCACCGCTGGTCGCCCTCGAAGACCGACGCGTAGCGCGCCCGGAAATCCTCGGAGGAAAGCGACGCGCGGATCGTTTCGGCGACCTCGTGGCTCGACGGCCAGAGGTCCGCGAGCATCACCGGCTTGCCTTCCTGGTCGTTGCCGAGCGGGTCGACGGTGAGGTCGAGGTCCATCGTCCCGGCGATGGCGTAGGCGACGACGAGGGGAGGCGACGCGAGGTAGTTCATGCGCACGTCGGGGTGGATCCGCCCCTCGAAGTTCCGGTTGCCCGAGAGGACCGACACGACGGAGAGGTCGTGGGCGCCGACCGCCTCGGAGACCCTGGGGAGGAGGGGCCCCGAGTTCCCGATGCACGTGGTGCACCCGAACCCGACGAGCCAGAAGCCGAGCTTCTCGAGCGGTTCGAGGAGCCCGGCCTTCCCGAGGTAGTCCATCACGACCCTCGAGCCAGGTGCGAGCGACGTCTTGACCCAGGGCTTCGCGCTGAGGCCGCGCTCGACCGCCTTCTTGGCGACGAGCCCCGCGGCGACGAGCACCTGCGGGTTCGACGTGTTGGTGCAGCTGGTGATCGCGGCGATGACGACGTCGCCGTCCCCGAGGGGTCGCTCCGGTGCTCCGGACTCGCCGGCAGCCGTGTCGTCGCCCTCGACCGGGGCGCGTCGCGGGGGCCGCCCGAGGGCGGTGCGGAACGCCTTCCCGGCACCGGCGAGCGCGACGCGGTCCTGGGGGCGTGCCGGGCCCGCGAGGCTCGGCACCACCGTCGACAGATCGAGGTCGACGGTCTCGGAGTAGGCGGGTGCCTCCGCCGAGGGGTCGTGCCACAGACCCTGCGCCTTCGTGTACGCCTCGACGACCGCCAGGTGGTCCTCCGGGCGCCCGGTGAACCGGAGGTACTCGATGGTCGCGGCGTCGACCGGGAAGACGGTGCAGGTCGCCCCGTACTCGGGGGACATGTTGCCGATGGTGGCGCGCGTCTCCAGCGGCACCGAGCCGACGCCCGGGCCGAACGCCTCGACGAACTTGCCCACCACCCCGTGACGTCGCAGCAGCTCGGTGATCGTGAGGACGAGGTCGGTCGCGGTCGTGCCCTCGGGCATCTCGCCGTGCAGGTGGAGCCCCACCACCGGAGGGAGCAGCATCGAGAGCGGCTGGCCGAGCATGGCGGCCTCCGCCTCGATGCCGCCGACGCCCCACCCGAGCACCCCGAGCCCGTTCACCATCGTGGTGTGCGAGTCGGTGCCGACGATGGTGTCGGGGAAGGCCTCGCCGGCGTCGGTCTCGAACACCACCCGCGCCAGGTACTCGAGGTTGACCTGGTGACAGATGCCCGTGCCCGGTGGGACGACCTCGAAGCGGTCGAACGACTGCTGCGCCCACCGGAGGAGCTGGTAGCGCTCCAGGTTCCGGCGGTACTCGATCTCGACGTTGTCGTCGAACGCATCGGGTCCCCCTGACCGTTCCGCGATGACCGAGTGGTCGATGACCAGCTCGCAGGGGACGAGCGGGTCCACCCGCGACGGGTCGCCGCCCAGGGCGTGCAGCGCGTCGCGCATCGCGGCGAGGTCCACCACGGCGGGCACCCCGGTGAAGTCCTGCATCAGCACGCGCTCGGGGGTGAACGCGATCTCCGCCGCCGCGGCGCTCCCGCCCTGACCCCATCGCGCCACCGCCTCGACGTCGGCGGCGGCGACCTTCATCCCGTCCTCGTGCCGGAGGAGGTTCTCGAGGAGGATCTTCACGGTGTACGGCAGCCGTTCCGAACCGGCGACTGCGGACAGGCGGAAGATCTCGAGCTGCCGGTCCCCGACCTGGAGCGAGGACCGGGCGCGGAAACTGTCGGGATGTGCCATGGGCGCCATTCTGCCGCCGTCCCGGGCTGGCGGGGCGGGGGGTCGTGTGCTACGTGGGGTGCACCCGGCGCGGTGTCGGGTGTCGAGCCTGGTGGCGGGGTGAGTTCGTGAGACCTCGTGCAACCTTCCCTCCTCGTTGGGATGATGGCCCGCGTGGGGCGAAGGGGGATGGCCACCGCATTGTCCGTCGCGACGACCGCGGTCGGTCTCGCCCTCGCTGCGGTGCTTGCCGGTGCGGGGCCGGCGGGCGCCGCCCCGAGGGCGCAGGGCGCGGCGGCGGGGACCACGGCGGCGACAGGGTCGGGGTCGACAGGGTCGGCGTCGAAGCCCGGTGCGCCCACAGCCCCGAGGGTGCCGGCCGGCGCCGTGCACACCTCGCACGCCAACTCGTACTCGCAGATGTACCCCGGTGGCGGGATCTTCGCGTACGGAGACGCCCAGCAGGCGTCCCCGTTCCCCGTGACACTGAGGGCCCCCGTGGTCGCGATGGCCGCGGCGCCGGCCCGCACCCCGTCGACAGGCACCACCACGTCGACAGGCACCACCACGTCGCAGGGGTACTGGCTGGCGTCGGCCGACGGGGAGGTGACCGCTCTCGACGGGGCGCCCTCCTTCGGCTCCGCCACGGCGGCCGACCTGTACGCGCCCGTCGTCGGCATGGCGGGCGCCCCCGACGGCGGCGGCTACTGGCTCGTCGCCCTCGACGGCGGCATCTTCACCTTCGGCGACGACGCCTTCTACGGCTCGATGGGCGGGCATCACCTCGCCGAGCCCGTCGTCGGCATGGCGGCCACCCCCGACGGCAAGGGCTACTGGCAGGTCGCGGCCGACGGCGGCATCTTCACCTTCGGCGACGCCGCCTTCTACGGCTCGATGGGCGGCCATCACCTCGCCGAGCCGGTCGTCGGCATGGCGTCCACCCCCGACGGCAAGGGCTATTGGCTGGTCGCGGCAGACGGCGGCATCTTCACCTTCGGGGACGCCGCCTTCTACGGCTCGCTCGGCGCCAAGGCCCTGCAGTCGGGCGTCTCGGCGATGGCGGCGACATCGCACGGCACCGGCTACTGGCTGCTCGAGTCGAACGGCGCGGTCTTCCCGTTCGGGACGGCCAAGTCGTTCGGCGAGCCGTCGGGGAGCCCCACGGCAGCACCGTTCAAGACGATCGTGCAGAGCGCCGACGGCGACGGGTACTCGCTCCTCGAGCCGGACGGGTTCGACTACACGTTCGCGAACCCCACGCCCGTCGGCGGCTACCCCAGGATCGTCGCGGCGGCCGCGTCACAGATCCAACCCGACCCCGACCGGGGCTACTTCTGCAATCCGTACGGCACATGCGAGCCGTGGTGCGCGCTGTTCGTGACCTGGGCATGGCAGCAGGGCGGGGTGCCGGTGCCGTCGTACGCGTTCGTCGGCAGCATCTACGGCTGGGCTGCGACGCACGCACGCGTGCTCCCGCGCTCGGCGCATGCGCTGCCCGGCGACGCGGTCCTCTTCGGGACCGGCCCGCAGAATCCGGCGACGGCCGTGCACACCGGCGTCGTCGCACAGGTGTGGCCCGACGGCGCCGTCGTGACCATCGAGGGGGACTCGGGGCCCGGGACGACAGGGCACCTGGCGGTGGTGGTGAACGGCCCGTTCCTGCCCACGGACGCGACGGCGTTCGCCGACTACCCGGTCTTCGCGTTCGCCCAGCCGTAGCGGACGACGCCGGACACGCGGGACGACGCCGGACACGCGGGACGACCCCCGCCACGCGGGACGACGCGCGACACGCGGGCCCGACGGCGCGCCGCGGCCTCCGTCCGTGCCGAGGCACGTCCGGTCCGGTGCGATGATGGGCCATGCCAGATGTCGCGACGCTGCTCGACGGACGCCTCCGCGCCGCGTTCGACACCCTGGCGCCGGGCGCGGACCCCGTGCTCCGCCCGTCGGACCGGGCGGACTTCCAGGCGAACGGCGCGCTGGCGCTCGCCAGGCAGCTCGGGCGACCCCCCCGCGAGGTCGCCGAGACGGTCGTCGCCGCAGCCCGCCTCGACGACGTCTGCGAACGGGTGGAGGTCAGCGGCCCGGGGTTCGTGAACCTGTTCCTGTCGACGTCGTTCGTCGAACGGAGCGTCCGCGAGATGGCGGCCGACGTCCGGCTCGGCGTCGAGGCGGCCGGTGCCCCCGAACGGGTGGTGGTCACATACTCCCACCCCAACGTCGCGAAGGAGATGCACGTCGGGCACCTCCGCTCGACCGTGATCGGCGACGCCTTGTGCAGGATGCTCGACCACCTCGGCCACGAGGTGGTCCGGGAGAACCACCTCGGCGACTGGGGCACGCCGTTCGGCATGCTCATCGAGCACCTGCTCGACGTCGGGGAGGAGAGCGCCGTCGCCGAGCTCTCCGTGGGCGACCTCACCGACTTCTACCAAGCGGCGCGGGCGTCGTTCGACGAGAGCGACGAGTTCAAGGAGCGGAGCCGGGCGCGGGTCGTGCTCCTCCAGCACGGCGACGAAGAGACGCTCAGGATGTGGCGCGTGCTCGTCGAGCACAGCATCGCCTACTTCGACGAGGTCTACGCGAAGCTCGGCGTGCTGCTCACCGACGACGACGTGAAGGGCGAGAGCTACTACAACTCGCAGCTCGCGGGCGTCGTCGCGGACCTGGACGCCGCCGGTCTGCTCGTCAGGGACGCCGGCGCGCTGTGCGTGTTCCCTCCGGGCTTCACCAACCGCGAGGGCGACCCCTTGCCGCTTATCGTCCAGAAGTCGGACGGCGGGTTCGGCTACGCCGCGACCGACCTCGCGTGCATCCGAGACCGCGTCGACGTGGTCAAGGCGACCCGGATCCTCTACGTGGTGGGGGCACCCCAGGTGCAACACCTCCAGATGTGCTTCTCGGTCGCCCGGATGGCGGGATGGCTGCCTGAGGGCGTGACCCTCGAGCACGTCGCCTTCGGCAGCGTGCTCGGCACCGACCACCGGATGCTGCGCACCCGCGGCGGCGGCTCGGTGAAGCTCGTGGACCTGCTCGACGAGGCGGTCTGGCGGGCGGGGGAGGCCATGGCCGAGCGGGGCCGCGATGCGGACCTCGGCCCCGAAGAGCTCCGGGCGGCCGCGACCGCGCTCGGGATCGGCGCGGTGAAGTACGCGGACCTCTCGACGGACCGGGTACGCGACTACGTCTTCGACTGGGACCGCATGCTCAGCTTCGAAGGCGACACCGGCCCCTACCTGCAGTACGCGCACGCCCGGATCAGGTCGATCTTCCGGCGCGTCGCGGCCACCGGCGGCGCCGGCGCCTCGCCGAGCCCGTCGTCGATCGTCGTGCGGGCGACCGAGGAGCGCGCGCTCGGCCTTTCGCTGCTGGGCTACGCCGCGGCCGTGCGGGCCGCCGTCGCGGAGTCGTCGCCGTCGAAGTTGTCCGCCTACCTGTACGGACTGGCCACCGTCTTCACCACCTTCTACGAGCGTTGCCCGGTCCTGCGGGCGCCCGACGAGGCCACGACCGCGAGCCGCCTCGCGTTGGCGGACACGACCGCGCGGGTGCTCGCCGAAGGGCTCGGGCTGCTCGGCATCGGCGCGCCCGATCGCATGTGAGCGGGGCTGCGACGTCACTGGCAACTGCCGGTGTGCCGCGACCGATTCGGCACACCGGCTGACTAAGGTCACGGCGGGCGCCGCCGACGCGAGGACGGCGCCTACCGTGACTTCCCGAGCGAGCGGGATACCTCGGAGCGCGGTGGACGGTGGGCACGCGGACACGAACGGGAGCAACCGGTGCAGGCACTCCGGGAACGGAGCACACACCACAGACGGCGGTGGCTGTCACCCTGGTTGGTCGTCGCGGTGGTGGTCGTGGTCGCCGCCGCCGGGGTCGCCTACGTCGCCGCCCAGGGCTCGAAGGCGCCGCTCGCGTGTGCCGGCGCGTCGTGCAGCACGGGGACAGGTGGCTCGGGCGGGTCCGGCTCGGGGTCGGGCGGCCGCGGCGGCTCGTCGTCGACAACGCCGCGCACCTTCACCATCGCGTCGACCACACCGGCGCCGGATGCCACGGGCATCGCCTCGAATGCCAGGCTCACCGTCACGTTCAACTCGCCCGTGGGCCACGGCGGGCAGACGCCGACGCTGTCGCCGTCGGTGCCGGGCGCCTGGCACACGGCGTCCAAGGACGAGTTGGTCTTCACGCCCTCGGCGCCCTTCGTGCCCTACACGAAGTACACGCTCACGGTCCCCGGAGGGTCCGGCGGCCTCGCGAGCGCGGCCGGTACCCACCTCGATGCGACGCGGACCGTGACATTCACCATCGCCGACGGCAGCGTGCTGCGCCTCCAACAGCTCCTCTCCGAGCTCGGCTACCTGCCGGTCGCCTACACCGGGCCGGCGCCGCCGCAGCGCGACCTGGCGACACCGCAGCAGGGGACATTCACGTGGCGGTGGCCGGGCCTCCCCGCCGCGCTGACGGGCCAGTGGGCACCGGGCACCGAAGGTGCGATCACCAAGGGCGCGGTGATGATGTTCGAGACAGAGAACGGCATCCCGGTCGACGGCCTCGCCGGCCCACAGGTGTGGTCGACGCTGCTCCACGACTTCGAGACCCACAAGGCCAACACGCAGCCGGTCACCTACGTCCTCGTCACAAAGGTGCTGCCCCAGCACCTCACAGCATGGGTGAACGGGACACTCAAGTTCAGAGGCATCCTCGTGAACACCGGGGTGCCCGGCGCGAACACCGTCGACGGCACCTTCCAGGTCTTCGAGCACGTGCAGTTCTCCGACATGAAGGGCACCGACGTCACAGGGACGACCTACACAGACCCGCACGTGCCCTGGGCGAGCTACTTCAACGGCGGTGACGCGCTCCACGGGTTCCCCCGCACAACCTACGGATGGCCCCAGAGCAACGGGTGCGTCGAGATGCGGATCTCGACAGCCGGCGCGCTCTGGCCCTACACGCCCATCGGCACGGTGGTGACCGTCCAGGGGCCGTCGACGGGCACAGGGTCCTCGCAGCCCGCGCCGCCCACCACGACGACCGCACCGCCCACCACGACGACCGCGCCGCCGCCCACGACGACCGCGCCGCCGGCGGGGTGAGGCCCGAGCCCGACGGCGCCGCTGTCGCCGGGCCGGACGACGACGCCTCCTCGAGCGGTCGTGCGGCCGGCGCCTCCCGGACCGACCGGCCGCCCCGGGAGCTTCCGAGCGGGCCGCTCACGTTGTGCGCGTTCGCGGGCGACGAGGGGGCGGTGCTCAACCGGCTGGTCGTGGCGAACCTCGAGCACCTTCGGCCCTGGATGCCGTGGGCCAAGGTGGCGCCGACCGTCGAGGAGAACGTCGAGTTCGTGCGGCGGAGCGTCGAGGAGTGGGACCACGGCGCCAACTTCGGCTTCTGGCTGCGCGAGGACTCGAGCGGGCAGATGGTGGGCTGCGCCGGGCTCCTCGCCCGCATCGGTCCGGGGGGCATGGAGATCGGCTACTGGGTCGCCGAGGACCGGACCCGCCGGGGGTACGCCACTGCGTCGGCGCGGGCGCTCACGTCCGCGGCCTTCGGCCTCCGGGGCATCGAACGGGTCGAGATCCACTGCGACGAGGCCAATCTGGCGAGCGCCGCCGTGCCCCGGCGTCTCGGCTTCCGCCTCGCCCGCGTCGACCGGGTCCCGCCCGACGCTCCGTCGGAGGCCGGTCGCCAGTTGGTCTTCGTCGTCGACGCCGCGTCGTGGGTCAGAGGATCTTCTTGAGGACCCACTCCTTCAGCTTCGTGTAGGGCGGGTACAGCACCGGCGGGTCGAGCCTGGTCGGCTTCGAGAGGACGGCCTTGCGGTGGCTGAACGTCTCGAACCCCTGCCGGCCGTGGTAGGCGCCCATGCCGCTCCCGCCCACGCCGCCGAAGGGGAGGTCGGGGACCGCGACCTGCTGGACGGTGAGATTCACGCCGACGCTCCCCGACGAGGTGCCGGCGAGGACCCTGTCGACCGTGGTCTTCGACGACGAGAAGACGTAGAGCGCGAGCGGCTTGTCGCGCGACGAGACCTGCGCGATCGCCTCGTCGATGCTCGCGACGCTGACGACCGGGAGCAGCGGTCCGAAGATCTCGTCGTCCATGAGCGGGTCGTCGGGCCCGACCCCGGTGACGACCGTCGGTGCGAGGTAGCGCTCGGCCTTGTCCTGGTCGCCGCCGTGCACCACGGTGCCCGACGTCGCGGCGAGCAGCCCGGTCAGGCGCTCGAAGTGCCGGTCGTCCACGATCCGGGCGTAGTCGGGGCTCGACTTCGGGTCGTCCCCGTAGAAGGTGCGGACGGTCCGCACCAGCGCGTCGACGAAGGGCGCCGCCACCTGCTCGTGCACGAGCACGTAGTCGGGCGCCACGCACGTCTGCCCGGCGTTCAGGAACTTGCCCCACGCGATCCGACGCGCCGCGACGTCGAGATCCGCGTCGGCGTCGACGAGCACCGGGCTCTTCCCGCCGAGCTCCAGCGTCACCGGCGTGAGGTGCCGCGCGGCGGCCTCCATGACGATGCGACCGACCCTCCCGTTCCCCGTGTAGAAGATCGTGTCGAACCGCTGCTCGAGGAGGGCCTGGGTCTCGTCGGGACCGCCTTCGACGAGCACCACCGCGCGGGTGTCGAGGTGGACACGGGCGAGGCGCGCGAGCGCCGCCGACGTCGCGGGCGCGAGCTCCGACGGCTTGCCCACCACGCAGTTCCCGGCCGCGATCGCTGCGGCCATTGGGACGAGCAGCAGCTGCACCGGGTAGTTCCAGGGGGCGATCACCAACGCGATGCCGAGGGGCTCCCGGACGATCGACGCGTGCCCGGGCTGCTGGACGAGCGGGACGCCGACGCGCTCGGGCCGGGCCCACGCGTCGAGATGACGGAGCATCACGTCGATCTCCGCGGCGACGAAGGCGAGATCGGTCAGGCGGCCCTCCACGGCGGGCTTGCCGAGGTCGGCCGCCATCGCGTCGAGCAGCTCCGTCTCGCCCTCGACGAGGAGCCGCTTCAAGGCGCCAAGCTGTTCCTTGCGCCACGCCAGGGGTCTCGTGAGCCCGCCGTCGAAGGCCCCGCGAAGGGCGGTCACGATCGAGGTGGCGTCGTGCACCTTGGTCTCCATGGGCCCACCCTACGGCGAGGCCGCCGTCGCCATCCTCCCCGGGGCGCCGTCGCGACGGCTCAGGTCGGCGGGGAGCCGGAACGCCCGTGGCCGACGAAGTGGTCCATCGACACGTTCACGCCGAAGAGGTCCATGAGCCGGTCGAAGACGGGCGGCGGCAGCATGCGCAGCATCGGGATGAGCCGCACGATCGGCGGGAGGACGAGGACGCGCCGGTCCCTGGCGACGGCGTCCGCGATGCGCTGCGCGACGGCCTCCTGCTTCAAGATGGGGAGGAGCGCGGGGACCCTGGTGCGAACCCCCTCGAACATCCCGGTGTCGACGTAGTACGGGCAGACCACCGTGGTCCGCACCCGCGGGGCGATCTGGTGCAGCTCGACGCGGAGGGACTCGTCGAAGCCGACCGCCGCGTGCTTGGAGGCCGAGTAGTCCGTCTGGCGCCTCACCCCGACGAGCCCTGCGGCCGACGCCACGGTCACGACGTGCCCCCGGTCGGCCTCGACCATGGCCGGCAGGAAGGCCTTGGTGACCCAGAACAGCGCGAGCACGTTTACGTCGAAGGTCCGCCGGATCGCCTCGTCGGGAAGGTCGAGGAGCCGTGCGCCGCTCACCACCCCCGCGTTGTTGACGAGCACCATCGGGTCGCCCACCTCGCGGCGCACGCGGTCCGCCACCTCACGGACCGCGTCGGCGTCGCGCACGTCGCACGCGTAGCCGCGCGCACGTCCGGCCGACAGACGCGCCAGCTGCGCGACGGCGTCGTCGAGCCTCGCCTCGTCGAGGTCCCAGACGACGGGCACGGCACCGCGACGTGCGAGCTCGAGGGCGAGCAGGCGCCCGATCCCGGACGCCCCGCCGGTCACGAGCGCGACCTGGCCCCGCACGTCGGTCATCGCACGCCCCAGATCGCTCGCCGGGATGGGTGCACGGGCCCAGTCTGCTCCACGCCGCGAGCCCGCCGCCCCGTCACCGGCGCCCGTGCGGCGGCGGGCTGCACCGAGGGGCGGTCGAGTAGGCAGCTGCGACGCGCCCGAGGAGGGGGGAACGCCGGCCCCACCCGGGCGGGACCGGTGTCAGGCGGCGGTCGCCACCGCGCCGACGACGTCCCTTACGCGCGCGATCGAGGGCAGCGCGCCGACGAACGGGGCGTCGCCGAAGGCGAACACGCCGCCGTCGGCGCCGATGAGCCAGTAGCCCCCTGTGTCGGCCGTCCGGGCCATCCCGACGACCGGCCGTGCCGGCGAGATCCCCATGGCGGGGAGTGTCCCGTAGTCGCGGGCGTTCCCGAAGCTGTCGACCGCCCCCGTGGCGGTGACGACCCAGTAGCCACCGCCTGTCGCGGTGCCGGCGATGGCGCGCACCGGCGCCTGCGTGGCTGTCTCGAAGTGGCGCGCCGCGCCGAAGGCGTAGACCTCCCCCGTGGCGGCGACGAGCCAGTACCCGCTCCCGCCGGGGGTCGCCGCGATCCCGACGACGTCGTGCACCGAGATGCCCTCTGCGGGAAGCGAGCCGAGGAACGGCACGGACCCGAAGCTGAAGACCCCGCCGTCTCGACCCACGAGGAAGTAGCCGCGGTCTGTCGGGGCGGCCACCATGCCGGTGATCGGCTGCCGGGGGACGACGCCCAACCCGGGCAGCGACCCGAGGAACGGCGCGTCGCCGAAGGCGAAGACCCCGCCGTCCGCGCCGACGAGGTAGTACCCCTTGTCGTCCGCGGTCGCCACCATGCCGACGATCGGTGCCGCCGGGACGACGTGGATGCCGGGGAGCGACCCGTAGAAACCGCCGGACGTGCCCGGCGGATCGAAGACGAAGACGCCGCCGTCCGCGCCGACGAGGTCGTACCCCGTGGACCCCGGCGTCGCCGGTGGTGTCGCCGGTGGTGTGGTCGACCCCGGCGTCGTGCCGGCCGATGTGCTCGAGCCGAACCGAACCGTGACGCTCCGTGTTGTCGAGGGCTGCACCGCACCCGGGAAGGCGATCACGTTGCCCGCCCGGTCGACCATCTGGACCGCGACGAGTGTGGTCGCTCCCGAGGCGGCCGCCTTCATGTGCGTGAACCGGACGGAGCTGAAGTCGGCCAGTGTCTCGACGCTCCCGCCGAGCGTGGGTGCCTCCTCGACCCACTCTGCGCTGAGCGTTGTGCCGGTGTAGGCGCTCGTGGTGCGCGACGTCCAGGCCTCGGTGAGGTCGGCGATCTGGATGAGCCAGAGGCCGGAGGTCTGCCGGGCGACCTCGGCGCTGATGAGGTCGCCGGGCGCGACCGGCTCGAGATGCCCGGTCGCGGGGTCGACGATTGTGACCGCCAGTGTCGGCAGCACCTCGTACCAGGCGCTGTACCCGGTGCGCCCTGTGGCGGTGTGCTGGTCCGTCCCGGTCTGGATGAGGCCGGTGGCCGAGCGCGACGACCCCCCGACCCCGACCCAGGTCGCCGAGTCGCGGCTGCTCGCCGACGCGGTGACCGCCGGGACGGTCCACTCGGCGCTCACCGCCGAGAACGCCGAGCCCGTCGACATCTCGCCCGACCAGTTGAAGGTCTGCTCGGTCGTGCCCACGGTCCCCTGGGCGGCTGCGCCCCCCGAGCGTCCTTGCGCCGTCAGTGGCGGGGTCACCCATCTCGCGGCGTCGGGGCCCCGGCGCGTCCCGCCGGCATGCCGGGAGCTCGCGCCCGCCGCCGGAGCTCCGACGGCCGGCACCAGGACGGACAGCGCGACCGCGAGCGCCGCCGCGGCGGCCGCCCCTCCACGCCCGAGCCCCACGGCATCCTCCACTCGCCAGACGGCTGCCGGCGCCCAACGCGGCCGCGGGCGGGCTTCCCCGTCGGCACGAACGTACCAAGCTGCGGCGCCGCGGCCGCGAGCTTTCGGGAGGCTCAGGCCTCCAGGCGCAGCAGGTCGTCGACGGTCTCACGCCTGACGACGACCCTCGCCGTGCCCTCGTGCACGAAGACGACGGCCGGGCGCGGCACCTTGTTGTAGGTGGAGGCCATCGAGTAGCCGTAGGCGCCGGTCACCGGCGTGGCCAGGACGTCGCCGACCGCCACGTCCGCCGGGACGTGGGCCTCGTCGACGAGGGTGTCGCCGGTCTCGCAGTGCTTGCCGACGATCCTCACCAGCTTGGGTCGCGGCGCGTCGACGGCCCGGGGGAGGAACGCCTCGTAGCCGCTCCCGTAGAGGACCGGACGCGGGTTGTCGCTCATGCCGCCGTCGACGGCGACGTAGGTGCGGATGCCGGGGAGGTCCTTGATGGTCCCCACCGTGTAGAGCGTGATCGCGGCGCCGGCCACGATCGACCGTCCGGGCTCCGCGGTGATCCGCGTGCGGGGGTCCATCCCCGCCCGTTCGCAGGCGTGCCGCGTCGCCTCGGCCCACTCGGCTTGGCCGGGCGCGGCCTCTTCGTTCAGGTAGGCGACGCCGAGGCCGCCGCCGACCACGAGCTCGGGGAGACCGAGCGGGGCCGCGAACTCGCCGAGCACCCGCGCCGCCTCTTCGAAGTGCCCGACGTCGAAGACCTGGCTCCCGATGTGCGCATGGACCCCGACCAATTCCACGCCGGGCAAGAGCTCGAGCGCCGCGACGGCCCTCGACGCGGCGCCCGAGGCGACGGAGAACCCGAATTTCGTGTCCTCCTGGCCGGTCCGCACGAACTCGTGCGTGTGCACCTCGACACCCGGCGTCACCCGGACGAGCACCTTGGGCCTGCCCCCGGCCCCTCGTGGCGTGGCGCCCCCCGGCCCCGCCGCGCCCCGCGGCTGGTCCGTGAGCTTGCCGAGCCGGCCGATCTCGTCGAAGGAGTCGACCACGATCCTGCCGACCCCGGCGGTCAGCGCGGCGTCGAGCTCCTCCTCCGACTTGTTGTTGCCGTGCATCACCACCCGGGAGGCCGGAACGCCGGCGGCGAGCACGACCCGGAGCTCGCCGAGCGTCGAGACGTCGAGGCACATCCCCTCTTCGTGCACGAGGCGGGCCATGGCGAGGCAGAGGAAGGCCTTCGTGCCGTAGGCGACGCCGTCCCCCCACGCGGCGACCGCGTCCCGACAGCGCCGTCGCAGGTGCGCCTCGTCGTAGACGAAGAGCGGCGTGCCGAGCTCCTCGGCGAGGTCGAGGAGGTCCACGCCGCCGACCAGGAGATGCCCGTTCGCGCCGGCCTCGGCCGTGTCGGGAAGGAGGTGACGAGCGAGTGGAGCGTCCGCCGCGCGGCGGTCGCCGGTCCCCTGAGCGGCCGTGGGGGGGGTCCTGGGCATGCCGCAGGATACGACAGGCCAAAACCGCGTCAGGCCGGGACCCGGCTACGATCATCGGCGCCACCTGCACGGTCCATGTGGCCGACACCGGGCCCCGGCAACGGGTCCGGGCTTCGCACCGGCGGTGCGCCGTGCCCCCGTAGCTCAGCGGATAGAGCACCGGCCTCCGGAGCCGGGTGCGCTGGTTCGAGTCCAGCCGGGGGCGCCAA
>DATLRV010000017.1:0-8115 GCA_035534455.1 Acidimicrobiales bacterium
GCCCACTCCGAGGACCGCCCAAGCGAAGCCGTCGTCGGTCCATAACGGGAACGGCGGGCCGACGGCGATCGTGCCCATCCGGTAGCGGCCGGTCGTCCCTACCACGCGGTAGCTGCCAGGGACCCCGGCCTCGAACTGCGCCACCGCGGTCCCGCCTACACCGCCATCGTAGGAGACAGCGGGGGAGGCGGACACCTTCACAAGACCGCCCGCGGGGCCATGGACGGTCACCGTCACCGGGACGAGCACGCCGTGACAGCGCGGGTAGCCGAGGCACGCCGTGCCCTCGGCGAAGACCACGAGCGTACCGGGGCGGTCGACGGTGAGATGCAGCACACTCCCGACGTCCACCCGGGCGAACGTCCTCGCGGCATCGTCTCGACTGGCAAAGGAGGCCAAGGCCCAGACAAGCGAGCCGGCCAGCCCGACCACGAGAAGGAGCGCACCAACGACGTAGCCGACGCGGGAGACCGCGCCACCACGACGGACATGTCCCCCCGACCGCACGTCGGTCCCGGCAGAACTGGCGTTGGCCCCCACGTTACGAGCATCCGCCCGGCGGGTGGAACCGCTGCAGGGTCCAACGACCTTTGGCTTGGCACACCGAACCGAGTCCAAGATCGGCGAGCCGGCTTCGCCTGACACGAGCGGGTGTGCCAGAACGTCGGCCGGTCCGGACTTCCCCAACCAGGCCGAAATCGCCGCCGCGGCGTTCTTGTCTCGCTACTCGGGCCGAACGCTATGGGGCATGCGGTAGACCGTTCGTCGCTCAAGGCTTGCTGATCGCGTCGGCGAGCTCTCCGATTCCGACGTCGACCGACTGCACCGGGCGATGGTCGGAGGAGGCCACCGTGGAAAGCGTTCGCTATCGGGGCATCGCCTTCACCCCGACAGGGAAGGCACTGCTCCTCGTGAATGGCGTCCGCCCGACCGGGGGGCTCGATGTGCCTTGTGCGCGTCCTGTTGCTCGCCGATCGCGACTTCTCCTGATCGTCCATAAGGGGTGCAGTCGAACGTCAGCCGGACTCCTGACGGACCCAGATGCACGCCGCAGTCGGCTCGAACACGGCATGCACCACGTTGAACAGGTCGTTGCTCACCGAGCCGGGATCCACCGACTCGCGCAGCCGGGCGGCGAAGTCGGACACGGTCCGCTCGGCGTCATAGCGCGCCCGATTGAACCGCCGGTCGACGCCACGTTGGAGCCGCTTGCGGACCGGATTGAACAGTGCCGCGGCGACGAGGGTCGAGGCCGCCACGCCCACCGGGGATGAGAAGCCGATGACCTTGGTGGCGAGCGTGACGATCCCCACGTAGACCCGAGCGCCAACACCCCGCCGACCATCGCGACGAACGCGCCGCTGAGAAGCCACTTCATCTGGTGGCGCTGCTCGTCTCCCGCCCGGCGGTAGCGGGGCACCTGCAGCACGAGCCAAAGGACCCAGCTGAGCGCTACCACAAGGAAGAAGATGCTCTGGACCGCGCCCCACCACGCCCAGGACCCCCGGGGATGATCGATCGCCAGCAGGTTCGCTGTGCGATCGAGGCGCACGGTGTGGGTGAGAACGGCCTGGATGGCGATGCCGAACGCGCCGGCCATCCAGACGATGCCGACGGCCAGGACGAGCCACGTGGACCGCTTCACCGGCCGAGAGAAGAAACGACCCTCAGGGAAGAGAAGGAAGCTCAAGCCCATGCACACGATGGCTGGCGCCCAGCTCGGCTGGAGCACCACGGCCACGCTCCGCAACGGGATCCCGTGGTGCATGCGATAGTCGACCACCGAGACGCTCCCGCCGACGCCGGTGAACCCGAGGAACAGGCAGGTGCAGAGGAGACACCACCCCATGGCATTGTCGGGACGCCTCCATGCCAGGAGCACGCCGACGACCAGGCTCCCCACGGCGAGTCCGATGAGACCCTTGCCGGTCGCCCCTCCAAGGTGCGACGAGCTGCCCAGGTAGAGGGTGCCCACGAGAAGCGCGAGATCGACCACTCCAAGGAGTACGACCCCAGCCCGAGCTACTGAGGGCGTACGTAGGGCTCGCCGCCTCTGTCCCGGGGTCACGACCGCCCCTCTCGCCCCCCCCGCCGTGCTCCATCCGTCGCCTCCGGCAACACATTCTGGGAGAACTGCGTTCCGGCCACGTTACGGCACTTCTTGGGCTCCGTTTCGCCCCCTGGCCAAAGGTCGAGACCAGGAGTCGCCGGGCCATCCGCGCACGTGGTCGTCACCGCAGCCAGGCACGGCCCTTAGTGACCACCTCCGCGGGCGACGCAGCCTCGCTGCTCGAGGAGCACTTCAGAGCCGCGCTCACCGGTGAGACCCGTCACCACGAGCACCCGGGGATTCGACCATCCGATATCCACTGAGTGAGCACGATCAGCCCTCTCCTCGATGCGGACGGATCGGTCAGCTCCCCCCGCCCGAAGTTGTCGCTGCTCCTCCTCCACCCGACGCTCCGGTGGCCCAGGCTCCCGCGGCTCACGGTCGCCGGCATCCCCTCCACCCCGGCTCTCGAAGCTGATGACCACCCATGCGCCACGCTCCACGAACGCGCCTGCCGGAGGGTCCTGCCCGGTGACGACCCAGGTGCCTGGCCAGGTGAGCGCCCCGAGCGGCGGGCCGTCCGCGCGTCCGCTGGTGAGGACGACGTCGGCGGAGTCGGCGAGGCCGCAGGCGCTTTGGATCGATAGCCCGACGAAGGCGGGGACGACGACTGGTTGCGGAGAGGGTCGGGGCATGGATGGCCTCCCGAGAGACCATACCGCCGCACACACGACGACCGCCCGGAGGCACCGGCGTTGGACACGACGTCCCGGTTCAGCCCGCGTAGAAGTCAGCCAACGCGGCGAGCGGCACGACGCCGGCGGCGAGTGCCGCGAGCTTGGGATCGAGCGCGATCAATGCGTCAGCTTGAAGTGTCGCGACGGCGAGGTACTGGGCCTCGTGCGTCGTCGCCATGTCGTGCTCGCGCGCGATCCGCCATGCGGTGCGCCGTGAGACGCGGTCCCCGAGCAGACGAATCTTCAGCTCCGTCATCCGCTCGTGGAGATCGAGCGCGGCGTGCTCGGTGAGCTCCCCACCCCGCACGCGTCCCAACAGCACGTCCATCGCGTCGGAGCGGATGGAGCTCGGCGCGACCAATTGGTGGGCCTGCGGGACGCTGCGGCTACTTCCTGCAATTGTCAGCAGCGCAGGAGGGTCGAGGGCGAAGCGGGTCACCGCGCAACGATAGGTTGCGGGGTTCTCGGGCATCGACTCGAGTGGGGCGGAGGGTCGCGGCCGTTCCGCCGCGTCGCTACCCTGACTACCAGTGGACGTCTCCCTTCGTAGCCTGAGAGTGCGGCGTCAGTCGGCCGGCCTGCTCGGCGGGATCCTCTTCCTGGCGGGCGCCGTCGCGTTGCTCGTCTTCCTCGCGGTTCTCGCCGCCCTGGCACTGTTGGCCATGGCGCTGGTCGGCGTCCTGATGGGCGCCGAGCGGCTCCTCGGTCTGCTCGTCCCGGCGTATCGACGCCGCCGACGTGCGCGCTACCTCAACATGCCGACCGGCATCGTGCGCATGGTGCGCTTCGGCCCCGGACGGGGACAGCTGATCGAGGCCCGCTCACGGGAGCTGCACGAACGAGCTCGCAAAGACTGATCGGCCTCGCACTCTGGGAGTCACGAGGTCTCCGAGGCGAGCGAGAGGGCGGCGCCGATGACCGCAAGGTGGGAGAGGCCCTGGGGGCAACGTCAGGGCGCCGCGGTCCCGGTCGACCCGCCGGCGCCCTGAGCGGCGGGGTCCAAAAGGGGCACCGGCGCATAGTCCGGACGGTCCGGGTCGCGCACGCCCGGGAGGAAGACGACGCCGCACGCGGCCAGTGCGAGACCTGCCCCGAGCAGGACCGTTTGTCGGACGCCGATCACGCCGGCGAGGCCCCCGGCGAAGATGAGCCCGAGGGGCGACAAGCAGATGGAGAACAGCCAGTCCACCGACGATGCCCGCCCGAGCATCTCCGGTGGCACGGCGACCTGCATGAGCGTCCCCCACAAGAGGTTGCCGTAGGTGAGGCCGAAGAACGTGAGCGCCCCGCACGCCGCGACCACGACGACGTCGGGGGCCAGGCCGATGCCGACCAGGGCGACGGACGAGGCCGCCCATGCCGCCCAGATCACCGACATCCGGCGTCGCGGGGACCCGAGGCGACCGGCGACCACCGCGGCGACGAGGCCGCCCACCCCGCTCGCGGCGAAGGTGGCGCCGTAGGCTTCCGGCCCCTGATGGAGCACGTCTCGGACGATGAGCGGCGCGGTCACCGCGATGGGAGAGAACGCCGCGAAGTTGCCCACGCCCGCGGCGAGGATCCCGAACCACAACCAGCGCTGCCGCATCGTCCACCGGATCCCGATCCGGGCGTCGGCGACGAGGGAGTTGCCGGACGGGGCAGGTCTGGGCACGTGCCGCATGGCGACGAGGCTCACCGCGCTCAGCACGAAACTCGCGGCATCGATCGCGAACGCCGTGGAGGTGCCGCCGGCGGCGATGATCACCCCACCGATCGCAGGTCCGAGGAACGCGGATCCCACGGTCTGGCTCGCACTGTTGAAGGCGTTGCCCTGGGTGAGGAGCTCCGCCGGCAGCACTTCCGGCATGATCGCCCGGTACGCCGGATAGAAGAACGCGTCCGCCACGCCGACGGCGGCCGACAGGAGGACCAGCTCGGTGACGTCGAGGGAGTGCGCGGCCACGAGAACTGCGACCGCCGCCACGGCGCCGCCGCGGACGAGGTCCGCCGCGAGCACGACGAGGCGGCGCGGGAGGCGGTCCACGAGAGCGCCTGCGAACAGGAGCAGCAACGCGTTCGGCGCGACGCGCGCCGCCTCCACGAACGCCAGGGTGCTCGGGTGGTCGCTGATGCGCAGCGCCTCGAGCGCGATGGCGATCGTGTAGATGCCATCGCCGAGCACCGAGACGCTCTGGCCGCCCCACAAGAGCGCGTAGTCTCGGTGTCGCAGCGCGCGAGGGACCAGGGGCACGGCCCGTCAACGATACCGGTCAGGGCGCGACGCGGCGGACGTCGCGCGACAACCGCCGCGTCAGCTGGCTCCCGGAGCCTCGTCGTAGACGTGGACACAGTCGTGCCCGGGGTTCCCGTCGCTCCCCACGGCCGGGCGGTGGAGGACCGCGTGGGTCGGCCGCAGCCGTACGGAGCTCCCGCTCGTCGTGGCGGCCTTCGTGGCGGTCACGTCGGCGTCGACGATCAGGCTGTAGGCGTTCCGTGTGGCGCCGTCGCCGTCGCCGTCGCCGTCGCCGGAGCCGTCGCCGGATCCCGGGCGCGACGCCGCCAGCCTTCCGGTCGAGGGCGGCGTGAGCAGCACGACGATCCCGCGCGCCGCGGCGTTGCGAACCGACGTCGCGCCCGCGGGGACCACGAGCTCGTCGTCTGTCCACTCGAGCGTCGCCGCCACGCAGTGTGCCCGGCCGTCGTCGCCGACGGTGATGAGGTACGCGGCATTCGCCCTGCGGGCGAGCGCCTCGGCGAGCTCGTCGAGAGGCACGGGGACGCTCATGGTCGAAGCGTATCCGCCGGGTCCGTGTCCGCCGCGTCCCGCCAGGCCCGGCGCGGGGCCTCAGTCGTCAGCTTCCACCATTCAGCTCATCGGCCGGCCCCGCTCAGCCTCCCTCGCCCGCCCAGTCCGAGTGCGGGTCGGACGCCGGGAACGACTCGGCTTCCTCCTCGTCGAGCCGAGCGTCGACCCCGCCAAGCGCGCCGAGCACGTCCACGGTGAGCTCGATGAGCCCGTGCACCACGAGGTCGGCCGACGCCAGGACGTCGTCCGGTGGGGGGAAGTGCGGGTTGGGCACGACGGCCACGCGCATCCGCGCCGCGAGCGCCGCCCGGATGCCGCTCGTGGAATCCTCGACGGCGGCGCAACCTCCCGGCGTCACGTCGAGGCCGCGGGCCGCCGCCAGGTAGACGTCGGGGGCGGGCTTGCCGCGTGCGACTTCCTCCGAGGACACCGTCACGCCGAAGGCGTCCCCGAGCGCAGCGAGGCCGAGCACGTGGTCGATGACGACCCGTGTCGAGGACGACGCGAGTGCGAGCGGCCACTGCGCGCCCAGGCGGCGCACGACCTCGGTGGCGCCCGGGACGACGGGCAGCTCGTGGTCGTAGTGGGCGAGCAGGTCGGAGACCACGAGCTCGACGATGCGCGCCTCGGAGGTGGCCACGCCGAGGCGCGACCGCATGTAGGCGGACCACTCGGGCGAGCTCATGCCCTGCATGGCGCCCGTCGCCTCGTCCCGCCACTGCCCACCGTGGTCCGCGACGACCGCCCGGCGCGCCGCGTCCCACAGCTGCTCGGAGTCGAGGAGCACCCCGTCGAGGTCGAACACCACGGCCTGGAGCACCGGACCGCCGTTCAGTCGGTGAAGGTCAGCGCGCGGAAGCGGGCGATGAGCCCGTCCGGCGTTGGCCCGGACGGCAACCGGACGCGTCCGTAGAGCCACAGGAGCAAGTCGGATGCGTTCGCCACGAGCGCGGGCAGCTCGGGTGTCGCGCCCCTGGTCGTCGCCACCGTGCCGGGCGTCGCGCCGTCGGTGAGGGTCCACGCGGCGTCGGTGTCGTCGCAGCGCAGGACGAACGCGCCGTCGAGTGCCGCGCGCGGCGGGTCCGCGGGGTCGACGTCACTCGACACGGAGAACGTGAGGAACTCGTCGACTGCGTCGGCCGCGACGAGCGGCTCGATCTGGAGCTCACCGCCTGCCGCGTGCCGCGCGTCCCAATGGTGCACCGCGGCCTCCTGCACCTGGTGCCGGACGACGAACGCGACGTGCTGCTGAGCCGGCGCCCAGGTCCAGACGTGCGAAGACGGGTCCGCCGCCCTGAGCACCTCGACGAGACGGTGCGTCCCCTCCTCGAAGGTGTCGAGCAGTGCGTCGTCTTCGGGACGGCCGGGGCGGGCCGATTCGTCAGGCGGCGCGTCCAGCCGGTCCTCCACGATGGTCGCCCAGAACCACTGGACGCCGGTCAGGTGCCACACGAGGTCCGCGACGCGCCACTCCCCGCAGTGCTCGACCCCGGCGCCGAGGTTCCCCACGGCTGCCGCGGCGAATCCACGGCTGTGCCAAGCGATCGCGTCGAGCATGTCGTAGGCGGGATCGCTCACGGCGACATGGTACGACCACCTCCCGCACGCACCTCCCGCACGCACGGACCGTGTGGGACGGTCCCGAGGAGGGCTCCTCGTGGTCCCGCGGTGCCAAACGGGGCCGACGGGTAAGACAACACCATGAACTGGACCTGGAACATCCGCTCGTCCGACGGAGGGATGAACGGACTGGAGTTCACCCGTGCCACCACCGCCGGCGGGTTCTCGCGTGTCCTCGTGCACGCCGCACCGGCCCACGCGGTGGTCGAGGTCCGGGGTGAAGACGACGAGCTGGTGGCACGCGGCGAGGTGGAGCGCGAGGGGGAGTACTCCCCGATGACGCTCCTCGAGCTCGACGGCGGGCGCCTGCGGCGACGGGAGATCTGGCCCGACCAGCGCCACTACGGCGTACCGGTGCTCGTCGCCGGGGGCGAGGTCGGTCTCCTGCAACGCTGGGAGCACTCGGACGACCACTCCTGGTGGCGGTGGAGCGTCGAGTTCTCCAACCACACGGGGCGACCCTCCGACTGGGCGCCCCCGGCGCAACTTCCGCAGCGCTGAACGCCCGGCCCGGCGGGCCCGGCGCCGCAGCCGCACGCCGGTGCCGCACGACGGCGCTACCCGACGGCCCGCGCCGCTTCCACCACCGCGAGCGCGCCGCGAAAGACGTCCTCGAAACAGAGGGCCAGTGGCGAGAGCCCGAAGCGGCACAGCGCAGGCGGGCGCAGGTCACCCACCACCCCCTGTCGGGCCGCCGCGGCCAGGAGCTCCGGCGCCCGCGGGTGTCGCAAGGAGATCTGCGCGCCGCGATCGTCGGCGAGGCCGGGGGACGCGAGGTCGAGGTCCGCGACGCCCGCGCCCATGACGACGTCGACGAAGAGGCTCCCCAGTGCCTTCGACTTCGTGCGGATCTGTTCGATCGAGATCCCGTCGAAGACGTCGAGCGCGGCCTCGAGCGCGCCGAGGGCGAGGACCGGCGG
>DATLRV010000018.1:0-16919 GCA_035534455.1 Acidimicrobiales bacterium
ACCACCTCGCCGGCCAGATCGCTCAGCTCATCGACGGACGCCAGCGGGCGCCGGGAGCCGCCATGGAGTAGACAGAATTCCCAGGGGCCCAGTGGTGGATTACTTGAACGCAGGGCTGCGGGATAACGAGAACGCTGACACGTGGAACCCATCTCAACCCAGCGGTCCACGTTGTGACGGAGAGGGGCACGGAGAACGTCGGCGCGGACCTCGCCGCTTGTGCGGGAGCGGGCACCCTGTACCGGGACCTTGGCGTCGTTGTGGGGTCGCCGAACCTTGGCCTGGCGGACCCACTTGTGCATGTTCTTGGCGTCGCCGCCGATGTAGGTCTCGTCCACTTCCACGGTGCCGGTGAGCTTCTGGAAGGTCTTCGTCTCCATGGCGAGCCGGATGCGGTGGAACATGAACCAGGCGGTCTTCTGGGTGACACCCAACGAGCGGGCCAGCTCGTGCGAGCTGACGCTGTTCTTGGAGTTGGCGATCAGCCACACGGCCGGGAGCCACTTGTCCCAGCCGATAGGCGAGTCCTCGAAGATCGTCCCGACCTTGAGGCTGAACTGGCGCTTGCAGTTCTTGCACTTCCACATGCGCCGGGTGGCGATGAACCCCACGGCACCGGAGTCACACCGCGGGCACACAATGTTGCCGTCCGGCCAGCGGAGCTTGCACACGAAAGCGAACGCCCGATCGCCGTCGGAGAAGTACCGGATCGCCTCGACCAGGCTCTTGGGTTCGCTCACCAGGGACTTTGCCATACCGGCAGTCTACGCCCGGTGAGTCAAGTATGTCAACCCCATAGGTATGCGGAGACCTGTGTAAAGTTGCGGCATGAAGGCCGGGGTGGTGGGGGCGTCTGGGTACGCGGGCACCGAGCTCCTGCGCCTGTGCGCCGGCCATCCCTCCCTCGAGGTCGTCGTCGCGACGGGGGACACGAGCGCGGGCGAGCGGGTCGGGCGCCATACGGCGTCGCTGGCGGCGGCCTACCCGACATTGCGCTACGAGCGGGCCGACCTCGCCCGCCTCGAGGGGCTGGACGTCGTGTTCCTCGCCCTGCCGCACGGGGCGTCCCAACGACTCGTGCCCGACCTCGCCGGCGGGGCCGGCGCGGTGGTCGACCTCGCAGCGGACTTCCGGCTGAAGGACGCCTCGCTCTACCCACGGTGGTACGGCGACGAGCACGCGGCCCCCGCGCTCCTCGGCGACTTCGTCTACGGGCTCCCCGAGCTCACCCGTGCCGAGCTCCGCACGGCCCGCCTCGTGGCGGTGCCCGGCTGCTACCCGACCGCCGCGGCGCTCGCTCTCGCCCCGTTCGCCGCAGCGGGCATGCTCGAGGGCGGGGTGATCGTCGACGCGGCGAGCGGCGTGTCGGGCGCCGGGCGCGCGACCGCCGACCGTCTGCAGTTCAGCGCGGTGGACGAGGACTTCAGCGCCTACAGCCTCCTGACGCACCGGCACACCCCCGAGATGGAGCAGGTCCTCGGGCGCCCCGTGCTCTTCACGCCCCATCTCGTGCCGATGACCAGAGGGCTCCTGGCCACGTGCTACGCCCGTCCGGCGCGGAAGCTCTCGTCGGCGGACGCGATGGGGGTCCTGCGCGAGGCGTACGCCGACGAGCCCTTCGTCGTCGTGACGGAGCACCCGCCGTCCACCAAGTCGACGAGCGGGTCGAACACGGCGCACGTCAGTGCGTGTGTCGACGAGCGGACGGGGTGGCTGGTCGCGCTGTGCGCCATCGACAACCTCGTCAAGGGCGCAGCCGGCCAGGCGCTGCAGTGCGCGAACCTCGTCCTCGGTCTCGACGAGCGGGCGGGCCTCCCGCTCGCCGCGGTGTACCCGTGAGCGTCACCGCGGCCAAGGGTTTCGCCGCCGCCGGGGGCGCCGTCGGCATCAAGCCCGCAGGCGCGCCGGACGTGGCCGTCGTGGCCACCGCGGACGGGAGGCCGGTGCCTGCGGCCGGGGTCTTCACCGACAACCTGGCCGCAGCGGCGCCCGTACAGGTGAGCCGTGAGCACCTCCGGCAGAGCGCGGGCCACGCGGCGGCGGTCGTCCTCACGTCGGGGAACGCCAACGCGGCGACCGGCCCGTCGGGCCTTCACGCGGCCAGGGGACTGTGCGAGGTCGTCGCCGACCGTGTGGGCGTGGCGCGCCACGAGGTGCTCGTCTGCCAGACGGGACTTATCGGCGTGCCGTTCCCCGCCGGCGTGCTGCCCGCGGTCGGCGACGTCGTGGACGGCCGCGGCCCGGGGAAGGCGGCAGGTCGTGCCGCGGCGACCGCGATCATGACGACCGACACCGCAGCGAAGGAAGCCGTCGCGCACCTCGAGGGCGGCGGCGCGGGCTGCACGGTGGGGGGGATGGCGAAGGGCGCGGCGATGCTCGCCCCCCACATGGCGACGATGCTCGCGGTCTTGACGACGGACGCGGCGGTGACCCCGGGCGCCCTGCGCGCGCTCCTGCGCGCCGCCGTCGACGACTCGTTCAACACGCTCACCGTCGACGGGTGCACGTCGACCAACGACACGGTGCTCCTCCTCGCCAGCGGCGCGGCCGGCCCGGCACCCGTGGACCGGCTCGGCGAGGCGGTGGCGGAGGTCTGCCGGTCGCTCGCCGCGCAGATGGCGGCGGACGCCGAGGGGGCGACCAAGATGGCACGGATCACCGTCGCCGGCGCCGCCTCGGACGCCGAGGCCCACGCCGCAGCGCGAAAGGTGGCGGACTCGCTCCTCGTGAAGTGCTCGCTCAACGGTGCCGACCCGTACTGGGGGAGGGTCGTGAGCGAGCTGGGGTCGGCCGGCGTGGCGTTCGAGCTCGACCGCGTCTCCGTCGCCTACGGCGGCGTCGCGGTGTGTGCCGAGGGTGCCGCCGCGCCCCACGACGCGACCGCGGTGGCTGCCCACTTGGCGGGCCGCGTCGTCGAGATCTCCTGCGACCTCGGGATCGGCGACGGCAGGGGGGCGGTCCTCAGCTGCGATCTCGGCCACGGCTACATCGACGAGAACCGGACGACGTCGTGACGGGTCCCGAATTGGCACGGGCTGCGGTCCTCGTCGAGGCCCTGCCCTACATCCGCCGCTTCAGGGACGCCGTCGTCGTCGTGAAGTACGGCGGCAACGCCCTCGCGGGGGCCGAGAGCACACCCCTCGCCTCCTTCGCCCAGGACGTCGTGCTCCTCCACTCCGTCGGCATCAAGCCGGTCGTCGTCCATGGAGGGGGCCCGCAGATCGGCGAGATGCTCCGCCGCCTCGGCAAGGAGCCGGAGTTCCGCGACGGACTCCGGGTGACCGACGCCGACACGCTCGACGTCGCGCGCATGGTCCTCGTCGGCAAGGTCAACCGCGACATCGTCTCGGCTGTCAACGTGCACGGACCGCTCGCCGTCGGGCTCTCGGGCGAGGACGCCAAGCTGATCACCGCGGCCGCCCACGCAGGCGGCCTGGGCTTCGTGGGCACGGTCATCGGCGTGGACCCCACGATCCTGCGCCGCCTGCTCGCCGAGGGGCTCATTCCGGTCGTTGCGACGATCGGCGCGGACGAGTCGGGTCAGGCGTACAACATCAACGCCGACACCGTCGCCGGAGCGATCGCGGAGTCGCTCGGTGCCGAGAAGCTCGTGTTCCTGACTGACGTGGAGGGCCTCCGCGCGGACCCGGCAGACCCGTCCTCGTTCGTTCGCCAAGTGACCGCCGAGCAGTTGTCCCACATGGTCGACTCGGGCGCGGCGGCGGGCGGGATGGTGCCCAAGGCCCAAGCCTGTGCGCGCGCCGTCGGGGCAGGGGTGCGAAGGGCGCACATGCTCGACGGCCGCGTGCCCCATGCGTTGCTGCTCGAGCTGTTCACCGACGGCGGCGTCGGCACGATGGTGGTCCCGTGAGGGCGGCCCGGTGAGGGCGGTCCGGTGACCCTGATGCAGACGTACGCGCCCGCGCCGGTCGTCTTCGTGCGCGGCGAGGGGAGCGCGCTGTTCGACGCGGACGGTCGCCGGTACCTGGACTTCGTCTCCGGACTCGCCGTGACCTCCCTCGGGCACGCGCACCCTGAGGTTGCACTGGCGATCGGTGAGCAGGCGGCGCGGCTCTGCCACGTCTCCAACCTCTATTCGAACGCACTCGCACCGGGTGTCGCAACGACCATCGACCGCCTGATCGGCGGCGGTGACGACCCTGCGGGCGGCCAGGTCTTCTTCTGCAACTCCGGTGCCGAGGCGAACGAGTGCGCCCTCAAGCTCGCCCGGCGGTGGGCCGGCGGCGGGCGCCACGTCGTGGTGTCCACCCTCGGCTCGTTCCACGGGCGGACGCTTGCGACCCTGGCGGCCACCGGACAGCCCGCCAAGCACGCACCCTTCGAGCCGCTCCCGGAAGGGTTCGTCCACGTGCCCTTCGACGACCTCGACGCCATGGACGCTGTGCTCGACCCGGCCCGCGTCGCGGCCGTGCTCGTCGAACCGATCCAGGGCGAGGGCGGCATCGTGGTGCCGTCGTCCGACTACCTCTCGGGGCTCCGCCGCCTCTGTACCGAGCGGGGCGTGCTGCTCATGTGCGACGAGGTCCAGACGGGTCTCGGCCGGACCGGCAGGTGGTTCGCGTTCCAGTCCCAACCGGTCCTGCCGGACGTCGTCACGATGGCGAAGGCGCTCGGCAACGGCATGCCGGTCGGCGCCTGCTGGGCCAGCGCCGAAGTGGCCGCCGCGTTCGGGCCGGGGGACCACGCAACCACGTTCGGCGGGCAGCCGCTCGCGATGGCCGCCGCACGGACGACGCTTGCGGTGATGGCCCGCGAGGACGTCCCGGTGCGGGCACGCCGCGCCGGCGCGCGCCTTCGCGCCGGCCTCGGCGCGCTGCCCGGCGTCGTGGGCGTGCGGGGCGAGGGACTGCTGCTCGCGGCCCAGCTGCGTGCACCCGTCGCGGCCGACGCGTCGAACGCGGCGCTCGCACTCGGACTCCTCGTCAACGCGGTCCGGCCCGACTCGCTCCGGCTCGCCCCGTCACTCCTCGTCGACGACGCGGTCATCGACGAGGCGCTCGCCCTTCTCGGGCGCGCCCTGGCGACCGTGCTCGGCGACGCACCCCGTGCGGCGCGGGAGGCTGCGACGTGAGGCTCGGCAAGACCCAGCGCCAGCACCGAATCACGCGGTTGCTCTCTCAACAGCCGATCGCGAGCCAACAGGTCCTGGTGGAACTGCTGGCCGCCGAGGGCGTCGAGGCGACGCAGACGACGGTCTCGAGAGACCTCGAGGAGCTGGGCGCGCAGAAGGTGCGCCTGCCGGGCGGGGAGGCCGCCTACGCGCTCCCCGAGCTCCCGGCCCAGCAGATCGCGCCGGTGGAGCATCTCCGGCGCGTGCTCGGCGAATGGGCGGTGGAGCTCACGTCGTCGCAGAACCTCGTCGTCCTGCGCACCCCGCCGGGCTGCGCGCATGTCGTAGCATCGGCCTTGGACCGCAGCGGACTGGACGGCGTCGTCGGCACCGTCGCTGGCGACGACACCCTGCTGGTGGTGGTCGCAGAGAGCCATCGCACCCGAGACGTCGCCGCGCACCTCGCCTCGCTCGCGGGGCTCGACGGCGCGTCGAACGGTCGGACAACCGAGGAGGAATGATGCGCAGGGTGGTACTTGCGTACAGCGGAGGACTCGACACCTCGGTGGCGGTGCGGTGGCTCATCGAGCATGCCGACGCCGAGGTGATCGCCGTGGCCGTCGACGTCGGCCAGGAGGCGGATGCGACCTCCGACGGCTGGGAGGCGATCCGCCAGCGCGCGCTCGCCGCGGGCGCGGTCGAAGCGATCGTGGTCGACGCGCGTCGGGAGATGGCCGAGGAGTACTGCTTCGCCGCTGTGCGGGCGAACGCGCGCTACGAGGGCAAGTACCCCCTCGTCTCTGCCCTCTCTCGGCCGGTGATCGTGCGCCACCTCGTCCGCGCCGCGCGCGACCACGGCGCGCACGCGGTCGCGCACGGCTGCACCGGGAAGGGCAACGACCAGGTGCGCTTCGAGGTCGGCACCCGGGCGCTCGCCCCCGACCTGGACGTCATCGCGCCAGCCCGCGTATGGGGTCTCACGAGGGAGCAGTGCGTCGAGTACGCCGCGAAGTGGGACATCCCCATCACGGTGACCAAGGAGAAGGTGTACTCGATCGACGAGAACCTCTGGGGGAAGTCCATCGAGTGTGGCGTCCTCGAAGACCCGTGGGCCGATCCCCCCGAGGACATCTTCACGATGACCAAGATCACCGCCGAATCCCCGGTGGAGGTGGTCGTCGGCTTCGAGCACGGGGTCCCGGTGTCTCTCGACGGCGAGGAGATGGAGGGGCACGACCTCATCGTGCGCCTCGGCCGGGTGGCGGGGTCGACCGGGTTCGGCCGCCTCAACATGGTGGAGAACCGCCGTGTCGGCATCAAGAGCCGCGAGATTTACGAATGCCCCGCCGCGCTGGCGCTGATCATGGCGCATGCCGACCTCGAGGACCTGACCCTCGAGCGCGATCTCCAGCACGAGAAGGCGCGGCTCGAGCCGCGGTGGGCGGAGCTCGTCTACGACGGCATGTGGTACTCACCGCTCAAGCAGGCGCTCGACGCCTTCATGTCCGAGTCGCAGCGCCACGTGTCCGGCGAGGTGCGGCTCCGCTTCTCCCCGCCCGGGGCGGGGACGGTCGTGGGGCGTCGGAGCCCCGTGGCCCTCTACGACCACGGGCTCGCCACCTATGACGCGGGGGACACCTTCCGGCACGAGGACGCCGAAGGGTTCGTGCGGCTCTGGGGTCTCGGGGTCGCCACCTGGGCCGCGCGCCAGGGTGAGGGGCGCGACGCGCAGTGACGCTCTGGCAGGGTCGGTTCGATGGGAGCATGGCCGAGGAGGTCGCGGCGCTCTCGGTGAGCGTGGGGTTCGACCGTCAGCTCGCCGTCGACGACATCGCGGGGTCCAAGGCCCACGTGCGAGGGCTCGCCAAGGCGGGCATCGTGTCGGAGGAGGAAGCGTCGGCTCTCCTCGTCGCGCTGTCCCGCGTCGCTGAGGAGCTCGCCTCCGGCGACTTCGCCTTCGTGCCCACCGACGAGGACGTGCACACCGCGGTGGAGCGGCGCGTGACCGAGCTCGCCGGCGAAGTCGGGGCGAAGCTCCACACGGGGCGCAGCCGCAACGACCAGGTGGCGACGGACCTGCGGCTGTTCGCCCGCAGGAGGCTCCTCGAGCTGGCCGGCGAGATCCTCGGGCTCCAGACCGAGCTCCTGCGCCGGGCGCGCGAGGCCGGAGACGTCTACCTCCCGGGGTACACGCACCTCCAGCGCGCGCAGCCGGTCCTCCTCGCGCACCACCTCCTCGCGCACGGTTGGGCACTCGCCCGGGACGTGGACCGCACCATCGCCACGATCGAGCGCCTGGACGTCTCGCCGCTCGGGGCGGGAGCGCTCGCCGGGTCGTCGCTTCCGCTGGACCCCGACTTCGTCGCCGAGCAGCTCGGCTTCGCCCAGCGTTTCGAGAATTCGCTCGACGCGGTGAGCGACCGTGACTTCGTCGCTGAGGCGCTGTTCGACCTCGCCTTGCTCGGCGTGCACCTGTCGCGTATGGGCGAGGAGATCGTGCTGTGGTCGAGCGAGGAGTGGAGCTTCTGCACCCTCGACGACGGGTACGCAACGGGGAGCTCGATGCTCCCACAGAAGAAGAACCCCGACGTGGCGGAGCTCGCTCGCGGGAAGGCGGGGCGTCTGATCGGCCATCTGAGCGGCCTCCTCGCAACGCTGAAGGGCCTGCCGCTCGCCTACAACCGCGACCTCCAAGAGGACAAGGAACCCCTCTTCGACGCACTGTGGCAGGTCCGCGCGGTGCTGCGCGCCGTGCGCGGCCTCTACGCGACGGTCGAGTGGCACCCCGAGCGGATGCAAGCGGCCGCCGACTCGTCGACGGCGGCGGCCATCGACCTGGCGGAGCTCCTCGTCGTGCGGGGCACGCCGTTCCGTCAGGCGCACGCGCTCGTCGCCGGGTTGGTCAGGGAGTCGGTCGCCCGGCACGTGCCGCTCGTCGAGCTGGTCCAGGCTCACCCGGAGCTGGGGGAAGCCGGGGCGCGGCTACTCGAGCCGGGCGTGGCGGTGACCCGTCGCACGACGCCCGGCGGCGCCGGGCCCCGTCCGGTCGCGGAGCAGACGGAGCGCTTCGTGCGCAGGCTCGACGTCGACCGCTCGCGCCTCGCCATCCACGTCCAGACGCTGCGCGCCGCCGCGATTCCGGACGCGGCACCCGGCGAGGACGCCGCGTCCGGCGTCTGAGCCGTGCGGAGCCGTCGAGCGATCGGTCGCGACCTGCTCGCGTCCGACCCGATCGAGGTCGCGCCGCTCCTCATCGGGAAGCTGGTCGTGCACGCGGGCCGTGAGGGCCGCATCGTCGAAGTCGAGGCGTACCGGGGCGAGCTCGACCCGGCGTCCCACGCCTACCGCGGCCCGACGGTGCGCAACGCCACGATGTTCGGCCGTGCCGGGCTGCTCTACGTGTACTTCTCCTACGGCATGCACTGGTGCGCGAACGTGGTGTGCGGGCCCGAAGGGGTCGCGGGCGCGGTGCTCTTGCGCGCGCTCGAGCCGGTGCGCGGCCTCGACGCGATGGCCTCGGCCCGCGCCGGGCGCAGGCGGGCGGGCACGCCGCCTCCGGTGCGCGACCTGTGCAGGGGACCGGCGAACCTCACGACCGCCCTCGGCATCACGAAGGACCACGACGGCGCGGACCTCTTGTCACCCTCGTCCCCCGTGCGACTCGTCGACGACGGTACCGAGCCCCCCGCGGGACCGGCACTCGCGCGCGGGCCGCGGGTCGGGATCAGCCGCGCCACCGAGGTGGAGTGGCGGTTCTGGCTGTCCGGAAGCCGGTTCGTCTCGTGACGGCGCGCCTCAGGCACGTCTCAGGCACGTCTCTGGCTAGAGCACCTCGGCGAGGGGGGTGTACGCGAGCCCGTGCGCCTCGGCGACCGGCTCGCAGGTGACTGCGCCGTTGACGACGTTCACGCCTTCGGCGAGCGGCGCGTCGGACCGGACCGCGTCCTGCCACCCCTGGTTCGCGAGAGCGATGGTGTAGGGCAAGGTCGCGTTGGCGAGCGCGTGGGTGGAGGAGTGGGGGACCGCGCCGGGCATGTTGGCGACGCAGTAGAAGACCGAGCCGTGCACCATGAACGTCGGGTTCGAGTGCGTCGTGGGCCGCGTCGACTCGAAGCAGCCTCCCTGGTCGACGGAGATGTCGACGAGGACCGAGCCGGGGCGCATGCGGCCCGCGAGCTCGTCGCTCACGAGCTTGGGCGCTCGGGCTCCGACGACGAGGACGGCGCCGATGACGATGTCCGCGTCGACGCATTGCTCCTCGACGGCGTGGGTGCTCGACGCGATGGTCTCGAGCGCGCCCCGGAAGTGATGGTCGACCTGTCGGAGCCGCTCGAGGTTCTTGTCGAGGATGTAGACGTTGGCGTGCAACCCGACGGCGAGGGTCGCCGCGGCCATCCCGGCCACGCCGGCGCCGAGGATCACGATCTTGGCCGCCTCCACTCCCGGCACCCCGCACACCAACGTGCCGCGCCCCCCGCCCGGTCGCATGAGGTGGTGCGAAGCCACGAGCGGGGACATGCGCCCGGCCACCTCGCTCATCGGGGTGAGGAGCGGCAGGGAGTTGTCCGGCAGGCGGACGGTCTCGTAGGCGATCGCGACGTTGCCGGCGGCGACCAGCGCGTCGGTGCACTCGCGCGACGCTGCCAAGTGGAGGTACGTGAAGAGCACCTGGTCGGCGCGGAGGCTGAGGCGGTGGTACTCCTCGGCTACGGGCTCTTTGACCTTGAGGACCATGTCGGCGCCGCTCCACACGTCGTCGGGGTCCGGCACGATCTTCGCCCCGGTCGCCACGTACTCGACGTCCGGGATCGCCGAACCCTCGCCCGCACCCTGCTCGACGTAGACGATGTGCCCTGCGAACGTCAGCTCGCGGACACCTGCCGGGGTGATCGCGACCCGGTACTCGTCCTTCTTCACTTCTTTCGGGACGCCGATGATCACGGTGCGCGGCTCCTTCTGCGGTGCCCGAGTCGATCTGCTCGAGGACTCGGGTGTGGCGGGTTCTCGGATCTCGGGCTCTGGGCGCCGTGGCTGGTGGCTCAGGCCTCGATGTTGCTCATGACGTGCTTCACGCGGGTGTAGTCCTCGAAGCCGTACATGGAGAGGTCCTTGCCGTACCCGGAGCTCTTGAAGCCCCCGTGCGGCATCTCGGCGACGATCGGGATGTGGGTGTTGATCCAGACGCAGCCAAAGTCGAGGCCCTTGGCCATGCGCATGGCGCGGCCGTGGTCTTTCGTCCACACGCTCGACGCGAGCCCGTACTCCACGCCGTTCGCCCACGCCAGGGCCTGCTCCTCGTCCGAGAACTGCTGGACGGTGACGACGGGGCCGAAGATCTCCTGCTGGATCATCTCGTCGTCCTGGTGCAGCCCGTCGACCACGGTCGGGGCGAAGAAGTAGCCCGTGCTCCCCACCTGCTGGCCACCCGTGACCACCTCCGCGTGGCCGGGCACGTGCTCGAGGAAGCTCCGTACGCGCGCGAGCTGGTTCTCGTTGTTGAGCGGGCCGTAGGCGGCAGACTCATCGTCGGGAGCGCCAGTCGTCGTGCCTTTCGCCTGCTCGGCGAGCGCGGCGACCAGGTCGTCGTGGACCCTCGGGCCCGAAAGGATGCGCGTTGCCGCGGTGCAGTCCTGTCCGGCGTTGAAGTAGGCAGCTCCCGCGATGCCCGCGGCGGTCGTCTCGATGTCCGCGTCGTCGAAGACGATCACGGGTGCCTTGCCGCCGAGCTCGAGGTGCACCCGCTTGAGCGTCGCGGACGCCGTGGCCGCGACCTCCTTCCCCGCACGCACGCTCCCGGTCACCGACACCATGGCCGGGATCGGGTGCTCGACGAGCGCCCGGCCGGTGTCACGGTCCCCGGTGACGACGTTGAACACGCCCGGCGGAAGGTGCTCGCTCATGATCTCGGCCATCAACAGCGTGGAGGCGGGCGTCGTGTCCGAGGGCTTGAGCACCATGGTGTTGCCGGCGGCGAGCGCCGGTGCCCACTTCCAGACCGCCATCATGAGGGGGTAGTTCCACGGGGTCACCGCCGCGCAGACGCCGATGGGCTCGCGCCGGATCATCGACGTGTGGCCCGTGAGGTACTCGCCGGCGGACAGCCCGTGGAGCATGCGCGCCGCTCCCGAAAAGAACCGGACCTGGTCGACCATCGGCGGGATCTCCTCCGACAGGGTCAGCCCGATGGGCTTGCCGGTGTTGCGCGACTCCACGCGGACCAGGTCCTCGGCGCGGCGCTCGATCGCGTCGGCGATGCGGATGAGCGCTAGGCTGCGCTCGCCCGGTGCGCGGTCCCGCCAATCCGGGAACGCCGCTGCCGCGGCCTTCATCGCGCGGTCGACGTCGGCCGCGCTCGACACGGGCGCCTCGGCGTAGGCGCGGCCCGTGCTCGGGTCGATCACCGGTGCCATCGGACCGTCGGCGTCGACGTGGGTGCCGTTCACGAAATTCGACAGCCTCTCGAGCGTGCCGGTGTCGTCGCGTGGGCTCATGGTTCCTCCCTGCATGGCGTGGACTGCCTCGGTCGACGGATCGGGCGCACCCGCACCGACGCCCCGGGAGGGGCACGACGGGCTCGCGCCGACCCGACAACGATTCCAGATTACGCAGGCGTTGACAAGCGGGAGACACGCTTTACGAGTCGATTTGGGCTCGGGACGACCGAATCGCTTGACGAGGGGCCAAAATCTGACAGAATTCGGCGTGAAGCCGGCTTCTGACTCGACGAGCCGTGCGCGCCACGAGACCGGAGGGATGTCCCGAGTGAACCCGATCGAGCCGCCGGGCGGCGGCAGCGGAGACCACGGTGACGACGGGAGAGCCTCCCGCGGTGCCGAGGGGGCGCGGCGCCGCGTCCCGGGCCGCTCCCGCCGAGCGGCGCGTCCTGCGTTCGCGGGGCGGAACGGGGGTGGCCCCAACGGCGACGGGCACGACGAATCCGAGGCGAACAGCCTCGCCGGAGCCGGCCGCGGCGGCCCGGGAGGTCCGGGAGGTCCGGGAGGTCCGGGAGGTCCGGGAAACGGCCCCTCGGGTCTGCTCGACGAGTCGAACCGAGCGATCATCGAGGCGCTCCAGCGGGACGGACGGCTTCCCTACGGCACGATCGCCGAGGAGGTGGGCCTGTCGGAAGCGGCGGTGCGGCGGCGCGTCCAGCGCCTACGCGAGGCCGGCGTCATGCAGATCGTCGCAGTCACTGACCCGCTCCAGCTCGGCTTCTATCGCCAAGCGATGGTGGGGGTACGGGTCGAAGGTGACGTGCGCCTCGTCGCCGACAAGCTGTCCGAGCTCGACGAGGTCGACTACGTGGTGATGTGCGCCGGGTCCTTCGACCTGCTCGTGGAGGTCGTCTGCGAGGACGACGATGCCCTGTTCCGGCTTCTCAACGACTCGTTCCGTTCCATCCCGGGTGTGCGGAGCACTGAATCGTTCGTTTACCTGAAACTCGCCAAGCAGACCTACTCCTGGGGGACCAGATGACTTCCGAGTACGAGACGCACACCGTGGACTTCGAGGGCGACGCCGGCGACGAGCTGAGCGAACGGGCCCGGCGGCACCTCTGGATGCACTTCACGCGCCTCGGCGTCTACAGCCGGGAGCACGAGATACCGGTGATGGTCCGCGGCGAGGGCGCGTACGTTTGGGACCAGCACGGGAAGCGGTACCTCGACGGTCTCGCCGGGCTCTTCGTGAGCCAGCTCGGCCACGGGCGCTACGAGCTGGGCGAGGCGGCCGCGAAGCAGGCAGGGGAGCTTGCCTACTTCCCCCTGTGGACGTACGCCCACCCAAGGGCGATCGAGCTCGCCGACCGCTTGGCGGAGCTCGCGCCCGGTGACCTGAACCGCGTCTTCTTCACCTCGGGCGGTTCGGAGGCCGTCGAGTCAGCGCTCAAGCTCGCGCGCCAGTACTTCCGGATGAAGGGGGAGCCCTGGCGCTACAAGGTGATCAGCCGCGATATCGCCTACCACGGGACGACGATGGGGGCCCTGGCCATCACGTCGATCCCCAGCATCCGCACGCCGTTCGAGCCGCTCATGCCCGGCGCCGTGAAGGTGCCCAACACGAACTTCTACCGGGCGCCCGAGCACGCCGACGACATCGAGGACTTCGGACGGTGGGCCGCCGACGAGATCGACCGCACCATCGAGCGCGAGGGGCCCGAGACCGTCGCCGCGGTCTATCTCGAGCCCGTGCAGAACTCCGGGGGCTGCTTCCCGCCGCCTCCTGGGTACTTCGAGCGGGTACGCGAGATCTGCGACCGCCACGGGGTGCTCTTCGTCTCGGACGAGGTGATCTGCGCCTTCGGGCGCCTCGGCGAGTACTTCGGGTCGCAGCGATTCGGTTATCAGCCCGACATCATCACCGTGGCCAAGGGCATCACCAGCGGCTACGCGCCGCTCGGGGCGATGATCGCCAGCGAAAGGGTGGTCGAGCCGTTCCTCGAGGGCAATGCCAGCTTCTCGCACGGCATCACCTTCGCCGGGCACCCGGTGAGCTGCGCCGTCGCGCTTGCGAACCTCGAGATCTTCGAGCGTGAGCACATCCTCGACCACGTCCGGAAGAACCGGGACTACTTCAGGTCGGCGCTCGAGTCGCTCTACAGCCTGCCCATCGTCGGGGACGTGCGCGGCGAAGGGTACTTCTACGGAATCGAGCTCGTGAAGGACAAGGCGACGAAGGAGTCCTTCGACGACGCCGAGAGCGAGCACCTCCTGCGCGGCTTCCTCTCGGGCGCGCTCTTCGAGGCCGGCCTCATCTGCCGCGCGGACGACCGCGGCGATCCCGTCATCCAACTGTCGCCCCCGCTCATCTGCGGCCACGAGGAGATCGATCTCATGGTGCAGATCCTGCGTGACGTGCTCACGGAGGCCCAGCGGCGGATCTGATCCGGTCTTCGGAGGGGAGCGACGCGGTGGACGCGCACGAGCAGGACGGGGCCTACCGCGGCGTGTCGCTGTGGTGGGACACCTTGCCGGGCCGCCTCCGGGTTCGACCCGGCCTCCCCGGCGACATCGACGTCGACGTCGCGATCGTCGGGGGTGGCTACACGGGACTGTGGACCGCCCGCTACCTCGCGCTCGCCGACCCGGCGCTCCGGGTCGTCGTCCTCGAGGCGGAGGTCGCGGGATTCGGAGCGTCGGGACGCAACGGCGGGTGGTGCTCCGCCTTGTTCGCCGCATCCGAGGCGAAGCTCGCCGCCGAGCACGGCGCCGACGCCGCGCGGCGCATGCGAGTGGCGATGCAGGACAGTGTCGACGAGGTGGGCCGTGCGGCCGCAGATGACGGGATCGACTGCCACTTCGAAAAGGGCGGCACGATCGTGGCGGCCCGGGGGCCCGCCCAGGTCACGCGTGCGAAGGAGGAGGTCGCCGAGGCACGACGCGTCGGCGTCGACGAGAAAGACCTGGCCTGGCTCGAGATCGCCGAGGCGCGAGAGCGCATCGGGGCGACCGGGGTCCTCGGCGCGACGTACACGCCGCACTGTGCGGCCATCCACCCGGCCCGCCTGGCTCGCGGTCTCGCCGAGGCGGTGGAGCGCCGGGGGGTGGCCGTCTTCGAGAAGACCCCGGTCACCGAGATCCGGCCCGCCGGCGTCGCAGGACGCCGCCGCCCCGAGGCAGTGACGCCGCGGGGGACGGTCCGGGCGGACGTCGTCGTCCGGGCCCTCGAGGCGTGGACGCCCACCTTGCCGGGGGAGGAACGGACGCTCGCACCCGTGTACTCGCTGATGATCGCCACCGAGCCGCTCGACGAAGCCTTCTGGAAGGAGGCGAGGCTCGCGGGTCGCGAGACCTTCTCGGATCATCGCCACCTGATCGTCTACGGGCAGCGCACGGCGGACGGGCGCCTGGCGTTCGGTGGCCGTGGGGCGCCGTACCACTTCGGCTCGGCCGTGCGGTCGGTGTTCGACCGCAACTCGAACGTGCACGAGGGACTGCGCCGGACGCTCGTCGACCTCTTCCCCGACGCCCGCGACGCGGCGGTCACGCACCGCTGGGGAGGGCCGATCGGGGTCCCACGGGACTGGTGCTCGTCAGTGGGGCTCGACCAGGCGACCGGCGTGGCCTGGGCCGGCGGCTACGTGGGGGACGGGGTCTCGACCACCAACCTCGCCGGGCGGACCATCGCCGACCTGGTGACCGGACGCGACACGGACCTGGTCGCGCTCCCGTGGGTCGGGCACCGATGGCAGCGGTGGGAGCCGGAGCCGCTGCGCTGGCTGGGCATCAACGCCGGCCTCCGGGGGGTACAGCTGGCGGACCGGAGCGAGGCTCGCCGAGGGCGCCCCTCCTGGCTCGCCTCCCGGATGAGCGCGATGCTCGGGGGGCACTGAGCTCCCCTGTCGGGAGCTCGGGGCGTCACGCCGTGGCCGCGAAGCTGGTCCTCGACCTCCACGAGATCTACAACAAGGGCGAGGAGATCGACCACGCCCTCGAACGGGTGATGGAGGAGGCGGCCCGGAAGAAGGCGACGCTCCTCGAGATCATCCCCGGCAAGGGATCGGGCCAGCTGAAGAAGCGGGTCCTGCGGTATCTCGACCGAAGGGATGTCCGCGCCCGATATCACCGGGTCGAGAAGGACTCGAAGAACTTCGGGAGGATCTTCGTCCACTTCCGGTGGAAGTGACGCGCGGTGGACCCGCTACACTGTGTCTTCTACCAGCGGGCCTCTCTGGCGCGCCGACTGGGCCTCCGTGGCCCGGTTGACGATCAGGTGTCCCCCTGGTAGGGTCAACATCCCGCCGAGCCGGCCCTGTCGGAGCCGTTCGGCGAGACGAAGCGAACCTCGGTGGCGTGTTCACCGCGGCCCGCTTCGGACCCGGCACCAACGCCCTCTGGGCGCGTGCCCGGTCGCTCCTTGAAAACGGAAGAGCGAGAGCCAAAAGCCAGTGCGGGCGGCTCCGGGCGAACGTTCCGGGGTCGCGCGTCAATATTGCAGTACGGCAGGCCGCCCGGAGTGCTCCTCGGAGCGCCACCACGGTCTGTGTCGGCCGGTGACATTGAGTCGGTCCCGGCCGGCTCTCTGATTCTTTGCGACGATCCTTCGGATCGGCGCGAGAGTCTCGATGGAGAGTTTGATCCTGGCTCAGGACGAACGCTGGCGGCGTGCTTAATACATGCAAGTCGAACGAGGTCCATTCGGTGGCAACACCGGAGAAGACCTAGTGGCGAACGGGTGAGTAGCACGTGAGCAACCTGCCCCGAAGACTGGGATAACACCGGGAAACCGGTGCTAATACCGGATGTCCCCATCGGATCGCATGATCTGATGAGGAAAGGATTCTGCTTCGGGAGGGGCTCGCGGCCTATCAGCTTGATGGTGAGGTAACGGCTCACCATGGCGACGACGGGTAGCTGGTCTGAGAGGACGATCAGCCACACTGGGACTGAGACACGGCCCAGACTCCTACGGGAGGCAGCAGTAGGGAATCTTGCGCAATGGGCGAAAGCCTGACGCAGCAACGCCGCGTGGGGGATGAAGGCCCTCGGGTTGTAAACTCCTTTCAGTGGGAACGAAATTGACGGTACCCACAGAAGAAGCCCCGGCTAACTACGTGCCAGCAGCCGCGGTGATACGTAGGGGGCGAGCGTTGTCCGGATTTACTGGGCGTAAAGAGCTCGTAGGCGGCTTGATAAGTCGGGTGTGAAACCCCCAGGCTCAACCTGGGATCGCCACTCGATACTGTCATGGCTAGAGTCCGGTAGGGGACCATGGAATTCCTGGTGTAGCGGTGAAATGCGCAGATATCAGGAGGAACACCAGTAGCGAAGGCGGTGGTCTGGGCCGGTACTGACGCTGAGGAGCGAAAGCGTGGGGAGCGAACAGGATTAGATACCCTGGTAGTCCACGC
>DATLRV010000019.1:0-40169 GCA_035534455.1 Acidimicrobiales bacterium
GCAGCCGAGGGCTCGTGTTCCGACGCCTCCTCGAGCAGGCCGTCGCCACCGGTCCAGTGACCGAGGCCGCCGTCAGTCGCGGCTACCAGTGGTCCGACCACAAGATGTAGGGGCAGGAGGAGCTAACCGACCACCCCGTTCAGAAGAAACGGAACCGCGACGGTGGCCAGAGGATCAGGAAGACCTGGCCGACGACAGAGGACCCCTTCACGGGGCCCCACATCCTGCTGTCGCACGAGTCGGTGCGGTTGTCCCCCATCACGTAGTAGTCACCTTTGGGCACGGTGTACGAGCCGGTCATCGTCGTGTAGGTGTGCGGATCCTTCGGCAACCAGGGCTCATTCAGCAGCTTCCCTGTGACGTACACCTGGCCTGCGTGCGCGGAGACGGTCTGGCCCGGGAGGCCGACGACGCGCTTGACCAGATCCGGGACGGGTGCGCCGCCGCAGTTCTCCGCGGGAGGCCGTTTGAACACGATGATGTCGCCCGCGCTCGGCGCGCCCGACAGCTTGTTCACGACGATGCGGTCACCTGCTTTGAGCGTCGGCCACATCGATGTCGACGGCACGTAGTAGGTCTGCGCGACGTAGGTGCGCACGCCGAAGGCGACCCCGACGGCGACGAGGACGATGACGACCCACTCGACGATCCAGCGCCGGGCGCTCCGCTTCGGTGCCGGCGCGCCGTCGCTCCCCTCGCCGCCGCCGCCGGCTGTCCCTCCACCGGGCGGGTTGCCGTCACCAGATACGGCACCATGGGTAGGGGTGCCGTCCGCCACCGGCAGACCCCCCCCGGGGTAGCCCGAGACGGGCTGGCCCACTGGCTGTTCTGCCAATGCGGGGCCGGCGTCGCCCGCGCTCGAGGCCGGGGAGCCGGTGGAGGGTCGGTCACGCGCGGGGAGATCGGTGCTCACGGGCTCCCGAGGCTACAAGGTGCCTCTGGCCGGCGGGGACCAGGACGCAGATCGGGACCGGTGCCGCGCCCGATCCGGCGCCAGCCCGGCCGCCCAGCTCCGGCGCCAGCTCGGCCGCCAGCTCGGGCGCCAGCCCGGCCGCCAGCGCGATGTCAGAGCGATGCGATGAGGCGCTCCACGCGATCGTCGTGCGAACGGAAGGGATCCTTCAGCAAGACGGTGCGCTGCGCCTGGTCGTTGAGCTTCAGGTGCACCCAGTCGACCGTGAAGTCGCGCCGGCGCTCCTTCGCTCGTCGCACGAACGCGCCACGGAGCCGCGCGCGGGTGGACTGCGGCGGCTCGGTCATGGCCGTCGCGATGTCGGCGTCGAGGCACGTGCGGTCGACCTGGTCTCGGGCCTGGAGCTTGTAGAAGAGCCCCCGCGCCCGGTCGACGTCGTGGTACATGAGGTCGACCATCGCCGCCTTGGGGTGCGAGAGCGGAACGCCCTGGCGCTGGCGGACCTGGTCGATGAGGCGGTACTTGGCGACCCAGTCGCACTCGCGCCACAACGACAGCGGGTCCGATTCGAGCCCCTTCAGACAGTGCTGCCACATCTCGAGCGCCCGCTCCTCCTCGGGTCCGAGCCCGCGGCGGTCCCGGAAGCGCAACGCGCGTTCGAGGTACTCCACCTGGATGTCGAGCGCACGCATCTCCCGGCCGTTGGCGAGCCGAACCTTGCGTTGACAGGTGACGTCGTGGCTGATCTCGCGGATCGCGCGGATCGGGTTCTCGAGGGTCAGGTCCCGCAGCACGGTCCCGCTGTCCTCGAGCATCGCGAGAAGGACGCTCGTCGACCCGATCTTGAGGAACGTCGCGTACTCGCTCATGTTGGAGTCACCCACGATGACGTGCAACCGCCGGTAGCGCTCGGCGTCCGCGTGCGGCTCGTCGCGCGTGTTGATGATGGGGCGGCTCCGCGTGGTCGCCGACGACACACCCTCCCAGATGTGCTCGGCGCGCTGGCTGATGCAGTACACCGCGCCGCGGGCCGTCTGGAGCACCTTGCCTGCGCCCGCGAAGATCTGGCGGGAGACGAGGAAGGGGATGAGCACTTCGGTGTAGCGGTTGAAGTCGTCGTTGCGCTCGGTGAGATAGTTCTCGTGGCACCCGTAGGAGTTGCCGGCAGAGTCGGTGTTGTTCTTGAAGAGGTAGACCTCCCCCCGGATGCCCTCCTCCCGCAGGCGGGCCTGGGCGCCCGAGACGAGCTGTGAGAGGATCCACTCCCCCGCCTTGTCGTGGACGACGAGGTCGCCGATCCTGTCGCACTCGGGGGTTGCGTACTCGGGGTGGCTCCCGACGTCGAGGTAGAGCCGTGCGCCGTTCTCCAGGAAGACGTTCGACGAGCGGCCCCAGCTCACGACCCGTCGGAAGAGGTACCTCGCAACTTCGTCGGGGCTGAGCCGCCGCTGGCCGCGCAGGGTGAAGGTGACCCCGTACTCGTTCTCGAGCCCGAAGATCCGTCGCTCCACGGAGCCACGGTAGTGCCGGGCACGCCGGTGGGGAACCGCATTCGAGGGACGGCTGTACCGTCGGAAGCCCGCGGGCCCAGCCCGGGCCCAGCCCTGGCCCAGCCCCGTCGGGAGCTGTGTCAGCCCGGCGGCGGTGCGGCGTCGCCGCCCTCTGCGGCAGCCTGGTCGTCCTCGCCACCCGAGGTCCGGGCGGTGCGTCCCCGGGTCCGGGTCGGCGCGTCCGGGTGGCCACCCTGGAGGATCTCGGCCAGCTCGGTGTCGGTCACCCGCCTGAACGCTCGGCGACCGTTCTCCCGGCTGAGCGCGGCGACCTCGAGGTCACCCGGGCCGAGGGTGCGCTCGGGACCCGCCAGCGCACGGACCGTGGCACGGACCGCGTCGGCCCGGTCGCGATCGGCACGCCATCCCGCGGCCACCCGCTCGGTGATCGTCTCGGCGTCCCCGCCGAGCACGGTGAAACGGTCCTCGTCGGTGATCGTGCCCTCGTAGGCGATGTGGTACAGCCGGTCGGGCTTCCCGTTCCCTCCGAGCTCGGCCACCAGGATCTCGACCTCGAGCGGCTTCATCTCGTGGGTGAAGACGTTCCCGAGGAATTGCGCGTACAGGTTGGCGAGCGACCGGGCGTCGACGTCGTCGCGGCTGAAGGAGTAGCCCTTCGTGTCCGCGTGCCGGACACCTGCGACGCGCAGCTGGTCGTACTCGTTGTACTTGCCGACACCCGCGAACGCGATCCGGTCGTAGATCTCACTGATCTTGTGGAGCGAGCGCGAGGGGTTCTCGGCCACGATCAGGACGCCGCCGGTGTAGACGGTCGCGACGAGCGACCGGCCCCGGGCGATGCCCTTCTGGGCGTACTCGGCGCGGTCCTTCATGACCTGCTCGGGCGCGACGTAGAAGGGCATCGTCATGGCGTCTCACCCCCGCTCGAGGTGCCGCCGGTGGCCTCGCGCTCGGCCCGCTTGCGCTCGATGAGGGCCATGAACCCCTCGGCGACCTCCTGCTCGGGCACCTCGTTGTAGCCGTCGGACGTCACCACCGACACGGTCGGGTAGATCCCGCGCACAACGTCGGGACCGCCGGTGCCCGAATCCTCGTCTGCCGCTTCGTAGAGCGCCTGGATGGCGAGCTCGACGGCCTCGGCGCGCGAGAGCCCTTCGCGGTAGCCCAGCTTGACGGTCGTCCGCGCGTCTCGTCCGCCCGAACCGGTCGCCTGGTAGTCGGCCTCCTCGTAGTGGCCACCGGTGACGTCGTAGGTGAAGATCCGTCCGGTCCCCCGCACGGTGTCGAAGCCGGCGAACAGGGGGACGACCGCGAGGCCCTGCATCGCCATCGGCAGGTGCTGGCGGACCATCTGGGCGAGCTGGTTCGCCTTGCCCTCCAGGCTGAGGGTCAGGCCCTCGACCTTCTCGTAGTGCTCGAGCTGGGTCTGGAAGAGTCGGACCATCTCGACGGCGAACCCGGCGGCGCCGGCGATCGCGACCGCCGAGTAGCGGTCGGCGGGGAACACCTTTTCCATCGCTCGGTGGGCGATGGAGTGGCCCTCCGTCGCCCGCCGGTCCCCGGCCATCACGATGCCGTCGGCGAAGCGGAGGGCGACCACCGTGGTGCCGTGGCGGACCGACGCGGCGACGTCGGAGCCCTGGGGCATCGCGGGCAGTCCGCTGCGTCGCAACAGGCTCGAAAAGTCGGGTCCCGGATCCTCGGTCGGCGGGAAGAGCGGGAGCGCCACCGCGGGCTACTGCCCGCCCTTCTGGACGTAGTTGCGGACGAACTCCTCGGCGTTGTCCTCGAGCACCTCGTCGATCTCGTCCATCAGGTCGTCGAGTTCCGCCTTGATCTTCTCGCCGCGCTCGGAGGTCGGCGGCGCCTCCTCGACCACCTCGGTCTCGGTGCGGGCCGGGGCGCTCTTGCGCTTCTGTTCTCGCTCAGCCATCAGGTCATCCCCTCTTGCACACGCTGCCGTCTCCGATCGGCGCCGTGCTCTTTGCCATCGCCGCCGGACATCTTCCACGTCCTCGAGGTCGTCATGCGCTCAACCGCTCCAGGAGCTGCGCGGGCGTCGCGCACTCTTCCAGGAGCGACGCGGTGTGCGCCGCGGTTCCCCTCAGAGGATCCATCATAGGAACCCTTCGGAGGGGGTCGGAACCCAGGTCGAAGACGAGCGAGTCCCAGTTCGCGGTCACGACCGCGTCGGGCCACCGGGCGAGGCACTGCCCGCGGAACCACGCCCGGGTGTCGGCGGGCGGGATTGTCACCGCCGCCGCCACGGCCTCGTCGTCGACCAACCGCTCCATGTCCAGGCGGGCGTAGAGCGAGCGTTCCGGCCGAAGATCGTGGTACTGGAGGTCGAGGGCGAGGAGCCGGCTGTCTCCCCAGGCGCACCCGTGGCGCTCCCGGTAGGCCTCGACCATGCGCCGCTTGGCCACCCAGTCGAGCTGGCGGGCGAGGGTTGTGGGGTCCTGCTCGAGGCCGTGGAGGACCGCTTCCCAGCGCCCAAGGACCTGTTCGCCCACATCGTCGCCCCCCACGTTCGCCAGGCCGTAGTGGTCGGCGTACTTGCGGGCCAGCGTGTAGAGCTCCCACTGGACCGCGAGGGGCGTGGCGGTCGACCCGTCGGCCATCGCCAGCGGGCGGCGCAGGGTGAGGTCGGTCGACACCTGGTGCATCGCCCGCACCGGGTCGGCAGGGGTGAGGTCGCGGGGCGAGGCGACGTCGTCTTCGACCATCGCGAGCACGAGCGCGGTCGTCCCCACCTTGAGCAACGTCGCGACCTCCGAGAGGTTGGCGTCGCCGACGATCACGTGCAGGCGACGGAAGCGCCGGGGGTCGGCGTGCGGCTCGTCACGGGTGTTCACGATGGGACGTTTGAGCGTGGTCTCGAGGCCGATGACCTCTTCGAAGAACTCCGCGCGCTGGGAGATCTGGAAGGTCACCTGGGAGCGGTCGAGCGCGGGGGTCTCCGCACCGACCTTGCCCGCGCCGGTGTAGATCTGCCGGGTGACGAAGTGCGGGACGACGCCGGCTGCGACCTTGGCGAATGGCACCGCCCTGTCCACGAGGTAGTTCTCGTGGCACCCGTAGGAGTTGCCCTTGCCGTCGGAGTTGTTCTTGTAGACGACGACCGCAGGCGCGCCGGGGAAGTAGTGCGCCGCAGCCCGCATGGAGCGGCGGAGCACCTCCTCGCCGGCCTTGTCGTAGCGCACAAGGGTGAGCGCGTCCGCGCATTCCGGCGACGAGTACTCGGGATGGGCGTGGTCGACGTAGTAGCGGGCGCCGTTGGTGAGAACCGTGTTGGCGAGGTGCGTCTCGACCACCGGGGCGAGCGACCCCTCGCGCGTGAACCCCCGGGCGTCGTTGGCCGGTGTCTCGTCTTCGAAGTCCCAGTCGGTCCGCCGCTCCGCGTCGGTCGAGTAGGCGTTCACCAGAACCGACGACGCCGTGATCGGGTTCGCGTCGCCACCGGACACCTGGATGCCGTACTCGGTCTCGATCCCGCAGACCTTGGGGATGGCCACGGAGCGACCCTACCTGTTCGTCACAGGTACTGGCCGGTACCCACCCGCTCGATCGCCCGGCCGCCCCTGCCGTCGCGGTCCTCGCTCATGAGCGTGCGTACGTAGACGATCCTCTCGCCCTTCTTGCCCGAGATGCGTGCCCAGTCGTCGGGGTTGGTCGTGTTCGGGAGGTCCTCGTTCTCCTTGTACTCCTGGCGGATCGACTCGACCAGGTCCGAGGTCCGGATCCCGCGGCCCTCATCTGCGATCTCGCGCTTCAAGGCGAGCTTCTTCGCGCGTCGCACGATGTTCTCGATCATCGCCCCGGACGCGAAATCGCGGTAGTAGAGGAGCTCTTTGTCGCCGTTCTGATAGGTGACCTCGAGGAATCGGTTGTCGTCGTCGGCGCGGTACATCTCGGCGACCGTCGCTTCGATCATTGCCTGGACCGTCTTCTCTGAGTCGCCGCCGCCGAGTCGCTCCACCTCCCCGGCGTCGAGGGGGAGGTCGGCCCGCAGGTATCTCGAGAAGATCTGCGCGGCGGCCTCCGCGTCCGGCCGCTCGATCTTGATCTTCACGTCGAGGCGGCCCGGGCGCAGGATCGCCGGATCGATGAGGTCCTCGCGGTTGGAGGCGCCGATCACGATGACGTCGCGCAGGGCCTCCACGCCGTCGATCTCCGCGAGCAGCTGGGGGACGATCGTCGACTCCATGTCCGAGCTGATGCCGGTGCCTCGGGTGCGGAAGAGAGAATCCATCTCGTCGAAGAAGACGATGACGGGCACTCCCTCTTCGGCCTTCTCCCGCGCGCGCTGGAAGACCAGACGGATCTGGCGCTCCGTCTCGCCCACGTACTTGTTGAGGAGCTCGGGGCCCTTGATGTTGAGGAAGTAGCTGCGGACGTTGTCGTTCCCGGTCGTCTCGGCGACCTTCTTGGCGAGCGAATTGGCGACTGCCTTCGCGATGAGGGTCTTGCCGCACCCGGGCGGGCCGTAGAGCAGGATGCCCTTGGGCGCGGGCAGCCGGTACCTCCCGAAGAGCGCGCGGTGCAGGTACGGCAGCTCCACAGCGTCGGTGATCGCCTCGATCTGGGTGTCGAGGCCGCCGACGTCCGCGTACGTGATATCGGGAACCTCTTCGAGCACCAGCTCTTCGACCTCGGGGCGCGGCAGCTTCTCGATGACGAGCTGGCTCCGGGTGTCCATGAGGAGCGCGTCGCCGGCGCGCAGGCGCATCCCGGCCATCGCGTCGGAGAGCTCGAGCACGCGCTCCTCGTCGGCGCGCACGAAGACGGCGACACGACGTCCGGGGTCGAGCACCTCTTTCAACGTCACGACCTCGCCGGCGAGCTCGCCCGGACGTGCCAGCACCACGTTGAGCGACTCGTTCAGCACCACCTCGTCGCCCTTGGACAGGGTGGCGAGCCCGATGTCGGGGTGGACCGACACCCGCATCTTGCGCCCTCCGGAGAAGACGTCGACGGTGTCGTCGTCGTTCGTGCCGAGAAACGTCCCGTACGCGGCCGGGGGCTGGGTGAGCTTCTCGACCTCGTCACGGAGCGCGGCGAGCTGCTCCTTCGCCTGCTGGAGCGTGAAGGTCAGCTTCTCGTTCTGCGAGACGGCATGGGCGAGCTGGCCCTTGGACTCCAAGAGCCGCTCTTCGAGGGCCTGCACGCGGCCGGGGCTCTCCTGGAGCCGGCGCCGGAGGGCGCGCACCTCTTCTTCTGCGTCCTGGAGCCGCGCGCGCAGCGCCTCGAGATCTGCGCGGGGCTCGTGGCTCTCGTCGTGTGCTCGATCAGGCGTCGGACTCACCTCCTCCGATCCTGTGCCCCACCGCTGTCGCGGGCCCGCCTCGGCTCACCATACCGGCGGCACGGAGGCACCGCGCGGCAGCGTCCGGCCGTTTCCGGCTCCAAACGACTGGGCGCCGGGGGCGTCCGGGGGGTGAGCCCTGAGCAGGGAGAATGGCGCGGCCGAGGGTAGTGCCGTGCACCGAGGGCGAGGGAGTAGTCTGTGCGGGCAGGCGCACGGCGTCGTCCGGTCGGCGCTCCCCCGGCTTCCGGCACCTCCATTCGCAGGAGGCCGGTGGGGTGGCGAGGGTATGCCTTCGAGGAGACTGCCCGGGCCCGAGCGATGGTAGAGGGACGCGGGACGAGCAGACGGGCGGGTCGGGAACCGCCGACATCGACGGAGAAAATCGACGGAGAAAGGCGACGAATGAAGGTCTGGATAGACCAGGATCTGTGCACCGGCGATGGGCTCTGCGAGGAGATCGCGCCCGCGGTCTTCACCCTGTTGGACGATGGTCTCGCCTACGTGAAGGAGGGCGACGAGGTGAAGAACGAGCCCGGCGGCTCCGCCGGGATGGCACTCGTCCCCGATGACCTCGAGGACGCCGTCGTCGAGGCCTCCGAGGAGTGCCCCGGGGAGTGCATCTTCATCGAGCGCGAGTAGGCGCTCGCCGCCGACCGCGTCTCCGAGTCCTCAGCCGGACGGCGTGCCCGTTGGGCGTGTGAGAGCGTCGAGCGGCCGCCGGGGGCATTTTCGATTCGCACCGACGTGTCAGCTGCTTGGGTCCGACCCCGCACCGGCCCGCCGCCGACCCGCCTCCGGGCCCTCGACCGGACGCCGCTCCGTTCGGCGTCGGTGACGCAAACGAACGGACCCGCCGTCCCGGCGACGACTCGTCGAGCTCGGCTCGCGCGCAGAGCCGGTCGCGGCCCGCGCCGCTGTGACCAACGCGGGTGTCGCGACGCGACTACCGCGGGTCCGGCGCGGGTGGGTCCGGCGCGGTCGGGATGGGCAGGTCCGGCGCGGTCGGGGGTCTGGTCCACGGCGGCGGCGCAGGGGCGCGGGCCTTCGCCCTCGGGCCCAGGCGCCCAGCCTTTCGGTCCTGCTCGGTCTTTTCTGCATGGCAGGGATAGCAGAGGTCCTGGACGTTGCCATACGAGGTCGGCCCGTTCTGGGCGATCGGGACCTCGTGGTCACGCTCGAGGCCGAAGGTCCGCCCGCAACGCGCACATGCCCTCCCGCTGAAGGCGGGCACAGGCCCTACGTCCAAGGCCGTGCGCAGGGCTGCTGTGTACCTGCGCCCGAAGTGGGCCACCTCCAAAACCGCCTTCCCGTCGTGAAGGATCGCCTTCACGAAAGCGTCGTCTGCAAGCGCCTTTGCCACGTCGACGGGGACGGGGCCGCCGCCGAGGAGCTGGCAGGGCTCTCCTTCGTGGGCGTGACCGCGCCTCCAGGCGTACAGATCGCACACGATCACAAGCTCGGTGCTCGGTCTGCGCCCTTTCGCTGTGCCCGCGCCGTCTTCTCGACCGGTGCACACCGCGACAAGGGCGTCTGCCGCGTAGGCCTCGAAGGGCGCTCGGGAACCGTGCCGCTTTGCCTCTTTGTGCGCGCGGGCTGCCTCCCGTTCGATCCGGGTGACAAGGGGGATCCCGGTCTCTGGCGGAAGCGCCCCTTCGATGCGCACCATCCCGAGTCCGTCGCGAAAGTGGCGGAACCGACGCGCCGCGAGCTGTCGGCGGTGGAGATCCCCGACCGGGGTCGAAGACAGCCTCCGTTCTCGCACCTCGTCTCTGAGCCTCGTGAGGTCTCCTGCCTTGGCGACCTCGACGAGCTCTTCCTCTGTGCCGGCCAGCTCACTTGCTGCGTTTGCGATCTCTTTGGCCTGGGCCACAGAGACGGCCCCTTCCAACAAGGCCTCCTTGGTCTTGGGGAGCGCGTCGAGGGTCCCTGCGAGCTCGAGTCCCTGGCGGGCCTCACGGCCGGTCGTGCCCCCTTGGCGGGCGAGCCAGGTGGCGGGGTCGGCGACGCCCATCTCCTTGTGCGCACCGGCCCTTATGGCCCGGGAGCCTGCGAGGAGCCGCAAGGCCTCTGCGGCCTTTTCCACCCTCGCCGCGGTCTCTGAGACGACGATGCAGTCCAAGGGCGCGACCTGTGCGGGGTCGAAGCCAGAGACCGCCCACAAGAACGCCTCTGCGGCGTCGACCACCTGTGCCGCCTCGACCACCCGTGCGACTCGGGGTTCGGTGTCCATGACCATGGGGCACAGGATGGCATGGGGGTGTGTCAAGGGTTCCGGACACCCCCGGACACCCCACACCCCTCGGCCTGGAATCCCCTCGGCCTGGAATCCAACCGGGGTCGTGACCACAGGTCAGACCAACAGCGCCGAGCGGGAGGAACGAGTCGTCTCTGGAGCGGCGGGGGCCGTTCGTTGCGTCTCGGATGCCGAACGGCGCGCCGGCCGGTGGAGGCTCGGGGGCGGTCCGAGCATTCGTCTGATCTGAAAGGGACCCTCGGCGAGCTCGGCGTCGGCACTCCCGTGCGTGCCCGCCGATCCGTCCCTGGAGCGATCAGGAGTCCCGGGCGAGCTTTCGTGCCCAGGTGAGGAAACCGGTGTGCGCCACCATCCGGTGGTCCGGCCGCACCGAGCGGGCCTCGACATGCCAGCTCCGATGCAGGACCTCGGTCGTGGACGCCAGCGCGTACGGCCCCTCGTCGAGCGCCCGTCGGAGCTCGGCGGTCTGGTTGATGGTCGGCAGGTAGGAGAGCAGGATCCCGCCGGGCCGCAGCGCACGCGCGGCATGCGGCAACACCCGCCACGGCTCGGGCATGTCGAGGAGGACGCGGTCGAGGTCGTGCTCGTCGATCCCCTCCGTCACGTCACGCGACTCCACGCGATAGTCGACGTCGGGGCCGAGCAACGCGGCGACGTTCGCCTTGGCCCGGGCGGCGAAGTCGTCGCGAAGCTCGTAGCCGACCACGGTCGCCCCCGCCCGGAGGAGCGCCATCGACAGGGCGCCCGAACCGACCCCCGCCTCGAGCACGCGCTGTCCCGGACCGATGTCCGCGGCGAGAAGGATGGCCCCGAGGTCCTTCGGATAGATGACCTGCGCGCCGCGCGGCATCTTCAGCACGACGTCGGCGAGCGTCGGACGCACCATGAGGTAGCGCCTCCCCGACGAGCCGGCAACGATCCCGCCCTCGTCGAGTCCGATCACGTCGTCGTGCGCCACGCTCCCCGCATGGGTGTGGAACGTCGCGCCGGGCTTGAGGGTCACGAGATACCGCCGGTCCTTCGCGTCAACCAGGAGGACCCGCTCGCCGGCAGCGACGTGCCCCCTCCGCCCCGGGTGCCCCACCGGTGCTATCCGGTGCTCGAGGAGCGCCGGCCCTCGTCCGCCGGCTGGAGCGTCACGAGATACCGCTCTCCGGGCTTGAGGTCGATCCGCTCGACGCGCTCGTCGGTCCGGCGTGCGCGCCGGAGCACGTAGGCCGCCCCGGCGATGACGAGCCACGCCCAGTGCTCGCCGCCGAGCCCCCGGCGCATTCCCGTGCGCGTGGCGCGCCGGAGCAGGCCGTCGACGAGTCGTCCCATGCGCGCGCCCACCCGCTCAGAGGCGACGGATCTCGACGACCGAGGACTTGCGCCGGCCACGTCGTTTCCCGGCGAGGAACGAGAGGACCACGACGAGGAGCGCAGTCGCCCCGACGACGACGAGCGCGGTCGGCGCAGCCGAGGCCACCGTCTTCTCTCCCTCCCCCACGACCCGCTGGAATGCCGCTTCCAGGTCGGCGCGGGTGATCGGCCGGCCGTTCGTGCGCGCGCTCATCGCTGGTTCCCTCCGTCTCCGCGTCGTCCGAGTCCCGACATCAGCTCTTGGCAGACGGCGGTCGCTTGCGCCGCAATGCGGGGCCTTTGGCGATCCTCCAGGCGGCAAGGCCCATCGCGATCACCGCCGCCCCACCCACGATCACGTAGGGCGCCCAGGTCATTGTGCCCTTGAAGAACCCGCCGGTCTCCTCTTGGAGCGCCCGAAGGAGGGCGACGAGCAGCAGGACGAGGCCGCCGCAGAGGGCGATCGATCCGAGGATCCCGACGACGAGATACCGGCCGAGGCCCTTCAGTGGGGTGAGGGTCTCCTGCTTGACGTAGTCGATGACGAGCTGGAGCGCGTCCGTGCCGCTCTGGCGAATCCCGTCGCCGGAGGTCGACGACCGTCCGAATCGAATCCGTGCCACGCGCGCTCTGGCTCCTCTCGTCGTACCGCAGGCTGCAGGCCGCCGGGCGTACTCGACCCCGCGGCTGCGCTTCTGCCAGGTAGATCCTCCACCGGTGCATTCCCCGACTGCAAGCGGGCCACGCACGGCGGACCCGGCGCCCGATCGCCACGGGCTCGTTCCGCGAGGCGAACCGGGGTCGGCCGGCCCGCGCCCGGCGTCAGGATCCGGCCCGCGCCCGGCGTCAGGATCGGTCGGAGAAGAGGTAGGTCGACGTCGCCCGCGCCACCGTCTTGCCCCCCGCGGCGCGCAGCGTGGCCTCGACGAAGGCGACGCGGGCGCCGCCCGAGACGACCCGGGCCTCGCAGGTGAGCGTCTCGCCGGCGCGGACCGGCCGTAGGAAGCTGACCTTCATCTCGGCGTTCGCCACCCGGACCCGGCGCCCCTCGGTGAACGTGACCGCCGCCGCGCCCATCGCCGAGTCGCAGCACGCGGCGACGAACCCGCCCTGGACCACGCCCGCCGGGTTGGCGAAGCGTTCGTGCGCTTCCACGCGCCAGACCGACCGACCGGGGTCCGACTTGTCGACGCAGACGATGCCGAGGGTGAGGTCGCAGTTGGGGGGGACCTGCAATAGGGGCGTCACCGCCCCGACGGTACTGGGTATGTTGAGCCGCATGCCCTCCGATCCCCCCTCCGGCGCAGAGCTCGAGCAACTCGGCATCAACGTCATCCGCGGGCTCGCCATGGACGCGCCCGAACGGGCGCACTCGGGTCACACGGGCACCGCGATGGCACTCGCCCCGCTCGCGCACGTCCTCTTCACCCGGGTCATGCGCCACGACCCGAGCGAGCCGGCGTGGCCGGACCGGGACCGCTTCGTGCTGTCCAACGGCCACGCGTCGATCCTCCTGTACTCGATGCTCTACCTGTGCGGCTACGGGCTCACGCTCGATGACCTCAAGGCGTTCCGCCAGTGGGGGTCGCGCACCCCGGGGCACCCCGAGAATCGCCACACCCCCGGTGTGGAGGTCACGACCGGGCCGCTGGGCCAGGGCGTCGCCGACGGCGTGGGGATGGGCGTCGCAGAGCGCTTCCTCCGCGCGCGCTTCGGACCCGAGCTCGTCGACCACCACACCTTCGTCGTGTGCGGCGACGGCTGCCTCGAAGAAGGCATCAGCCACGAGGCTGCCTCGCTCGCCGGCCACCTCGGCCTCGGAAGGCTCGTCTACGTCTACGACAACAACCACATCTCGATCGACGGCCCCACGGAGCTGGCCTACAGCGACGACGTGGCGGAGCGCTTCTGCGCCTACGGCTGGGACGTCGACGACATCGGCGAGGTCGCGAACGACACGGACGCGCTGGAGGCGGCACTCCGGCGCGCGATGGAGGTGGAGGACAAGCCGTCGCTCGTCATGCTCCGGAGCCACATCGGGTGGCCCTCGCCGCATCTCACGGACACCGCCAAGGCGCACGGCGATCCCTTCGGCGCCGACGAGATCCGCGAGACCAAGGAGATCCTCGGGCTCCCACCCGACGAGACCTTCTGGGTGCCCGACGAGGTGCTCGAGCTCTACCGGCGCACCGTGCGCCGGGGACAGCAGATGCGCGCCGAGTGGGAAGGCCGGCTCGGGCGCTTCGACGGCGACCGGGCGGCGTGGGACGCGGCGTGGTCGGGCCACGGCCCCGCGGGCTGGGAGCAGAAGCTCCCGACGTTCGAGCCGGGCTCGATGGTCGCGACGCGCAAGGCCGTGAACGCCTGCATCAACGCGACGGCGGACCTCCTCCCCGGCCTCATCGCCGGCGGCGCGGACCTCACCGGCAACACCGGCATGAAGCTCGACGGCGCCGAGCGCCAGTCGCCCGAGCATCCCGGCGGGCGCCAGCTGTACTTCGGCATCCGGGAGCACGGGATGGCCGCCGCCATGACCGGGATGGCGCACCACGGCGGCGTGCTGCCCGTTGGCGGCACCTTCTTCTGCTTCAGCGACTACATGCGGCCCGCGGTCAGGCTCGCCGCCATGTCGCGCGCGCACGTGATCTACTCGTGGACGCACGACTCGGTCGGTCTCGGCGAGGACGGGCCGACCCACCAGCCGGTCGAGCACCTCGCGTCGCTGCGCGCGATGCCCGGGTTGTCGGTCTGCCGCCCGGCAGACGCCAACGAGTGCGCACAGGCGTGGCTCCTCGCCGTCGACGGGGAGGCGCCGGTGGGGCTCGTCCTCTCCCGCCAGGATCTCCCGGTGCTCGCGCCGGCCGCCGACCGTGCGCCGGCGGGTGTCGCAAGGGGCGGCTACGTGCTCGTGGACGAGCCGGGTGGGACCGATGCCGGGCCGCCCGACCTCGTGCTCATCGGCACCGGCGGCGAGGTGCACGTCTGCGTCGACGCCGCCGAGCAGTTGGCGTCCGAGGGCGTGCGCGCCCGCGTCGTCTCGCTGCCGTGCTGGGAGTGGTTCGACGCGCAGGACCCCCTCTACCGCCGCTCGGTCCTGCCCCGCGGCGTGCCGGCACTCGCCGTGGAGGCCGGCTCGTCCTTCGGGTGGGACCGCTACGCGGACGCGACGGTGTCGATCGACACGTTCGGGGCCTCCGCGCTCGGGACGCGTGCCCTCGCCGAATTCGGCTTCACCCCCGAGCACGTCGCCGAGCGCGCCCGGGACCTGCTCGCCCGGCGCCCGGATCGGGGCGGGACCGGGGCTCACCGCGACGAAGGAGGCTCGGGATGACCAAGCTGCACGACCTCTACGAGAACCAGGGACAGAGCCCCTGGCTGGACGACCTCCACCGCGAGTGGCTGGCCGGCGGGCACCTCCAGGACCTCGTCGGCCAGGGAGTCCGGGGGGTGACCTCGAACCCGACGATCTTCGCCAAGGCGATCGAGGCGACGGACGTCTACGACGAGCAGTTCCGCGGCCTCATCCGCTCGATGAGCGTGGACGACGCGTACTGGGAGATGGTCGTCGACGACATCGAGGACGCCCTCTCGGTGCTGCGGCCCGTCCACCAGTCGAGCGACGGGGCCGACGGGTTCGTCTCCTTGGAGGTGTCGCCCTCGCTCGCCAACGACACCGCCGGCAGCGTCGCCGCGGCCCGTGCCCTGCACCAGCGGATCGACCGGCCGAACCTCCTCGTGAAGGTGCCCGGCACGGCCGCCGGAGTGCCGGCGATCCGCACGTTGTTCGGCGAGGGACGAAGCATCAACGTCACGTTGATCTTCAGCCTTACCCGCTACGGGGAGGTCATCGAGGCGTACCTCTCGGGCCTCGAAGCGTACGCGGACGGCGGGGCGACCGACCTGTCCGGCGTCCACAGCGTGGCGTCGTTCTTCGTCAGCCGGGTGGACACGGAGGTGGACCGCCGCCTCGAGGCACTCGCCGGGGGCGCGGATGGCGTCGGCGACCCCGAGGTGCTGGGACTGCGCGGCAAGACCGCCGTTGCCCAGGCCCAGATCGCCTACGAGCGATTCGCCAAGGCCTTCACGGGGCCGCGCTGGGACGCCTTGCGGGCCAAGGGCGCCCTGGTGCAGCGCCCGCTCTGGGCATCCACGTCGACCAAGAACCCCCGCTACCCGGACTTGCTCTACGTGGACTCGCTGATCGGCCCCGACACGGTGAACACGATGCCCGAGCACACGCTCGACGCCCTCCTCGACCACGGGACGATCGCCAGGACCGTCGACGCCGACCTACGGGGCGCACACCAGGTGCTCGACGACCTCGCACGAGTCGGGATCGACATGGAGGACGTCGGCGACGTCCTCGAAGACCAAGGCGTGAGCGCCTTCGCCAAGTCCTTCGACGAGCTGCTCCAGTCCCTCACCGACAAGGCGAACGCCCTGTCGTAGGCGCACAGGGCACGGCGCGCCGGGTGCCTCGCGCCTCGCGGCCCTACCCGAGGGCTTCCTCGCTGCCGATGACCGGCTTCACGTCTACGACGGGCGTCCCGTCCAAGGCCTCGAGGTTCGCGACCTCGATCCAGCCGGCGCCCCGGCCGGTCACACTCGTGCGGTGCAGGCCGATCGGGTTCGGCCGGTCGGGAGACCTCGTGGCGAAGACCCCGGTGAGCGGGACGGACTCGTCGTCCTCGGGGTGGGTGGCCATGACGGAGCGGTCGGCGCGGTCGAGCCAGGTGAGAACGAAGACGTCGTCCCCCACGGCGAGCTCGCGCCAGCACCGCGTCGTCCAGTCCTCCACGTCGATGCGGGCGGGCGGTGCGCCGACGCCCTGACAGGGCGCGTCGCCCGCGGTGCGAAGGGGTGATCGCACCCATCCCACGGGTCGAAGCTCGAAGTCCGGCACCGTCCTCCTCTCGGGCCGCGGCGGACGAGGCTACCCGCGCGACCCGGGTGCACGCCTCGGCAGGCACGCGCGCGAGCGGTCCGGCCGGCACGCGCGTGCCGGTGGGCGCGCGGGCCGTAAGAATGGACGAGTGACTCCGCCCGGCCCTGATGCCTCACCTGCCGACGCGTCGGCGCGTGCCGACGCCCGAACGCCCACGAGCGCCCGCTCGGCGTCCACGTCGGCGCGCCTCGTCGTGCCACCCGTCCCCACCGCACCGCCGGTGCGTACCCCGCCGCTGGTGCTCGTCATCTTCGGCGCGTCCGGGGACCTCACCTCGAGGAAGATCCTCCCGGCGCTCGCGGACCTTGCAGACCGCGGGCGGCTCGCCGACGAGTTCACGGTCATCGGCGTCGCCCGGACGCCGTGGAGCGACGAGGAGTTCCGCAACGTCGCGCTGAAAGACGTCGCCTACGGCGGTGACCGGTGGCGCAAGCTCGTCGAGCGCTTCCGCTACATCCCCGGCGAGTACGCATCGACCGAGACCTTCGATCGCTTGAAGGGTCTCCTCGCGGAGGCGGACGACCGGTACGGCACGAAGGGCAACCGGGTCTACTACCTCGCCACGGTCCCCTCGGTCTTCTCTCTGGTCGCCGACGCCCTGTCGAAGGAGAGCTGCAACGTGCCCGGCGAAGGGGGCCAGTTCGCACGTCTGGTGGTCGAGAAGCCCTACGGCCACGACCTCGAGAGCGCGCTGGAGCTCGACGGGGCGGTCCATCGCGCCTTCCACGAGGACCAGATCTTCCGCATCGACCACTACATGGGGAAGGAGACCGTGCAGAACGTGCTCGCGCTCCGCTTCGCCAACGCGATCTTCGAGCCCGTGTGGAACCGCCGCTACGTCGAGCAGGTGCAGATCACCGTCGCCGAGAGCATCGGGGTCGAGCACCGTGGCGGCTTCTACGAGACTGCAGGGGCGCTGCGTGACATCGTCCAGAACCACGTGATGCAGGTGCTGGCCCTCACCCTCATGGAGCCGCCGACGGGCATGGACGCGACGCACATCCGCGACGAGAAGGTGAAGCTGTTGAAGGCGGTGGACATCCCCACGCCCGACGAGGCGGTCGACAAGTCCGTCCGCGGGCAGTACACGCCCGGCGTCATCGACGGCGTCGCCGTCCCCGGCTACCGCGACGAACAAGGCGTTGCGCCGGACTCGGTGACCGAGACCTACGTCGCGCTGCGGCTGCGGGTGGAGAACTGGCGGTGGGCCGGCGTCCCGATCTACATCCGGACCGGCAAGCGGCTCCCCGCCAGGGTGACCGAGGTCGCGCTCCAGTTCCACAGCGTCCCGTTCCTCGCCTTCGAGGGGGAGCTCGCCCGGCAGCTCCGCCCCAACACGCTGGCACTGCGGATCCAGCCCAACGAAGGGATCAGCCTCCACTTCGGCGCGAAGGTCCCCGGCGAGGAGTTCCGGGTGCAGTCGGTCGCGATGGACTTCCTCTACGACAAGGCGTTCGGCGGGGATCGCGGGAGCGACGGTTACCCCCGGCTCCTGCACGACGCCATGTGCGGCGACGCGACGCTGTTCATCCGCACCGACGAGGTAGAGCAGGCGTGGCGCATCGTCGATCCGTACCTCCAGGCGTGGTCCGAGCCCGGGGGGGGCCTCCACCTCTACCGGGCCGGGACGTGGGGTCCCCACATCGCCGACCTGCTGCTCGAGCGTTCGGGCGACGCGTGGCGGGTCCCCGAGCTGTGAGCACCCCCATGGAAGCCGGGTCCTCTGCAGGCCACTTCGGCGCGGCGGGCCACGCCCCCGACTGGGCGCCGCCCTCCCATGCCGAGCTCCTCGGCGCGGAGCTCGCCGATCTCGTGCGCGCGGCCGCAACAGTGCGCGACCACGCGCACGGGACGCGTGTCACGTACTCGCCGAAGGTGTTCATCCCACTGACCATGCTCTGCAGGGACCGCTGCGGCTACTGCACCTTCGCAAAGGCACCCGCGCGCGTCGATGCGCCGTTCCTGTCGATCGACGCGGTGCTCGACGTCGCGCGGCGCGGCAGGGACGCCGGCTGCAAGGAGGCGCTGTTCACCCTCGGCGAGGCGCCCGAGGACCGCTACCCGGTCGCGGCCGGCTGGCTCGACGCGCACGGCTTCACCTCGACCGTGGACTACCTCGTCGCGTGCTGCCGGGCGGTCCTGGAGGAGACCGGCCTGCTCCCCCATGCGAACGCCGGCGCGCTCGGTTCCACCGAGCTCGCAGCGCTCCGGGAGGTCAGCGCCAGCCAGGGCATGATGCTCGAGTCCCTCCGTGACGATCTCCCCGCGCACCGGGGCGCCCCGGACAAGGACCCTTCTCGGCGGCTCGAGACGCTCGAGGACGCGGGACGCCTCGCCATCCCCTTCACGACCGGGATCCTCGTCGGGATCGGCGAGGAGCGGGCGGACCGCCTGGTCGCGCTCTCGGCGATCGCGGACGCGCACCGCCGGCACGGCCACGTCCAGGAGGTCATCGTCCAGAACTTCGTGCCCAAGGCCGGGACCGCGATGGCACGGTGGCCGGCGTGCCCGCCCGAGGAGCTGGTCTGGAGCATCGCCGCGGCACGCCTCCTCCTGCCGCCAGGCGTCCACCTCCAGGCGCCGCCCAACCTGTCCGAGGACCTGGCCGCGCTCCTCGCCGCCGGGATCGACGACTGGGGCGGCGTGTCGCCCGTCACGCTCGACCACGTGAACCCCGAGCGACCCTGGCCGGCGCTCGAGACGCTGCGGCGCGCGACCGAGGCGGAGGGCCACACGCTCGCCGCGCGCCTCACCGTCTACCCGTCGTACGCGGCCGACCCCGAGCGCTGGCTCGACGAGGCCATGCGCTTCAGCGTCCTCGACGCCTCCGATGCGGAGTCGCTCGCCCGGGAGGACGCCTGGTGCTCCGGCGGCGACGCCCCGCCCCCCGACCTCCTGTCCACAGGGCCGCCGGCGCCGCGCGCCGGCGCGCACAGCGCGCTCGGGGAGGTCCTCGCAGGCGTCGCGCTCGGGCAGGAGGTGAGCGAGGACGAGATCGTCACCCTGTTCTCCGCGCGGGGGCCGGAGGTCCGAGCGGTCGCCGCGGTCGCCGACGAGCTCCGTGCGAAGACGTGCGGGGACGAGGTCACCTTCGTCCGGAACCGCAACATCAACTACACGAACGTCTGCACGTTCAAGTGTCGCTTCTGCGCCTTCTCGAAGGGACCGCTCTCGCTCAACCTGCGCGGCGCGCCGTACCTGCTCGAGCTCGACGAGGTCACCCGGAGGGTGGCAGAGGCCGACGCGCTCGGTGCGACCGAAGTGTGCCTCCAGGGCGGGATCCACCCCTCCTTCGACGGCGACTACTACGTCGAGGTGCTTCGGGCGGTGCGCGCGGGGTCGCCGGACATCCACATCCACGGGTTCACCGCGCTCGAGGTCACCGAGGGCGCGAAGCGGCTCGGGGAGCCGCTCGAGGCGTACCTGCACCGACTGAAGGACGCGGGGTTGAAGACCCTCCCGGGCACCGCGGCGGAGGTGCTCGACGACGAGATCCGAAAGATCCTCTGCCCCGACAAGGTGACGACCACAGAGTGGCTGGAGGCGCACCGGACGGCGCACCGCGTCGGCCTCCGCTCCAACGTCACGATCATGTTCGGGTCGGTCGAGCGCCCCCGCCACTGGGCCCGCCACATGGTGCGCACCCGTGCCCTCCAGAAGGAGACGGGGGGGTTCACCGAGTTCGTGCCGCTGCCCTTCGTGCACATGGCCTCCCCCATCTACCTCCAGCACAAATCGCGCCGGGGCCCCACGTTCCGCGAGGCGCTGCTCATGCACGCGGTCGGCCGTATCGCCTACCGCGGCGCCATCGACAACGTCCAGGTGTCGTGGGTGAAGATGGGTCCGCACGGCGCGCGCCAGGTGCTTCGGGCGGGGGCGAACGACCTCGGCGGCACCCTGATGGACGAGAACATCTCGCGGGCCGCCGGCGCGTCCCACGGGCAGCGGATGGGGGTCGAGGACCTGGAGGCGCTCGTCGCGCCCCTTCAGCGCCCGCTCGTGCAGCGGACCACCCTCTACGAGCGGGCGGGCCCGGTGCAGGCGGCGCTCGCGTGACCACGTCCGACGAGGTGCTTCCCGCCGCGCCACGCCCGTCCCCCGACGTCCTGGACGCGGCGTTCGAGGAGATCGCCGCGGGGCGCGAGCTCCCGCCCGTCAAGCGCGAGCTCTTCCGCTCCATGCTCGCGACGGTCTTCGAGCTCGCCCACGAGGACACCGCCGTCGGGGACCTCAAGATCGCCGACGCGGCCTTCGGCGAGATGGCGGAGGCGTTCCGGGTCTTCCGCCCGTACCGCTCGGTGCGCAAGCTCACGATGTTCGGCTCGGCGCGCACGCTGCCGGCCGACCCGGTCTACCTCTTGGCCCGGGACCTGGCCGCGCACGTGGCCGGTGCCGGCTGGATGGTCGTGACCGGTGCGGGACCCGGGATCATGGCCGCGGGTCTCGAGGGTGCCGGCCGCGCCCACGCCTTCGGCGTGAACATCCGGCTCCCCCACGAAGAAGGGGCGAATCCCTTCATCGCCCAGGACCCGAAGCTCGTCGAGATGCGCTACTTCTTCACCCGCAAGCTCATGCTCATGAAGGAGTCCCACGGCTACGCCGTACTGCCTGGAGGGTTCGGCACGCTCGACGAGAGCTACGAGCTGCTGACGCTGCTCCAGACGGGGAAGGCGGAGCCGGCACCGGTCGTGCTCGTCGAGACCCCGGGCGGCACCTACTGGCACGGGTGGCGCCAGTTCGTCGACGACCAGCTCCTCCGGCCGGGCTTCGTCTCGCCCGAGGACGTCTCGCTGTACAAGGTCGTCAACACCGTCGAGGAGGCGGCCGCGGAGGTCCTCGGCTTCTACCGCAACTACCACTCGTGCCGGTGGGTGGGCGATCTCCTCGTGCTCCGGCTCCAGGTGCTCCCGTCCACCGCCGAGCTCCAGGAGCTCAACCGGCGCTTCGCCGACATCGTCACGTCGGGCACCATCCGTCCCGCCTCGCCCTTCCCCCCCGAACGCTCGGGCAACGATCACCTCGAGCTTCCCAGGGTTGCGCTGCGCTTCGACAAGTTCCACTTCGCACGATTGCGGCTCCTGATCGACGCGCTCAACGAGTGCACGGGGTAGCGGCGCCTCGCCGCCAGGGTTCGTGCTCACGCACGCGCGGCCCGCAGAGCTGTTTGCATTCTGCAACTGCTCGCTCCCTGGATCGTGCGGCACGCGGTGTTGCGCGCCTACCGGGGGGGTAATAGGTAGTTGCAGGTTGCAGAACGGTTCACCTGCAGGCGGGAAAGGAGCCCCTCGATGTGGATGGTCATCGCCGTCGGCGCACCCGTGCTCGTACTCGCACTTGCGATCGCGATCTGGCCGGTCTTCTCACGCAGTTACCGCTACTCGCGTTGGGAGCACCAGCGGAGCGAGCGCCGGGGACGGTCGCCCCACCGGAACCGTGTGCGCACCCACTGCCCGGTGTGCGCGGCCCCGTTCGACGCCGAGACGCGCGTCGCGGCGGTGAACGCCAAGCACGCCCACGTGGTGCGGTCGCACGCGCGGCGCGGGGCCGCAGACGTGCAGGTCGCCACACCCCCGGCAATCACACGGGGCGCCTGAGGTCCCCACGGTGCGTGTGGGGTCGCTCGAGCCCGGCGGGGGATCACGGTTGCGCCCGTCACGCCTCCGACGGGATCGGCACCTCGACCACCTCGAGGTCACCTGCGGCGTGGTCTGCCCGCAGGACCTTCTTGTCGAACTTGCCGACCGAGGTCTTGGGGATCTCCTTCACGAAGGCCCAGCGCTCGGGTAGCCACCAACGGGCCACCCGGCCCTGGAGGAACTCGACGAGCTCGGCCGCGCTCGGCTGCTTCCCGGGCACGGGCACGACCGCGACGAGCGGCCGCTCCTGCCACTTGGGGTCGGGCACCGCGATGACCGCGGCCTCGTAGACGTCGGGGTGCGCCATCACCTCGTTCTCGAGCTCGACCGAGGAGATCCACTCGCCGCCGGACTTGATGACGTCCTTCGTGCGGTCGGTGATCTGCATGAAGCCGCGCCCGTCGAGGGCCCCGACGTCGCCGGTCCGCAGCCAGCCGTGGTGGAACTTCTGCGGGTCGGGGTCCTTGTAGTAGGAGGCGGTGACCCAGGGCCCCCGGATCTCGAACTCCCCCACCGACTCGCCGTCGTGGGGCAGGACCTGGCCGTGCGGGCCGACCACGCGCACCTCCACCCCGGCGACGACCCGCCCCGCCTTGGTCCGGTAGTCGAGCTCCTCGTCGGCCGACGCGCACGCCGGCGGGATCCCGATCGCCGCGAGCGGGCTGGTCTCGGTCATTCCCCAGCCCTGGGTGAGCGGAATGCCCACCCGCTCGCGGAAGGCTTCGATGAGCACACGCGGGACCGCTGATCCCCCGGCCGTCACGGATCGCAGCGAGGAGAGGTCGGCGTCGCTCGTGGCCGCCGCCCGCAGCACGTCGTTCCAGATCGTCGGCACCCCCGCCGACAGCGTCGGGCGGAGCTCCGAGATGATCCGCAGGAGGTCCTCGCCCTTCAAGAACATCTGGGGCATCACGAGGCTCGTGCCCGCCATGAACCCCGCATAGGGCGTGCCCCAGGCGTTTGCGTGGAACATCGGCACGATCACGAGCATCTTGTCGTGCTCGGTCGGGCCGATCGACGACGCCGACGTGACGGCCATCGAGTGCAGGAAGGTCGAGCGGTGACTGTAGACGACGCCCTTGGGCTGGCCGGTGGTCCCGCTCGTGTAGCACATCGCCGCCGCGGCACGCTCGTCGAGCTCGGGCCAGTCGAAGCCCGGCTCCTCGGCGCCGATGAGCGTCTCGTAGTCGAGGCTGTCCCCGAGGGGCGAGGTGTCCCCGGCGCCGTTCACGATGATCGTCTCGACCGTCGGGAGGTCGTCGACGACCCTGGCGAGGGCCGGGATCAGTGAGGCGTCGACGACGATCACCTTGTCCTCGGCGTGGTTGATGACGTAGGAGAGCTGCTCGGGGAACAGGCGGATGTTCAGCGTGTGGAGGACGGCGCCCATCGAGGGCACGGCGAAGTAGGCCTCGAGATGCGCCTGGTTGTTCCACATGAAGGTGCCGACCCGGTCGTCCTGGTCGACGCCCGCCCGCTGGAGCGCGGCAGCGAGCCGCTCCGCGCGCCCGGCCACCTCGGAGAACGTGGCGGTGCGGTAGCCGTCGACTTCGACGGTGACGACCTCGCTCTCGCCGTAGACGGACTGGCCGTGGCGGAGGATGCCGCTGATGAGGAGCGGTCCGTCTTGCATCGTGCTGCGCATCGGTCCCCCTTGAGGTGGGTCGTCCGCACCTGCTGCCGTGGGTGCGGTCAGCGTACCGGGTCTACATTCGGCGGTACCGCTGGGCTGGCGCGACCGCACCGGCCGCGCGCCAGCGACGAAGGAGGTGCACGCCCGTGACCGCGCTCGCATCCGGTGACCACGACATCGGCCCCCACAACGGCACGCTGCGTCTCCGCACGTACCGACAGGGGCTCGCAGCCAGGGCCGGGCATGACCTGGTCCTTGAAGCCGCCGAATGGCGCGGGCAGGTCCACGTCCCGCTCGACCCGGCCGCGGTGCCGGCGATCGACGTGCAGGTCGACCTCCGGCGGCTCGACGTCGTCGAGGGAACCGGCGGCGTGAAGCCCTTGTCGGCGGGCGACAAGGCCGAGATCCAAAAGGCGATGCGCAAGCCCCTGCGCACCGACGACCAGCCGGTCGCGACCTTCGTCTCGACGGGGATCGGCGTCGACGGTGACGCGGCGAAGGTCACGGGCGAGCTCTCGCTGGCGGGCGCGTCCCACCCCGTCGAGCTCGACGTGCGGCGAGAACCCGACGGCCGAATCCTCGCCCACACCCAGGTCGTCCAGAGCCTCTGGGGCATCAAGCCCTACACGGGCTTCTTTGGCGCGCTCAAGCTCCGCGACGCCGTGGACGTGGAGATCGAGGTCCGCCTGCCGAGCTGACGGCCGGCGCAGCGTCCCGGACCCCCGGGCCAGCCGACCGTTCCCTCCCGAAGGACGTCACCGGACGTCGGGAACGGAGGCGGTCGTGCCAAAGGTCGCAATGGCCGGGTTGACCCTCGTGCTCTTCTTCGGGCTCGGCCTCGGCGCATGCGCCGCCGTGGTCGCGTCGGCCGTGGCCGGCGCGCCGAACTCCACAGGCGGCGGGACACCGTCCGAGGTCGCAGTGACCGGGGCCGCCGGCGCCGCGAGGTCGGCACGGCCCGCCGTCCCGCCGGGGTGGGTGTCGATCGAGCGGTCCGCCGCCGCGACCTGCCGCGGTCTCGAGTGGTCCGTGCTCGGCGCGATCGGGCGCGTCGAGAGCGACAGCGGACGCTCGACGCTCCCCGGGGTAGGGGCGGGCGCCAACGCCTTCGGCGCGCAAGGACCCATGCAGTTCGAAGCGTCCACCTTCGCCGCCTACGCCGTCGTCGGGCCCGGCGGCGCGACACCGCCCTCACCCTACGACCCGGTCGACGCGATCTACAGCGCGGCACGGATGCTCTGCACCGACGGCGCGGGCTCCCCCGCCCGCCTCTACCAGGCGGTGTGGGACTACGACCACACACACGTCTACGTGGAGACCGTGCTCGTCCTCGCCCACGCTCTCGGCGCGGACCCGAGCCTCTCGACACCGCCTGCGACCGCGATCGCCTTCGCCGCGGGCAAGCTCGGCGTCCCCTACGTCTGGGGAGGGACCGGTCCCGACGGGTACGACTGCTCGGGCCTCTCGCAGGCCGCCTACCGGGCCGCAGGCGTCGGGATCCCGCGGGTCGCCCAGACACAGTTCGACGCCGGTCCCCGCGTTCCGAGCGCCGAGTCACCCGTCCCCGGCGACCTCGTGTTCTTCGGAGGCGGATCGCGCGACGTGTCCCACGTCGGCATCTACCTCGGCGACGAAGAGATGATCGACGCGCCGCACACTGGCGCCGTCGTGCGCATCGAGACGACGCCGGTGGTCGCGGGCGACCGCTGGGGAGGCGACGTGGTCGTGGGCGAGACGCGGCCGTGGGCGTGACGGGCTCCGCCGGGAAAGCGTTCACGAGGGGCGCCCGTCACGGCTTCCCTACCACTGCCCCGAGTTCCCCGTGACCCCCGGCGGGCACGAGCGCGGGTCGTAGGAGGTGAGCGGGGTCTTCGCCGGGTAGGCCGCGGTGAATCCTGTTGTGGGCGAGGTGCTGCTCCCGCCCACGGATGCACCGTATGTGGTCGTCCCGGATGTCTTGGTCGGCGGTGTCTGCGTGGCCGATGTCCCCGAGCTCGCTGTCCCCGACGTCGTGGTCGTCGACGACTTGGACGCGGAGTGACCGGGCAGGTTGGGGTTGACGCTGAAGTCCGAGCCCGTCGTGACGGTGACCTCGGCTGTGCCCGTCAGGCTCGGTGTGTACTTCAGGATCACCGCCCCCGAGAGGGAGTCCGCGACGAGTTGCGCCGCCGCGATGTCTGTCGGCGTGCGGTGCGCGTAGGCGACCGTGGTCTCCGAGTACTGCCCGACCGGTGTCGTGTCGCCGGTCCCCGTGACCTTGAAGCCGAGGTTGCCGAGCGCGCTCGCGGTCTGTGTCGCCTGTCCTGTCACGCCGGTGCCGTTGAGGACCGAGACCGTCACTGTCTTGGCCGGCGGCAAGGACTCCCCGGTCATCGTGTTGTCGCCGAGCGACAGTCCCAGGAAGGCGTCGATGGTCGCGTGGTCCTGGGTCGCCGTGGGGAACTCGACGTCGCCGAAGGGGACGCCTTGGTAGACGTATGTGCCGAAGGTGTCGACGATGACCGGGAGCGTCGTGGTCGGCGCGTTGTTCACGTTCACCGAGTGGAATGTGAGCACGAGGTGGACCATGTCCGAGGCGCTGAAGCTGTCGTCGACGGTGAGGTCGGGGGCGATCGCGCTGATGAGCGAGGCGTCGTGGACCGGGTTGCCGAGACCGGTCTTGGACATCTTGGACGCCAGCACCCGCAGGAACTCGTGGTCGCGGGTGATGCGTGCGAGGTCGCTCTCGGCCTCTTGGGGCCATGTGTAGGGGTATGTCTTGGGCTGCCCTGTCACCCAGTACTGGAGGTGCCTGGCCCGGACGACCTGGAGCGCCTGCACACCGGTGAGGTGGTGGCAGCCGGTCGAGAGCGCGCGGAGCCCGGAGTAGCGGTCGAAGATCTCGTCGGGGAACTCCATTGTGAGGCCGCCGAGCTGTGTGACGACCGCGGCGAACGTGTCGAAGTTCAGCTCGACGTAATGCTGGATCGGGATCCCGAAGTCCTCCTCGATGGCCGCCACGAGTTGCGCCGGGCCTTGTGCGAGCGCGGCATCGATCTTGTAGGCGCCTGTCGACCGGGCGTTGGGGATGAACAGGTCCCTCGGCAGCGACAGGATCGACACCGACTTCGTCGCCGGGTCAAGGTGGAGGACCATGATCACGTCGCTGTTGACCCCGGTGACGCCCTGTGTGCACAGCCCGTAGGCGGGGTTCTGCGTCTTCAGCCCGCAACGCGTGGTCGAGCCGACCATGAGGATGTTCTGCGTGTTGGCGTCCTTGCCGGTCGTCTGGCCCGGTGTGAGGCCCTTCACGTTGATCCGCTTGATCTTGTGGTTCAGGTACCACCCGTAGCCGGCGGCGGCGCCGACCGCGAGGACGATCACCGCGAGCGAGATGAGCAGCGTCCGCTTCACCCATCGGCGCTTGCGGGGGCGTCCCGGGGTGGGGCCGCCCCCGCCACGCTCGCCGCCCCCGTCGCCCCCGCCACCGCCGCCACCTCCGGCACCGTCGGCACCGCCGCCACCGTCGGCGGGCGGCGTGCCGTTGCCACCGCGCCCGCTGCTCCCTCCGTCGGGCGCTCCCCGGCCACGGCGCGCGTGCGCCGGACCGCGGCGCTCGCGACGCGGCGTGTCGTCGATCGTGCGACCCAGGGCTCGGAGCCCCTCCTCGTTCGGGGCGGAGCCCGTCATCGACGCAAGGGTATGCCCGCTTCCTTACGTTTCCATGGCGGGCGGCGCGGTTTGTTCACATCTGGTGGCCAGCAGCACGCCGAACGGGTGCGCCCAGCGCGCTGATCGAGCGCGCGCGAGCGCCCGACTTCGCCGCACGGCCGGCCCCGAGGACGTCAGCGCATCGCGACCTGTCCGGGCACGAGCGGGGCCGGCAGGGCGCTGTGACCCATGAGCCACCGGTCGACCGCAGCGGCGGCCGAGCGACCCTCCGCGATCGCCCAGACCACGAGGCTCTGTCCTCGGGCCGCGTCCCCGCAGGCGAACACCCCCTCCACGTCGGTCGACCAGTCCGGCCCGACGGTGAGCGTGCCGCGGTCACCGACCTCGACGCCGAGTTCGGTGACGGCATTGCGACGCTCAGGGCCGACGAACCCCATGGCGAGCAGGACGAGATCGCAGGGCAGCTCGAGCTCACCGCCGGGCACCGGCACGAACGTCGGGCGCCCTGCGTCCTCGGTGAGCACCACCTCGTGTCCGCGCAGCGCGCCGACGGCGCCCGTTCCGTCGTCCACGAGCGCGGTCGGCGATGCCGACCACTGCCGGGTCCCGCCCTCCTCATGGGCGGCGGAGGTCCGGAGGATGACCGGCCACAGGGGCCAGGGCTGCTCGGATCCGCGCGCCGCGGGCGGTTCGGGAAGGATCTCGAGCTGGACGACCGACGCGGCGCCCTGGCGGTGGGCGGTCCCGAGACAGTCCGCTCCGGTGTCACCTCCGCCGACGATGACCACGCGCTTGCCGTGCGCGTCGATGGGCGAGGCCAGGAGGGTGCCCTCCTGCACGAGGTTGGCCGGCTTGAGGTAGTCGAGCGCGAAGTGCACACCCGACAGGTGGCGACCCGGGACCGCGAGGTCGCGCGGCACCGTGGACCCGGTGGCGAGCACGAGCGCGGAATGCTCGGCGAGCAGCTGGCGAGCCGGCACGACGCGCACGCCCGGCGCGCAGGCAGCACCCACTCCCCGACGCTCGCCGGGCTCGGCCGCTTCGCCGGGTTCCACGGGCGATCCCCCTCTCCCGACGCCCACCGACGTCGAGCACACGAACTCCACCCCCTCGGCGCGCAGCTGGGCGAGCCTGCGGTCGAGGACCTGCTTCTCCATCTTGAACTCGGGGATGCCGTAGCGGAGCAGCCCACCGGGCAGCTCGGCGCGCTCGAAGACGGTGACCGAGTGGCCGGCCCGCGCAAGCTGCTGCGCGCACGCGAGCCCGGCCGGGCCCGACCCCACCACCGCCACCCGCTTGCCCGTCCGGGGCGAGGCCACGGACGGGCGCACCCAACCCTCGCCCCACGCTCGCTCGGCCACGTCGAGCTCGATGCGCTCGATAGTGACCGGGTCTGTGACGATGCCGAGCACGCAGGCGGCTTCGCACGGCGCCGGGCAAAGCCGCCCGGTCATCTCCGGGAAGTTGTTCGTCGCGTGGAGGCGCTCGCTCGCGTCGTACCAGTCGGACCGGTACACGAGGTCGTTCCACTCGGGGATGAGGTTCCCGAGTGGGCACGCGTCGTGGCAGAACGGGATCCCGCAGTCCATGCAGCGCGACGCCTGGGTGCACGAGGTGGCGTCCTCGACGGGCTCGTACACCTCCCGCCAGTCGCGCACGCGTACCGGCACGGGACGGCGGCGCGGCAGCTCCCTGCCGTGCTCCATGAACCCGGTCGGCTTACCCATGGCTCGACGCCATCACGGCCTCGTCGACCGGACGCCCCTCGTCGAGCGCGCGGCGGGTGACCTCGAGCACGCGTCGGTAATCCCTCGGCATGACCTTCACCACGTCGCGCGCCGAGCACGCCCATGTGGCGAGCAGGCGCTGCGCGACTGCGGACCCGGTCTCCTCCCAGTGCCGGAGGAGGACGTCGCGGAGCCAGTCGTCGTCGTCGCCGGTAAGCGGCTCGAGATCCACCATGCCCTGGTTGACCCGGTCCGGGAAGGTCCGAGCAGGGTCGTACACGAACGCCGTCCCGCCGGACATCCCCGCCGCGAAGTTACGCCCCGTGGGGCCGAGGACGACCGCCTGACCGCCGGTCATGTACTCGCAGCCGTGGTCGCCGACCCCCTCGACGACGGCGAGCGCCCCGGAGTTGCGCACGCAGAACCGCTCCCCCACCTGTCCCCGGATGAAGGCCTCCCCCGAAGTCGCGCCGTAGAGGAGGACGTTGCCCGCGATGATCTCCTCCTCGGCGCAGAAGGGCGAGCCGTCGGGTGGACGCAGCACGAGCCGGCCGCCGGAGAGGCCCTTCCCGACGTAGTCGTTGGCATCGCCGATCAGGCGCATCGTCACTCCCCGCGGCACGAAGGCGCCGAAGCTCTGCCCGGCAGAGCCGGTGAAGGTGAGTGAGATCGTGTCCTCGGGGAGTCCTGCCGCGCCGTGGCGCCGAGTGACCGCCGCCCCGAGCAACGCGCCGACGCTCCGGTCCCGGTTCGAGATGTCGAGCGCGCGCTCGACCGGGATGCCTGTGGCGATCGCCGGTTCGCACGCCGAGAGGAAGCGGTGGTCGAGTGCACGTGTCAACGCGTGGTCCTGGTCACGCACCCTCCGCCTCGCCACGGTTCCGCCGGCGGTCCCCTGCGGGCTCCCCTGCGGCGGAGCCGCGGGGTCCGCGAGCACGGCCGACAGGTCGAGGCCGGCGGCCTTCCAGTGACCGACGGCGTCGCCCACCCCGAGCAGGTCGACCCGGCCGATGGCCTCGTCCAGCGAGCGCAGGCCAAGCGCCGCGAGGTGCTCGCGGACGTCCTCGGCCACGTACTCGAAGAAGGTCGTGACGAATTCCGGCGACCCGCTGAAGCGCTTGCGCAGCTCGGGGTTCTGGGTGGCGATGCCGACGGGGCACGTGTCGAGGTGGCAGACCCGCATCATCACGCAGCCCGACACGACGAGCGGTGCCGTGGCGAAGCCGTACTCCTCTGCACCGAGGAGCGCCGCGACCACCACGTCGCGCCCGGTCTTCAACTGGCCGTCTACCTGGACGACGATCCGGTCGCGCAGACCGTTCGCCACGAGGGTCTGCTGCGTCTCGGCGAGCCCGAGCTCCCAAGGGACCCCGGCGTGCTTGAGCGAGGTGAGCGGGGCGGCGCCCGTGCCGCCGTCGTGCCCCGAGATCAGGACGACGTCGGCCCGCGCCTTGGCGACGCCGGCGGCGACCGTGCCGACGCCGACCTCGGCAACGAGCTTCACGTGGACGCGCGCGGCGGGGTTGGCGGACTTCAGGTCGTGGATGAGCTGCGCGATGTCCTCGATCGAGTAGATGTCGTGGTGCGGCGGCGGAGAGATCAGCCCGACCCCCGGCGTCGAGTGGCGGGTGCGGGCGATCCACGGGGTGACTTTGTGCCCGGGCAGCTGGCCGCCCTCCCCCGGCTTGGCGCCCTGGGCGATCTTGATCTGGAGGTCGTCGGCGTTGACGAGGTACTCGCTCGTCACGCCGAAGCGTCCAGAGGCGACCTGCTTGATCGCGCTGCGGCGGCTGTCCCCGTTCGGGTCGGGCACGTAGCGACCGGGGTCCTCTCCCCCTTCCCCCGTGTTCGAACGCGCGCCGAGCCGGTTCATCGCGATCGCGAGCGTTTCGTGCGCCTCGGCGGAGATCGATCCGTAGGACATGGCGCCGGTGGAGAAGCGCGTCACGATCTGGCTCACCGGCTCGACCTCGTCGAGCGGCACCGGGCCGCGAGGGCCTGGCCGGAGCTCGAACAAGCCCCGCAACGTGGCGAGGCGCGTCGACTGTTCGTCCACCGCCTCGGAGTACTCCTTGAAGATCGAGTAGCGCTTGGCGCGCGTCGCGTGCTGGAGCTTGAAGACGGTCCGCGGGTTGAAGAGGTGGTACTCGCCGTCGCGCCGCCACTGGTACTCGCCGCCGCCCTCGAGCTCGCGGTGTGCCTGGGAGGTCGGGCGGTCGAGATGCGCCGCGGCGTGGCGCGCTGCCACCTCGGCCGCAAGCACGTCGAGCCCGACCCCACCGATCCGGCTCGGGGTGCCGGCGAAGTACTCGTCGACCACCGAGCGGTCGAGGCCGACGGCCTCGAACACCTGCGCGCCGGTGTAGGAGGCGATCGTCGAGATGCCCATCTTGGACATGACCTTCAAGACGCCCTTGCACAGCGCCTTGAGGTAGTGGCGGCGGGCCAGTCGCGGCGCGACGCCCTCGAGCTGGCCGCCGGCGATCATGTCGTCGATCGAGTCGAGCGCGAGATACGGGTTGACCGCAGCGGCCCCGTAGCCGATGAGGAGCGCCACGTGGTGGACCTCGCGGGCGTCGCCCGTCTCCACGACGAGCCCGACCTTCGAGCGCGTCCGCTCGCGCACGAGGTGGTGGTGGACCGCGGCGGTCACGAGGAGCGACGGCACCGGGGCGAGCTCCTCGGTCGAGTGCCGGTCGGAGAGGACGATCAGGTTGGCGCCGTCGGCGATCGCCGCCGAGACACGCCGGCACACGTCGTCCAGCGTCGCGGCGAGCGCCGGGCCGCCGCCCGCCGCCTCGAACAGTGCGTCGACCGTGAACGCCTTGAAGCCCGGGGTCTCTGTGTGCTCGTTCACGTACATGAGCTTCGCCAGGTCGTCGCGGTCGACGACCGGCTGGGGCACGAGGATCTGGCGGCACTGACCGGGGCGCGCGTCGAGGAGGTTGCCCTCCGGCCCGATCGTCGCGCCGAGTGAGGTCACGAGCTCCTCTCGGATGGCGTCGAGCGCGGGGTTGGTCACCTGCGCGAACAGCTGGGTGAAGTAGTCGTAGAGAAGGCGCGGGCGCTCGGAGAGCACGGCGATCGCGGTGTCAGAGCCCATGGACCCGATCGGCTCCTCCCCGTGCCGCGCCATCGGCGCCACGATCACCCGCAGCTCCTCGGTCGTGTAGCCGAACAGCCGCTGGTGGGCGACCACGCCGGCGTGCTGCGGGGTGAGCATGTGGCGCTCGGGCAGCTCGTGCAGGTGCACCTGGTCGGCGGCGAGGTATGTCGCGTACGGGTGCTCTGCGGCAAGCTCGGCCTTCACCTCTTCGTCGTCGAGGACGCGCCCCCTCACCGTGTCGACGAGGAACATTCGACCCGGCTTCAGGCGGCCCTTGTGCACGATCCTTGCGGGCGGGATGTCGAGCACGCCCACTTCGCTCGACAGGACGACGAGGCCGTCGTCGGTCACCCAGTAGCGCGCCGGCCGAAGGCCGTTGCGGTCGAGCACCGCGCCGACGACCGTCCCGTCGGTGAAGACGACGGCGGCCGGCCCGTCCCAGGGTTCCATGAGCGAGGCGTGGTAGGCGTAGAAGGCGCGGCGCGCGGGGTCCATCGCCTCGTGGTGCTCCCACGCCTCGGGGATCATCATGAGCACGGCGTGCGGGAGCGAGCGGCCCGCGAGGTGGAGCAGCTCGAGCACCTCGTCGAACGTGGCCGAGTCGCTCGCGCCGGGCGTGCACACCGGGAACAACCGTTCCAGGTCGCCGGGAATGGCGGGGGTGGAGAGGAGCGACTCCCGGGCACGCATCCAGTTCCGGTTCCCGGCGAGGGTGTTGATCTCGCCGTTGTGCGCGAGGTACCGGTACGGGTGGGCCAGCGGCCAGCTCGGGAACGTGTTGGTAGAAAACCGCGAGTGCACCAGCGCCAGCGCGCTCTCGAATCCCGGGTGGGACAAGTCCGGGTAGAAGCGCCGCAGCTGGTGCGACGTCAGCATCCCCTTGTAGACGAGGGTGCGCGCGGACAACGACGGGAGGTAGAGGCCGTCCACTGCGTGCTCCGCCCGCTTGCGCACGACGTACGCGACGCGGTCGACGACGAGGGGGTCCGCACCCGCGGTCGCGCCACTCGGCGCGGCGGCACCCGGCGCGCCGGGCTCCGGCACGACCACGACCTGTTCGATCCGTGGCATCGCGCGCCGCGCCGCGTCGCCGAGGCACGACGGGTCGGTCGGGACCTCGCGCCACCACCGCACGGCCATGCCCTCCTCGCGGGCGATCGCCTCGAACTGGCCGCGAGCCGTCGCCGCGTCCTTTTGTCCCTGCGGGAGGAAGACGCACCCCACCGCGTACGTGCCCGGAGGCGGCAACACCACGCCGGCGGCCCCGGCGGCCGCCTCGAAGAACCGGTGCGGCACCTGGACGAGGATGCCCGAGCCGTCACCCGAGTCCTCCTCGGCACCGGTGGCGCCCCGATGGGCGAGCCGCTCGAGCACGGTCAGGCCCTTCTCCACGATGTCGTGGTCGGCGGGGCCAGTGAGCCGGGCGACCATGCCGATCCCGCACGCATCGTGCTCGAAGCGCGGGTCGTAGAGGCCGGCGCGCGGGCCTGGGGGCGCGGGGTGTGCGCCGGCGCTGGCGGCGGGAGCCGTCAGTGGGTCCACGGAGTCGTCGTCCTTCGCTTGGCTCGGGGCACCGCCTGGGCGGCACCGGGCGAACAGGTGCAGGCGCCCGGGGACGACGTTGGCCCTGGAGCTGGCTGCATCGTACCCGACACGGCGCCCTGCGTCGGCACGGCGTCGGCAAGGCGCGGGGGCGACCCAGGCGGGAGCTCGACGCCGCGACCCGGCCCTAGGATCGGGTGGTGGAAGGAGCGGCCGACGTCGTCATCGCCGGCGGGGGCGTCATCGGCCTCGCCGCGGCGTGGGAGGTCGCCCAGCGTGGTCTCTCGGTGCGCGTCGTGGACCCGTCCCCCGGACGCGGCGCTGCGTGGGTTGCCGCAGGCATGCTCGCACCGGTGACCGAGGCGACGTTCGGTGAGGAGGGGCTCGTGCAGCTCTTCCTGGCCGCTGCGGGCCGGTGGCCAGGCTTCGCCGAGCGTCTCCAGGCCGCGACGGGCCGCGACACGGGGTTCCGAGCCTGCGGCACCGTCACGGTCGGCCTCGACGCCTCCGACCGCGCGGTGATCGACCAGCTCCTCGACTTCCAGCACGGGCTCGGCCTCGACGCCTCGAGGCTCTCCGCGAGCGAGTGCAGAGCGCTCGTACCGGTCCTCTCCCCCGCCGTGCGCGGCGGTGCGTTGATGCCGGGCGACCACCAGGTCGACAACCGCGTCCTCGTGCGATCGCTCGTCGAAGGCTGCGAGCGCGCCGGCGTGACGTTCATCGGCGATCGCGTGGTGGCGGTCAGCACCGACCGCAGCGGCGCGGCCGTGGGCCTCGTGACCGAGCGAGGCGACATCGTGGCGGGCGCGAGCGTGCTCCTCGCCGCCGGTGCCCAGACCCCGCGGATCGCGGGGGTGCCCGATGGCGTCGTCCCGCCGATCCGTCCGGTGAAGGGGCACGTCGTGCGACTCCGCGCGGCGCAGGGCCGCACGCCGTTCACCCACATCGTCCGCGGCCTCGTCCACGGGCGGAACTGCTATCTCGTGCCGCGCGTCGACGGGTCGGTCGTGGTGGGCGCGACCTCCGAAGAGCGCGGGTACGAGACCACGGTGCAGGCCGGCGCCGTCCACGCACTGCTCGACGACGCCCGCCAGCTGGTGCCCGACGTGGACGAGTGGGAGTTCGTCGAAAGCACCGCGGGCCTCCGGCCCGGGTCACCGGACAACGCGCCGTTCGTCGGTCCGACCCGCGTCCGCGGGCTCGTGATCGCGACGGGCCACTACCGCAACGGATTCCTCCTCACGCCGATCACCGCTGAGGCCGTCGCCGCATACCTCACGACCGGGAGCGTGCCCCCGCCGCTCGACGCCTACCCCGTGGACCGGCAGCTCGCCGATGCGCGGACTCGGGCATGACCGACCGGTCGGTGCTGTCGATCGTGGTCAACGGCGCGCCGCAGCGTGTCGCCGCGGGCACGACGCTCGCGACCCTCGTCGGCGACCTCGCGAGCGACTCGCGCGGTGTCGCCGTCGCGGTCGACCGGGTCGTCGTCCCCCGCTCGACGTGGGACGACGTCGTGGTCTCCGATGGCGCGCACGTGGAGGTGGTGACGGCCGCCGCCGGCGGGTGACGGCGCGTGACGGCGGCGGGTGGGTGCCGCTTGCCCCGCCGCCCACTGCGGCGACAAGAATGGCGGCCGTGGCCAGCCCCAAGAAGACCGCGTTCGTGCTGGCCGGAGGCGGTGCCAAGGGTGCCTTCGAGGCCGGTGCGGTCTCCTACCTGGTCGAGGAGGAAGGGATCGTCCCCGACGTGATCACCGCCACGTCGGCCGGGGCGGTGTGCGCAGCGGTGCTGGCGCAGGCGCGCGGCCACGAGGAGCTGGTCGAGCGCACCCGCGAGCTCCACGACGACCTGCTGGCGATGACCAAGGCGGACCTCCTGTTCGGGAAGCAGCCGTGGGTGGCGGCTCTCGAGGGCACCCTCTTCGGACGGGCCATCGACCACTGGGTCGTGGAAAGCACCAGGCCGCCCGTGCCCGGCGCGCCCGACGGGTCGGGCGGTGCCCGCCACGCCGTCGCCGACCGGGGTCCGCCACCGGGCCGGTCGATCCGGCTGGCCGCACAGGTCGTGCGCGCCATCCCCAACCTGGGCCGGGCCCGCCGGCGGATGCGCGGGCAGACGGGGTCGCTCCTCACGCTCGACCCCCTCGCAGAGCGCCTGCGACGGGGCGGCCGGGGCATCGCCCCGGTCGACCCGGCCCTCGTCGCCCGCCCGGGACTCGACCTGCGCCTGGCGGTCGTCGCCCTCGGTGCCGGGGTGCTGCGCTACGTCACCGAGAACGGAACGATCGTGGACGGCGACGCCGTGACGCCGGTTCCGGGACCTGCGGGCGGCCCGGTGAGCTTGATCGAAGGGGTCATCGCGTCGGCGAGCGTGCCCATGATCTTCCCGCCGCGCCCGCTGGCCGGCGACGCGTACGTGGACGGCGGCGTGGTCGAGAACATCCCCGTCGCGGCCGCGGCCGCGCTCGGGGCGAGGAGGATCTTCGCCGTCCTCGCGGTGCCGCTCGACCCCCCGCCGAATCACTACGACTACTCGCGCGCGAGCGCACCGGTCGTGTTCCTCCGTGCCGTCGGTGCGATCTCGTTCGCCGAGCGCCAGCGCGCCAACCTCGCCCCGCAGCTCCCCGACCGGACCGAGCTCACGGTCATCGACCCGGTCGTGGACGTGGTCGGGCCCTTCGACGTCGCCCGCGGGCTCATGCTCTTGAACATGGACTACGGCTGGATGCGTGGCGCCGACCGGTGCGCCGACGTCGCCCCGGCCGCGCGCCAGCGCGCGGCAGAGGCGACGGACGCGATCGTGGTCGCCCGCACCCAGGCGTGGCACCGCGAGGAGGAGATCTGGTCCGAGGGCGCGGCGGCCGCCGGGGACCTCGCGGCACTGACCCGTTGCAAGCGAATCGTGCGCGACGCACTGAGCGAGCGTAAGGAGCTGGGGCTACCCACCCCGCACGACGCCACACGCTGGTGGTCCGGTTACGAGGTCCACGAGGGCACCCGGCCGGTGTCGCTCCCGCCGGGGCCATTCGACGAGGCCTCGTGACGCCACCCCCGGCGTGTGCAAGCCCCGCCGGGGCGCCGAATCACCTCAGGTGGTCGGTCCAGCCCCTCCCGTCCCACCAGCGCTCCTTTGCGCTCCCGGCGGGATCGGGGTACCAGCCGGCGGGTGGCAACGGCTGAGGCGGCGGCTGCGGCGGGTAGCCGTACCCGCCCCCGTAGGGGCCGTAGGGAGGCGGTCCCTGCTGCCCGGGTCCCCCGTAGGGGCCCTGCCCGGGTCCCCCGTAGGGGCCCTGGCCGTGCGGTCCGCCCCCGTAGGGGCCAGAGCCGTACTGCCCGTAGGGACCTTGCGGTCCGTAAGGGGGATACGGGGGGTTCCGGGGTGGAGGTGACGAGGACTGCGGGAACCGTCGGCGCAGCATCGTCAGGTAGACGACCGACGAGATCAGCGCCACCGGCCAGACGATGAGCCAGCCGATGCCCAGCGAAACGGCCCACCAGAGCTTGCGACCGGGCGAGAACTGCCAGGCCGGCCGGCGGGCCACGTCGACGATGGCCCAGATCACGGGGATCAGCGAGGCCACGCCGAGCGCGCCGAACAGCGCCAACCAGTCGCGGTAGGTCACCGGGAACGCAAGCCCGCCGGAGCTGCCCGGGTAGACGCCACGATCACGATGTTATGCGGGGCCCGGGAACCGCGAACGGCACCCGGGCCCCGCGTGTGGCCGCCGGTCCCCCCAGACGGCGACCGGGTCGAGGCCCGTCACTCCGCCCCCTGGCGCCGCCGGTTGTCCCGGACGCGCGCCAGGTCCACTACTCGGCCTGACCGAAAGCCTTGATCTCCTCCACGTCCTTTTCGGAGAGCGCCTTGGGCACCTCGCCGCGGGCCTCTTTCACTTCTTGGACGTGCGCCCGGATCTCCTCGACCACCTCGGGGTTGGCGAGCGTGGTGATGTCACCCACGTCGGTGAAGTTGGAGATGCCGGCGATCACGCGGCGCATGATCTTGCCCGAGCGCGTCTTGGGCATGTCCGGGACGATCCACACGCTCTTCGGACGGGCGACCTTGCCGATCTCGGTCTCGATGGCCTTGGCCACCTTCTCCTCGACGTCCGAACCGGCGGCCACACCGGGTTTGAGGGAGATGTACATCTCGACGGCCCGTCCACGCAGCTCGTCGACGACCGGGACCGCCGCGGCCTCCGCCACCTCGTCGACGAGCAGGCTGGCCGACTCGAGCTCCTTCGTGCCCAGGCGGTGGCCGGCGACGTTGATCACGTCGTCGACCCGGCCGAGGATGCGGAAGTAGCCGTCGGGCGACTGCGTTGCGCCGTCGTTGGCGAAGTACGGCCAGTCGTGCCAGTCCGTGCTCTTCGGGTCCCGGTTGTACTTCTCGTAGTACGTCTGGACGAAGCGCTCGGGGTCGCCCCAGACGGTCTGGAAGCCACCGGGCCACGGGTTCCGGATGCAGATGTTCCCCGCCCGGCCCGAGCCGCGCGGCAACTCCTCACCGTTCTCGTCGTAGATCGCCGGGTAGATGCCCAGGGCAGCCGGGCCGCAGCTCCCGGGCTTCATCGGCTCGAGGCCCGGCAGCGTGCTGCCCATGAAACCGCCCGTCTCGGTCTGCCACCAGGTGTCGACGATCACGGCCTCGCCCTTGCCGACCACCTCGTAGTACCAGCGCCACACGTCGGGCTCGATGGGCTCCCCCACCGTCGTCATGTGCTTGAAGTGGTAGTCGTACTTCTGCGGCTCTGTCGGCCCAACCTTGCGCAGCATCCGGATCGTCGTGGGCGCGGTGTGGAAGATGTTGACCCCGAGGCGCTCGGCGATCCGCCAGGCGCGTCCGGGGTCCGGGTACGTCGGCACCCCCTCGTACATCACGCTGGTCGTCCCGAGCGCGAGCGGTCCGTAGACGATGTAGGAGTGGCCGGTGATCCAGCCGATGTCCGCCGCGCACCAGTAGGTGTCGTCGGGATGGATGTCCTGGTAGTACTTCGACGTCCCCGTCACGTACGCCAGGTAGCCGCCGGTCGAGTGCTGGCATCCCTTCGGGCGGCCCGTCGTGCCCGAGGAGTACATGATGAACAGCGGTGCCTCGGCGGGCATCGACACCGGGTCCACGAGCGCCCCGGCGAACTCGGGCATCACCTCGTCGGCGAAGAAGTCGCGTCCTTCGACCATCGGGGTCTTCGAGGCGTACTGGCCCACGCGGCGGCGGTAGACGATGACCTTGTCGACGTCCTGGCCCTCCTCCTTCGCGCGCTCGACGGCCTCGTCGGCCTTCTCCTTGTGGTCGAGGAGCGTGCCGCTGCGGTAGTACCCGTCCATCGTGATGAGGACGCGGCTCTGGGAGTCCGAGATCCGGCCGCCGCACGCGGCACCGCTGAAGCCGGCAAAGACTTGGGAGTGGATCACGCCGAGCCGCGCGCAGGCGAGCATCACGATCGGGAGCTCGAGGACCATCGGCATGTGCAGCGTCACCCGGTCCCCGGTCTTCAATCCGGCGAAGTCCCGGAGCATCGCCGCGGTCTCGTTCACCCGGCGGTAGAGCTCACGGTAGGTGATCACCACCGTCTCGTCGCCCTCGAGCTCGGGTACCCAGATCAGCGCTGCCTGGTTGGGGCGCGTCCCGAGATGGCGGTCGACGCAGTTGTACGAGGCGTTCAGCTTCCCGCCGACGAACCAGCGCCAGAAGGGCGGGTTGGACGTGTCGAGGGTGGTGTGCCAGTACTCGTCCCATGTAAGGAGGTCCGCGTACTCCTTGAAGCACTCGGGGAACTTCTCCTCGGTGAAGCGCTCCCGGATCGACGGGTCCGAGGCGTTGGCCTGCCCGATGAATCGGGGAGGCGGGTAGTAGAAGTCCTCCTCCTTCCAGTGGACGGCGATCTGGGCCTCGTTGACCTGCAGGTCTTCGGCCGACGCGGCCTGGGTGTTCTCTGCCGTCATGTTCACCTCCACTTGGTCGCGACCGGTGGTTGCGACCGTCGGCATGCGGCCGGCGCCGGGCGCCGGGCGTCCCTATCCTGCTCCCGAGGGAGTGACGATGCAATCGGGTGCGGCGATCGGCCCCGACGCGGCCCACCGTCGGCCGGGCCGCCCCGGATGCGGGGGGCGACCACGGCCAACGAGTGCGGGCTCGATACGTGCGGCTCCGCGCCGTCGGCGTGACGGGCGGGCGGCGGGTTCGGCTCCTCCGCAGCTACCGCGCGGCGGGGAAGCTCATCGGCTTGCCGACGAACAGGATGTGCCGGCCGGCCATCCCGTTCACCACCCCGGCCGCCGACGTGTACCACGCCGTCGCGGCGGTGACGACGCCGACGATGCCGCCGGCCTTCACCAGGTTGGCTGTGGACGCAAAGTTGCCGATGAAGAGCAGGAGCTCGGTGATCTCCAACGTGAAGAACACGGACAGCACGGCCTTGTTCACGAACAGGCTCCACAGGAGCATGTAGGTGTTGAAAATGAAGAAGGCGAGCAGGATCCAGCCGAGGTCGTTGCTCACCATTGTCGCCTTTGTGGCGTGGCCCGCCCCGAGAAGGATGTAGAGACCGAGGCCGATCCAGAATCCCCCGTAGGTCGAGAACGCCGTGGCGCCGAAGA
>DATLRV010000020.1:0-51019 GCA_035534455.1 Acidimicrobiales bacterium
CGGAGCCCGACACGAAGAAGGACCTCGAGCTCGTGGCCGTCGGCCACCGGATGTACAACCGCTGGCTCGCCGACTTCTGCTCCGTCGCGCCCGAGCGGCTCATCGGTCTCGCCTACCTTCCGATGTGGGACGTCGACCTCGCGGTGAAAGAGGTCACCTGGGCCGCCGAGCACGGCCTGCGGGGCGTGAACTTCCCTGGGCCCCGTGAGGGCATCGTCGAGTACGACCATCCGAGCTGGGAACCGCTGTGGGCCGCCTGCGAGGACCTGAAGATGAACCTCGCCACGCACACGGGGCTGCCCGGGAGCAGCTACTTCGGCCCGCAGGCGATGGCCATGACCCATCTCGAGCACGGCGGGTGGCCGTGCCGGCGGGGCATGGTGCGGATGATCTTCGGGGGGGTCTTCGAGCGGCACCCCGGCCTGAAGCTGATCCTGACCGAGCTCTCGCGCGGCTGGTGGCGCTCGACGATGCGCGAGCTCGACTTCGTCTACTCCTCGCCGTCAGAGGCGCTGCATTCCCAGGTGCCCAAGCCCCCGAGCGGGTACATGACGACCAACGTCTATCTGGGTGAGAGCTTCATGCCGCCGTCCGCGGTGCACGAGGCGATCGAGGAGGGCTACGCCGACCAGGTCATCTGGGGCCGTGACTACCCCCACGGCGAGGGCACCTACAAGTACCCCGAGTCCCCGGGCGAGGAGAGCCAGACGAGGCACTACCTTCGCTGGTCGTTCCAGGGCGTCCCCCTCGAGATGGCCGAGAAGATGCTGTCTGCGACCGGGATCTTCGCCTACGACCTCGACAAGGCCGCGCTCGAGAAGGTCGCGGCCCGGATCGGCCCGACGGTCGACGAGGTCGTCGAGCCCCTCGAGCACGTGCCCGCCGAGTGGGCCAACAACCTCGTCGACGTCCAGACCGGAGAGGTGGCGGAGGGCTTCGTCGCGGTGCGGGCCCGCTAGACGCGCGGCACTCGAGGTAGGCCCCGGCCGGCGGGCACGGGGCGGGAAGGGCCCGGCCGGCGGGTGCGCGCCCCGGTGAGGGCGCTGCGCCCCGGTGAGGGAGACCCGGTGAGCGCTTACCTGGTGACGCGCCGGACGCCGGACTCGGCCGTCGCCGTCGTGGCGCCGCCGACGCCGACCGTCTCGGGCTCGAGCTCGATGCGCACGGGGACGGGCTCCGCCTCGAGCTCGTGGTGCTGGTCGCCGGGGCGCTCGTCGGCGGGCACGGCAACGTACTCGCCCTCGGCGGTCCGCGAGACGACCATGGCCCGCTTGCGCTTCACCGCCCCCGGGACCCGCTGCATCTCGACGCAGATCTTCCAGGTGACGAGCCCGGCGATGATCGGCACGAGGATGACCGCGATACGGAAGAACCACAGCACCTGGTTCAACGAGAGGTGGAAGTAGTTCGCCAGGACGTCGGTCGCGCTCGCGCCGAAGACGGTGAAGAGGAGCGCGATCATCGCGGCGCCCGCCGCGGTCCGTTTCGGCCGGTCTCGCGGGCGGTCCAGGAGGTTGTGGATCACGTAGTCCTTGGTGAAGCGGCGCTCGATCATGGGCCACGCGAGGCAGATGTTGAAGATCACCCCGGGGAAGATCACCGACGGGAGGAAGACCTCCCACGGGATGGTGTGGCCCCATCCGGACCACTGCCACGACGGCATGATGCGCAAGGCGCCGTCCAACCACCCCATGTACCAGTCCGGCTGGACGGCGTAGGAGATCTTGGGCGGTTGGTAGGGGCCGAACTGCCAGATGGGGTTGATCTGCGCGAAGCCCCCGAGGACCCCGAGCACGCCCGTGACCATGAGCATGAACCCGGTGGTCTTCGCCGCGAACTGGGGGAAGAGCGGCGAGCCCACGACGTTGTGCTCGGTCCGCCCTCGACCGGGGAACTGGGTGTGCTTCTGGCGGACGAGGAGGCCGAGGTGCGCGCCGATCAGGCCGATGATGACGAGCGGCAGGATCAGCACGTGGATGATGTAGAAGCGCTCGAGGATGATCCCACCGGGATACGGGCCGCCGAAGAGGAAGAAGGCGAGGTAGCTCCCGACGAACGGGATCGAGAGCAGGATCGAGTAGGCGATCCGGATCCCGGTCCCCGAGATGAGGTCGTCGGGGAGCGAGTAGCCGATGAAGCCGTTGAAGATCGCCAGGATGAGCAGGATGATCCCGATCGTCCAGTTGAGCTCCCGCGGCTTGCGGAACGCGCCGGTGAAGAAGATCCGGGCCATGTGGACGACGATCGAGCCCACGAACACGTCCGCGCCCCAGTGGTGGATCTGGCGCATGATGAGCCCGGTCCGCACGGAGAACGACAGGTTGACCGTGGACGCGAAGGCGCCGGACATCTGCGTGCCGTCGAGCGGCTTGTAGGGGCCGTGGTAGACGACGGGGGACGCGGACGGGACGTAGTAGAGGGTGAGGAAGATCCCCGTGGCGACGAGGACGATGAAGGAGTAGAGCGCGACCTCGCCGAGCATGAACGACCAGTGGTCCGGGAAGATCTTGTCGAGGAGGATGCGGCCGCCCTTGGCGAGGCCGACGCGGTCGTCGAGCTCGTTGACCGCCTGCTGGACGCGGCCGTAGGGACCGAGCGCCTGGCGCGCCTCTCGGCGCGTGCGCGGCCGGTCGCCGGTCATCGCCATGCGCTCATCTCCGTGCCCCTCCGGTCATCCCCGTGCGCCGCTCATGTGCTGGGTGCCTTGCCGTCGCCGATTGTGGACCGCTCCCAGAACCCCGGCCCGATCGGCTGGTTGAAGCCCTTGCGCGCCCGGAGGAAGCCTGTCGAGTCGAAGTAGATCGGAAGCTGCGGGAGCGGGCGCGGCGCCGGGCCGAAGATCGGGAAGGCGCCGTCGCGCACGTTGAACATGGACTGGTGGCAGGGGCAGACGAGCAGCTCCAGCTCCTGCTCGTACAGACCCACGGGGCAGCCGAGGTGGGTGCAGACCTTCGAGTACGCCACGAACCCGTCCGGTGCCCAGTCGCCGCGTCCCTTCATGGTCACGAGCTTCGTCGACTGGACGCGCAGCAGCACCGCCTGGTCGACGGCCTGGGCTGTCGTTGTCGACTGCTTCCCCTTGGGGAAGACCGTGAGGAGCCCCCCCACCTGCATGTCTGTCCGGTGGACCGGCTTCCCGTCCTGGTCGACGAGGAGCGACCCCTTCTTCCAGTTCGTCGTGAAGAGCCGCGAACGGGGCTGCGGCCCGAGGGAGCGGATCAGGGGGAAGGCGGCGACCACACCGAAGACCCCGAGCCCGGTGACGAGCAGGCCTCCGAGGACCCTGCGGCGCTTCACGACGATGCCCGTCCGCTCGACGAGGGCGGCGGCCATCGCCTGGCGCTCCGTCGCGCTCGAGGCCATCGAGTGGCGATCCTCGACGAACGGCCCTTGCGGCATGAGGTACTTGCCCCATGCCGTCAGCCCGAAGCCGAGGCAGAACAGGCCGACGAAGAGCGTGGCCGCGTACACCTGGGTGCCGGCGCCCACGACGAAGGCCCCGCCGAAGGCGCAGACGCCGGCGATCCCCACGAGGAAGAAGAGGCCGATGATCGCCTCGACCCGGCGGGGGTGGCGCGCCGACCCCTGCAGGTGCGGGTCGTCGGCGCGCGCGGCGGGGAGGGTGACGACCGGGGGCTCGTAGCCGTTCCCTGTCCCCGAGCCCGAGCCGTCGCCGGTGCTGTCGCCGGCGGGCCCGGTGACGTCGACGGTGACGTGGGCTTCTTCGGACTCGCTCATTCCCCTACCTCGCACGGCTGCGTCACGACGACCTGTCCCCGATCCAGAAGGACACGAGCATGAGCCCGCCCACCCCGAAGAGGAGCGCCACGAAGCCCTCGGCCACCGGTCCCACGCCCCCGAGCCCGAAGCCCCCCGGATTCTCGGGGTGCTGCACCTTCTCGGTCACGTAGGCGACGACGTCGCGCACCTCGGCGTCCGACAGGTTGCCGGTGAAGCGCGGCATGTTGCCCGGCCCGGTGCGGATCGCCTCGGCCGCCTGGGTGGGCGTCGCGAGGCGGAGCGTCGGGGAGTAGGTGCCGAACGCGAGGGCGTCGCCCGCGCCGGTGATGGTGTGGCAGGCGGCGCAGTTCAGCGCGAAGAGTGTCGCGCCCTTGGTGAGGTCCGCACCCTTGGTGTGGACGTCGGGGATGTAGGGCGCGGCCGGTGTGAGCGAGTTGATCCAGGCCGCGACCTCCTCGGCCTGCTTGTCGGTGAGGCGCGCCGGCTTCTGCTCCGCCTGGATCTGCAGCGGGGTCGCCGCGGGCATGCGGCCGGTCGTGATCCAGAAGTCGACCGTCGCGGGCCCGACGCCGTGCAGCGATGGGGCGGCCGCGCTCCCCTGGGCTGTGGACAGGTGGCAGCTCGAGCAGTTCTCCTCGAAGAGCTTGTGGCCCGCCGCGATGTAGGAGGACGGGGGCAGCGAGTAGGTGATGGCCGGGCTGCCGTACTGCACCACCTTGCCGTTGACGCACTTGCGGAATGTCGGTGTGCTGTTCTGCGGCGAGCCGCTGTCCTTGGGCGACTTGTAGCCGATCCGCTGTGCGTCCTGTGTGCACGCAGGCGCATGGGGTGTCACCCGCGGCTTTGTGTTCACGAAGTGGGTGCCGCCCGCTGTCAGGACGACGTGGTGCCCTGTACCCGCGACGTTCGTCGTCTGCGTCGAGTACGACCCTGTGGGTGTGGTCTGCTTTGGCGCAGCCTGCGCGCCGGAGGCGAGCGAGAGGACGCTGCCGAGCCCCACCGCCAGCATCAGCGCGGCGGGCAGCGCGTAGCGGCTCCTCGTCACGCGGCGGATCACGACGTCGCCCCTACTTCAGCAGGAACAGGCAACTGTAGAGGCCGATCCACACGATGTCGACGAAGTGCCAGTAGTAGCTGACGCCCTGGAAGACCGCGAGCTCACCGGGGTCACCGGCAGGTCCCTTCATCCTCCCGAGGAGGAAGACCATCGCGACGAGCCCGATGAACACGTGCAGGCCGTGAAGGCCCGACATGATGTAGAAGAGCGATCCGTAGGCGTTCGTCGTCCACCGGGTGGTCTGGGTGATCCATTCGTAGAACTGGTTACCCAGGAACATGAAGCCGAGCACCATCGTCGCCGCGATCCACGTGCGGGCGGCCTGGCGGTTGAAGCGCTCCTCGAGGAACACCGCGTACTGCATCGTGAAGCTCGACGAGACGAGGACCGCCGTGAAGATGCCGGCCTGGACCACGTCGAGGTGGGTGCCGACGGGGGGCCACGGGTGGTCGTTCGCCCGGATCGTGAAGAACGCGGCGAACAGGCCGCTGAAGAACATCAGCTCGGAGCCGAGCCAGATCATGACGCCGACCGCCAGCATCGGCGGCCGGTCGTGCACCACGCGGGGCGGTTTCCCCGGATGCTGCACGGAGATCGCTTGGCTCACGGGCCTATGTACTAGTCGACCCTGAGCGGGAGGCGCCAACCTCCTGCACACTCCCGGTGCGCCGGCGGCAGCAGGCGATTATCCCTGGTCGCTGCGGCGTCATGGGATGGCCAGTCCCGCAGGGAGGTCGCCGGTGTGCACGACCGCGAGGCGGCGCGTTGGGCGCGTGAGCGCCACGTAGAGCGCACGGAACCCGGCGGTCGTCGGCCGCCCGTCGCCGCGGCCGCCCCCGTCGTCGCCCGCGGCGATCGCGGCGGGCTCCACCACCACCACCGAGTCGAACTCGAGGCCGTGCGACTCGGCCGCCGGCAGGACGACCAGCGGTGCTGCGAGGCCCGGGCCGTCGGGCTCCCTCGGGTCGACCGGTTCGAGCCCCGCGCCGTCGAGGGCGCGGGTCACCTCTGCCGCCATGGCACCGGCGACGAGGACCGCCACCTTCCCGCCGCCCACCGCCGCGAGCTCGGCGGTGACCGCCTGGACGGTGACGGCCGCAGCTCCGCCCGGCGGTGCCGCCCATGCCGTCGGTGCCGACCCCGATCGGCGCACCGGGGTCGGCGCGCGGACACCAGGGGCGGCGGTGGCCAGCACGCCGGCGGCGACGGCCATGACCTCGGCCGGCGTGCGGTAGCCGATCGACAGCTCGACGACGCGGGCGGGCCGGGTCGGGCTGAGGTGCCGCTCCACGTCCTCCCAGCTCCGGGGTGCCCACGAGCCCGTCGCCTGGGCGATGTCCCCGACGACGGTCATCGATCCCGAGATCGACCGGCGTGCGAGCATGCGGAGCTGCATCGGTGAGAGGTCCTGGGCCTCGTCGACGACGATGTGGCCAAACGCGCGGATCTCCTCCTCCGCGGCCGAGCCGTTGCCGTTGGCGCTCGGGAGCGGGCTCGTGCTGAGCCCCGTCGGCCAGAAGCCGATCTCCTCACGCAGCTGGTCGCCGTGATCGGCGGAGGCAGGCCGCAGGCGGGGCCTGGTGCGTCGCGGGCCGAGAAGGGCGCGCGCCTCGTCGACGAGCGCCGCATCGGCGGCCGTCCAGGCCACGCGGTCGAGCGACGCGCTGCGCGGACGGTGGAGCAGCGCTCTCTCGGCATCCGAGAGCACGCCGCTCCCGGCGGCGGCCAGCAGGGGGGGCGCCCCGAAGAGGTCGTGCACGAGCTCGTGCGGGGACAAGCGCGGCCACATCCGGTCGAGCGCCTCGGCGACGACCGGGTTCCTTCGGAGCTGCCGCCGGAGATCACCGAGGTCGGCATCGGCGCGCACTGCAGCATCGTCGTGGTCGTCGTCGCCCGCTCCGGGGCCGGCGGACCCGGTCACGCCCGGGCGCCCGCCGATCCCGCGCCGGCGTATCCGGTCGTACTGCTCGGCGAGCAGCTGGAGGACCTGGCGCTCGACCAATCGGCGCCGGGCGTTGTGCGGCCCGGGGCGGCGCCGGGCCCCGGTCACGACGCGCTCGGTGTCGGCGGCCCGGAGGTGCAGGACGGTCGCGCCGAAGGGGACGTCGAGGTCCCGGCGCAGGGCGCGCTGTCGAGTCCGGACCGCCTTCGAGACGACCGTCGCCATGCGCGCGTCGCCCTTGAGGCGCGACACGGCCGGCGGGTCGACGGCGCGGACGCGGATCTCGGGGACCAGGCCCGCGACCGTCGAGAGCGTCACCCCCGTCTCGCCGAGCGACGGCAGCACCCTCTCGATGTAGCGGAGGAAGAGCGGGTTGGGCCCTACGACCAGCACCCCCTGTCGCTCGAGGGGGAACCGGTGGGTGTACAGGAGGTACGCGGCGCGGTGCAGGGCGACGGCGGTCTTGCCCGTCCCCGGGCCGCCCTGGACCATGAGGACCCCGCCGAGCGGCGAGCGGATGACCTCGTCCTGCTCGCGCTGGATCGTGGCGACGATGTCCCCCATCTGGCCCGTCCGGACCTCGCTGAGGGCGGCGAGGAGGGCGCCGGGGCCGCCGAGTGTGAGGTCCTCCCCTTCCCTCGGGCCGCCGGCCTCGGCCTGTGCGTCGGCGTCGGGGGCGCCCCGGCGCGCCGGGCCGTCGAGCGCGAAGTGCTCGTCCTCGACGCCCGTCACGGTCCGGCCGCTCACCGCGAGGTGGCGGCGGCGGGCGAGACCCTGCGGATCGAGCCCGGTCGCCCGGTAGAAGGGCTCGGCGACCGGCGCCCGCCAGTCGACCACCAGCGGCTCGTGGTCGGGACCCGAGACGGCGAGGCGCCCGATGTGGAAGGCCTCCCCCCGGTCGTCGCCCGGCTCCGGCACCCGGTCGATCCTCCCGAAGCACAGCGCCTGGTCGCCGATGTCGAGCTGGGCGAGCCGGGCCATGCTCGTGCGCACCACGATGTCGCGCTCGGTCCGGGACTGGAACGTGCCCCCGCGCCCGAGGTCGAGCACCGACTGGAGCATGCGCGTGGCCTCGGCACGCATCGAATCGAGGCCGTCGTAGGCCCGGTCCAGGAACAGCTGCTCTTCCTGGATGTCCCGCTCCGGGGTCACGTCGCCGAAGTCCTCCCAAGCAGTCGAGCGAACGAACCAGTTTACTGGGACGCGGCGCGGCGGGTCGTCAGGGGGCGTCCGCCGGCGGGGCGTCAGGACGCGTCCGCCGGGGCCGCGGTGGTGGGCGCCGGAGCGGCCTGCGATGATCGCCACGTGCGCGGACCCCACCCGCCGAGGAGCGCCGGGAGCGAGAACGCGACCGCCGGCGCCCCTCCGACCCCTCCGACCACTCCGGCCCCCTCCGCCGTCGCGGCCTCGCCGCTCGTGCGCGCGTGCCGGAGGCAGGCGGTGCCGCACACCCCCGTGTGGTTCATGCGGCAGGCCGGCCGGTCGCTCCCCGAGTACCGCGCCGCCCGGGGCACGGGCACCATCCTCGGGGCGATCGAGGACCCGGCTCTCGCCGCGGAGCTCACCCTCCAGCCGGTCCGCCGCTACGGGGTCGACGCGGCGATCCTCTTCTCCGACATCGTGGTGCCGATCCACGCGATCGGCGTCGGCGTCGAGGTCGAGCCCGGCCGCGGCCCGGTCGTCGCCGAGCCGTTCACCTCGCGGGCCGACCTCGAGCGCCTCCGGCCGTTCGCGCCGGAGGTGGACGCCCCCTACGTCGCGCAGGCCGCGGCGCTGGTGGCGCGCGAGCTCGACCCTGCGGTACCGCTCATCGGCTTCGCCGGCGCGCCGTTCACGGTCGCGAGCTACCTGGTCGAAGGTGGCCCGTCGCGCAACTTCGCAAAGGTGAAGGCGCTGATGCACACCGACCCGACGCTCTGGCACGCCCTCGTCGAACGGCTCGCCGACATGGCGGCCGCCTCGCTGCGCGCGCAGGTGCTCGCCGGCGCGGCGGTCGTCCAGCTCTTCGACAGCTGGGCGGGCGCGCTCTCGCCGGCGGAGTACGGGCGCTTCGCGCTTCCCGCGACCCGCCGCGTCTTCGAGGAGATCGGCCCGCTCGGGGTGCCCGGGGTCATCTTCGGTGTCGGCACCGGGGAGCTGCTCGGGCTGATGGCGGGGAGCGGCGCGCACGTCGTGGGCGTGGACTGGCGCGTCCCCCTCGACGAGGCCCGCCGGCGGGTGGGCCCCGCCGCGGCGGTGCAGGGCAACCTCGACCCCGCGGTCTGCCTCGCGCCGTGGCACGTCGTCGCCGACGAGGCACGCGAGGTCCTCCGGCGAGCCGGGGCCGAGCCCGGGCACGTCTTCAACCTCGGTCACGGCGTCCTGCCGGAGACCGACCCGGGGATACTCTCCGCGGTCGTGGAGCTCGTCCACGCCGAGGGCCGCGCCGGCGTCCAGCCCGCATGACCGACGCCGAGGCGCATCGCGACGGCGTCCTCGTGATGGCGCACGGCACGCCTGACGACCCGTCGGGGATCGAGGCCTTCTACACGCGGATCCGCCGTGGCCGGCCGCCCTCGGCCGAGCAGCTCGCCGACCTCGTGCGCCGGTACGCCGCGATCGGCGGCACCTCGCCGCTCGCGGCGCGCACCGCGGCCCAGGTCTCGGGCATCACCGAGGCGCTCCGGGCGGGCGGCGGCTCGGCACCCCTCGTCCGCTTCGGCGCCAAGCACACCGCGCCCTTCATCGAGGACGCCGCACACGAGCTCGCGCAGGCGCACGTCCGCCGGGTCGTCGGGGTCGTGCTCACGCCCCACCGCGCGTCGATGGGCTCCGACGAGTACCTCGACAGGGCCGAGGCCGCCCTCGCGGCGGCACCGGCGCCGCCCCCCCTCGTGCGGGTCGCCCAGTGGTACGACACGCCCGGCTTCGCCCAGCTCGCCGGAGAGCGGGTCCGCGCGGCCCTCGACGGGGTGGGGCCGGCGGACCGCACGACCGTCCTGTTCACCGCGCACTCGCTCCCCCGGCGCGTCCTCGACGCCGGCGACCCGTACCCGGACCAGGTGGCCGCGTCGGCGGCCGCCGCCGCGTCGGCGGCCGGGCTCTCCGAGGGCGGGGTGTCCTGGGACGTCGCCTGGCAGAGCGCCGGCCGCACCCCGGAGCCATGGATCGGTCCCGACCTCCTCGAGGTGCTGCGCGCCCTCGGCGCGGCCGCCCGGGCCGCCGGCGTGCGCGGTGCCGCGGTCGTCTGCCCGATCGGCTTCGTCGCCGACCACCTCGAGGTGCTCTACGACGTCGACGTCGAAGCACGCGGGGTCGCGGAGGCAGAGGGCCTCGCGTTCGCCCGGACCGCGTCGTTCAACGACGACCCGCGCTTCTGCGCGCTGGTCGCCGCCGCAGTGCGCGAGGCCCTGGACGCCGTGTCGCGCCCGGCGGAGGGTACCCCTCGATGATGCCCGGCGGACGGCCCGTCGTCGCGGTCGTGGGGGGTGGGATCGCCGGGCTCGCGGCAGCCTGGGAGCTGACCGGCGGCGGCGGCCCGGGCGGCCGGCGCCCGGGTCTCCCGGCGGTCGTGCTCCTCGAGGCGTCCCCGAGGCTCGGGGGGAAGCTCGCCACCGAGGACTTCTGCGGCGGGCAGGTCGAGGTCGGACCCGACGGGTTCCTCGGCCGGCGCCCGGAGGCGGCCGCGCTCTGCAGGGAGGTCGGGCTCGGGGACGACCTCGTCCCCGTCGGCGCGTCCGGCGCAGCCGTCTGGGCCCGTGGCCGGCGGCGCCCGCTCCCCGAGGGGCTCGTCCTCGGGGTGCCGACGAAGCTCCTCCCGGCCGCACGGTCGGGCATCCTGTCGGTGGGCGGCACCCTACGGCTCGCGAGCGACCTGGTCGCCCCGCGACCGGACACCCGCGGACCACTCGGCGACCGGGCGATCGGCCCCCTCGTCGCCCGCAAGCTCGGCCACCAGGTCGTCGAGCGCCTCGTCGACCCGCTCGTCGGCGGCATCCACGCCGGTGCCGTCGCCGACGCCAGCGCGGCGGCCGTGTTCCCCGCGCTGCTCACGGTCTCCCAAGGGCGTGCGAGCTTCATGCGCTCGCTCCGGCGCCTCGGGGGCGACGAGCCGGGCCCTGACGCCGCGCCGCTCTTCTGGGCGCTCCGGGGCGGCTTCGGCTCGCTCGTCGAGAGCACGGCCCGGCAGCTCGCGGACCGCCAGGTCGACGTCCGGCTGTCCGAGCCCGTGGAGGCGATGGCGCGCCGCGGTGCGCGCTGGGAGCTCCGCTCCGGCGCCGGCACGCAGATCGTCGACGGGGTCGTCGTGGCGACCGCGGCCGGCCCTGCGGCGGCGCTCCTCGCCCCCCACGACGCCGAGGCCGCGGCGATCCTCCGCGCGCTCGACTACGCCTCGGTCGCCGTGGTGACCATGGCGTACCCCGAGGACGCCTTCGACGACGACCTGTTCGGCACCGGCCTGCTCGTCCCCCACGGGACGCCGCTCCCGCGCGAGGTCGCCGACGGCGCCGGGCTCACACGCCGCGAGCCCTTCCTGGTCACCGCCTGCACGTACCTGTGGGCGAAGTGGCCGCACCTCGGACGGCCGGGCGTGCGGCTCCTGCGGGCGTCGGCGGGGCGTGCGGGGGACGCCCGGCACCGGTCGATGCCCGACGGCGACCTTGCCCGCCGCGTCGCCCAGGAGCTGCGGGTGCTGGTGGGGGTGACGAGAGACCCGCTCGAGACCCTCGTGACGCGCTGGGACGACGCCCTGCCGCAGTACCGCGTGCACCATCTCCTGCGGGTGGCGGGCGTCGAGGCGGCGGTGCGCAGGCTCGGCGCGCTGGCTGTCGCCGGCGCCGCCTACCGCGGCGTGGGCATCCCGGCGTGCATCGAGAGCGGGCGGGCCGCGGCGGCCGACGTCCTCGGACAGCTGTCCGCCCCGAGGGACGCGGCGACGGCCTGACCGGTCAGCCCCCGACGCTCGTGTACGCCGAGAACGAGGTGCCGTGGGCGTGCCACACGGTGGTCACGTGCTGGCTCGGGCAGCATGTCTTGTCGCTCGCCGTGTACCAGAGCTCTTTCACCGTGACCGTCCCCGGCGCGATGACGATGCCGCCGTGCGCCGTGACGAAGTACGGGACGTGCACGCCCTTGTGGGCGTTGGTCGGTTGCTGCGGCTGGAGGGTGGCGATCGGCTGCAGGGTCCCGTTGTCGGTGTAGAGCACCCAGCTGTTCTCCCGCTCGGAGGCGGTGCTCCCGTGCGCGGCCGAGCACCGGACGTCGAGCGCGGCGACGTCGTGCCCCGGTCCGTACAGATCGCCGACGACATGCCGTCCCGCCGTCACGTTCAGCCCTGTCGGCGCGGTGACCCCGGACGGCGCGGGGATCGTCGCCTTGCCGTGCGAGAGGGTGATGGGCTGGGTCCGGCCCGGACAGACGTCGCCGGGGAGGGACACCGATGTCCATGTCGCGGAGCGCAGCGTCGCCCCGCCGCTCGTCGGTGGCGCCGAGGTCGTGGTCGAGGAGCCCGGCGGCGTGGTGGTCGAGGAGCCCGGCGGCGAGGTCGTGGTCGAGGAGCCGGCGTGGTGCTGCGCACCGGTGTGTCCGCCGTGCGCGGAGGTGGGCCCCGTGGCGCCGCACGCGGCGGTGAGGGCGAGCAACACGACACACGGCAGCGCGGGGAGGTACCGAGGAGAGCGACGCATCCGCCGAGTATGGCGTCGAGCGCAGCCGATCTGCGCGCGCCCGGGGCGGCGAGTCGGGACATCGGGCGACGGCGCGGCGCGGACGGCGGCAGTCACCCCCGTGACAGCATGGACGGTCGTGCTGCCCCGCCTCGGTCGCGTGCTCGCGCCGTCGCTCCTCGGAGGGCTGCTCCTGGCCTTCTCCCTGCCCCCCTGGGGGTGGTGGCCGCTCGCCCTCGTCGGCGCGGGGACGATCTTCTGGCGCCTCGCCGGGCTCCCGTGGCACCTGCGGCTGCTCGCGGGATGGGCCGCGGGCATGGGTTGCTTCGTGCCCGGGCTCTGGTGGGCGGCCGCGTTCAACTGGTACGGCGGCGCAGTGCTCATGGTCGTCGAGGCGCTCTCGATGGCGCTCGCGGCCGTCGCCGTCCCGCCCGGCCGCTGGCGCACGCCGGCGTTCGTCGGGGCGTTCACCCTCGCGGAGGCGCTCCGGGTCTCGTGGCCGTTCGGGGGCCTGCCGCTCGGTGGCGTCTTCCTCGGCCAGGCGGCCGGGCCGCTCCTCGACGCCGCGAGGCTCGGCGGGCCGCTGCTCCTCACGGCGCTCGTCTGGCTCGGCGGCGCCGGTCTCGCCACGTCGGCGGGCGCGGCGTCGCGGGCCTGGACGGGGGACGTCCCCGCATGGAGGCTGGCGGGCGGCTCGCCCTGGCGGCGCGCAGGCGGCGCGCCCCGGCCCGCGTCGAGCGCGGTCGGCACGGCGGCGGTCGCCCTCGTGGCCGCGGCCGGCGTCGGCGGGCTGTTCGCACCGGCCGGCGGCGCACCGGCCCGCACCGTGACCGTGGCGCTCGTCCAGGGCGGGGGGCGGCGTGGCGTGAGCCACTTCGAGGTGGCGCCCGAGACGGTGCTCGCCGCCCAGGTCGCGGCGTCCTCGTCGCTCCTCGACGCATCCGATCCGCCCGGGCTCGTCGTGTGGCCCGAGGACGTGGTGCGGGTCGGCGCCCACCTCGCGGGCACCCGGGCGGCCGCCGACCTGTCCTCACTCTCGCGCCGGCTGCACTCGACGGTGCTCGCCGGGGTCACCGAGACCGTCTCGGCGACCGCATTCCGCAACGAGGTCGTCGCCTGGGGCCCATCGGGGCGCGTCGTCGGGACCTACGAGAAGGTGCACCGCGTGCCCTTCGGCGAGTACGTGCCCGACCGCTCCCTGTTCGCACACCTGGCCAACCTGGTGGCCGTCCCCCTCGACGCCGTCCCGGGTCACGGCAGCGGGGAGCTGACCACCGCGGCGGGGCGGCTCGGCCTCATGGTCTCCTTCGAGGTGTTCTTCGCGACACGGGGCCGCTCGGCGACCAGGGCGGGTGCGCAGCTCCTCGTCGTGCCGACGAACACGTCGTCCTACGCGACGAGCCAGGTCCCGACGCTCGAGATCGCGGCGGACCGCCTCCAGGCGGTGGAGGAGGGACGGGACCTCGTGCAGGCCGCGCCCACCGGCTACTCGACGGTCGTCGCCCCGAACGGCGCGGTGCTCGCGCACACGTCGTTGGGCCGCCGTCAGGTGCTGCGGGCGACGGTGGTGCTCCGCTCGGGCCGCACCGTCTACGAGCAGCTCGGCGACGTGCCGGTCCTCGCGCTGGCGGGGGCCTGCCTCCTGGCCGGCGTCGCGCTCGGGGCGCTCGGCGTCCGGGGGCCGAGCCGGCGACACCGACGAAGGCGGCGATGGTCGCGATCGTGACGACGGTGACGACGGTGACGCACGGCGAGCAGGCGGCCGAAGCACCCGGCCGACGCACCCGGGCCCTGCCGGGTCACTCGTAGTAGCCGCTGTGGATGTACACGCAGGGCACGCCCTCCTCGACGAACATCGCGTGGTTCATCGGGTCGTCCTCGAGGGCGAGGCGCAGGTCGAACCCGTGGGCGCGCAGCTCGGCGACCACGCGGCGCTTGTACTGCGTCACCGGTGACCGCTCGCCGCGCCCGCGCATCACGAGCAGGTCCCACCGCACCCCGTAGCGGGCGAGCCAGGCGACCGTCTGGGGTTGGACCCGCATGGGCCGCCCCGTGAGGAGCACCACCGAGAGGCGGCCGTCGAGGAGCTCGAGGAGCCGGGCGACCTCCTCGATCAGCGGGTCGTCGCCGCAGGCTCCGAAGAAGGCCGTCCAGTCCTGCTCGTTGCGTTCGAGGAAGTGCTGGCGGCTCGTCGCGTCCGAGAGGACCCCGTCGATGTCGAAGACCACGGCCTCCCCGCGCCGCGAGGGCCCTTGGTGCCAGCGCCAGTTCGCGGGTGCCGCGGGCTCGGGGGGTCCGGCGGCCGGCACCGGCTCAGGGGAGGAAGAGCAGGGTGGCGTGGTGGGCGAACGAGGTCAGCGGACCGGGCCAGAACCCGAGCACCACGGTGACCCCGACACACAACGCGATCGCGACGGCGCCGAGCGCCGGGACGTGCACGGGATCCGACGACAGCACGCTGACGGCGTCGAGCGTCTCCCCGCTGCCTCCGGCCAGTGTGTCGAGCCCAAGGCTCGCGACCGGGGCGGAGGGGCCCATGAGCAGCCGCTCCCCCCTCGCGCCCTCGGACCCCGGCCCGACGACGCGCCCACCGTCTGCTGCCCCGTCGGCCGCCCCGGCCTCGGCGGGTGCGGCGGGTGCGGGGGGTACGCCCGCCTCCGCGCCGACGAGGGCGAGCATCATCGGGTCCTCGTCCAACAGCAGGGCCGCGTTGAGCCGGTCCAGGGCGGCGACGTTGCGCTCGGTCCCTGTCCACACCGGACGGGCGACCACGCGTCGGGGCGCACGGATGTCGCCGACCGGCTCGGGCTGCGTCTCGGCCATCTGCCGGTCGATCTCGGGTTGCGTGGCACCGGTCGCGCGCACAGCACGGCCCAGCCGCACCGGGTCCTCGGCGTCCGGCTCCACGCCGGGAACGGCCCCCTCGACCGGGAGCGGCGTGTACATGAGCACCGCGACGCGAAGGTAGAAGAAGGCGGCGACCGCGGCCGAGACCATGGCGATCACCGCGAGCGGCACCTGGTGGTCCACGGCGGCGAGGACGACCTGGAGCTTGGCCCACAGGCCCGTGGTGAACGGCGCGCCCGCCTGGGCGAGCAGGAGCACGGCGAATGCCAGGGCGAGCAGGGGCTGGCGGCGCGCGAGCCCGCGGTAGGAGGCGATGTCGTGCGCTGCGTCGCCGCTGCGGCCGAGGACCGTCACGACGGCGAAGCTCCCGATCACCATGAAGGTGTAGGCGAACAGGTAGTAGAGCGACGCGCCGACCCCGCGGGCGGTGGCGGCCTCGAGGCCGAGCAGCACGAAGCCGGCGTGGTTGATGGACGAGTAGGCGAGCATCCGCTTCACGTCGCGCTGGACCACCGCCAACCCCGCGCCGAGGAGGAGCGTGACGACCGCGATCCCGTAGATGACCGGCTGCCAGTCCGTCCGCAGGAGCCCGAAGGACGAGAGGAACACGCGCAGGAACGCCGCGAACGCCCCGGCCTTCGACACGGCGGCCATGAACCCGGTCACCGGCGAAGGCGCCCCCTGGTAGACGTCGGGCGTCCACATGTGGAACGGAACGGCCGCCACCTTGAACGCGAAGCCCACGATGAGCAGCGACATGCCCGCGAGGAGCAGCCCGTCGGAGGCCAGCACGTTCTTCGAGAGGAAGCCGGCGATCTGAGCCAGGTTCGACGTGCCGGTGGCGCCGTACACGAGGGCGATGCCGTAGACGAAGACCGCCGACGAGAAGGAGCCCAGGACGAAGTACTTGAGGGCGGCCTCACCGGACGCCGCGCGCCGGTGGTTGAAGGCCGCGAGCACGTAGAGGGCGATGGAGAGGATCTCGAGCCCCAGGAAGACGACGATGAGGTCGTTGGCCGAGCCCATGATCATCGCGCCGGATGCGGACACCATCGAAAGGACGTGGAGCTCCGCCCCCTCGACGCGCTCGCGCCGCAGGTACCCGTCGGCGACCAGCGCGGTGAGGAACATCGCGCACGACACGAGGACGTTGACGAGCGCGCTGAAGCCGTCGACCACCACGGCGTGGTCGATCGCGCTGAAGGGTCCGCTCGAGGTCGCGTCCGCCCACTGCCACAGGGACGCGCCGAGCGCACCGGCCGAGACCGCCAGGGTCCCGAGCGTCGCGACCCGCACCCGCAGCTGGCGCTGGACGAGCGAGCCGACCGCCAGGAGCAGCACGGCCCCGCCGAGCATCACGATCTCGGGAAGGATGGCCTCGTAGCGGATCTGGGGGGTCGTGATCGTCGCCGCCCGGTGCGCATGGAGCGCGCCGGTGGATGCGAGCAGCGCCGCGTGCGCCGCACTGCCGGCGGCGCCGCCGAGCTGCGACGCGACGCTCATGTGGACGCCTTCTTGGCGACCGCGGCGGGCGTGCCGGCGGCGCCACGGCGCGCGACCGCCGGCTGGTGGGTGTGGGTGGCGGCGTCGACCTGGGAGACCAGGCTGTTCACGGTCGGCGTGATCCGGTCGAGCACGGGCTTGGGGTAGATCCCGAGGAAGACGATCACGACGATGAGCGGCGCGATGACCACACGCTCGGCCCAGCTCAGGTCGCGCGTGGTCGAGTTGGCCAGGTCCACCTTCCCGTGGAAGACCTGCTGGTACGCCCACAGGAGATAGAGCGCGGCGAGGACGACTCCGGCCGTGGCGACCACGGCCCACCACCGGTGCGTGAGGAACGTCCCGGAGAGCACGAGGAACTCGCTCACAAACCCGTTCAGGCCGGGGAGTCCGATCGACGCGAGCATCGCCACCGTGAACGCCCCGGCCATCACGGGTGCGGGGGCCTGGAGCCCGCGCAGCTCGGTGACCTGCCAGGTCTGGCGCCGCTCGTAGATCCAGCCGATGAGCAGGAACAGCGCGGCGGTGATCAGGCCGTGGTTCAGCATCAACAGGACGCCGCCGGTAAGCCCCTCGGTGGTGAAGGCGAAGATCCCGAGTGCCACGAAGCCCATCTGCGCGAGCGAGGAGTACGCGACGAGCCGCTTCAGGTCGCGCTGCGCGCAGGCGACGACGGCCCCGTAGAGGATGCCGATCACCGCCAACGTGAGGAGCAAGGGCGCGAGGTCGACGGACGCCTGCGGGAACAGCCGCAGGTCGAACTGGAAGATGCCGTAGGTGCCGAGCTTCGCGAGGACCGCGCCGAGGACCACGGAGCCGCCGGTGGGCGCCTCCGCGTAGGCGTCGGGCGACCACGTGTGGAACGGGAAGAGCGGGGCCTTCACCGCGAACGCGGCCGTGAAGGCGCAGAAGAGGAGGATCCCGCCCGCGCTCGAGAAGTGGGTGTGCTCGAGGGCCTGGAGCGAGAACGTGAGGCGGCCCGTCTGCTCCTTGTGGACGATTGCGACCACGAGGATCCCGACGAGCAGGAACGCCGAGCCCAAGAAGGTGTACACGAAGAACTTCACCGCTGCGTACGCCCTGCGGGCGTAGCCCCAGCCGCTGATGATGAAGTAGGTGGGGATCAGCGTCAGCTCGAAGAAGAAGAAGAAGAGGAGCAGGTCGACCGAGACGAAGCTCCCGAGGCACGCGCACTCGAGGAGCAACATCCACGCCACGAAGCTCCGCGCGTCGGTGCGCGTGCGCGCCCCCGTGAGCACGATCGGGAACAGCACGGCCGTCAGGAGAACGAGGAAGAGGGAGATCCCGTCGACGCCGAGCTGCCAGTGGACGCCGACCCCGGCCGCCCACGAGTGGTCCGAGACGAACTGGAACCCGCCCGTCGTCGTGGCGAAGAGGGCCGCCACCGCGATGGCGAGGCCCAGCGTGGCGAGGGAGACCGCGATCCCGAACCACTCGAGCACGACACGCGGCAGCCCCCGCACCGTCCCTCCCAGCGCGACGGCCAGCCCGCCGCCCGCCGGGAGCAGCACGAGGACGGTGAGGAAGGGAAAGGCGTGCGTCGCGCCGAGTGGCGTCACGACCACCACGTCCTCGACAGCATGAAGGCGAGGATGGCCGCCATCCCGAGCGCGATCCCCAGGACGTAGTTGCGGACGAAGCCGGTCTGGATGCGGCGCACGCCGTTGCCGGTGGAGCGTACGAGCCGTCCGACCCCGTTCACGGCGCCGTCCACGACGCGCCCGTCCACGACGACGGCGCACGCCCGGGCGAGCGCCTGGCTCGGCCGGCCGATCAGCGCGTCGTAGAGGTGGTCCCAGTACCAGACGCGCTGGAGGAAGGCGGGTTCGAGCGCCGGGCGGTCGACGGTCCGCCGCCACATGCGCCAGGCGGCGAACGCCGCGGCGATCGCGACGACCGCGTCGGCGACGGCCAGGCCGGCCTGCGCCGCACCGCTCTGGTGGGCGGCGAACAGGCGGTTGCCGAAGACCGGGCCGAGCCACTGCGCGAGCGTGCCGACGTGGACCCACGGCAGGTTCACCGCGCCGGCGAAGACCGCGAAGAACGAGAGCACGACGAGGGGGGCACGCATCACCCAGGGCGACTCGTGCGGGCGGTGGTGCGGGGGTCGGCCGTCGGGCGCCTCGACGGCCCAGCGCTCGCGCCCGGTGAAGGTGAGGAAGAAGATCCGGCTCATGTAGTACGAGGTGAAGAAGGCGGTGAGGAGCCCGAGGGCGTAGAGGACGAGCGTCTTGCCGTAGACATTGGTGAGGATGTCGCCTTTCGCCCAGAACCCGGCGAACGGCGGCACCGCGGCGAGCGCCAGCCACGCCGTGAGGAAGGTCACGAACGTCCACGGCATGAGCCGGCGGAGCCCCCCCATGCGCTTCATGTCCTGCTCGTCCTCGAGACCGTGGATCACCGATCCCGCGCCGAGGAAGAGCAGGCCCTTGTAGAACGCGTGGCACACCATGAGGAAGATGGCCGCCACGTAGGCGCCGGTGCCCACGGCGAGCACCATGTAGCCGATCTGGGAGACCGTCGAGAACGCGAGCGCCTTCTTGATGTCCTGCTGCGCGCAGGCGATGGTCGCCGCGACGAAGGCGGTGGCTCCCCCGATCGCCGCGACGACCCACATCGCATCGGGGCTCATGGAGAGCAGCGGGTTCACGCGGCACATCAGGTAGACCCCGGCGGTGACCATGGTCGCCGCGTGGATGAGGGCCGAGACCGGGGTCGGACCCTCCATGGCGTCGGGCAGCCAGTTGAACAGCGGGATCTGCGCCGACTTGCCGGTCGCCGCGAGGAAGAGCAGGAGGACCGCCGCGGTCACCGCGCCGCCGCCGGCGAGGAGGTGCCGGTGGGCGAAGACGGACAGGTAGTCGAGGGTGCCCGTCCTGGAGAAGACGAGGAACATCGCGAGCAGGAAGCCCGCGTCGCCGACCCGGTTGTAGAGGAACGCCTTCTTCCCGGCCGACGCCGCAGAGTCCCGGTGGAACCAGAAGGCGATCAGCCAGTAGGAGCACAGGCCGACGCCCTCCCACCCGACGAAGGTGACCAGGAGGTTGCTCGCCGTCACGAGGACGAGCATCGAGAACACGAACGCGTTCAGGTAGACGAAGAACTTCGTGAAGTCCCGGTCGCCCTTCATGTACCCGATCGAGTACAGGTGGATGAGCAGGCTGACCCCGGTGACGAACATGCACATCGTCATCGACAGCGGGTCGAGCAGGATGGCGACCTTCACGTGGAGGCCGCCGACCGGGATCCACGTGAAGAACGCGTGCCCGGAGGCGCCGGGCGCACAGCTGTCCGAGCAGGTCAGCTGCCGTGCGCCGGCAGGCTGGCCGGCGAGGCCCGCGAGGGTGACGCACGCGGAGACGAACGCCCCGGCGACCGCCGACGTCCCGATCCATCCCGCGACCGGATCGCCGATCCTGCGGCCGACCGCGAGCAGCACGACGAACCCCGCGAGCGGGAACAGCGGCATGAGGAAGGCGGCGTGCAGCACGGCTCAGCCCTTCATCCCGTGGAGGTCGTCCGCGGTCGCCGCCGCGCGGCGCCGGAAGATCGCGACCACCACGCCCAGCCCCACGACCACCTCCGCTGCGGCCACCACGAGCACGAAGAAGACGAGCGACTGGCCGCCGATGTCGCCGAGCACCCGCGAGAACGTCACGAAGGTGAGGTTCGCCGCGTTCAGCATCAGCTCGATGCACATGAACATCACCAGCACGTTGCGCCGCGTCATCACGCCGATCGCGCCGAGGGCGAACAGCACGGCCGCGAGCGCCAGGTACCACGCGGGGCCGATGCTCACCCTCGCACCTCCGCGGCGTCCCGGGCGTCGTCGGCCGCTCCCGGCGCCCCGGGAAGGTGCGTCCGGGTGGTCGCCGGGCCCTGGTCGTGGACGCGCGAGGGCCGGCGGGCGAGCACCACCGCGCCGACGACGGCGATGACGAGCAGTCCGGCGGTGATCTCGAAGGCCCACAGGTAGGTGGTGAAGATCGACTTGCCGAGGAGGAAGGTGTCGGTGTGGTGCCCGGCGGTCAGCCCCCCGGCGACCCGGTGGGCACCGGTGACCCAGTTGGCCGTGGCGGCCAGCGCCAGGACCCCGAACAGCGAGACGGCGACCAGGATCAGCGCGAGCGGACGCTGTCCCTTCAAGGGGTCCGCCCGGACGTCCTCCTGGCGGTCGACGCCGAGGAACATGATCACGAAGAGGAAGAGCACGACGATCGCGCCCGCGTAGACGATCACCTGTACGGCGGCGAGGAAGTAGGCGTGCTGTTCGATGAAGAGCACCGCGATGCCGAACAGCGTCATCACGAGCGACAGGGCGGCGTGCACGGAGTTGCGCGACGTGACGACCCCGATCCCGCCGGAGAGGACGACCACCGCGCAGATGACGAAGGTGACGATGTCGGGCACCGTCGCGGCGACGAGGACGTTCACGCTCGTCCCCCCTTCGTCGCTTTGCGGGACGTCGCCCTCGCCGCGCGGAGGTCGGCGAAGCGCTCGCGGGCCTGCTCGAGCTTCCGGCGGTTGCGCGCCGCGGACAGCTGCGCCCGCCACAGGCGGCCGCGCATGCCGCGGTGCTCGAGCGGGATGTCCTCGTCGAGGAGGTGGGACTCGAGCACCTCGCGCACGGGCATCGTGCCGGTCGCCGCGTCGTCCCTACGGCCGGACTGGCCACCCTCGGGCGCGCGCACGCCGTAGCCCAGCTCCCCGGACCACTGCACCTCTCCCTCGTAGGCGGCGCTCCCGCTGGGTGCGGTCGCGCGCATCCAGCCAGAGGTGTGGAGGTCGTCACCCTCGCGCCAGTCCTCCCAGGGGAGCTGCTTGGGCCGGCCGTCGTCGCCGACGAGCAGCTCGTTCCTGGTGTAGATGGCGTCGGCCCTGTTGGTGAACGAGAACTCGAACAGCTTCGACTCGGTGATCGCCTCCGTCGGGCACGCCTCCACGCACAGGTCGCAGTGGATGCACCGCAGGTAGTTGATCTCGTAGATGTAGCCGTAGCGCTCGCCGGGCGACACCGGGTGGTCCGGCGGGTTGTCGAGGCCCCGCACGTAGATGCAGTCGGCGGGGCACACCCCGGCGCAGAGCTCGCAGCCGATGCACTTCTCCATGCCGTCCTCGTAGCGGCTGAGCACGTGGCGGCCGTGCTGGCGAGGCTGCTTGGGCTGCTTCTCCTCGGGATACTGGCGAGTGACGCGCGGACGCGTCAGGTGCTCGAAGGTGAGCTTGAAGCCGCCGAAGAACTTGAGCTCCTCGCGGAGATCGGAGAGGACGCCCACTCAGCGCACCCCCCCGTCGCCGCCGTCGCCCGGGGCGCCCGCGGTGCCCGCGGTGCCCGCGTCGGCGGGCTCCACGTGCCGGCCCGCGTCCGCCGCCCGGGCGCCCGCGTCGAGGGCTCCGGCGACGTCCACGCCGCCGGAGAGCGTCGGGCGTGCCATCCGCGCCCCGACCGGCGCGAGCAGCGGCTGGCGCTCGCCGCGCAGCTTGCCGATCGCGAACGCGCGCACCAGCAGGCCGGTGACCACGAGGGCGCCGACGATGATCCCCGCCCCCCACCAGCCGTCCACGAGGAAGCCCGCGACCGCGAGCAGCCAGCCGAGGCTGAGCGGGATCAGGTACTTCCAGCCGAGGGTCATGAGCTGGTCGTAGCGGAGCCTCGGGAGCGCGGCACGGAGCCACACGTAGAGGAAGAGGAAGAGGAAGACCTTGCCCACGAACCAGACCGAGGGGAACCAGACGTCGAAGGTCGGGAGGTGCGGCACGGGGCCGTCCGGACCACCCAGGAAGAGCGTGACCACCACGGCGGACATCGTGATCACGTTCATGAACTCGGCGAGGAAGAACAGCGCGAAGCGGATCGACGAGTACTCGGTGTGGAACCCGCCGACGAGCTCCTGCTCGGCCTCGGTGAGGTCGAAGGGGGGGCGGGTGAGCTCGGCCGTGATCGCCGTGAGGAAGAGGAAGAAGGGCACGATCCCCAGCCGGATGACGTTCCAGTCCCAGAAGGCCGGTCCCTGCGACTCCACGATGGCCCGGGTCGAGAGCGATCCCGTGACGATGACGACGGTGACGGTCGAGATGCCGAGTGCCGCTTCGTAGGAGATCATCTGCGCGGAGGCGCGCACCGAGCCGAGCAGCGGGTACTTGGAGCCGGACGACCAGCCGGCCAGCATCACGCCGTAGACGGCGATCGAGGACATCGCCAGCACGACCAGGATCCCGATGGTCGGGTCCGCCACCTGCAGCTCGAAGGGGTGCCCGGCGATCGAGATGACCCCGCCCACCGGCACGACCGTGAAGATGAGGAGCGCGGGGACGAGCGACAGGTACGGGGCGAGCCGGAACACGAAGCGGTCGGCCTGCGCGGGCAGCAGGTCTTCCTTGAAGAAGAGCTTGGTGCCGTCGGCGAGCGTCTGGAGGAGCCCCCACGGACCCGCACGGTTCGGCCCGATCCTGCTCTGCATGTCCGAGATCAGCTTGCGCTCGAACCAGATCATGAGCATGACCGACACGAGGAGCACGGCGAAGGCGACCAGCACCTTGATCAGCACGACGACCCACACGAACCAGCCGAACCCGTGGAAGAAGAGCGGGTCGCCGTGGGTGGTGAGGGGATGCGCCGCCGCGAGTGCCGCGTGGAGGGCGTGCGGGGAGCCCCGCGTCATCGGACGGACTCCATCCGTACGTCCACCACCGCGTCCGTCGCGTCGATGAGCGCCGCGGCGGCGTTGCGCGCGCCGTGCTGCGGCGCCGGAAGGTTGAAGTCGATCGCGACCACGCCCCGCGCCACGTGGTCGTCGGACGCGCAGGGGAGCGTCAGCGCCCCGCGCGCCGAGTGCACCGTCACGGGGTCACCGCTGCGGGCGCCGAGCCGGTCGAGGTCGGAGGGGTTGGCCCGGGCCGTCGCCTCCCGCACGATCGGGACGAGCGACGGGGAGTGGGAGACCGCCGCACCCGAGTCGTACAGACGCCGCACCGAGAGGAGCCGGAGGGAGTAGCGGTCGGCGGGCGCCACGTGCGGCTCGGGCCGCGCCGCGGCCAGTGCCTCGATCCCCGCGCCCGGGGGCGGCGGCCCGACGGCGTCCGACGCTAGCTCCGGCAGTGCGCGGCGTGCGGCGTCCTCGGCGACGGGCCCCGAGAGCCCGACGCGTGGAGGCGCGCCCTGCCGCTCGGCGGACTCGACACCCGGGGTCGCCATGGGGTCGATCGGCAACACCCGTCGGCGTGCCGTTCCGGCGGGGCTCACGGGGACGAGGATGCCGTCGTGACCCTGCGCGGAGGCGAGCAGCCGGTGCGTCACGCCTCCGAACGCGGGGGCCAGCCGCTCGATTTCCTCCCACACCTCGTCGTTCGAGGAGAACCCGAGGTCCGCTCCGAGCTCGGCGGCGAGCTCGGTGGCGATGGTCCAGTCCGTCCACGCCTGCCCCGGGGGAACCAGCTTCTGGCCCAGGCGCGTCACCCGACCCTCGACGTTGGTCGTGGTCCCCGGACACTCGTGCGCCACGGCCGCCGGGAGGACGACGTCGGCCCGGTCGGTCACGCCACCTGGGTGCCCGGCGATCGCGACGACGACCTCGGCCGCTTCGAGGGCGCGGCGCGCGAGCGCGGCGTCCACGAAGTCGTCGAGCTCCGCGCCCACCACGAGGAGGACCCGGGCGCGGGCGGCGTCTCCGCCTGCTCCGGCGTCTCCGCCTGCTCCGGCGACTCCGCCGTCTCCGCCGCCGGCAAGCGAGGCCAGGATGCCGGCGGCGTCCTTGCCGGGGCGGTCGGGCACGGAGCCCCACGCCCGGGCGAACCAGTCGCGCCCGGCGTCGAGGGAGACCCGGCCCGGGAGGAGCCCCGGGGACATGCCGAGCTCGAGGGCGCCCATCACGTTCCCCCTGCGGAGCGCCGGCAGGAACCTCGCCTGCGGCAGCGCCGCGGCGAGGCGGCGTGCGGCCGCGGCCACGACATCGCCGTGCTCGGCGAGCGACGGGCGCCCCAGCACCACGACGACCCCCCGGCCGTCCCCGTCCTCCCCACGGAGGAGGGACCGCGCCTCCGCCAGGTCGGCCGGCGTGACCACCGCACCCTCGGGGTGCGACGGCACCGACCCCTCGCCGCCGAGGGCGTCGGCGATGGCGAGCACGTCACCGGGACGGGCGCGCAACGACACCGCCGCGTACGGCGTGAGCGAACTGTCCTCGGCAGAGACCTCGACGACGGTGGTCGCCCCCGCGAGGGCCGCGGTGCGCAGGCGGAGGAAGAGCACCGGAAGCTCCTCGCGCACGTCGCCGGAGAGCACGAGCACGGCCCGGGCGCCGCACGCCTCGTCGATCGTGGCGCGGGGGAGCGACAGGACGACCTCGGCCGGGAGGCCGTCGGCGAGCTGGGCGTCGACCGAGTCGGTGCCGATGACCCCCTTGGCCAGCTTCGTCCAGGCGTACGCGCCCTCGTTCGTGCAGCGGGCGCCGCCCACGAGCCCGACCGCTTCGGCGCCGTACGCCGCGGTCACCCGGCGGATGTGCCCCGCGGCGGTCGCCAGCGCCTCCCCCCAGCTCGTCGGGACGAGCTCGCCGTCCTTGCGGACGAGCGGCTCGACGAGCCGGCCGCCGCGCGCCTCGCGTGTCTCGGCGACCTCGCCCATGAACTGTCCGCGGCTGGGCTCGAGCGAGCCGACCTGTGCCGCAGTGGCAGGGACGACGCCGACGGCCCCGTCCTCCACGGCGGCGGCCTGCGGACCGGCGGGCACCTCGTCGCCGTTCACCGCTTCGTAGACGAAGCGCCCCTTGTCGCACATCCAGCTCTGGTTGACCGGGTCCGCGTCGAGGCCGAGGAGCCGCGTGAGCCGGTTGGTCGAGGACTGCACCGCGACCCGGCAACCGAACGCGCAGGTCGTGCACGTCGACTCGACCTGGTCGAGGTCCCAAGGCCGCGCCGTGAAACGGTAGGGCGTCGCGGTCAGCGCGCCGACCGGGCAGATCTGGACGGTGTTGCCGCTGAAGTACGAGGTGAAGGGCCGCCCGGGGAAGGTGGCGACCTCCACGCGCTCAGCGCGGCCTGCGAAGTCGATGAGGGGGTCGCCGGCGATCTCTTCGGCGAAGCGCGTGCAGCGCGCGCACTGGATGCAGCGTTCCCGGTCCAAGAGCACGAGGTCCGAGATCGGTAGCGGCTTCTCGAAGTGCCGCTTCTCCTCGACGAACCTGCTCTCGCCCGGACCGTAGGCGAGCGTCTGGTCCTGGAGCGGGCACTCCCCGCCCTTGTCGCAGACGGGGCAGTCGAGGGGGTGGTTAACGAGCAGGAACTCGAGGACGCCGTCCTGCGCCTTCTTGACCTTCTCCGAGGTCGTCGTGACCTCCATGCCCTCGGCGACGGTGACGAAGCAGGCGGGCTGCAGCGTCGCGCCCCGGGGCCCGCTGACTTCCACGAGGCACATGCGGCACATGCCGACCGGCTTCATCCGCGGGTGGTAGCAGAAGCGCGGGATGTAGGTGCCCGCCCGCTCCGCGGCCGAGATGACGACCTCACCGGGGCGCGCCGTCGCCGGCCGGCCGTCGAGGGTGAACGGGAGCGAGCCCGCGTCGTCGGCGGTCTCAGCCAATTGGGCACCTCCCTTCTTTCACGTGCAGCAGGAACTCGCCACGGAACATCTCGATGCCCGAGTGGATCGACGACGGGATCGACGGACCGAGGACGCAGATCGTGGTCTGCTGCGGCGGCCACTGCAATCCGGGAGCGATGTTGTCGCTCACGTCGAGAAGGAGGTCGAGGTCCTCCTCGCGCCCCTCCCCGTGCTCGATGCGCCGGAGCACCCGCTCGAGCCATCCCGAGCCCTCCCGGCACGGGGTGCACTGGCCGCAGGACTCGCGCGCGAAGAACTTCGTGATGCGCCACGCCGCGCGCACCATGCACGTCGAGTCGTCCATGACCGTGATCGCGCCCGAGCCGAGCATCGACCCGGCGTTGCCCACTTCGTCCTGACCGAGCGGGAGGTCGAGCTTGTCGGGACCGAACCACGGTGCCGAGACGCCCCCCGGGACGATCGCCTTGACCGCCCGGTCTCCGGGGACGCCTCCCCCGTAGACGGGGGCGTAGACGAGGTCGCGGAAGGTGGTCTTCACCATCTCGACCTCGTAGGTTCCCGGTCGCCGCACGTGACCCGACAGGGCGAACAGCCGGGTTCCCGTCGATCGTCCCTCGCCGAGGGCGGCGAACGCCTTCCCGCCGTTGCGCACGATCCAGGGGAGGTTCGACATCGTCTCGACGTTGTTGACCACGGTGGGCTGGCCGTAGAGCCCGATCACGGCGGGGAAGAACGGCGGCTTGATCCGCGGGAACCCGCGCTTGCCCTCGAGCGACTCCAAGAGCGCCGTCTCCTCGCCGCAGATGTAGGCGCCCGCACCCGGGTGCACGACGACGTCGACCGAAAAGCCGGAGCCGAAGACGTCGGCGCCCACCGCCCCGTACTCGTACGCCTCGTTGAGCGCACCGGTGACGCGCTCGAGGCCGAGGGCGAACTCGCCGCGCAGGTAGACGAACACCTGGCTCACCTGCAGCGCGTACGCCGCGATGAGGACGCCCTCGATCAACTGGTGCGGGTCGCGCTCGACGAGCAGGTGGTCCTTGAAGGTGGCGGGCTCGCTCTCGTCGCCGTTCACGACGAGGTACGTGACGGGGTCCTTTCGGAGCATCGACCACTTGCGCCCCGCCGGGAACCCCGCGCCACCCCGTCCCAGCAGGCTCGCGGCGTCGACCTCCGCCGCGACGGCCTCGGGCGTCATGGTGAGCGCCTTGCGCAGCCCCTCGTAGCCCCCGGTCGCCAGGAAGCGCTCGAGCGTGAAGGAGTCGTCGTGGGCCATGCGGGCCGTGACGATCCTGGGGGCGTCGGTGACCGGCATCAGGCGCCCTGCTCCTTGCTCGCCTGCGCTCCCTGCGCTGCCTGCGCGGCCTGCGCGGCCGCGGCTCGCGCCGCCTGCGCCTCGGCCATCGCCGCCCGCTCGGCGGCGACACGCTCGCGGGGCACGCGGAGCCCCCCGCTTCGCCGCACGCGCACGAGCGTGCCGTGGGGCGGGATCTCGTCGCTCCGGCGTCCGGCGCGCAGGTCGTCGACCAGCTGGTCGAAGCCCTCGGCGGAGAGCCCGCCGACATAGCGGTGGTTCACGGTCACGCACGGCGTGCGGTCGCAGTCGGCCAGGCACTCGGCCTCCTCAAGGGTGATCGTGCCGTCGGGGGTCGTCCCGCCCGCCCTCACCCCGAGGGAGTGCTCGGCGTGCTCGAGGAGCTCCTGCGCCCCGCCGAGGAGGCACGCGATGTTCGTGCAGATCGACACGAGGTAGCGCCCCACGGGCTCGGTGTGCAGCATGTCGTAGAACGTGGCCGTCCCGCGCACCTCCGCGGGCGTGATGCCGAGGAGCGACGCGACCTCCTCCATCGCCTCGGGGCGCAACCAGCCGTCCTGCTCCTGCGCGAGGTGGCAGATCGGGATCAACGCGGAGCGCGGCTCGGGATAGAGCGCGACGAGATCCTTGGCACGCTGGAGCGTGTCGGAGCTGAGATGGCTCACCGGTCCACCTCTCCCATGACGGGGTCGATCGACGAGATGGTGGCGACCGCGTCCGCGATCATGCCGCCCCGGAGCAGGGTCGGCACCGCCTGGAGGTTGACGAAGCTGGGTCCCCGGATGTGCAGGCGGTACGGCTTGGCCGTGCCGTCGGAGACGAGGTAGCAGCCGATCTCCCCGCGGGGCGACTCGATCGCCACGTACACCTCTCCCTCGGGGACCCGGAACCCCTCGGTGAAGATCTTGAAGTGGTGGATCAACGCCTCCATCGACTCGTCGATCCGCGCGCGCGGTGGCGGGGTGACCTTGCGGTCCTGCACCCGGTAGTCCCCCGGCGGCACGCGCTCGACGATCTGGCGGACGAGCTTGATGGACTCGCGGATCTCGTTCAACCGGATCGCGTAGCGGTCGAAGTTGTCGCCGTACGTGCCGACGATGACGTCGAAATCGAGCTGTGCGTACTCGAGATACGGCATCGTGCGCCGCAGGTCCCACGCCACACCCGTCGAGCGCAGGATCGGACCGGTCACGGACAGCGCGATCGCCTCTGTGGCCGAGATGCTCCCCACTCCCTCCATGCGCTCGCGGAAGATCGGCTGGCCGGTCAGCAGCTCGTCGTACTCGTACGTGCGCCGGAGCACGGTGTCGCAGATGACGGCGACGTCGTCCTCCCAGCCGTCGGGGAGGTCGGCCGCGACGCCGCCGGGCCGGATGAAATTGTGGTTCATCCGAAGACCCGTCGTCTTCTCGAAGAACGCCAGGATCATCTCGCGCTCGCGGAATCCGTAGATCATCATCGTCGTCGAGCCGAGGTCCATGCCGTTGGTCGCCATCCACATGAGGTGCGACGACATGCGCTGCAGCTCGGAGAGGAGCATGCGGATCCAGGTGGCACGCGGCGGGATGTCGACGCCGAGCAACGCCTCGGTCGCCAACGAGAAGACGAGCTCGTTGATGAGCGGCGAGAGATAGTCCATGCGCGTGACGTTCGTCGCGCCCTGCACGTAGGTCAGCTCCTCGGCCGTCTTCTCCATCCCGGTGTGCAGGTAGCCGATGACCGGCTTGGTGCGCAGCACCGTCTCGCCGTCGAGCTCGAGCATGAGGCGCAGCACCCCATGGGTCGAGGGGTGCTGCGGCCCCATGTTGATGATCATGGTCTCGTCGGTCGGGCGCTCGACGTCGACGTCGCCGGTGTCGAGGACCTTGCCCTCGGGGATGCGCAGGACCGCGCCCGCCTCGCGTCCCAGCTCGTCGGGCGACGTCGCGCGCCGTGTCGCGAGCTCCTGCGCGCCCTCGGAGGTCTCGGCGATGCTCGCGCGCGGCGCGTGCCGCACCCCGGCGAACAGGTCGCCGCCCACCTGGTCGGACCGGTCGCTCACCGTGGGCCCGGCGCCTCTTTGAACTGCACCGGCACCCTGCCGACGCCGTAGTCCTTCCTGAGCGGATGGCCCTCCCAGTCCTCGGGCATGAGGATGCGCGTCAGGTCGGGGTGGCCGTCGAAGCGCACCCCGTAGAGATCGAACACCTCGCGCTCCATCGCCTCGGCCCCCGGGTACAGGTCCCACAGGGACACCACGACCGGTTCGTCCTCGGGCACCTGCACGCGGACACGCACCCGCCGGCCAAGGGAGAGCGACAGCAGGTTGGCCACCACCTCGAACCGCTCGGGCTCCACCCCCGGCGCCAACGTGCGTCCCGGGTGGGTCAGGTAGTCGACCGCGGTGAGGTCGGACAGCTGCTCGAAGCCCGAGGTCTTGTACGCCGCGACGAGCTCGTGGTAGCGCGCGCGCGGCGGGAAGGCGACCTCGCCGGTCCACGGACCCGTTGCCCGCGGGACGTCGGGCAGGCTCGACCCTGCGACCACGGTGTCGGCCGCCACGTCCGGTGCGGTGTCGGTCATCGCGGCGTGGCGACGCGTACTGCGTCCGGCGACTCGGGAACCCACCCGGCGAGCTGCTCACCGGGCTCGCCGCCCGGGCGCTCCGGTCGCCGCGTGATCGCACCGGTGCGGATCTTCTCGTGGAGCGTGAGGATCGCGTGGAGGAGGGTCTCGGGGGACGGGGGGCAACCCGGCGCGTACACGTCCACGGGGACGACCTGGTCCACGCCCTGCACGATGGCGTAGTTGTTGAACATGCCGCCGGTCGACGCGCACACCCCCATGGAGATGACCCACTTGGGCTCCATCATCTGGTCGTAGACCTGGCGGAGTACCGGCGCCATCTTCTGGGACACGCGCCCCGCGACGATCATGAGGTCCGCCTGCCGGGGCGACGCGCGGAACACCTCCATCCCCAGCCTGCTGATGTCGAAGTCGGCGGCGCCCACGGCCATCATCTCGATCGCGCAGCAGGCCAGCCCGAAGGTCGCCGGCCACACGCTGTTGCGGCGCGCCCACTTCACGAGATCCTCCAGGCGACCCGTGAGGAAATTGTGCTGGAGGTCCTCGAGACCCATGGACCCGCCCCTACGCCGCCTGTCCGGGCGCCCCTGGCTCGCTCGGGACGCGGCCGATGGTCGACTCGCTGGTCCTCGCCGGCACTCCCGGCTCGAGGCGACGTCCCGGCCCCCACTGCAACGCGCCGTTGCTCACGAGGTAGATGAAGGCCACGAGGACCACTGCGGCGAACACCAGCACTTCGACGAGCCCGAACACCCGGAGTCCTCGGAAGACGACCGCCCAGGGGTACAGGAAGACGACCTCGATGTCGAAGATGATGAAGATCATCGCCACGAGGTAGAAGCGGACGGGGAAGCGCGACGGTGGCTCACGGCTCGGGATGATCCCCGACTCGTAGGGCGCGACCTTCTGCGCGCTGGGGCGCTGGCGCGGCGCGAGCAGCTTCGACGCGGCGAACGAGAGCCCCGCAAAGAGCGCTCCGAGGACGAGCAGCAGGAAGATCGGGAGGTACTGGTCCACGGCGGAGTCGTTCTACCACGGGCTCGTGCACACGGGCACATTCTCGATCGCGCCTGCGCCGGCGGCACGCGTCGAGCCCGCCGAGCGCCCGCGCCTACGATCCTGAAGGTGGACCCGAAGGACGCGACGCCGCCCGACGCTCCCGTGGACGAGGCCCCTCGCCCGGAGAAACGGCCGTCGCCGAGGGCCGTGCCGGATGCCGCCGCGCCGACGTCGGCGCAGAAGCGGGCGGCGTCCCCGACGAAGTCCCCCGCCGCGAAGAGGACCCCCGCCGCGAAGAGGAGCCCCGCCGCGAAGAGGAGCGCCACAGGCGCGGCGCCCGCCACGGCTGCACCCGCGAGGGGGCGCACGCGGCCGAAGGACCACGTGCACGACGTGGTGGTGGTGGGTGGCGGCCCCTCCGGCTCGTCGTGCGCCTACTGGCTGGCCGACGCCGGCTGGGACGTGGCGGTCGTCGAGAAGAAGCAGTTCCCCCGGGAGAAGACCTGCGGGGACGGGCTCACGCCGCGCGCGGTGCGCCAGCTGGCGGACATGGGGCTCGAGGAGGCGCTCGCCGGCTCGCACCGCTTCACGGGCCTGCGCTCGTGCGGCTGGGGCCTCGTGCTCGAGATGCCGTGGCCGGCCCACCCCGTGTTCCCGCCCTACGGCTGCACGATCACCCGCCACGACCTCGACGCCCTCGTCGCCGAGCGCGCCGCAAAGGCGGGTGCGGTCGTCCACCAGCACACCGAGGCCCTCGAGCCCCTGCTGGCCGACGCCTCGGGCTCCGCGGGTACGCCGCGCGTCGCCCCACCGGGCGCGTCGTTGCCCGAGTGCGGCGGCGTCGTCGTGCGCGACGTCGGCACCGGGGTGACGCGCGAGGTGCGCGGCCGCTACGTCGTCGTGGCCGACGGGTCGAATTCCCGGATCGGGCGGGCACTCGGGACGACGAGGCAGCGGGGCTACCCGCTCGGGATGGCGCTGCGGGGCTACTACCGCTCCCCGCGCCACGACGACCCGTACATCGAGTCGCACCTGGACATCCGAGACGCTGCGGGCGACGTCGTGCCGGGATACGGCTGGATCTTCCCGCTGGGGGACGGGCGGGTGAACGTCGGCGTCGGGCTGCTCTCGACCGACGAGCGGTGGAAGGGGGTGAACACCTCCCGGCTCATGGAGGCGTTCGTCGCCGGGGCGCCGGCGAGCTGGGAGCTCTCCGAGGAGACGAGCTGCGGGCCGCCGACCGGCGGGAAGCTCCCGATGAGCTTCGGGGTCGTGCCGCACACCGGACCCAACGTCCTCGTGATCGGCGACGCGAGCGGGGCCATCAACCCGTTCAACGGGGAGGGGATCGCCTACGGCTACGAGACCGGGCGGCTCGCGGCGGCCTCGTTGTCCGAGGCGCTCGCGGGCGACGGGTCGGCGGGGGTCGGTCGCTACGAGGAGCGGCTCGAGGCGGGGTACCGCGACTACTACCGCGTCGGCCGGGCGTTCGTGCGCCTGATCTCCAACCCGGCGGCGATGCACTGGTGCGTCTCGGTCGGGATGCGCTCCGAGGCGTTCATGAGCCAGCTCATGCGGATCATGGCGAACCTCATGCGCCCGGGGACGCCCGGCGCCGCGGAGCTCGGCTACGACGCCCTCGTCCGGATCGCCGAGCTCGTGCCCGAGCAGGTTGCGGCGCTTCTCGCCTGAGGGGCCACCACCGGCGGTGCGGCCGGCTCACGCGAAGGTCTTCGCAACCTCCGCCGACGCCTCGCCCGCAGCCTCGACCGCCAGGTCGAGCACGGCGTCGTCGTGCGCCAGCCCGCAGAAGAGCACCTCGTAGGCACCGGGGGCGACCACGACGCCGCGGCGCAACAGCGCGTGGAAGAAGGGGGGGTAGACCCCCGACGACGCGATGGCGCGCGCACCCTCGTAGTCGATGGGGACGTCGAGCGCCGCACCCGGCGGTGGCGCCACGTAGAGCCCCGCCAGCGTCCCCGCAACCGGCGCGGCGGCAGCGAGGCCTCCGGCGCGCACCGCGCCCGACAGCTCCCGCGCGAACCGCTCTACGCGCGCCGCGAGCGCGTCGTAGTCCCCACGCGTGACCACGCCGAGCACGGCCAGGCCGGCCGCCGTGGCGACGGGGTTCCCCGAGAGCGTCCCGGCCTGGTAGACGGGACCGGAGGGGGCGAGCCCCGCCATCACGTCGCGACCCCCGCCGAAGGCGCCGATCGGCAGCCCGCCGCCGACGACCTTGCCGAAGCACCACAAGTCGGGCGTCACGCCGGTGCGCACGCTCGCCGTGGCAGGCCCGATGCGAAACCCGGTGATCACCTCGTCGAAGACGAGCAGCGCGCCCGCCGCGTCGCACGCCCGCCGCAGCCCTTCGAGGAACCCCGGCACGGGCGGGACGAGGTTCATGTTGGCGGCGACCGGTTCCACCACGACGCAGGCGACGCGCTCGTCGAGGTCGGGCACGACGTTGTAGGGGACGACGAGCGTGTCGGCGACCGCTCCCGGCGGCACGCCCGCGGAGCCCGGGAGCCCGAGCGTCGCGACGCCGCTCCCCCCGCCTGCGAGCAGGCCGTCGGAGTGACCGTGGTAGCAGCCGTCGAACTTCACCACCCGCGGGCGTCCCGTCACCCCGCGCGCGAGCCGTACCGCGCTCATCGCCGCCTCGGTGCCCGACGAGACGAACCGCACCTGGTCGCACCCCGGCACCCGGTCGCAGATCGCCTCGGCGAGGAGGACCTCTCCGGGCGTGGGCATCCCGAAGGAGCTCCCGAGCGACGCCGCACGCGACACCGCCTCGACGACCGCGGGGTGCGCGTGGCCGAGCAGGACCGCGCCGTAGGACTGGACGAGGTCGAGGTAGCGGCGGCCCTCGACGTCATAGACCCAGGGCCCCTCGCCGCGCGCCACCGTGAACGGCGTGCCGCCCACCGCCGCGAACGAGCGCACCGGGGAGTCCACGCCGCCGGGGATCGCCCGGGTGGCGCGGTCGAACCACGAGGCGTTGGTCCCGCTCGCCGGACGGTCGGCGCCGCCCCCGGCGTCACCCACCGAGTGCCTCTGCCACCTCGCCCGCGAAGTAGGTCAGGACGAAGTCCGCGCCGGCGCGCTTCACGGCGAGGAGCTGCTCGACGGCGACCGCATGCCCGTCGATCCAGCCGTTCGCGCCCGCCGCCTTGATCATGGCGTACTCCCCGCTCACGTGGTACGCCGCCACCGGGACGTCCACCGCGCGCCGCACGTCGGCGATCACGTCGAGATAGGTCGCCGCGGGCTTGACCATGACGATGTCCGCGCCCTCCGCCACGTCGAGCGCGACCTCGGCCAGCGCCTCCCGGCGGTTGGCGGGGTCCTCCTGGTAGCCGCGACGGTCGCCGCCGCCGGCGATACGCACGTCCACGGCGTCGCGGAACGGCCCGTACAGCGCGGAGGCGAACTTCGCCGCGTAGGCGAGAACCGCCACCTGCTCGCGGCCGTCACCGTCGAGCGCCCGGCGGATCGCGGCGACCTGCCCGTCCATCATCCCGCTCGGCGCGACGACGTCGGCTCCGGCCGCAGCCTGCGCGAGCGCGGTGCGTGCGTAGAGCTCGAGGGTGGCGTCGTTGTCGACGGTCCCGTCGGGGGCGAGCACGCCGCAGTGGCCGTGGTCGGTGTACTCGTCGAGGCAGAGGTCCGCGATCAGCACCACCTCGTCGCCGAACGCGTCGCGCGTCCCGGCGAGGGTCCGCTGCACGACGCCGTCGGGGTCCCACGCGCCCGAGCCGACGGCGTCTTTGGTCGCGGGGACGCCGAACAGGACGACGGCGGGGACCCCGAGACCGGCGAGGCGCTTGGTCTCGGCGAGCGCGGAGGCCACCGTGTGCTGGAAGTGGCCCGGCAACGACGAGATCGGCTCCGGCGCGTCGATCCCCTCGCGCACGAAGAGGGGGGCCACGAGGTCGTCGACCGACAGGCGCGTCTCCGCGACGAGGCGGCGCAGCGCCGGGGTGCGGCGCAGCCGGCGCATCCGCCGCGCGGGGAAGCCGACACCGGGTGCCATCTCGGGACCCATCCTACCGGGGTGGCCGAGGGCGGTCCTCTGCGCGCGCGCCGTCGAGCGCGCGGTCGAGCGCGCGGTCGAGCGCGCGGTCGAGCGCGTCGTCGAGCGCGCGGACGAGCGCGCCGTCGAGCGCGCGGACGAGCGCGTCGTCGAGCGCGCGGACGAGCGCCGCGGCGGAGGCGCTCGGCGCGACGACCGCCACGGCGAGCCCGGCGGCGCGAGCCGCCGCCGCGGTGACCGGCCCGATGCACGCGACGACTCCCGGCACGGGGAGCCGCCGGCCGCGCACGTCGCGCAACATCACGTAGCCCTCGACCGCGGAGGGCGAGGCGAACGTCACGGCGGTCGCCGATCCGAGCTGGTCCGCCACCGACGCGGCCGGCGGCGGCGCCGGCACCGTCCGGTAGGCCTCGACCACGTCGACGTCCCATCCCTTGGCGCGCAGGGCGTCGGGGAGCGTGGGTCGCGCCCCTGCGGACGCAGGGAAGAGGACCGCCGCACCCGGCGAGGGCGGCGCCGGGAAGACCTCGGCGAGTCCCTCCGCGCTCGCCCGGGTCGCGACGAGGTCGGGCGAGAGACCCCGCTCCGCCAGCGCGGCGGCGGTCGCCGGTCCCACCGCCGCGAGCGACACGCCCGGGAGGGGAGCGACGCCGGAGCGCCGGGCTGCGCCGGGCAGCGCGGCAAGGAGGCGCTGCACGGCGTTGGCCGAGGTGAAGGCGACCCACCGGTACCGCCCGAGGTTCGCGGCGGCGGCCGACAGCGCGGCACCGCCGTCTGCGGGCTCGGCGATCTCGACGACGGGGAAGGCGAGCACCCGCGCTCCCGCCGCGGCCAGCGCCCGGGCCAGCTCGTCGGCGTCACTCCGCGGGCGGGTCACGACCACGGTGGCCCCCTCGAGGGTCACGCCGAGGCCGCTCCCACGGCGCCCTCCTCCCACTCCTCGAGGGAGCCGGCCCCCCGGTCGTGGACGAGCCTCCGCGCGAGGGCGGCGCCGAGCGCTTCGGGGTCGGCGCCCCGGAGGCGCCCGCGCACGAGCACCCGGCCGTCACCGCTCGCCAGCATCCCGTCGATCTCGAGCAGGTCGCCACCGAGGTCGTCACCGCCGGCCGTGTGACCGCCGGCCGTGGCGGGTCGGGCCCACGCGCCGGCGGGCACGGCGCAGCCTGCGCCGAGCGCCCGAAGGAACGCGCGCTCGGCCACGAGCGCGCGGTGGTCGGCGGGCACGTCGAGGTGACCGAGCAGCTCGCGGCAGCCCTCGTCGTCCAGCCTGCACTCCAGCGCGAGTGCCCCCTGGCCGACCTGGGGCAGACACTGCAACGGCGAGAGACGCTCGGCGATCCGGTCCTCGAGACCGAGGCGGTCGAGGGCGGCGGCGGCCGCGACCACGGCGGCGACCGTCCCGTCGCCGTCGCCGGCGCCGGCGCGCGCGAGCCTCGTCGCCATGTTCCCCCGCAGACCGACGAACCCGAGGTCGGGGCGCAGGTTCGCCAGCTGTGCGCGCCGGCGCGCCGAGCCGGTCGCGACGACGGCCCCGGGCGCCAGGGCGTCGAGGGTGGCACCGACCAGCGCGTCGCGCGGGTCCGCCCTCTGGGGCACCGCGGCGAGCAGCAGCCCGTCGGGGGTGCGCGGCGGGAGGTCCTTCGCCGAGTGCACCGCCACGTCGGCGCGGCCGTCGAGCAGGGCAGCCTGCACCTCCTTCACGAAGACGCCCTGACCGCCGATCTGGTCGAGCTCCTCCCCCTGGCGGCGGTCGCCCTCGGTGTGCACGACCACCCGCTCGGTGCGCACCCCGTCACCTCGCGCCTCGATCAGGCGCGCCACGATGTCCGCCTGCACGAGGGCGAGCGGCGAGCCCCGCGTCGCCAGCCGGAGCACCCTGGCGCCGCGCGGCGGCGTCACAGGTCGAAGAGCGCCCGGAGTGCCTCGACGAGACGCTCGCCCTTCGAGGTGCCCGAGGTCTCGCGCAGGGCCACGGTCGGCTCGTGGAGGATCTTGGCCAGCACGGCCCTGGTCACTGCGTCCGCCTCCTCGAAGGCCCCGTCGCCGAGGGCCCCGAGCTGGCTGCGGTGGCGCTCCAGCTCGGTCGCACGCAGCTCCTCGAGCCGCGCGCGCAACGCGCTCACGACCGGTGCCGCGCCCCGCTCGCGACTCTGTGCCCGGTAGCGGACGAGCTCTTCGGCGACGATCTCGGCCGCCCGCTCCGCCTCGCCGCGCCGCTCGTCGACCGCCTGTGTGACCGCGGAACGCAGGTCGTCCATGTCGAGGAGCGTGACCTGCCCGATCGCTGCGGCCGAGGGGTCCACGTTGCGCGGCATCCCGAGGTCGACCACGAGCAGCCCCCCCGGGCGTGTCGCGGCGGCCGCCACCGCGGCGGCCGACAGGACGTGGCCCTCCACCTCCACCGCCGTGAACACCACGTCGGACGCCGCCACGGCGTCCTCGAGCGCGCCCATCCCCGCGGCGCGCGCCCCGAGCTCGGGAACGGCGGACGCGGCAACCTGCCGCGCCCGCTCGACGCTCCGGTTCACGACGGCGACCGAGGCGGGGCGGCGGCCCTGCGGCAGCCGCCCCAGCGCCTGGACGATGCCGCTCCCCATCTCCCCGGCACCCACGACGGTGACATCGGCGCCCGCGAGCCCACCGGGTCGGCGCCGCGCGGCAAGCTCGATCGCCGCGAACGAAAAGGACGTCGTGCCGCGCGCGATGCCCGTCTCGGCCCGGACGCGCTTGCCGGCCTGGACCGCGTTCCTGAACAGCTCGCCGAGCACCGGCCCGCTGGCGCGCTCCTCGTGCGCCCGTTCCCACGCGCGCCGCACCTGCCCGAGCACCTCGGTCTCGCCGAGCACCGCGGACTCGAGGCCCGCGGCGACGGTGAAGAGATGGGCCGCGACCTCGTCGTCGAAGCGGACGGCGGTGTGCTCCTGGACGTCGTCGACCCGGAGGCCGGCGTGCGTGGCGAGCAGCTCGCAGACGTCGTCGACGGCGTCGTGGAACCGGTCCACGACCGCGTAGACCTCGGTCCGCAGGCAGGTGGACAGGACGACGGCCTCCTGCACGTTCTCCCAGGAACGCAGCGTGCCGAGCGTCTTGGCGAGGTCGGCGTCGACGACCGTCGCCCGCTCGAGCAGCTCGAGGGGCGCCTTCTTGTGCTCGATCCCTACGACGACGACGGACAACGGTGCGTGCACCTTCCTCGCTGGTCCAAAGGACCCCGCCGCACGTGTCGGAGGCCGTGCGAGCCGGCCCCTCCACGACGCGGAGCACCGCACACGCTACGACGCCGGGCGGCGGCTCCGCAGATCAGGTCCCCTACCCGGACCCGGGCGGCGGGCGCGGTGCGGCGGCCTCGGCCGGGGCGACGCCCGGCTCCGCCCCCACGGGCGGCAGGTCGGTGTCGCGGCGCGCGAGGAAGAAGCTCATCACCTGGAGCTCGATGGAGAGGTCGACGTAGCGCACGAGGACCCGCGGCGGCACCGAGAGCACCCGGGGGGCGAAGTTGAGAATCGACGCCGCGCCGGCGGCGACGAGGACGTCGGCCACCGCCTGCGCGGCGAGCGCGGGCGTGGCGATCACGCCGATCACGGGCTGCTCGCCGCTGCCGAGGTCGTCGACGTGACGGACCGCGAGCCCGCCGACCCGGGAGCCCACGACAGCGGGATCGGCGTCGTAGAGCCCGGCGACCCGGAACCCGTGGGAGGAGAACCCGTCGGAGTTGGCGAGGGCGCGCCCGAGGTTCCCGATGCCGACGATCACGATCGGCCAGTCACGGTCCGCGCCGAGCGCACGCTCGATCTGGGCGAGCAGGAAGGCGGTGTCGTAGCCCGTGCCACGCGTGCCGAACGACCCGAAGAGGGAGAAGTCCTTGCGGACCTTGGCCGCGTTGACCCTCGTCCGGGAGGCGAGCTCCTCCGACGAGACGGTGGTCGCACCCGCCCGCAGCAGCTCGGCGAGGATCCGCTGGTAGAGCGGCAGGCGCACGACCGTCGCCTCGGGCACCCGCCGCGGGTGGGACTCCCTGGCGTCCGCGGGCTCGTTCCCGTTGGCGGGCCGTGCTCCCATCGACCGGCGAGCGTACGGCAGCGCCCGCGCTGGTCACCAGACCAGTTCGACCGTCCCCCCGACACTGAGCCGGGTGGCCGCCGCAGCCGAGCCCTCGCGCACGACGAGGGCGAGCCGGCCGTTGGCGTCCACGAGCACACCGAGCTCGCCCGCTGCGAGGTCGGAGAAGGCGTGCACCCGGCGCGCGCCGGCGATCGAGCCCCCGGCGCGCAGCGTGAGGATGCCGGCGTCCGCCGGGGGGCCGTCGTGCCCGGGGACGCCGAGCTGCACGTTGCCGAACTTGTCGATCCAGGTGACGGGCGCCCGCAGCACCGCCCCCTCGTCCCCGACGGTCCGGGTCACCTCGAGCGGGGGCAGCCGGACCAGGGAGGACGGGTCCACCTCGTCGCCGACCGTCGCGGGCTGCGCACCGCGCGCCAGGGCGGCGGCCGCGGGCGCCAACACGTCCCGGCCGTCGAAGGTCGCCGGCGCGTCCTCGGGCTTGCGCAGGGCGATCGCGCTCTGCACTCCGCCGCACGCGTCGGCGGCGGGCACGGCCAGGCCGTTGTCGGGGGCGACGAACCAACGACCGTCGGCCGCCCGCAGGGCGACCGACCGCCGCGCGCTCCCGACGCCGGGGTCGACCACCCCGAGCACGACCCCCGGCCCGAGGTGGGGCACGGCCCGCCCCAACGACTCCGCCCCTGCCCGCACGTCGAAGGCGGGGATCCCGTGGGTGAGGTCGACCACGAGGGCGCCGGGCGCGAGACGGACCAGCACGGCGTGCACGACGCCCACGAACTCGTCGGCGAGCCCGTAGTCGGAGAGGAAGAAGACGACGGGGCGCGGCGTGCTCACCGCGGACCCCGACCCGGACGGAGTGGGCTCAACCGGCCTTGGTGAACCGGTCGGCGAGGTACCGGTCGAGGTCCTCGGAGCGCACCCGGAACGACCGCCCGATCCGGGCCGCGGGGAGCTCCCCGGCGTTGATCAGGCGGTAGACGGTCATGCTGGAGACGCGGAGGCACGACGCGACCTCCCCCACGGTCATGAAACGGCTGTGGCTCGCGTCGAGCTGCTGGGCCATGGCTTCCGACTTCTCCTCCGGAAACGACTGTATCGCCACCGCGGTCACCGCGAAAGTGGGCGCGGGCTCCACCTATACCCGGCGGGCGCCACCGAACCGGCCCGCGCGTGGGCCCGGGCCTGCCGCCGCGACCGGGGGCCCTCAGCGTGCGAGGGCGCGGGCCCGCTCGGCGGCGGCGAGCACCGCCTCCATGAAGGCCGAGCGGACGGCCCTCGCCTCGAGGGCCCGGAGCCCCGCGGCGGTCGTGCCGCCCGGCGAGGTCACCTGCGCGCGGAGCGTCTCGGGCTGCTCGCCCGTCTCGGCGAGGAGGACGGCGGCGCCCCTCACCGTCTCGACCGCCAAGGTCGTGCTCAGCTCGCGGGGCAGTCCGGCCAGCACGCCAGCCTCGACGAGCGACTCGACGACCAAGTAGACGTAGGCCGGGCCCGACCCCGACAAGGCGGTCACCGCGTCGAGCTGGCGCTCGGGGACGCGGACGACCGTCCCGACCGCGCCGAGCACCCCTTCCGCCCAGGAGAGGTCTTCCGCCCCGGCGTTGCTCCCGCCCGAGATCGCGCTCACCCCGGCGCCGACGAGCGCCGGCGTGTTGGGCATCGCCCGCACCACCACCGCCCCGTCCGGGAGCACCGCCTCGAGCCGGGCGGCGGGCATGCCGGCCACGATGGACAGCACCCGGCGCACACCCGCCGCGCCGAGGGCTCGGCACGCGGGCTCGGCCACCTCCGGCTTGACCGCGAGCACCGCGCCGCCGTCGGGCTCCACGGCCCCGGGCGCCAGGGCGTCGACGACCTCGAGGCCGGGGTGCTCGGCCCCCAGGTCGGCGCGGCGGCCCGGATCGGGCTCGACCACGCAGAGATCGGCCGCGTCCCATCCGCCCCGGGTGAGGAGCCCGGTCACGAGCGCCCCGCCCATGCGGCCTCCACCTGCGACGACGAGTGCTGCGGCCATGCCAGACCGTACCGCCCCCCGCTCAGCGCCGGCGCAGGCGCCGGCGGTAGACGGCGGGATGGCCGAGCGACATCGCCGTCGGGTAGTGGTCGTCGACGTAGACGATCGACGACCCGGCGATGCGGTCCAGCTCCTCGTCGTCGACGAGGGCGGCGGGCACCCGCCCCATCAGGTAGACGGCGTCTTCGGCACCGAGGCAGAACGCCATGCCGTAGAGCTCGGCGTTGCGACGCATGAGGTAGCGGAGGACCTCTTCTCGGTGCTCCTCGGGCGCGGGCATGAACTGCGCCTCGTGGTGGAGCGTGCGCTGTCGCAGCGTGAGCCAGACCGTGATCGCGTCCTTCTCGTCCCCCCGGAACCGCAGGTACCACCGGTGCGATGCCGTCCGGTCGGTCACGTCCTGGCGCTCCGCGGCCACGAGGCCGAACGCGCCCTCCGGGGAACGCTCCCGCTCGATCCAGGCGTCGACCCGTGCAGTGACCACCGCGAGCTGCTCGCCGCCCTGCAGGTCGACGAGCGGCACCTCAGCGAGCCCGGCTCAGGAGCATTCGACGAGGCGCCCGGTGAGGAGCTCGTCGTGGATGGCCCGGAGGTCCGACGCGGCCTTGCGCCACGTGTAGCCACGCGCCCGGAGCACCGCGGCGGTCGACTGGCGCTCGGCGAGGAGCGGGTCCGCCACGAGGGCACGCACGCGGTCGGCGAACGCCTCGGGATCGGCCCCGTCGACGAGGAACCCCGTGCGCCCGTCGTCGACGAGCGTGGTCAGGCCGCCCACTGCGGACGCCACCACGGGCGTGCCGCACGCGGCCGCCTCGAGCGCGACGAGCCCGAAGGACTCCGAGCGGCTCGGCACGAGACAGACGTCGGCCGCGCGGTAGTAGGTCGAGAGCAGCTCGTGGGGCTGGGGCGGGACGAGGGTGACCCGGTCGGCCACGCCGAGCTCGCCGGCGAGCCGCAGCAGGTGGGCGTGCTCCTCGCCGCCGCGCGGCCCGCTCGGGCCGCCGACGACCACCAGCCGGTACGGGGCGCCGGGCGCCCGGGCACCGGGCGCGCAGAGGCGCGCGAGCGCCCGGACCGCCACGTCGACGGCCTTGAGGGGCTGGATGCGGCCGATCGTGAGAAGCACGGTGCCGTCGGTCGCCAGCCCGAGCGCGCGGCGGGCCTGGGGCCGGAACCCGGGCGCGAAGAAGGCGTGGTCGACGCCGGGCGCGACCACCGAGATGCGGAGGGGGTCGGCGCCGTAGAGCTGGACGATCTGCTCGGCCTCCACGCTGCAGGAGGCGAGCACCGCGTCCGAGCAGGCGATGATCGCCGCCTCCGCCTCCGCCCGGCGGTGGGGCATGTCGGCCTCGACCTCTTCGGGGACCAGCTCGGCCTTCACCCGGTCGAGCGTGTGGAAGGTCGAGACGAGCGGCAGATCGAGCTCGTGCTTGATCGCGTGGCCGGCGAGCCCCGAGAGCCAGTAGTTCGCGTGGACCGCCTCGAACGGGCCGGCGTCCTGGTCGACGAGGGGCAGGCCGTCGTCGCCCGCCATCAGCTCGAGCACGCGCGCGGTGAACTCGTCGACGAACGCGGGCAGCGCCTCCTTGGCGACGGGCGCCTCGGGGCCGGCCGGGACGTGGTGGACCCGGAAGCCGGGCTCGACGTCGACCGCCGCCGGCAGGCCCACGACCGAGCTCCGCGTGAAGACGTCGCAGGCGACCCCGGTCCGGGCGAGGGCGGTCGCCAGCTCGCGGACGTAGACGTTCATCCCGCCACCGTCGCCCGTGCCCGGCTGGGCGAACGGGGACGTGTGGAACGAAAGGATCGCGAGGCGGCGCATGCCCGGTCGAGCCTACTTGGCGCCCCTGCTGGGTACACCTGGCGTCGATGCGCGCCCCGGCGGAACCGGCGTCGCCGTCCCCGTGCCCCGGGTGCCCCCGGGGGCGGCGGCGGCCACCGCCCCGCTCTGCTCGTGCTCCCGGCGGAACGAGAGGTAGATCTGGACGAGCGCCTGCTTCTGGCTCTCGGCGAGGTGCGGGTCGGCACGGATGTGCGCGACCAGGTCCGCACCGTCGGCGGGCGGGTCGAGGATGCCGGCCTGCACGTAGAGCGTTTCCGCGGAGATGCGGAGCGCCTTGGCGAGCTGCTGGAGGATGTCCGCCGAGGGTCGTCGCAGGCCCCGCTCGATCTGGCTCAGGTACGGGTTGGAGATCCCCGCGAGCTCGGAGAGGCGTCGCAGTGAGAGCCGGGCGCCGGCACGCTGCTCCCGGATGAAGGACCCCAGGTCGCGCCAGCGCTCCACCGGGTCTGGGGCCACGGTGCGAGCGTACCAACCAGGGGTTGCGGGGCCCGGGCCCGTCGAGCGGCGCGCGGTCGCCGCCGTGTCGACGCGCGGACCGCGCTACTCGACGAGCAGGAATTCGAGCCCGGTGACCTCCAACACGCGCCGGACGATCCCCTTCGCGCCGCGCAGCGCGAAGCCGTTCCCCCGCTCGACGATCCGGCTGCGCGCCGAGAGCAGTGCGGCGATCCCGCTCGAGTCGAGGAACTGCAGGCCCGACAGGTCGACCACGACCTTCGAACCGGCGACGGCACACAGGCCGTCGCGCACGCGGTCGGCGTTGGCCAGGTCCAGTTGGCCGTAGAGCGAGACGACGTGCATGTCGTCGTCAACGTCCGCCACGTCGAAAGCGAAATCGCTGGACACGGTGCCCCTCCGTCGAGCGGTCTGCACGCTTCTGTACGTTCTGAACGTTCATAGTACGTCTTGCCGGCGGCACTTCTTGCGACACTTCTTGCCGCGGGGGAGCCCGTCGCTCAGCCTGCCGGGTCCCCGCGCGCCGCCCCGGCCCGGCGGATGCGCCCGCTCCTCTCGGACGGTGCGTAGCGGTAGCGCACGAGGCCCCACACCTGGGACCTCGCGACGGGGCCGAACTCCCGGCTGTCGGTGCTCTCCGAGGCGTTGTCGCCGGTCACGGTCACCTGGCCCGGCGACGCCACGGCGACGCGCTTGACCAGGAGGCGCGCGGGCGCCCGCGGGTCGGCCACCGCCACCACGTCTCCCGCCCTCACCCGCAACGGGCGCGGCAGGCGGACCACGAGGAGGCGATCACCCGGCTCGAAGGTCGGCCACATGCTCCGCCCCTCGACGACGACCCGGCGCGTCCAGCGTCGCACCCCCACGAAGGCCGTCACGCCGAGCGCCGACGCCCCGAGGGTCGCGGACCCCGCCACGCCGACTGCGGTCGTCACGACCAGCTGGCGCACCCGCCGGCGGATGCGCCGCGGCAGGAAGCGCCAGACCCGACGCGCCCGCCGCCTCCAGCGGCGCCACCCGCGCCCCCGGACACGCCGAGCACCGCGGGCACGGCCGTGCGGTGCGTGCCGGCTGTGCCGGCTGTGCCCGCTTCCGGGAGGGCTCGATAGTGTGCACTCGACGGACATTCCCCCACTGTGCACGACCGGCCGCCTCCGCGCCGGACGAAAAGGAGCCCCCATGCGCATGCTCGACCGAGTCCTGACCACCGTCGACCGGATCCGTCCCCCGGTCGTCGCCCACGCACACTGCGACCTGCCCTGCGGGGTCTACGACCCGGCGCAGGCCCGCATCGAAGCCGAGTCGGTGAAGGCCATCTGCGAGAAGCACAACGCGTCCGACGACGAGATGTTCCGCCAGCGCGCCGTCCAGATCAAAGAAGAGCGCGCCGACCTGGTGAAGCACCACCTGTGGGTGCTGTGGACCGACTACTTCAAGCCGGAACACCTCGAGAAGTACCCGCAGCTCCACGAGCTGTTCTGGAAGGCGACCAAGTCGGCGGGCGAGTCCAAGAAGACCACCGACGTCGCCGTCGGCCAGCGCCTCCTCGACCAGATCGCGGAGATCACAAAGATCTTCTGGGAGACCAAGAAGGGGTAGCCGCCCGGAAGGGCTCGCCGCCCGACGAGGGGACGCCGCAGGCGCAGCCCTATCCGCGCGCGGGGTGCGCCGGGCAGCGCGTGCGCACCGGGTCCTCCTCGAGGTCGCCGTCGGCGATCGAGGCGCCGCAGACGTCACAAGCCCCGTACGTGCCCGAGTCGAGGAGACCGAGGGCGCGGTCCACGCCATCGAGCAGTTCCTCTGCATCCCGCAGCAGGGCCCGATAGTCCTCGACCGTCGGCCTGGCCGCCGACTCGAACGGCACACCGCCCGGCATGACGGCGACGTAGCGGTCGGCGGGGAAGATCGACACCGTCGGGGAGGCTACCGGTCGGCGCGACCTGCGCCACGTCAATCGGCCGTGGCCGTTGCTCGGCCGGCAGCGGCAGGTCCGTTGCGCTACGCGGAGTGCCTGCGGCCGCGGGCGGCGGCTCCGGCCCGCCCCGCCGCTCCCGCCACCGCCTGCACGGCCGTCGGCGTGGCTGTCACGAGGACGCCCGGGTCCGTGGGCTCGGGCTCGTCGGCACCGTCGGCCTTCCCTTCCGGTCCGGGGGCCGGGTCCTCCTGGCCCTCCGCAGTCGGGCCGCCGACGACCGGGACGACGGTCGTCCCGTCGTCAGCACGCACCGGAAGGGGCTCGTCGCCGTCGCGCGCCGGCTCGTCGTCGGGCGCGCCGGCGACGGCGGCGATCCGCCGCTGGAGATCGAGCAGGCTCTCGAGCGTCTCGGCCCGCACGGCGCGCAGCCCTTCGATGCGCTCTTGCATCGCGCGCCCGGCGCGTCGCGCTTCGTCGACGGCCTTCGCTGCTCGGTCACGCGCTTCGCCGAGCAGGCGGTCTGCCTCCTCGGCGGCGGCCTCGCGCCGTGCGTGTGCCTCGCGCTCGGCCTCCGACCTCAGTTCCTGGGCCGCCTGGAGCGCCGATTCCATCACCTGCCCCATCCGCTCGCTGAACATGCTCATGGACTGCGGGGCCGGCAGGCCCGAACGCTCCTCGAGCATCGTGATGGACGTCCGAAGGCTGGTGACTTCCCGGGCGAGCGCCTCCCGGGCGCGCTCCGCGGCCGTCGCCCGGTTCTCCGCGTCGGCGAGCCACTCCACCACCCGGCCGAAGTACGCGTCGACCTGCGTGCGGTCGTAGCCGCGCACGGACACACCGAAGTCGGGGCGCGTGATGTGGTCCGGCGGCGACGACGCCATGCGCAGCACCTCCTGGTCTCGGCTGGACTGCTTCCGGATCTGTTCCCCGGCAACCGCGATTCCTACCGTCCGGTAGCGTCCGCCCATGCCAGAGACGTGGCGAGTGCGCAGCGGGTCGCCCTTCGAGTCGCCGTTCGGCTTCTGCCGCGCGCTCCGTACGGGGGACCGGGTCTTCGTGGCCGGCACCGCGCCGATCTGGCCCGACGGATCCGTCGACCCCGACCCCGCGGTGCAGACCCGGCGGTGCCTCGAGATCGTGGGGTCCGCCCTCGGCGACCTCGGGGCGACGCTGGCAGACGTCGTGCGGACGCGGATGTACATCGTCGATCCCTCTGACGCGCAGGCGGTGGGTACGGCCCACGGTGAGGTGTTCGGCGACCATCCGCCCGTCGCGACCATGGTCGTCGTGGCCGGCCTCCTCGACGCCCGATGGCGCATCGAGCTCGAGGCCGACGCCGTCTTGCGGTAGCACCGTACCCGTCGCCCACCGACGTTCCAACGTTGTCGGGACTCTTACCCCTTGGCCCCCGCTCGTCGATGTCTACCTTCTCCCTCGCCGGCGTGGGCCCCGTCCGGGCGGTTGCGCCGGCTCGGCCCGAACGACGGCCGGAGGAATATCCCGGTGTTCGGAGGCCGCCGAAGTCACGAGAACCTCCGAGTCGTAGTGCCAGACCGACAGCGCGTCCCCCTCGAGCAGCCGGTACCCCACCTCGTCGCTGTGCACGTCGACCTCGAGCCGCCGCCCACGGAAGAGGATGCGGAAGCGCAGGCCGCGCAGGACGTCGGGCAGGCGCGGCCGCAGCACGAGCCGCGACTCCTCGACGCGGACTCCTCCGAGGCCTTCGACCAACGCCACCCAGGCGCCTGCGAGAGCTGCCACATGCAGACCGTCGCGGGTGTCGTGCTCGAGATCTGCGAGGTCGATGAGCGACGACTCCCTGACGTAGTCGTACGCCAGCCCGAGGCTGCCGGTCTCGGCGGCGATCACCGCCTGGGTGCAAGACGAGAGTGAGGAGTCCCGAACGGTGATCCTCTCGTAGTAGTCGAAATTGCGCGCCTTCTGTTCGGAGGTGAAGGCGTCGCCGCGAAGGTGCATGGCGAGCACCAGGTCGGCCTGCTTCACGACCTGCTTCCGGTACAGGTCGAAGTAGGGGAAGTGCAGCATGAGCGGATACTGGTCGGCGCGCGTCCGTGAGAAGTCCCAGCGCTCGTGATCGGTGAAGCCCTCGGCCTGAGGATGGACACCGAGGCGGTCGTCGAAGGGGATGTACATGTCCCGTGCGGCGTCCCTCCAGGACGCAGCCTCCCCGTCGCGCACCCCGAGAAGTGCCGCTCGGTCCGGATGGCGTGCGCACGCCGACGCGGCAGCGCCGAGGTTCAGCTGCGCCATGAGGTTCGTGTAGACGTTGTTGTCCGCGAGCGCGCTGTACTCGTCCGGCCCCGTCACACCGTCGATCCGGAAGCTGCCGTCGACGTGGTGGTGGCCGAGCGCACGCCAGAGCCTCGCCGTCTCGACGAGGAGCTCGAGTCCCACCTCTCGCTCGAAGCTCTGGTCCCCCGTCACCCTGACATACCGGACGACGGCATGGGCGATGGCCGCCGAGACGTGGAAGGCCGCCGTGCCCGCAGGCCAGTAGGCCGAGCATTCTTCGCCGTTGATCGTCCGCCACGGAAACGCGGCACCCGAGAACCCGAGCTGGCGGGCCCGATCTCGCGCCATGGGGAGCGTCGAATTCCGCCAACGCAGCTCGTCGGCCACGGCCTCCGGGCGTGCCAGGCTGAGCAGGCCACAGACGTAGACCTCCGTGTCCCAGAAGGAATGGCCGTCGTAACCCGGGCCGGTGAGGCCCTTGGCCGCGACAGGCCGCCCCTCCGACCGGGCGCCCGCTTGGAGCACGTGGAACATCGAGAAGCGCACCGCTTGCTGGACCTCGGGATCTCCGTCGAGCTCGACATCCGCACCCGCCCAGAAGTCGTCGAGGTACTCCCTCTGCGCCGCGACGAGACCTGCCCAGCCGGTGTGGCGCGCGAGCTGGAGCGCTCCACGGACCTGATCGTGAAGTGCTGGGCGTGAGCGCTCGGCCGACCACCCGTAGGCGAGGAACTTCGTGAACGTGAGCTTCTTGAGCGGCTCGAGTGTGCAGATGACCGTGACTCGGGCGACGTCTGCCGTCGACTCCGACGTCACCTCTGCCCCCTCGGGGGCTGCCAGCTGATGATCCATCGCCGCTGCGAGCAGGATGCCGCTCTGCCGAACGCGGTGTACGAGCATCCCTCCTCCTGTCGACGCGAAGGTCTCCTCGTTGACCAGCGGCTGCTCGAGCACCGCGGCGACGCGAGGGTCCTGGGCCGGACGTGCAGGGAGCGGTTCGTTGGCGACGAGCTCCGACTGGACGACGATCCGGACCGGCGCCTCGAGCGCCTCCACTTCATAGGAGATCGCGGCCACCGCTCGCTCGACGAATGAGACGAGCCGGATCGAACTGACACGGACACCGGCACCCGCCGGGCTCCGCCACTCGACCTCCCGGCGGAGGACCCCGGCGCGAAGATCGAGGACGCGGCGATGCGACAGGAGCTGTCCGTAGCGGACGTCGAAGGGCTCGTCGCCGACCAGCAGGCGGATGAGCTTGCCGTTGGTCACGTTCACCACCGTCTGACCCGACTCCGGATATCCGAAGCCCGCTTCTGCATACGGAAGCGGGTGCAGCTCGTAGACCGAGTTGAGGTACGTGCCAGGGAGCCCATGGGGCTCACCTTCGTCCAGGTTGCCGCGCAACCCGAGATGGCCGTTCGACAGCGCGAAGACGGACTCCGTTCGAGCGAGGTTGTCGATGTCGAGCACGGACTCGGTGATCGACCACGGTTCCACCGTGAACGAAGGGTGGCGAAACACCATTACGGATCGATCAGCTCGGCCACGTCGTCGACCACTACGTCGGCGCCGTGCGCTGCCAGCTCGGCGCGCTGGCCGGTCCGGTCGACCCCGACCACCAGACCGAAGCCGCCGGCACGTCCCGCCTCGACACCGGCGAGCGCGTCCTCGAACACCGCGGCGTTCCGCGGTGCCACGTGGAGTCGCCGGGCTGCCTCGAGATACGTGTCCGGTGCAGGCTTCCCTGCAAGGTGCGCTTCCATCGCGACGATGCCGTCGACGCAGGCGTCGAAGAAGCCCTCCAGCCCGGCGGCTTCCAGGACGGCCCGCGCGTTGGCGCTCGATGAGATGACCGCAGTCGACAGGGCGCGCCGGCGCGCCACCTCGAGGAACCTCCGCGAGCCCGGGTAGACCTCGACGCCGCGCGTCTTCATCATGGCGAGCACCACCGCGTTCTTGTGGTTGGCGATGCCGTAGAGGGTCGAGCATTCCGCGGGATCCTCGGGCGTCCCCACCGGGAGCTCGATGCCACGGGCACGGGTGAAGGTGCGGGCACCGTCAAGCCGAGGGCGGCCGTCCACGTACTCGTCGTAGTCACTCACCTGGTCGAAGGGGACGAAGTTCTCACTGGTGCGCCGCGAGCGCCGCTCGAGGAACTCGTCGAAGGCTTCTTTCCACGCTGCGGCGTGGAGCCCGGCGGTCCGGGTCACGACGCCGTCGAGATCGAAGAGACACGCAGAAATGGCCTCGGGAAGGCGGAGGCGCATGGGCTCAGACTACGAGCAACCGCGCGGGACCGCCGAGGAAGATTCCCTGTGACGATCCGCGAGCCGGGGCGATAATGCAGATGTGGGCAACTCCACTGCACCTTCGGACGTCGGGAGACGGATCCGGTCCCGGCGGGAAGTCATCGGCGCTTCGCTGGAAGCGACCGCCGCTCGGGCCGGGATCGACCCCGGGTACCTCCACTACCTCGAGACCTCGACGACCCCCGACCCGACGCGAGGGACCGTGCTGCGCTTGGCTTCCGCCCTCGGAACCTCGCCGGCCGTCCTGCTGGGAGGGAACCAGATCCCTTCACCAGCCTCCTTGACCGACCGGCAACCGGCGGTCCTCGTCGAGCTCGAGCGGGCGACCTGCATGAATCTGATCGAACAGCGGAGCGTCGGCCGAGCGGTGTTCGTCGACGTCCGAGGGCCGGTCGCCCTGCCGGTCAATTACCGCGTGGTCGAAGGCGACATCGTCTTTCGGACGGAGCACTCGACGTCGATCGCCGCCGGTTCGGGTCGGCGACGCATCTCGTTCGAGGTCGACGTCGTCGACGACGTCTTCGAAGAGGGTTGGAGCGTGCTCGTGAGCGGGACCGCACGGCCGGTCGATGCTCCCGAGGAGCTCGCGCGCGCGTTCCCGCTACGCCCATGGGCAGGCGGGGAGCGTGCAAGCTACTTCCGCCTCGAGCCGGAGCTGGTCACCGGCAGAGAGCTCCGGCACCAACGCAAGGAGCAGCCCGATCCGGGTTCGGGATCCGGCGGCGCCCTCGGGTGAGAGAAGCCCGGCCTCGCGCGTTATCTTGCTCGCGGGCCGCTAGCTCATCCGGAAGAGCAGGGGACTTTTAATCCCAAGGTGCCGGGATCGAGACCCGGGCGGCCCACCGTTGCCGAAGGAGCTCATGGCTCCGCCGTTCGACGCGCGGGAGTCGTGCGAGGCTCGTCGAACAGTGATGCCAAGGCCGACCTCGCCGCCACTCGC
>DATLRV010000021.1:0-3684 GCA_035534455.1 Acidimicrobiales bacterium
GGCGCCACGAGGACGTCGCGGCGCTCGGCGCGGCAGTCGTGATCGGCACCGAGGACCTCGCCGCCCACGGGCCCTACGACGTGGTGCTCGAGCTCGTCGGGGCGGCCTCGCTCCCCCACGCGCTCGGCGCCCTGGCGACCGGCGCCCGCGTCGCGGTCATCGGCGTCGGGAGCGGCGCGCGCGTCGAGCTCGACCTGCGCACGCTCATGGGCACGCGCGCGACCGTCGGCGGGTCGATGCTCCGGAGCCGGAGCCGCGCCGAGAAGGCGGGGGTCGCGGCCGCGCTCCGCGCCCACGTGCTCCCCCTCCTCGCCGACGGCCGGCTCCGTGTGCCGGTCTGCGACACCTATCGGCTCGCGGAGGCCGCCGCGGCCTACGACCGGTTCGGCGCCGGGGGGAAGCTCGGGAAGATCGTGCTCGTCGCGTGATGGGGGCGGTGCGCCGGGCGCTCAGCGCAGCCCGCTGAAGAGGTCGTCCTCGACGCCGGTGCGCGGGCTCCGCTCCCTGGCCCGGACGAACGCCTCGAATGAGAACACCTCGCCGAACACCCGCTCGCCCAGCGAGAGGAAGACGATGTTCTCTGCCTGGCTCGCGTGCGCGGACAGGCTCGCGAACTTGGCACCGGTGAAGTCCGAGCAGTCGACGATCGCGCCGATCTCCTCGTCCGGGGTGCCGAAGGGAGCGTCCTCGATCGCGGCCGGGACCTCCATGCCGCGGGCCGCGAGCATCTCGGCGAAGCGCGGGATCGCCGACTTCGGGACCGCCGGGTAGTACAGCTTGTCCGGGACTCCCGACTGGGTGAAGGCGGCGGCCGTGATCCGATGCGCCTGGATGTGGTCGGGATGGCCGTAGAAGCCGTTCTCGTCGTACGTCACGACGACCTGCGGCCGATAGCGGGCCATGAGCTCGGCGAGCCGACCGGCCGCCTCTTCGACGCCGGCCCGCCAGAACGCCTCGGGCGAGTCGTTCTGCGCCCAGCCCATCATCCCAGAGTCGTGGTAGCCGAGCAGCTCGAGGCGGCGCACACCGAGGGCTGCGCAGCTCGCCTCGAGCTCGACGCGGCGGAGGGCGACGACCTCCTCTTTTGTGTGGCCCGCCTCCCCGGGCTTCACCCCGCCCGGGCCGTCGCCGAGCTCGCCGTTGGTACAGGTGACGAGGACCGTCTCGACGCCCTCGGCCGCGTACCGGGCGAGCACCCCCCCGGTCGAGATGGCCTCGTCGTCGGGGTGGGCATGGACGCACATCAGCGTGAGTCGCGGAGCCACACAGAGACTGTAGGCGTCCCGTGCGCGGGGGGCCTGCAACGGGCCTTCGTTGACGCGCCGATGGGTGAGCCGTTAAGTTGGCGGCACCGGTGGGCGGGACAGTGGCCGGTGGATCGTCTCTGCAAAGCTCCATATCCGTCGCGTGAAGCCCGGAACGGCGGCTCTTGACGGAGTACATTGGGCAGGTCGGGGGACGGGCCCATTTGTGGCAACCGCAGAACCTGCAGTCAGAGGTACCGCAGTGCGGCAGTACTGGAAGTGAATGGGCTTTGAGCGGAGGTACCTGTCTCACCGGGCCGGCTTCGGTCCGCGACAGTCAGACAGGTCGTTCCGAGGAGACGAGCGATGGCCTTAGCGCCGACCGATGTCGCCAGCATCGAGGAGACCACCGCGATCCGCCTGGTGACCGCACACCGCTGCGGTGACGGCGATGCGTTCGACCAGATCGTCCGCACGCACTACCCCTCGCTGCTCGCAAGTGCACGTCACCGCCTCGGGAACACCGAGGACGCAAAGGACGCGGTCCAAGAGACCCTGCTCCGGGCCCTGCTCGCCCTGGACCGCTTCGGCGACACGGGAGACTGGCGCCTGGGTGCCTGGCTCAACACGATCCTCTTCCACGTGTGCGCCGACATCCCGGCCCACCGGAAGCCGACCGCTCCGCTCACGGACTGGCTGATCGAGTCCCACCCTGACGAGTCTGCGGAATCGACGTCCGACTACCTGGCACTTGCCGCAGTGCAGCGCGCGATCGACGAACTTCCCCAGTCCCAGCGCCGGGCCTTCGAGCTGCGCCTGGTCGACGGTCGTTCCTACGGCGAAGTCGCAAGGGCGCTCGACATCACCGAGGTGAACGCGAGGGCCCGGGTGAGCCGTGCCCGTGCAGCACTGCAACACGCCCTCGAGGAGTCGAGTGCCGTGAAGGGGGCGTGGGCGGGGATCCCGCTCCTGCTCACCGCGCCGGTCCGCACGGTTTTCCGCCGCGTCTTCTCCGGCGCCGGGGACGCCGCTCGCACGGCGGGATCCCAAGCGCTCGCCTCGGGGGCCCCCACCACCGGCTCGTCTGCCGTCTCTGCGATCGCCGGGACGCCCGTGCAGACGGGCATCCAGCTGCTGACGCAGGTCTCGGCGACCCCGCTCGGTCAGGCGGTCGTCGCCTCCGCCACGGGCGCCCCCGGAAAGGGCTCGGTCGTCCTCGGCATCGTCGCCAGCCTCGCCACGGCCGGCGGGCTCGCCGCCCCGGCCGCCATTTCGGGCACGACACACGGGACGACGCCTCCGGCGCGGGTCGCGAGCACCATGATCCCGGCCTCGTCGACCCCGCTCACGGCGGCCACAGGTTCGCCCTCGTCGTCGTCCTCACCCTCGGGCTCCCCGTCCTCCCCCGCGTCCGGATCGACGACGACCCCGCCACCGGCAACCCAATTCGCCCCGCCCGCCTGGCTGGCCCTCGCGGCATCCGCCGTCGCGTACCGCACCTCCGCTCCGAGCTCCGCCTCCACCGGAGCGGCCACCACGGCGCCCAGCTCCCCAGCGAACGGGTCTGGCGCCGTCACGACCAGCCCGTCGTCCTCCACGAGCCAGACGTCGGCGACGGGCTCCGCCCCTGCGCCCGGCACCGGGCAGCCCGGCACAACCGCAGGCGTGCCGTCGGGCGGGGGGACCGCGACGTCGCCTGCCTCGCCGCCGGCCCAGAACGGTGTCGTGCCGCTGCCCATCGGGACCTGCACAGGGGTGACAGGGTTCCCCGGCGTCACGGCTCCGACGTCGGTACCGGCGCTCAGCTCCTCTTCGCTCAACGCCGTCTTGAGCACGGGATCGCTCAACCTGGCGTCCGTCGCCGGGTCGCCGGCCTTCGCAGGGACAGGCCTCTTGGAGCTGGCGGCCGGGTCGTCAGCGGCGACCCACCTGAAGGTCGGGACCTGCCTGGCCGAGGGTGGGTCGGTCCTGGCGGTGGACCTGACCGGCACGACAGGCATCGGGGTCCAGCTGGTCGGTTCGCTCGTCGCGCAGCCGTTCGTGACGGCGACAGGCGCGGATGCCTACCTCTTCCGGGGGAACGTGACCCAACTCTCCGGCCCCGCCGGACCGGGCGGACAGCTCCCGTGGGGTCTTCCGTCGGGGTTCGTCGCCGAAGTGCAGATCCAGCAGAGCGCCAAGACCGGGTCGCTCGGAGTGATCTTCCTCAAGCCACCGAGCCCGACACCTGCAGGCGCCGCGACAGCGAGCTCCTCGGCGACGACAGCGACCGGCGGGACCGTACCGTCGACAGCTGACGCGACAGGGACCCAGGCGGCGTCGACAGCCGGCGCCGGGACGACCCCGTCTGGCACAGGCACGGCCCACACAGGTCCGCCGGACGTCAACCCCCCGGCGATCATCAGCGGAGGGTCATAGACCTCGATCTGAGCGGGGCTCG
>DATLRV010000022.1:0-96025 GCA_035534455.1 Acidimicrobiales bacterium
CCGTTTCGCCATCAACCAGGCCTGGCTCGCCGTCGTGTGCATGGCCGGCGATCTGTTGGCGTGGACCAAGGGGCTGTGCCTCGAAGGCGACCTCGAGCGCGCCGAGCCCAAGCGCCTGCGCTACACGCTGCTGCACACCGCGGGCGTCGTCGTGCGCTCGGCCAGGCGAACCACCTTGCGCCTCGCCGAGGGATGGCCGTGGGCCGACCAGCTCGTCGCCGCCTTCGGGCGACTGCCGAGCTGGCAGATCGTCGTCACCTGACGCCCGAACGCGACTCTGTCGAGAATCACAATTCCCGAGGCGTTTGTCGACCACGCCCATCGCGCGGTTCTCGGACGTGGCGAACGCCCCTGTTCGCGCGCAGCGCCGACATCAGCGACCACGTCGCGGTCGTCTCGCCCGCCAGCGATGCGGACCGGTCGTCATCTGCCGCTCGCCGGGTTCCGACCAGGACTTACTGAACGGTCTCGGCTAGTAGGGGCGGACCACGATCGCCGACGCGAGCACTGCCAGGATCGACCCCGCAGCCAGCACCGCGAACGCGGCGCGCCCTCGGGCGGCCAGCCGGGCCGCCACGGTCGCCGCGACGATCCATCCCGCGACGATCACGCCTCCCCACGCCCACAGCCATCCCGCCGAGAGCCCGAGCGCCGAGAGGATGGCGATCCGCGCCCAGCCGTCCTCGGCGCCCGGGCGGCCGGCGACGAACGCGACGACCGCGACGAGCACCGCGCCGAGCGCCGCCCACGGGATCCGTCGGGCGTCCCCGACGGCGGCGGTGATCGGCAAGAGCGAGAGTGCGGCGACCGAGGCGGCGACGACGAGCGCCACCGGGATCTGCAGGCCGTCCGCGTCGATGATCGACGCGGCGAGCGCGCACACGCACAGGAGGGCCACCGAGGGCAGCGGCCAGACCGAGGCCAGGGCGGCCGCCGCCGCGGCGCAGAGAACGCCCGTGGCGAGCTCGACGACCGGGTAGCGCCACGAGATCGGGGCGCGGCAGTGCCTGCAGTGGCCGCGGAGCCATAACCAGGATGCCACGGGCACGAGGTCGACGAGCGTGAGCTGCGTCGCGCACGCCGGGCAGTGGGACGGCGGCTGCACCACCGACATCCGGCGGGGCAGCCGGTACGCGACGACGTTCAAGAAGGATCCCACGACGAGGCCCGCCACCCCGCTCGCGACGACGGTCAGGAGCTGCGACACCCCGCTGGACCCCACCGGGGCCGGACTGTAGTGCCGCGCCCGCTCGTTCCGGCGCACCCGTCGCTGCCGCGGAGGGACGGCGCTTCTGCGCCGTGATCGCTTGGACTTCCGCGGGCGCGGAAAGGGGGGTACGCTTGTGGTGGCACTTCGCGCCGCGGAGCGGCCGTGGGATGGGGAGAACAGGGGAGCGGCACGGCACGCGTGGTAGTCCACGTGTGCGGGTGCTTCATCGTCTCTGGGCTTCGGGCCCTGTCCCTTCGGTCGCGCCGTTCGGCTGAGCCAGGGGACAGGGGATGACAGGGGACGCCGGGGAGTCGGCAGAGGAGACCACGGAGCAGCTCGGATTCTGCTACGTCGACCTGTCGCGCACGGGCTTCGCCCAGGGCGCCGCCTCGCTCCTCCCCGAGGAGGTCGCACGGCGCGAGCGCGCCGTGCCGATCGAGCGGCGCGGGAACGTCACGGTGGTCGCGGTCCCGACGCCCGCCAACAAGCTGACCCTGGACGCGCTGCGTGCGGCGACGCGTGGCGAAGTGGTCGCGGTGGTCGCGCCGGCGGCGCAGGTCGCCGCGGCGTTGGTGCAGCTCTACGGCGAGGGTGCCCTGCGTCACGGGCGCCGGAGGTTCCAGCACTCCGGCTACCGGGACCGCACGGTGCACCGGAACGAGCCGGTCGAGGAGGCGCCACCGGGCCGCGTGCCGCTGAGCTCCTCGCCGTCGGCGCCGCCCGAGGTGGCTGCGCCGCCCGAGATGGCTGCGCCGCCCGAGATGGCTGCGCCGCCCGAGATGGCTGCGCCGCCCGAGATGGCTGCGCCGCCCGAGATGGCTGCGCCGCCCGAGATGGCTGCGCCGCCCGAGGTGGCTGCGCCGCCCGAGATGGCTGCGCCGCCCGAGATGGCTGCGCCGCCCGAGATGGCTGCGCCGCCCGAGATGGCTGCGCCGCCCGAGTGGGACCCGATCATCGAACGCAGCGCCGGTGCGCCACCCGCGGCACTGCCGGCTTCGGCCTCCGACGGCGAGGCCGCCGCGGCGCCCGCCGCGGCGTGCGCCCCCCCGTCCGCGCAGCCGCCGCCCCCCGTCGCACCGGCGCCGCCGACGACCGCGGTGCCGCCCCCGACCGCGCCTGGGCCGGCGGCCGGCGAGGGGGCACCCCCTCCGGAGGTGCCCCTCTTCCAAGTCCCCTCCGCGTCGTTGCCCACGACGACACCGACGTCGTCCCCATTTGCGCCGGTGACACCACTGGTGCCGGTTCCCCTGCCGGCACCGGCCCCCGTGCCCCTGCCGGCATCTTCGCCGTCTCCGCCGCCGACCGGTTCAGGCTCCCCGAGCGGCGGGGCGGTGGACGCGGCCGGCCCGCCTGGCGACGCACATCCGAGCGTCGCCAGCGGGCCGGTCGGCGCCCCGGTTGCCGACCCCGACTGGCCAGCGCTCGCTCGTGCCCTTGTCGCGAGCGGCAGGGTCTCCCTCGAAGACATGGCGAGGGCCGTCCGCGACCATGCGAAGCTCGGGGAGTCGCTGGCGAACTACCTGCAGAGGGAACGGCTGGTCGCCGAAGAAGAGGTCGTCCAGTTCATGGCGCGCGAGATCGGCCTCCCGTTCGTCGATCTCACCACGATTGCGACCGACCCGGCCGCAGCGGCGCTCGTGCCCGTCGCGGTCACGCGCCGGCACATGGTCGTGCCCGTCGGCTTCGACCAAGGGGTGCCGGTCATCGCCATGGCCGACCCGACCAACGTTTTCGCTCTCGACGATCTCCGCAGCCTCCTCGGGCGGAACTTCCGCACCGTCGTGGCCACGCGGGCGCACATCGAGGTCTACCTCCACCGGCTCCAGGAGCCCAACAGCGACGTCCGGGCGGCCGCGCAGCACGCCGCCGGCCGAGCCACGCCGGATGCGAGCGGATTGGAGCTCGAGAGCCTGCAGTCGGTCGTCGAGGACGCGCCCATCGTCCGGTACGTGAACCTCCTGATCCTCCAGGCGCTCAACGAGCGCGCGTCGGACATCCACATCGAGCCGACACCAAAGCGGCTCCGGATCCGCTTCCGGATCGACGGCGTGATGCACGACACGAGCTCGGCGTCCCCGGCCATCCACTCCGCCGTGATCAGCCGGTTGAAGGTGCTGGGGGAGATGGACATCACCGAGCACCGGACTCCCCAGGAGGGTCGTGTCTCGCTCGCGGTCCGCGACCGCAACATCGACCTGCGACTCGCCATCCTCCCCTCCCTGTACGGCGAGTCGTGCGTCATGCGGCTCCTCGACAAGTCGGCGAGCATCCGCCGCCTATCGGAGCTCGGGTTCTTCCCGGACACCCTGGACCGGTACGCACGCGCGTACAACCAGCCCTACGGCGTCATCCTCGTGACCGGGCCGACCGGCGCCGGGAAGACGACGACCTTGTACGCCACTCTCCAGGAGGTCATGTCGGCGGAGAAATCGGTCGTGACCGTCGAGGACCCCGTCGAGTACCAGATCCCGGGCATCACGCAGGTGCAGATCAACTCGAAGGCCGGCATGCACTTCTCGACGGCCCTGCGGTCCATCCTCCGTGCCGACCCCGACATCATCCTCGTCGGCGAGATCCGCGACATCGAGACCGCGTCCATCACGATGGAGGCGGCCCTGTCCGGCCACCTCGTGCTCTCGACGCTGCACACGAACACCGCGGCCAGCACGCCCCTCCGCCTCACCGAGATGGGGATCGAGCCGTTCCTCGTCACGTCCGCAGTGAGCGGCGTTCTCACGCAGCGCCTCGCGCGGGTGCTCTGTGACAAGTGCAAGACCCCCTACGACGCGTCGCTCGCAGACTTCACCGCCGCCGGCTACGCCGAGCAGGACCTCGCGGGGCTCGACGTCGGACGCCTGTACCGGGCGAACGGATGCCGGACGTGCGGGAACACCGGCTACTACGGCCGGATGCTCCTGGGCGAGGTGATGGTCCTCACCGAGGAGATCCAGCGGATGGTCATCGAGCAGCGCTCCATCCTCGCGATGGAGCGCCAGGCGGTCGAGCTCGGAATGCGGACGCTGCGCCAGGACGGCCTCCGCAAGGCGATCACCGGCTTCACGACCCTGGAGGAAGTCCTGAGGGTTGTCGCATGACCGATCTCGTCACCGTCGAGGACGGCGCCACCGTCGCGACGTTCGCCGGAGGCTCCCAGCTGCCGCTGCACATCGACGACCTCCTCCGCTACGCGGTGCGGACCGGCGCGTCGGACCTTCACCTGACGGCGTCGATGCCGCCGACCTTCCGGCTCCACGGCGCGCTGCGCCCGCTGGACGAGGTGGGCAGGATCGACAACGAGATGCTGCGTGAGCTCATCTTCGGCATCCTCACCCAGTCCCAACGCGAGCAGTTCGAGGCAGAGCACGAACTGGACACGTCGCACGAGATCGCGGGCGTCGGCCGGTTCCGCGTGAACGTGTGCCTGCAGCGCGGGACGGTGGCCGTCGCCCTGCGGCCCATCCCCAACCAGGTCCCCGCCCTCGAGACGCTCGGTCTCCCCGACTCGGTCACCGGCTTCGCGCACCTGCGCCGTGGCCTCGTGCTCGTCACCGGGCCGACCGGGTCGGGGAAGTCGACGACGCTCGCCGCCCTCATCGACGTCATCAACCGCACTCGTCCGCTGCACGTGGTGACCGTCGAGGATCCCATCGAGTTCATCCACGACCACAAGCGCGCGATCGTCACGCAGCGCGAGGTGGGTCCGGACACGAGGTCCTTCGCGGAGGCCCTGCGCCGTGCTCTGCGCCAGGACCCCGACGTCATCCTCGTCGGCGAGATGCGCGACCTCGAGACCATCGCCACCGCGCTGACGGCGGCGGAGACCGGCCACCTGGTGCTCGCGACCCTCCACACCCAGGACGCCCCGTCGACGATCGACCGTGTCATCGACGTCTTCCCGCCGAATCAGCAGGAGCAGATCCGTATCCAGCTGGCCTCGTCGCTCGCAGGAGTCGTCACCCAGCAGCTGGTACCGACCGAGGATGGCCAGGGACGATGCGTCGGTGCCGAGGTGCTGGTGTGCACGCCCGCCGTGCAGAACCTCATCCGGGCCGCGAAGACGCATCAGATCTACTCCCTCATGCAAACGGGTGCGCAGTTCGGCATGCAGACGATGGACCAGTGCCTGGCGCAACTCGTGCGCGACCGGAAGGTGAGCGAGGGCGTCGCTGTCGACCGTTGCCGGAGTGCGGACGACTTCCGCAACCACCTGATCGGGGGGTGAGATGGCAACGTCCTTCGACTACAAGGTCCGTGACCGGAGCGGGAACCTGATCGAGGGATCACTCGACGGCGACAACCTCGGCCTCGTGGTGACCCGGCTCCGATCGATGGGGTACCTGCCGGTCTCGGTCACGCCCGTGAGCGCGGGTTTCCGAACCGAATTCGTCATCCCGGGCGTGACCGACCGGATCAAGGGCAAGGACGTTGCGATCTTCACGCGCCAGTTCGCCACCATGGTGGACTCCGGCCTCTCCATCAGCAGAGCCTTGTCCGTGCTCTCCGCACAGATCGCGAACAAGCACTTCGCCAAGGTGATCCGCGAGGTGCGCGACAGCGTCGAGGCGGGCCGCTCGCTGTCCGAGGCGCTCTCCGAGCACCCGAAGCTCTTCGACGAGCTGTACGTCTCCATGGTACGGGCGGGCGAGCTCGGCGGCTCGATCGACGTCGTGCTGAAGACGGTCGCCACACAGCTGGAGAAGCAGGTCGCGCTCGCCCGCAAGATCCGCGGGGCGATGGCGTACCCCGTCGTGGTCGTGAGCGTCATCTCGCTCTTGTTCATCGCGATGATGGTGCTGATCGTCCCGGTCTTCAAGCACCTCTTCCAGTCGCTCACAGCCCCGCTGCCCGTTCCGACCAAGATCGTCATCGCGATCTCCAACACGCTTGCCAGCTGGCACATCGGGGTCGTGGTCGCCGTCCTCGTCCTCGCCGTGATCGGTGTGCGGCGCTGGATCGCCACGGAGGAGGGACGCGAGAAGTGGGACGGATGGAAGCTCCGGCCGCCGATCTTCGGCCCGCTCGCGCACAAGGCGGCGCTGGCGCGTTTCTCCTTCACCCTGTCCTCGCTCATCTCGTCGGGCGTGCCGGTCCTCGAAGCTCTCGACATCGTCGGGCGCGCGACGGGCAACGCCGTCATGGCCAAGGCGACGACGGAGATCAAGCGCGCGGTGCGCGAGGGCCGGTCCTTCGCCGACCCCATGCGGACCAACCCGGTCTTTCCCCAGCTCGTCGTCCAGATGGTGGAGGTGGGGGAGCAGACCGGCGCGCTCGACGACATGCTCGGCAAGGCCGCGGCTTATTACCAGGGTGAAGTGGACCAGACCGTCGACAACCTCTCGTCGATCCTCGAGCCGCTCCTCGTGGTGGTGATGGGCGGCGTCGTCGGCACCGTTATCATCAGCCTCTATCTGCCGATGCTGACGTACATCAAGTACGTGCACTGATCCGCCGGCGCCCGGGCGCCGCCGTATGCTGACGCCACCCCGACCCATCCCCACCCCGCGCGGCGCTGCCGCCCAGACGACGCGGGAGCATCGACGCCGACCGACGCAGTAGCGGAGGAACCCCGCCGCGAAGAGGTTGCCACGCCTGAGGTGGCCGCCCGCAGCGACGCGCACCCCGCCCCGACCGCCACCCCCCTTCTCCCGCGACGCATCTTGGCGGCCTGGCGGCGGTGGTGGCCGCTCATCCGGTGGGTCGGCGGGCTCGCGATCCTCGCACTGAGCATCGAGGTCCTCTCTTCGCACACCGGAGAGCTGTCGGGCATCGGCACCGTCTTCGCCCACCTTCGTTGGTGGTGGCTCTTGCCGGCCCTCGTCGCCGAAGCGGCGTCGGAGCTCTCCTTCGTCGCCGTGCAGACACGGCTGCTCCGCGCGGGCGGGCTGCACCCGCCGCTCACCCCCCTGGCGGGCATGACGCTGGCCTCCCAGGCGATGACCAACTCGGTGCCGGGGGGTCCCGCCGTCGCGGCCGTCTACGGCTTCCGCTGGTATCGGCGCCTCGGGGCGGACGACACGCTCGCAACCTGGGCGCTCGTCGGGACGACCGTCTTCGCCGCGCTCTCACTGGCGATCTTGGCGGGAGTCGGGCTCGTGCTGGCGACCGAGCAGGGTGCGACCCTCGACCTCGTGCCGGCGGTGCTGGGCGTGCTCGCGGTGACGCTCGCACTGGGGGTGCTCTTCGTCTACGAGCGGCCCCTCGAAGTCGTCGCCCGGTGGGCGCTCGGCGCGTCGAAGCGCCTCGTCCGACGTCCGCGCGGTGACCACGAGAGCCACGTGATGGGGCTCTTGGACCGGTTGTCGCGCGTACGGCTCACGACGCGCGATGCCGGCGAGATCGTCGCGTGGGGGTTCTTGAACTGGCTCTTCGACTGCACCTGCTTCGGGTTCGCCTTCCTCGCGGTCGGGTCGTCGGTACCCTGGAAGGGGCTGCTCCTCGCGTACGGCGCCGGCCAGCTCGCGGCGAACCTCCCCGTCACGCCGGGCGGCCTCGGCACCGTCGAGGGGAGCATCACGATCGCCCTCTCCTATTTCGGCGGCGGCACCGCCGCCGACATCGCGGCCGTGCTCGTCTACCGGCTGCTCAGCTTCTGGCTGGTGTTGCTGGTCGGGTGGGGTTCTTGGAGCGGCCTCGCGTTCGGCGTGCGGCGCGGTCGGTGGACGCGGCGCGCGCTCCACGCACCAGTCGAACCCGGTGTGCTGACCAGCCCGTCCCAGGCTGCCGACGCTGCCGCGGAGCGAGAGCAGTGACCGGGGTGCTCGCGGTCATGCCCGAGCACCGGTCGACGCGGCGTCCTGTGCGCCGGAGGCGACCTCGAAGGGTGCGAATGTCGTTCGGGTGTGCCGCGCTCGTGATCGGCGCACTCGGGATCGGCGGCTGCGCCGCGGCGCGAAACGAGCTCGGCACCGCATCGAGCAGCTGCTACGTCGACCTCGCGCGGGCGTCCCACGCCGTGCACCACCATGGACATCTCCAAGGCGTCCGACTCGTGCCCGTCGCGTGGCTCCGCCCGCATGCGCCCTTGCTCTTCGACGCGGCGACGACCCATGGCAGGCGGCCCGGTCAGGTCTGTCTCGTCGCGTTCGGAGGACGGTTCCGCGCCGGGGGCGTCGAGCACCCGGTCGGCCACTCCAGCGGGAACCTCGCCGTCGTCGAGGTGGCGTACCCGGGTCGGACCCTGCTTGCCACGCTGCTCGTCACACGTCCGCCGCTCCCCTTCGGCCACTTCCACGTCTGAGGGCGCGCAGCTCAGCCTGCCCGGCCGACGCCGCGCCCGGCGCGACGGTCACCCGCCGCTCGGCCGTGACCCTCCGCTCGGCCGCCGACCGCCATGTCGCCGCGGGCCACCGGATCGGAGGCCACCCTGTCGATCGCCGGGCGGACGCGTCGCCGCCTGTCGCTCGCGCCGGGCGACCCGTTCGAGCTCGCGTTCGACGTCGGACCACATGAGCGGTTCGGGGTCTTCCCCGCGCTCTGCGACGCGCTCGGCCCGTAGCACGATCGCGAATGCGACGGCCCACAGGACGAAGATCGTCCCGAGCTTGGCCACGAACCCCGACAGCTCCTGGTCGGCGAGCGGACCGAGCCGGAACGTGCGCCCGCGCGCGTACGGGGGGTAGAGGGGGTGGCGGGCGAAGATCCACACGACCGAGAGGAAGCTCGGCACGATGGACTGGATGACGAGGTACCCGGCCCGCGCGAGGTGCGACGCGGTCCCCGTCGCGGGTACCGGTCGCAGGACGGGCATCCACAGCACGAGCCCCGCACCGAGAACGAGCAGGTCGAAGGCGCCACGCGCGACGGCTGAGTGTGCTTGGAGCACCACCGCCGGCACGTTCAGCGTGCCGGCGGCGATCACCGTCACGACCGCCACGGCTGCCACGGGACGGCTGCAGACCCTGGCGAGCGCGTCGAGTGGCGCCGGCCGCGTGAGTGCGGAGACGAGCGGGCGTGGGAGGCCGCGGAGCAAGAGGGGCGGGACCGCCAAGAGGAGCAGCAGGCGCTGGACGACGAGCGCCACGAGGAGGTGGTGCGCGGCGAGCCCGGCGAGCGGCCACGTGGTCGCGGCGAGGAGCACCACCATGGCGCCGACGAACGCGCGGGCCTCGGCGGGGGTCACCGTTCGCTCGGGGCGCCGGAGCCACCAGACGAAGAGCGTGCAGCACGCGACCACGCCGACCCAGGCCGCCGGGTGGAGCGCGAAGGCCAGAGGATCGGCGGAGGCCGCGCCCACGTTCACCCCCGGAGCGGCGCCCTACGCTGGCCGGGGTGACCACGCTCGACCGACTCGAACGGCTGACGGACCTCGTGCTCGTCCTGCTCCACGCCCGTACGCCGCGCACCCTGGAGGAGATCGCCGCCGCGGTGCCCGGGTACCCCGCCTCGCACGTGGCGCGGCGTCAGGCGTTCGAGCGCGACAAGCGGATCCTGCGCGACGAGGGGATCCCGGTGGTGACCGAGCCGATCGACGGGCCCGAGCAGTTCGGGTACCGCATCGACCCCGACGCGTTCTACCTTCCCGAACTCGGGCTCGCACCGGACGAGCAGGCCGCGTTGCACCTCGCCGTCGCCGGCGTCCACCTGGGCGATCCTAGTGGGCGGGACGCGTTGGCCAAGTTGGGGGCGACCGGCGTCGCAGAGGCCCGGCCGGTCGCCCAAGTCGACGCGCCGGCCGCGCTTGTCGCGTTGTTCGACGCCGTGCGGTCGCAGGCTGAAGTGCACTTCACCTATCACGGCACGGACCGGTCGCTCGCCCCCTCGACGCTGCAGTTCCGTGCCGGCCGGTGGTACCTCGTCGGGTGGGACCGTGACCGCGCGGCGGCTCGCACCTATCGCGTCGATCGCATCGAATCGCTCGCTCGTCCGGGGCCGCCCGGGAGCGGGGTCGTCCCCGAGCAGGCGGGAGCCGCAGACGCGGCCTTCGGCCCCTTCGGCGACGACGAGGACGCGGCGCCCGTCAACGTGCGCGTCGACGCGGTGGAGGGACCTCGGGTGGTGGCCGAGGCGGGGGAGGCGGCCATCTCGGAACGGGGCGGGGACGGGTCGGTGCTCCTCACCCTCGGGGTGACCAACTTCGCCGTGCTCCGGTCATGGGTGCTCGGTCTGCTGGACCATGCCGAGATCGTCGGGCCGCCGCCGGCGCGCGACGCGGTCGTCTCCTGGCTCGAAGAGATCGCGGCCGAGGGTCCGGGCCACGCCGAGACGGCCAGCACCGCGGCGCCTGCACCGACCGAGTCCGGTGGCCGCCGGAGACCTTTGCCGGGGGCGCCGGCGACGCGCGGCGCGGGTGGCGGGGCGAGCACGCGGCTGCGGCGACTTCTCGCCATCGTCGCCCGCCTCGCGGAAGTGGGAGAGTCGCCGATCGCCGAGCTCGCCCAGCGCTTCGACATGACGCCCGCAGAAGTCGTCCACGAGCTCGAGCTGGCGGCCTGCTGCGGGATCCCCCCCTACTCGCCGGACACGCTGCTCGAGATCGTGGTGAGCGACGAGACCGTCCGCGCCTTTCTGCCAAAGGAGCTCGCGCGCCCGAGACGCCTCACGCCCGCCGAAGGTCTGGCGCTCGCAGCCTCCGCGCGGACGATCCTTGCCGTGCCGGGAGCCGACGAGGACGGAGCCCTCGCCCGCGCGCTGCGCAAGCTCGAGACGGTCCTCGGAGATCACCGGCGTCTCGTGATCCAGATCGACGCACCCCCGCTCCTCGACCAGGTCACGGCCCTCACCGCGGCAGGCGAGCAGGCGGAGATCGTGTACCACTCGGCCTCGACGGACGAGACCACCGAGCGCACCGTCGAGCCGCTCGAGGTCGTCTCGCTCGAGGGACACTGGTACCTGGACGCCTATTGCCACAAGGCCGAGGGGGTCCGGCGGTTCCGGGTCGACCGGATCCGCGAGGTGCGGCCCCTCGGCTCCCCGGTCGTCGTGCGGCCCGAGCTCGGCACGGCGAGTGCCGCTTTCGTTCCCGGCCCGGGCGCCGAGACCGTGACGCTCGAGCTCGACGGTGACGCGCGCTGGGTCGCCGACTCGGTCCCGGTGCTCGGCGAGGTCGCCGGTACGGGCTCCGCGATCGAGGTGACCCTCGCCGTGGGCGGCCGCGCCTGGCTCGAGCGCCTCCTCCTCCAGGCTGGGCCGAGGGCTCGCGTCGTCCGTCCCGCCGCGCTCGCCGGCGTCGGCCGCGATGCCGCCGCCCGCCTGCTGCGCGCCCGCTATGGACGGGAGTAGCATGAAAGAGCATGAGATGCGCTAGCGGGCGGAACGAGGCGGCGTGGTGCCGCCAGCCACCGGGGGTCGCCTCGAGGTGGGCGGATCCTTCGACGGCGTGGGCCTGAGGTCGCGTGCTGCGCGTGGCTCGCGTCGCGGACGCGACGGGTCGCTACTACCTCGCCGCCCTCGTCTCCGAGCTCGACGCCGACCTGGGCATGGAGAGGGGTGGCCGCTGGACGGGGCTCGGAGCCGCGGCGCTCGGCCTTTGCCGGCAGGTGGACGGGGACGCCTTCGCGGCGGTGCTCGCCGGACGGCACCCGTCGGGGCGACACCAGCTCCGGCTCCGCGAGGCGCGGGTGTGCGCCTACGACCTCACCTTCGCGGCGCCGAAGTCGGCGAGCGTGCTCTTCGCCCTCGGTGGGCCGGGCACCTCGGCGGTCGTCCGGGAGGCGCACGACGATGCGGTCGAAGCGGCGATGGCCTACGTGGCGACGCGCGCGGCGGCCGTGCGCCGCACCACGGCACACGGGCGGGCGACGGCTCCGGTGGACGGCGTCGTGGCGGCCTCCTTCACTCACGGCGTGAGCCGCGCCCTCGACCCGCACCTCCACTCCCACGTCGTCGTGGCGAACCTCGCGCACGGCCCGGACGGGCGATGGCGATCGCTCGACGGGCGCGGCCTGTACGCGCACGCGCGGGCGGCCGGCGCTCTCTACGACGCGGTCCTTCGGCACGGCATCGCGACTCGCCTGGGCCTCGAGTGGGTGCCGAGCTCGCAGCGCTCCTGGGAGCTCTCGGGCATGGACCCGGTGGTGCTCGGTGCCTTCTCCGGCCGCCGCGCGGAGATCATCGCCCATCTCGGAGGACGGAGCGGGGGCACGCGGCCGACGCGGCGGGAGAAGGCCGTCGCGTGGGCCGCGACCCGCGAACCGAAGGCCGCGGACGTGTCCCGTGAGAACGTGCGCGGTCGATGGACCTCGATCGCCCGGGACGCGGGCTTGCCGACCGATCTGGCGGTGACGCCACCGGCGCGCGACGCGGCGCGCGCCGCGGCGCGCCACGCGGCGCGCGCCGTGCACCGGCCCGACCTCGACGAGCACCGCTTCTCCGCGGCGATCTTCGAGGCAGGTCCTCGCGGCATCTCTCGGCGCGACGCGCTCGGTGCGTGGGCGGCGGCACTTCCCGGCGGTGCGTCCGGTCACGAGCTCACACGGTGCGTGGACGTGCTCGCCGACTGGGGGACTGGTGCCGGCGTCGGCGAGCCGTTCCACCGCCCTGGTCCCCTGGTCCCGGCGTCCCACGTGCTCCACGTGCTCGGGCCGAGACCAGCGTCCGCAGAGGCCCTCGTGGTGTGGCGGTCGGCCGCTTCCTCGATCGGCCGGTACCGCGCCCGATGGGGTGTCGACGACCCGGCCCGCGCCCTCGGCGCCCAGACGCGAGCTGAGCTCAGCGCACTGCCGGCGCGCAGGCTCGCGGACCACCTTGCGACGTCCCGTGCGCTGGACGACGCGCTGATGCGGCTCGGCAGGTCGCGCGAGCGGGACCGCGCGCGCGGGCTCGACGTGACCCGCGGCGTCGCCCCTGGTGCGTGAGCGCGCGCCGGGCGTGCGTTCAGAACCGGCCGCTCCGCGTGCCGGCCGCACGCGCGGGATCGGCCCATGCCATCTCACGGGTTCCCGGCGCCCGGTTCCGCCACGGCGCGCCGAGGTCGCGCCAAGGCCGCGCTTCGTGGGCGGGGACGAGCCGGACCCACCCGAGCCGGTTGCGCGCGTCGACACAGAGCGCCCAGCCCTCGACGCCGCGCGCGATGACGTCCGGCGGCAGTCGCCGGCGCAGCACGGTGCCGTCGGTCGCGGAGACCTGGCGACCGCCGGGGCCGTCGGCGGTACCCACGCTGCGGTTGCGGACTTCTCGGTCCCCGCCCAACGCGGACAGCGCCTCGAGCGTGCGGATGTCCGCGATCCCTCCCAGCACGACGGTTGCGCCGAAGAGCGACACGAAGGCGTCGGCTTCTGGCCCCCAGCGCCCCCGGGCCTGGGACAGGTCCTGGAGGCACGCGAGCGTTAGGAGTCCCTGGCCCGGACCTTCACTGACCAACGCGGGGAGGTCCGGCAGCGGTGCGATGTTGGCCACCTCGTCGAGGGCGAAGAGGACGGGTGCCGTCTGCCGGGGATCCTGGCGGGCGGCGCGCCGGTAGGTGGCGTCCCGCACCTCGTGGAGGATCGCGACCACGAGCGGCGCGAGGAGCTGCTGCTGGGCCGCGGGGGCGCAGACGAAGAGCGTGTGCGTCCCCGCGCAGAAGGCGTCCGGATCGAGGACGGGAGCCTCGGTCGATGCCAACGCGCCGGGGGACCGGTAGGCAGCCAGAACTCCCGAAGCCGTCGACCAGATGCCCGACTGCTCCCTCTCGTCGGTGCTCAGGATGCCCGCGAGGAGATCCGTCGGCACGGCGTCGTCACCGAGGCGGGCGACGAGGGTGTCGAGTGCGGGCACGCCGTCGTGACGGTCCACCCAGTGGAGCACCCGGCGCATCGGGACCCCGTCGAGGGAGGCGGCGTGCAGCAGCGGTGCGAGCAACGCTGCGGCGCGCTCGGTCCAGTGACCGTCCGCGCCGGCACCCACGGCGCCGATGGGACGTCCTCTCGCGGTCCCCACCATGGCAGCGGCGACGTCGATGGCGCTGTGCCATTGCCTCGCAGCGTGCACCGGCGACCAGCCGACCCGGTGCACGCCTGCCGGCAGCTCCACCTGGCCAGTCGGATCGAACACGAGGCACCACCCGAGGCCCGCCCGTGCAGAGGCGGTCGCACGCAACACGTCCGGCTTGGTGGACGTCGCCACGACGGCGCCGGCCGCGGACAGGACGTTCGGAACGACGAGCGACGAGGTCTTGCCGGCGCGTGAAGGTCCGAGCACGAGCGTCGAACGTTCAGGCCCGGTCCACGCCCACCCGCGTGCGCCGAGCCCGAGGTACACGCCGCGACCGGCCGTGCGCGGCGTGCGTCGCGGCGGTGCAGCCGTTGTCGCGGGACCGCCTCGGACTTCGCGTTCGGACGCTTCTGGAGACGTCCGCGGGTCAAAGAGCGGCGCAGCGGGAGAAATTCTCAGAATTCTTTCGGAGGAGCCATCGTCGTGACGCGAGCACCCACCGCGCGCGGACGCGCAGACGTAGGCGCAGTGGTCCGGTGCAGATGCTCAACTGTACCAACACCTTCGCGCTGCGCCGCCACCGCGCGCCGTGGCGACGCGCAGGTGACGGGCACGCGGCGCGGGCTCTTCGTGCCGTGCGCGCGAGGGTGCGAGAAGGCGCGGATGCTTGACCTGCGCACCGAAAGACACGGAGAATGTGTGTAACCCGGCGCGTGGTGGGCGAAAGGACGAAAGTGCGCGCAGGTGACGGTCGGTGCGAGTCGGATCGGATGCATCGCACGGAATGGTCGCCTCGCACACGAGAACCGCGCTCCACTACAGACCGGGTCCGGAACCGTGCGTCACGCGACGATGAACAAGGAGCGACGGCGAGTGGCGCACATGTCGACCATCAACCAAGCGGTGCAGCGATGCGGAGCCGGTCATGAGAATTGACCGGTTGCCGCAGGCTCACCTCGAGTCATCGCTGACCTAATCAGGAGGTGCACCTGTGGCGATTGCCGCAACCAAGAGAGCGCCGGCCAAACGGGCCGCCAAGCGCAGCACGGCCAAACGGGCCACGGCCAAGAAGGCCGTGAAGCGGACCACCAAGAGGGCGGCCGGTACCCGCAAGACCGCCGCGCGGAAGTCCACGGCCCGAAAGGCCGCCGCTCGCAAGACGACGGCTCGCAAGACGGCGGCTCGCAAGACGACGGCTCGCAAGACGGCGGCGAAGCGGACCACCAAACGGGCCGCCGCCAAGCGGACCACCAAGCGAGCGACGGCGAAGCGCGCCCCGGCGAAGCGGACTGCGAAGAAGGCGACCGCCAAGCGCGCGACGGCGAAGCGGACGACCAAGAAGGCGATCGCCAAGCGCGCGACGGCGAAGCGGACCGCCAAGAAGGCGACCGCCAAGCGGACCACCAAGCGGGCGACGGCGAAGCGGGCCACCGCGAAGCGGACCGCCAAGAAGCGGACCGCCAAGAAGGCGACTGCGAGGAAGGCGACCGCCAAACGGACGACCAAGCGGGCGCCCGCGAGGCGGCGCGTGACGAAGAAGGCCGCGGCGCCGACGACGGCGTGAGCCACCACGCCGCGAGTCGCCGCATCTCGATGCGTGTGGCCCTCGGCGCATGAGCACTCGGCCGGCCGGGCGCCCGGGGGAACCCCCACGGCGCCCGGCCGCGCCGCGTGGTCTCCACTCCGCGTTGGAGCTACCCGACGCGATGCGAGCCGGGACCTCCCTCGTCGGTGCCCGCGGTGATGCCCCCTGCACCCGGGAGGTCGCTCGGCCAGTCGACGTCGTACGAAAGGTCCGCATCGCGGCGCACGCGGACCGCGAGACCCAGTCGTCGGCACTCGGCGTGATGACGCGCGAACGAACCCGGCCCGTACGAGAACCGGAACGACACGTCTGCGGGGAGTGCGATGACGTTGGTCCCGTCGTCTCGACGGTCCGGGACGAGGGTGACCCCTCCGTAATCCGCCAGATCGGCGAGGCGCCGGGCCCGGGGGAGATCAGCGTGGGCGACGACCACCCGCCGCACGCCCATGCCCGCCAGCTGCGCGACCCCCGACTGCACGGCCCCGTTCAGGCCGCGGCCGGGTTCCCACAAGACGTGCGCGCCGTGGGCACGCGCCCACGCGGCGACCTCCTCGTCGTCGCAGACGACGACGACGGGAAGCGGCGCAGATGCCCGAAGCACCTGCTCGGCCATCTGGCGGACGAGCGCCCTGCGGTCCTCGTCGCCCAACGCGGCCGTAAGTCGGTGCTTTGCGCTGGCGAAGGACTTCACGGGCACGAGGACCGCGCCGGGGCCGGCGGCCGGTGTCGTCGACGTGCCGAGAGGCGTTCCAGGAGCGTGACCGACGTCCTCGTCGCCGGTCACGTCGTCAGTCTACGGCCAGGCGACCGCGGGAACGCCGGTCGAAGGACCGACGGGTCGCCGCGGGTTCGCACGGCGGTGAGGACCGTCCATAGGCTCGGACGCGCGTGACAGCTACCTCGGAGGACTCCGCGGGCGTCGTGGTCGTGGGCGCCGGGTCGTGGGGGACGACGATCGCGCGCCTGCTTTCGACGAAGGGGCCCGCGACGCTCTGGGCGCGCTCCGCGGAGCTTGCCGAGCTCCTGACCACGACCCGCGAGAACCCGCGCTACCTTCCGGGCGTCCGGCTCCCCGGCACGCTGCGCGTGACCCCCTCGCTTGCCGACGCGGTCGGGGACGCCGCCGTCGTCCTCGTCGCCGTGCCGTCCCACGGGTTCCGTGCGGTGCTCGAGATGATGGCCCCCTCGCTCCCTGCGCACGCCGCCGTGGTCAGCCTCACCAAGGGCATCGAAGCGGGGACGAACCGGCGGATGTCCGAGATCGTCGCCGAGGTGCTGCCGCACCGTCCGGTGGGGGTGCTCACCGGCCCCAACCTCTCCCACGAGGTGGCTGCGGGGCAGCCTGCCGCGACGGTCGTCGCCTGCACCGACGCGACGGTCGCCCGTCGGGTCCAACAGGTCCTCCACTGCGCGACGTTCCGGGTCTACACGGGCACCGACGTCGTCGGCTGCGAGGTCGCCGGGGCGAGCAAGAACGTGATCGCGATCGCGGCGGGCGTGTGCGACGGGCTCGGCTTCGGCGAGAACACCCGTGCCGTGCTCGTGACCCGCGGGCTCGCCGAACAAACGCGGCTCGGCCTCGCGCTCGGTGGCCACGCCCTGACGTTCGGCGGGCTCGCAGGCGTCGGTGACCTCGTCGCGACCTGCACGAGCGCCCAGAGCCGGAACAGGTCCGTGGGCTTCGAGCTCGGGAGCGGCCGCAAGCTCTCTGACGTGTTGTCCGGGATGCGCATGGTGGCCGAAGGGGTGCGGACCGCCGCCCCCCTCGTCGGGCTCGCGCAGGCCCACGCCGTCGAGCTGCCCATCGCCGCGCAGGTCGCCGCGCTCGTCGCCGGTGACACCTCCCCCGAGGACGCCCTCGCGGCGTTGATGGAGCGGCCGCCGAGGCCCGAGTGGGACGACCCCCTGCTGCGCGGGGTGCGCGGGTGAGCACCGACGTGGACGCACTGGCCCGCGTTCGCAAGGTGCTCCGTGCGGCGGGCGCCTCGGATGACGACATCGACGATGCGGCGGGCCGCGAGAACCTGGACCTCCTCGCGGTCGACGTGCTCACGGTGCCATCGGGCAGGCGGTACACCTCCGTCGAGGTCAGCAACGAGACGGGCCTGCCGCTCGCGGTACTGAAGCGGATGTGGCGTGCGCTCGGGTTTCTCGAGCCCGATGACGACGACGCCCTGCTCACCGAGCTCGACCTCGGCGCGGCACGAGACCTCCGCCAGCTCCTCGACTTGGGGGTGACGGACCCGGACACAGCGCTGCAGCTCGCCCGAGTCCTGGGCTCGTCGATGGCACGGGTCGCCGAGGCGAGCCTGCTCCGGGGAGCCGATGCCCTCGGCGCGGCCGACGACGACGTTGCCGCTGCGGACGCGTTCGCTGCGGTCGCGGAACAGACGCTCCCGGCGATGGCACGCTTGCTCGAGTTCGCCTGGCGCAGGCACATGCAGGCCGTTGCGCGCCGCGCCGTCCTGTTGCGCGCGGCCGTGCGGGACGCGGGGTCCGGACCGGTCGTCGCCGTCGGCTTCGCGGACATGGTGGGGTTCACGCTGCTGAGCCAGCATCTCGGTGGCGACGAGCTCGCCGTCGTCGTCCGCCGCTTCGAGGAGATCTCCTACGACGTGGTTGCCGCCCATGGCGGCAGGGTCGTCAAGACCATCGGCGACGAGGTGATGTTCGTGGTGAGCGACTCCGCGGCGGCGGCCCGAATCGGGCTCGATCTCGCCGCGGCGTATGCGGACGACGACCTCCTCGGCGACGTCCGCGTCGGGCTCGCCGCGGGGCCCGTGCTCGTGCGCGACGGCGACTACTTCGGTGCGACGGTCAACCTCGCCGCCCGCATCGTCCAGATCGCCGAGCCCGGGACGGTGCTCGTCTCCGACGATCTCCACACGATGCTCGAGGCTTGCGCCGCCGGTGAGTTCGGAGGGGGGCCGCTCCGCCCCCGGGTCCTGAAGGACGTCGGGAGGGTGCAACTGTGGTCCTGCCGGCGCCGGACGGACGAGAAGGGCGACACGACCGCACGCGCCGAGGCGAGGCGCGCGCGCAGGGAGCGGCTCGGCCGGGTGCTTCGCGACCTCGGGGAGCTGCGCGCCGCCGGCCAGCGAGCGGTGACCGGCAACCGACCGGGGGCGTCAGCCCGTAACGACGCCACGACCTCGGCGTGACGTGCGGGCGTAGGGTTCACGCCGCCCGACCGTTCACGCCGCCCGACCGTTCACGCCGCCCGGCCTTTCACGTCGCCCGGCCCCGCCGTCGTCAGATCCTGCCGTCGTCAGATCCCCGGCATCCGCATCGTCGCGACGCCGTGCGGACGGAGCTCGAACCCGCCGTCGAACGGCTCGACGGGTGAGCCGAGGAGGTCCACGAGCCATCCGGACTGCTCCCCGACGCGCACGGACGCGGGCGAGCTCGTCGGGTTGAACACCCGGACTTCGACGACCCCCCCCTCCCGCCGAACGGCGCTGACCTCGGCGCCCCGCACGTCCAGCGCGCCCCCCGAATCCGGGCGCCAGCCACCGCCGAAGGACACGACCACGTCGAAGGGCTCGAGGACGTCGTCGGCGAGCGCCCACGGATCCACGTCGCCGAGGGCAAGCGCATATCGCAGTTCGACCGGCCTGCCGAGCAGCTGGAGACCTTCGACCGGCGTGAGCGGCCCAGCGGGGAACGGCCGATAGCTCATCCCGAGCCGGGACAGCATGCCCGTCGACCGCAGCACGGTGAGGGCGATGGCGTGGGCACGGGCCTGGTGCCCGTTGCCGGTCACGTCGACGAGCTCGTACTCGGTGACCCCGTCGTGGACGACCGTGAGCCCGCCGGCTCGGACGAATCTGCGGGAAGGGAACGTGGGAAGTCCGAGCTCGTCGGGGCGACCCTCCGCCTCGAGGCCGCGTTCCACGGTGCCGAAGGCGCTCTCCGCCTCCGAGCCCGCGGCGGGCTGGGGCAGCGGGAGGTGGACGCGCACCCGGTGGTCGCACGAAGGGTTCACGAAGCGCGTCGTCACCCGCAGCGCGGCGTCGTCCGCGCGCAGCTCCAGGGTGGTCGTGACCTCGACCTGGCGTGTGCCGACCCTGCGTTGCGACGACGTCTCGGCGTGGTCGGGCCAGCGATAGTGCGCGGTTACCGCGACGCGGGCACGGACCGGCCCGCGTTCGAGGACCTCGACGGCCACCTGTTCGGGGCGGTCGACGAGAACGTCGCTCCCCGGGGGCGAGTAGTTGTAGGAGTCGCCGAGGTCGCCGCCGTCGACGAGGCGCCCGAAACCGGACAGGCCGTCGACCGAGAAGGTGCCGTCGGACGGGTCGACCCCCACGCTGACGAGCCCGTTGGACACGTAGACGGCTTCGCCCGCGTCCTCGACCCCCACCGGGTGGGCGAGGGCGGCTGGAGCGAACGTGCGCCAGCCGAATCCGGGGACCGACGCCACACGGGCGACGACGCGCCGGATCGGGTGCTGGTCGAGTCGGACGCGGACCTGCGCGGTCGGACGGGCGCCGAGGCGCGCCATGAGGTCCTCCTTCGCTCGTGCGATCGGGAGCTCGGGGCGCTCGTCGGGCCCGATGGCCACGGTCACGTCGATGCCGGACTCGTCCTCGTCGATGGCCACGTCCTGGACCCAGGCGTCCGTGTCGATCCTCGCGCCGTCGATCATTCCGAGGATCGTGCGGACGGTCTGGGCGTCGAGGGTGAGCGTCCCGGGTAGTCCGGCCCGCTCTGAGACCAGCTGCACTGCCCCGGCCGAGCCCGTCGGCATGCCGGCCCCCTCGCGCGGGAGCTCGTCGGAGACGACGACCTCGACCAAACCGCTGCGCTCGCGCGCCGACGGGTTCACCACCACCGGGCCCGGGGCGGCGAGCGACGTGGCCAGCCCGCGGAGTGCTCGGGAGGCGAGCTCCTGGGCGATCGCACGGGCGGCGGCGAACCGCTGGAGCACCTCGTCGACGACGTCGTCGACCGAGCATGCGCAGATGGAGTCGTGGGCGGCGTTCCGGACGACCTCCCTCCAGGCGAGCTCGAGCTGTGGCGCGGGCCACGAGGCTTGAGGGAGGAACAGCGCCGCGTAGGGCTCGGCTCGCCGTTCGAGGGCACGTTCGGTGGCGGCGGCCGCCCGCTTCACGTCCACTCGGTTCGACGTCACCCCCATGAGCAGGTTGGCGCGGGCCCCGGAGCGGAGCTCGCCCTCCCAGCGCGCGAGGCCGTCCATCGAGGTCCGTGCGAGGTACTCGGGCAGGGAGGTGATCTCGAAGCGGAGGTCGGCTTGGAGCGCGTTGGCCTCCGCCACGACGCATCCCAACCCTTCCTGGGGTGCAAGGTGGTCCGACCCGTTCATGAAGAGCAGGTCCGACACGAGGAACGGACCGATCTGCTCGAGGTGGTCGGCGGCGCGCCGGACGAGCGCCTTCGCGTCGTCGGGCAGCAGCGATCCGTTGCCGTACCCGAACGGGAGGTACTCGGCGCGGACCGACGACCCGTCCGGCGACTCCCAGACGAAGCCGGTCGACGTGATCGCGGACGGGACGCCGCGCCAGACCACGGCGTGCTCGAAGCCGGCCAGCCCGAGGATCTGGGGCATCTGCGCCACGTGGCCGAACATGTCGGGGAGGTAGCCCACCCGCATCGCCCCGCCGAAGGCCGCACCCCGCCGCACCCCCATCTGGAGGTTGCGCACGATCGTCTCGGGTGAGACGAGGAACTCGTCCATGAGCGTGTACCAGGGCCCGACGGCGAGGCGCTCCGCCGCGACGAGATCCCGGATCCGTCCCTCGGCTTCCGGGCGAACCTCCAGGTAGTCGTCGATCGCCGCGAGCTGACCGTCGAAGAGGAACCGCGTGTACGAGGGGTCGGACTCCATGAGGGAGAGGAGCTGGTCGACCACGTCGACGAGCCGGAGGCGGAAGGACTGGAACGGCTCGTACCACTCGCGGTCCCAGTGGGTGTGCGGCACGATCGCGACGCGGCGAGGCTCCATGGAAACCCAGGTTATGGCGGCAGCGGGTCCGCACCCCCCGCGTTGCGACCGGCCACACCCACGGTGCGCTCCGCGCGGTGGCGGCGTGGCGGGTCCTCCCCTCGGTACGGTGGGCGATCATGAGCTCGAGCGCAAGCGCCCAAGGAGCTGAGCGTCCGTCCACGGAGTCGGTCATGAGTGCGCGGACATGAGGGTCGCCTTCGGGACCGACGAGCGGACGCCCGTGACCGAGGTGGTCGTCGAACGGTTGCGCCGCTCGGGGCATGACGTCGCGGTCGTCGCGGACGGCACCGACTGGCCCGACGCGGGCCGAGCAGTGGGGGAGGCGGTGGTCTCGGGCCGCGCGGACCGAGGAGTGGTGTGCTGCACGACCGGGACGGGGGTGTCGATCGCGGCGAACAAGGTCCCAGGAGTACGTGCGGCGCTGTGCACGGATGCTGCCACCGCGGTCGGCGCACGCCGGTGGAACGACGCGAACGTCCTCGCCTTCGGGCTTCGCCTAACGACCGAGGCCGTGGCTGCAGAGATGCTCGATGCCTTCCTGCACACCGACGCCGACCCCGACGAGGTGCCCACGGTCGCCAAGGTCGAGGCGCACTCGTGACGGCGGTTGCCGCTGGAGCGGGTCCGGCGGCGCGGGCGCCCGGACGCCGCCCGACGCTCGAGGTGGAGCGCCGCCTCTGGCGCGCGGGGCACCGGTGGGTGGCGGGCATCGACGAGGTGGGTCGTGGCGCGTGGGCGGGTCCGCTGAGCGTGGGCGTCGCGGTGGTGCACGCCGGCGTCCGCACCCGGAGCCTCCCGCACTGGTTGCGGGACTCAAAGATGCTGCCGGAGGAGCGCCGTGAGCTGGTGTTCGACGATGTCGCCCGTTGGTGCGCGGACGCGGCCGTCGGCCACGCGACGGCCGAAGAGTGCGACCGGTACGGCATGACGCGCGCCTGGCGCCTGGCGGCGCACCGGGCGCTCGGGTCGCTGGAGGTGGTTCCCGACGCGCTAGTCATCGACGGCCCGTACGACTTCCTGCGCGCACGGGTCCCGCAACACGTCGCGTCGGACGGCGACGAGGCCGACGACAATGCGCTCCTCGACGTGCCGACGGTGCGCCAGGGCAGCTTCGACCTCGACGATGGGGCCGACGATGGGGCGGCCGATGCGGCCGGCGAGAGCGGCGGGCCGGGTTCGCTCGATGACGAGTGCGAGCTCCCCTTCGCTCCGGTGCCCGCAACGGTCCTCACGATGGTCGGCGGCGACGCGCGCTGCGCCGCAGTGGCGGCCGCGTCGGTACTCGCCAAGGTCGTGCGGGACCGTTTGATGCGCGAGGAGTCCGTGCACTTCCCGCCCTACGGGTTCGACCGGAACAAGGGGTACCCGTCGCCCCACCACCAGATGGCGCTGCGGGGCTATGGGCTCTCGGCGATCCACCGGCGCAGCTGGGCGTTCGTGGCCGACCTTCCGTGGCGATGACGTCGACGCTCGGCGACGAGCTCGAGCGGCGGCACGGAACTGCGAGGTTCGGACGTCCGCCCTCGTAGGATAGGACCCTCCGATGGTCTATCTCCTCGCAGTGGGCGCTGCCATCGCCAACGCGATGACGAGCGTCCTCCAACGGATGGGGGTCGAGGACGCGCCGGAGTCGGACACGCTCCGGCTCCGCCTCATCGCGCACGCGGTGCGCAACCGCGTCTGGCTCGCGGGCCTCGGGTTGATGGTGCTCTCGTTCGCCATGCAGGCGACGGCCCTCCACCTCGGCCGCCTCTCAGAAGTCCAGCCGATTCTCACGGCCGAGCTCCTCTTCCTGGTGGTCATCCTCGGGGTCTGGTTCCAGTTCTCGCTGGGATGGAAGGAGTGGCTCGGATCTGCGGCTGCGGCCCTCGGTCTCGCGGGGTTTCTCCTCTTCGCGGACCCGGGGCGCGGCAACGGGCGTCCCTCCGCGGTGGACTGGACCGAAGTGGGGATTGGCTGCGCGGTCGCGGTCGCTGCGGGCACCGTGCTCGCGCAGCGGGGCCCTCGCTGGTGGCGGGCGGCGAGCTTCGGATGGGCGGGCGCCGTCGCCTACGCGTTCGCTGCGGCGTGCACGAAGGAAGTCTCCGCGTTCGCGGCGCGGGACTGGGTGGCGATCTTCTGGCACTGGCAGACGTACGCGCTCGCGGGCTCGGGGGCTGTCGCCGTGTTCCTCGCGCAGAACGCGTACCACGCCGGTCCGATCGCTGCGTCGCAATCGTCGCTCGTCCTCGTCGACCCGCTCGCAAGCATTCTGATCGGCATCGTCCTGTTCAATGACGACCTCCGCACCCGGGGAGCCTGGGGCCCCCTCGAGGCGCTCTCGTTGCTGGTGCTCTTCGCCGGAGGGGTGCTGCTCAGCCATTCTCCGCTGATCACCGGGGTCGGTTCAGGCGACGCGGCCGAGGGCGATCGCCTGCGGCCGCGCTTTCGGCGCCGCTTGACCGCCGCGGGCCCCGAGACGGCGTCCAGCTTCCGTCCCGGCTCCTGACGAGCCTGCGGCCCCCTGAACAGCTCAGCTGGCCGAACAGCTCAGCTGGCTGAACAGCTCAGCTGGCCGAACAGCTCAGCTGGCCGAACCGCTCAGCCGGCGGCGCTCTCCCCCCATCGCCCGGCCCGCCTGCGGTGCTCCTCGACCGCGACGGCGCGCCGTCCGCGCAACCTTTCCGTCGACTCCGCCTCCCTTTCCGTCCGCTCCGTCCTCTCGGCTCTCGCGTCAGCGGCGCGGCGCCGCTGCCCTGGTGCGACGTGTCCGGCCCACGCGGGGTTGCCAAGATGACCGCCATGGCGCTCCAAGGGGTCGAGATCCGGCTGGAGGACATCACGAGTGCGACGATCGACACCATCGTCGACGGGCTCTCGTCGTCCAATGCCGGCCGAGCCGACCTGCGCGACGAATGGGCATGGTAGGAGCTCGCGATCGTGGCCCGCCGCGACGGGGACGTCGTCGGTGGCGCCGTCGGCCGCACGGGGTGGGCGTGGCTCTACGTGGCCCGGCTGTGGGTGGCCGAGGACCTGCGCGGTGCCGGCTTGGGGACGCGCCTCATGGTGGAGATCGAGGCCCCGGCACGCGAGCGGGGCTGCGTCGGTGCGTGGCTGGACACCTTCAGCTTCCAGGCACGCCCGTTCTCGAGCGGCTCGGGTACCGGCAGTTCGGCGAGCTTCGTGACTTCCCACCGGGCCACTCCCGGCATTTCTTGTCGAAGACGTGGTGAGCGAGCACCGGGCTACTCGCGGACGCACGTCGCGTCCAGCAGTGACCGTGCGGGCACATCCGGAGGGAGGGTGAGGTGAGGGAGCAACGGCTCGTCTTCGGGGAGGAACCGGAGCTCTACGACCGGGCGCGCCCGGGCTACAGCGACGCGATGGTGGCCGACGTGCTCATCTTCGGCGATCTCGACCCCCGGGCCAGCCGTGCGCTCGAGATCGGCGCAGGGACGGGCAAGGCGACCGTCGCCTTCGCGCGCAGCGGGTTGCGGGTGCACGCGCTCGAGCCGGACCCCGCCATGGCCGCGGTCGCCGAGCGGAACTGCCGGGAGTACCCCGACGTCGACGTCGAGGTCACCTCGTTCGAGGACTGGGCACGCGGCGACGGAGCGTTCGACCTCGTCTTCTCGGCCCAGGCGTGGCACTGGCTCCGCCCCGAGGTGCGCTGCACCCTGGCGGCGGCGGCGCTCGTGCCCGAGGGCACGCTGGCGCTTCTGTGGCACCGGGTCCGCTGGACCGCCGGGGACCCCGTGCGAGCGGCGCTCGACCATTGCTACCGGACGTGTGCGCCGGGCTTGTACGAGCGCGGCCCCGGGTTCCCCGGGCTCACCCCGAGCGGTCTCGACGAGCGGACGCAGCGCGAGCTCACCGAGCTCGCGGGCGGTCCCTTCGTGGACGTCACGATCCACGAGCACCCGTGGACGCAGTCGTTCGACGCTGCCGGGTACGTCGACCGGCTGCGGACCCAGTCCGACCATCGCCTCCTGCCGCCAGACGAGCTCGCGCGCTTGCTGGAGGCCGTCGACGGGGTGGTCGCCGCCAACGGCGGCACGGTGACGGTCCCGCACTCCACCCTGCTCGTGCTCGCCCACCGATCGGCTGCGCGCGCGTGAGCGGTGGCGGGCCGGCGTTCGCGGAAGATCCTTCGACGCAGCGGTACTACGACCAGCGGGCCGGCGAGTACGACGAGTGGTACCTGGGCGAAGGGCTGTTCGCCGAGCGCGACCGCCCGGGCTGGCACGAGGAGCTCCAACGCCTCGAGCGCCTCTTGGAGGCACTCGAGCCCGGGACGACCCTCGACGTCGCGTGCGGGACGGCGTTCCTCAGTCGCCACCTCCCGGGCGGGGTGCTCGGGCTGGACCGCAGCCCCGCCATGGTCAGCATCGCCCGTGGACGGCTCGGCCGCGCGGCGGTCGCCGACGCGCTCGCGCTCCCCGTCGCCGCCGGCTCGGTGACGAGGGTGTTCACCGCCCACTTCTACGGGCACCTCCCGCCAGAAGAGCGCGCACGGTTCCTCGCGGAGGTCCGCCAGGTCGCCGTCGAGCTCGTCGTCGTCGACACCGCGACCAGGCCGGGGTGTCCCGCCGAGATGGTGCAAGAACGGGTCCTCAACGACGGGTCTCGCCATCGCGTCTTCAAGCGATTCCTCTCCGCGGGGCAGCTCGCCGACGAGATTGGCGGCTCGGCGCTCTTCGACGGGCGCTGGTTCGTCGCGGCTCAGACGAGGTTTGACGGGGTGCCGAGGCGCTGACGCCAGAGCGCCCAGTGGTCAGTGGGCACTCAGCGCGAGGAGCGCGAGGACCATGGACACGGGCACCACGAGGACGCCGACGGCGGAGTAGCGCCGGGCGCTCGGGCGCGCGCCGGCGACGTGCGCCACCTGCAGCCACAGCACGGCCGACAGTGCGCCGCTCACCGCAAGGTTCGGGCCGAGGTCGAGGCCGACGAGGAGCGCGTGCGGCTGCGCGAGCGGGCGGGCGGCGAGGAGCGATGCGGCGGGAAGGTTGTTGACGGCGACGCTGGCGACGGCTCCGACGACGGCGGTCACGGCGCTCGACGCATGCGACAGGAGGTGCGAGGGACCGGACCAGACGCGCCCGAGCGTGCCGAGGTCGACCGCCACGGCGAAGAGCCCGCAGAGAAGGGGAGCATTGACCGTCCGGCGGACCTCGCGAGCGTGCAACCGCCCCCGTCCCAGTGCCCACGCGGTCGCGCAGAGCCCCACCACGAGCGCGGCGATCGCCTCCCACGATGGCGCGAGCACGAGGGTCGCGACGACCACTGCGCAGATGCCTGCGAGCCCTGCACCCGCGCGCCACTCGACGGGTTCGCCGAGACGAGGCCCGCAGACGCCGAGCTGACGCCACCACACCACGGCGACCACCGCGGCGACGCCGACGATCGAGGCGACCCAGGGAAGCGCCATCGATGCCGCGAACGCCCCGCCGGACTGGTGCACGCGGCCGAGCACGATGAGGTTGGTGAGGTTCGAGCCGGGCAGGAGGAGCGACGCGCCGTTCACGAGGAAGACGGCGAGGTAGAGGAACGGCGTCTCGTCCGTCTGCCGCCGACGCGAGGCCACGACGACGACCGGGGTGAGGAACGCCACTGCAGTGTCGAGGTTCAGGACCGCCGTGACGACGGCGATGAGCACGGTCGCAGCGACGAACAGCGAGCGTCCGCCACGTGCGAGGTCTGCCATGACCGTACCGGCGGCGTCGAACAGACCGTCGGTCCTGGCGACCAGGCCGAGCGCGAGCAGGCCTGCGACCAGCACGAACGGGGGCCAGTCCTGCGAGGCGGCACCGCCGACCGCGTGGGCGTCCAGCACGAGCGCCGCGGCGAGAGCGGGCAGCGCGATCCCCGTGAGGACCCACCCCGCCCGCCGCAGGACGTAGGGTGGCTCGCCGGCCCCCGCCAGCGGTGCCGAGAGGCTGCCCGCGCTCACCGCCGGCCCGGCTCGCGCGGCACCTCGCGGTCGCGGCCCGTCGGGTCCTCTCTCTCGCCGTCGCCTCCCTCGGGGCCCTCGCTTTCGCCGCCGCCGTCGCCGTCGCCATCGGTCGCGGACGAGGCGAGCGCCACCACCTCGAGCACCAGCGACGCGAACGCGTCGGGATGGCTGAGGTGCGCGCCGTGGCCGGCGTCGTCGATGGTCGAGCGGCGTACCGAGGCGCCATGCGCGGCGAGCCAGTCGGCGGTGTCACGGTGGTGGGCGAAGCTGGCAGGGCCGCCCGAGCAGACGATCGTCGGCACCGACAGGCCAGTGACGTCGAAGGGCACACCGGCCCGGATCGCACGCAGATCGGCGAGCAGCGCCGGACCGTCGGCGCGCCGTCCTTCGCGCTGCTCCTCGCCGAGCCGCTCCCACGCCGCGTCGCTCACCATGCGGCGAAAGAAGCGCTCGGCCTCTCCGCCGGGATCGGCGGCTTCTTGCCCGACCGGTGACGCGTGGGTCCCGCGGCGATAGAAGCCGAGCCAGGGCATGGATGGCTCGTAGGCCCCGATCGCCGCGAAGCGCGTCGGTGCGGAGATCGCCGCCGAGAGGACGATGGTCGCGCCCACGCTGTGGCCGACGGCGACGACGACGGACCCCTTGACGCGGTGCTCGGCATATGCGGTCGCGACCCCGAGGAGGTCCTGTACGTGCACGGCAAGGTCGTCGGAGACCCCAGCGCCGCGCGACCCCTGGTACCCGCGGCGGTCGTAGGTCACGACACCGATGGCCCCGAGCCGCCGCGCGACGCGGCCGAAGCTGCGGCCGCGGTCCAAAGAGCCGTGGACGAGGAGGGCGAGGGGGCGACCGTGTCCCCACCCCCCGGTCGGCGGCTGCTCGGTCACCTCGAGCCCTTCGGGAATCCCCGGCACGGTCGAGGGGTCGCCGGCGCGCCGCTCGTCACCGGCAGTGTTGGGGATGACGCTCACGCGATCACGGACCCTAACCGGGCGCCGCGGCGATTCCTTGTGTGCCGCCGCGTTCGAAGCCAGGGGTCCTCAGGCACGCCGATAGGGTTGGGGCGTGACAGCGCCTGGACAAGACGACCCCCGACGCGCGACGTCCGTGCCCGCGCATCGCCCGTCGGACGGCGCCTTCGGGCCAAACGCCTGGCTCGTCGACGACATGTACGACCGGTACCTGGCGGACCCGAGCTCCGTCTCGGAGAGCTGGCGCGACTTCTTCGCCGACTACCGGCCCGCCACCGTGCCGGCACCGATGGACGCGCTGGCGGCCGAGATCGCCGCTCGCGGCCTCGAGCGGGAAGACCTCCCCGCTCAGGGGGGCGCGCAAGGGGCCGGGCTGTCCGACGGCCACGCCGGCGCCCCCGCCCCTTGGGGAGGGGCGGTGACCACGGACGCCGGGCGCTCCGCGCCGGCAGCGGTCGCTCAGCCGGCAACGACCGCCCAGCCGGCAGCGCCCCCGACGACGCCGCGCCCTGCGACCACGCCGCGCCGCCCTGCGACCATCGCGCTGCCCGAGGGGGGCGGCTCTGCCGGGCCCGGCGAGGGCGAGCAGCAGGAGGGCGACCAGACCGTGCCGCTGCGCGGCGCGGCGTCCCGGATCGCGGCGAACATGACGGCGAGCCTCGCCGTGCCGACCGCCACGAGCGTACGGACCGTCCCGGCACGCCTCCTCGAGGTCAACCGCCAGATCCTCAACAACCAGTTGGCGCGGACGACCGGTGCCAAGGTGAGCTTCACCCACCTCATCGGCTTCGCCGTGGTCCGCGCACTCCGGGGGGTCCCCGCACTCAACTCGACCTACGTCGAGGAGCCGAGCGACGGCGGGCGTCGTGCCGCCGGCGTGGTGCGGCACGCGCACGTCGGGCTGGGCCTGGCGGTGGACGTCCAGCGCCCCGACGGCACCCGCACCCTCATGGTCCCTTGTGTAAAGCACGCCGACACCCTGGACTTCCGGGAGTTCGTCCTTGCCTACGAGGAGCTGGTCCGCAAGGTGCACGCCGGGAAGGCGAACCCGGACGACTTTGCCGGCGTGACGGTGAGCCTGACCAACCCCGGGACGCTCGGCACCGTCCAGTCCGTGCCGCGGCTGATGCCCGGGCAGGGGGCGATCGTCGGCGTCGGGGCGATCTCGCACCCCTCCGGGTTCGAGGCCGCAGATCCTCAGATGCTTGCCGAGCTCGGCGTCGGGCGCGTCGTGACCCTCACCTCCACCTACGACCACCGGATCATCCAGGGCGCGGAGTCGGGCCTCTTCCTCGCGTACGTCGCGGAGTGCCTCACGGGGGGCCACGCCTTCTACGACGAGGTCTTCGAGGCGATGGCGGTGCCGTACAAGGCGGTGCGCTGGCACGTGGACCGGTCGGCGACCGGCGACAAGGACCACGAGCGCCTTCTCAAGCAGGTCCACGTCCAGACCTTGATCAACATGTACCGCGTGCGCGGTCACCTGATCGCCCACCTCGACCCGCTCGACGCCGAACCGCCCCGGATCCACCCCGAGCTCGACCCGCTCACCTACGGACTCACCATCTGGGACCTGTCGCGCCGTTTCGTCGCCGACGGGCTCGCCGGGCACGACTGGGCGACCCTCGACCAGATTCTCCACATCCTGCGCGACGCCTACTGCCGGACGCTCGGCATCGAGTACATGCACATCCAGGACCCCGCGCAGAAGCGATGGATCCAAGAGCACGTGGAGGGCGTGGATCGCGCGGTCGGTGCGCAGGAGCAGCGGCACATCCTGGAGCGTCTGAACGCCGCCGAGGTCTTCGAGCGCTTCCTGCACAGCCGCTACGTCGGCCAGAAGCGATTCGGGCTGGAAGGGGCCGAGTCGCTCATCGTGGTGCTCGACACGCTGCTCGACGACGCGGCGCGCGGCGGGGCCCTGGAGGTGGTCATGGGCATGGCGCACCGTGGCCGGCTCAACGTGCTCGCCAACATCGTGGGCAAGTCCTACCGGGACATCTTCGAGGAGTTCGAGGGCATCTTGGACCCGGACTCGGTGCAGGGGTCGGGCGACGTCAAGTACCACAAGGGGGCGACCGGCAAGTTCTGCGGGCCGTCGGGGCTCGAGCTCGCCGTCACGATGTCGTCCAACCCGTCGCACCTCGAGGCCGTCGACCCGGTCGTCGTGGGCATGGCGCGCGCGAAGCAGGACCAATTCCTGTCGCCGACCGACGGCACGCCGCATGGGCTGGCCGCGCAGGGGACGATCCAGTTCCCGATCCTCCCGGTGCTCATCCACGGGGACGCAGCGTTCGCAGGGCAGGGGGTGGTGGCCGAGACGCTCAACCTCTCCGCCCTCTCCGGCTACCGGGTCGGTGGCACGGTGCACGTCGTCGTCAACAACCAGCTCGGGTTCACCACCGCGCCCGGCGCCGCCCGCAGCTCGGTCTATCCGACCGACGTGGCCAAGATGGTGCAGGCGCCGATCTTCCACGTGAACGGCGACGACCCCGAAGCCTGCATGCGGGCCGCCAGGCTGGCGTTCGCGTTCCGCCAGGAGTTCCACAAGGACGTCGTGATCGACCTGGTGACCTACCGGCGTCACGGGCACAACGAAGGGGACGACCCGAGCTACACCCAGCCCCTCATGTACCAACGCATCGACGCCAAGCGGTCGGTGCGCAAGCTCTACACCGAGACCCTCGTGCGCCGCGGCGACATCACCCTGGAGGAGGCGGAGCAGGCGCTCGACGCCTTCAACCAGCAGCTGCAGGCAGTGCTCGACGAGGTTCGTGCGGCACCGCCACCCGCAAGGGAGCTCGGCCAGAAGTCCGAGAACGGCAGCCCCGCCGACGCGGTGCCGGACGTGCCTGCGGTCGAGACCGGGGTCGACCGTCAGCTCCTCGTCCAGCTCGCGCGCCGGACGATGACGGTGCCCGATTCCTTCACCCTCCACCCGAAGCTCGTGCGCCAGTTCGCCCATCGCGCCGAGCTCGTCTCGTCGGGGCACGTCGACTGGCCGCTCGCCGAGCAGCTCGCGATCGGTTCGTTGCTGGCCGAGGGCGTGGACGTGCGCCTGACCGGGCAGGACACCCGGCGCGGCACGTTCAGCCAGCGCCACGCCGTTCTCGTCGACTACCAGAACGGTCACGAGTTCGTGCCGCTCGCACATCTCGCGGACCTCTCCGAGTCCGAGCGTGGGCGGCCGGGACGCTTTACCGTGCGCGACTCCCTTTTGTCGGAGTACGCGGCCGTCGGCTTCGAGTACGGCTATTCGGTGGAGTCTCCCGACGCACTCGTCGCGTGGGAAGCGCAGTTCGGGGACTTCGTGAACGGGGCCAGCATCATCATCGACAACTTTCTGGTCGCCGCCGAGGACAAGTGGGGTCAACACGCCGGGCTCGTGCTCCTCCTCCCACACGGGTACGAGGGCCAGGGGCCCGAGCACTCCTCGGCGCGGATCGAACGTTTCCTGACTCTCTCGGCACGCGGCAACCTCCGGATCGTCGTGCCGTCGACGGCTGCGCAGTACTTCCACCTCCTCCGCTCGCAGCCCGTGCGCATGCCCGCGACGCCGCTCGTCGTCATCACGCCGAAGTCCCTGCTCCGCGCGACGCAGTCGCGGTCGTCCCTCGGCGACCTCACGTCCGGGTCCTTCGCCGAGGTCCTCGACGACCCGTCCGTTGCGGATCCCGCCGGGGTGCGGAGGATCGTGCTCACCAGCGGGAAGGTCGCCCACGAGGCCATGCAGCGGAGGGACGAGCGAGTAGGCGACGGAGCGGCCGGCGAGACGGGCGACATCGCCGTGGTCCGCGTCGAGCAGCTCTACCCGTGGCCCGAGCGCCGGCTCGCCGACGTGCTGGCCCGCTACCCCGCGGCCGCCGAAGTCGTCTGGCTCCAAGAGGAGCCCGAGAACATGGGAGCATGGTCCTTCGTGCACGCCAGGCTGCACAGGATCCTCCGTGACCGCTACACGCTCCTCCACGTGAGTCGCCCCGAGTCCGCGAGCCCGGCGACCGGGAGCGGCGCGCTCCACCAGCTCGAACAGGCGTCCCTCCTTGACCATGCGATCGGCTGACGGGTGCCAGCCGGTGGTCTCCGCCACGTGACCACCGCACCGGGTAGGCACGTCGTCGTCGTCGACGGCTCGAATCTCGCGACCGAGGGCCGCACCCTCCCGAGCCTGCGGCAGCTCGACGAGGCCGTGCGCGCATACGCCGAGGAGGACCCGGACGCAGAGATCGTCGTGGTGGTGGACGCGTCCTTCGAGCACCGGATCGAGCCGTCCGAGCGCGAGCGGCTGGTCGACGCCGCGCTCCACGGCGAGGTCGTGTCGCCCCCTGCCGGTGCGATAGGCCGCGGCGACGCCTTCGTGCTCCGGATCGCCGAGCGCACGGGGGCACGGGTGCTCTCGAACGACTCGTTCCAGGAGTTCCACGCCGAGCACCCGTGGCTCTTCAACGACGGCAGGCTGGTCGGTGGGAAGCCCGTTCCCGGCGTGGGGTGGATCTTCACGCCCCGCATCCCCGTACGTGGCCCGAAGAGCCGGGAGGCGACCGGGAAGGCAAGGAAGAAGGTCGCGCAAGAGCTGTCCCCGCCGGTGAAGGCCGCCGAGCTCGCGAAGGCCGCGAAGAAGGCCGCGTCGCGCAGTGCGCCGGCCATGACGTTGCCGGACGGGTCGAAACCCAAGGTCGGCGACGTCTGGCCGGCTGGAGCACGGGGTGCAAAGGCGGGCCCGACGAAGACGACAGGGTCCGCGACCTCCGCCGCGACCGGGGCCGCTGCCAGGGCGGCCGCGGCACCTGCCGAGAAGGCCCGCGCCAGGAAGGCCTCCGCCAAGAACGGCCCCGCCGAGCTGTCTCCTCCGACAGTGGCCCCCGCCGAGCAGGGGATGGAGAAGGTCACCGCCACGGACAAGGCCGGCAAGCGATCCGCCAAGAGCTCTGCCGGCGCAGAGTCGGCGATCACCAAGGGCGAGCGCGTCAAGGCAGCGGCACCGACGAAGAAGGCGGCGTCCACCAAGAAGGCGGCGTCCAAGAAGGCGGCGTCCAAGAAGGCGGCGTCCACGAAGAAGGCGGCGTCCACGAAGAAGGCCGTTGCGCAGGCAGCCCGGCTTCCGGCGGCGGCGACCCCGGCGGAGACGCCCAAGAAGACCGCGGCAAAGAAGGCCGCCCCTGCCAAAGCGTCGGCCCAGAAGTCGCCGCCCAAGAAGTCACCGGCCCAGAAGCCGGCCCAGAAGCCGCCGGCCAAGAAGCCGGTGACCGACAAGCCCTCCTCCGAGAAGATCGGCGCCACAAGGCGCCTCGACGGGGTCGACGGCGCAGCGAAGGTCGCGCGGAGTACGGCTGCGAAGGACCCGGCGGTCCAGGAAGCCATCGGCCAGGCGCTCGCAGAAGTCCTCGCGCCGAGGACCCAAACCGCCGACGGAGGGCAACCCGGCGGGTCAGGCGAGAAGCGGAAGAAGAAGAAGAAAGACGCACATGACGGATCAGACGATCGACACCGTCGACGTCGGCCGTCGTCTCCTCCGCCCGCGGTCAACGAGCCCCTGGCCTTCATCACCTTCGTCGCGACGTATCCGCTCGACAGCGAGCTCGAAGGCGAGGTCGTGTCGTTCACGTCCCACGGGGCCATGGTGGACGTCGACCTTCCGGGGGGAGGAGTCCTGCACTCCTACATCCCGCTGAGCGCGATGGGCGACCCGCCGCCGATCAAGGCGAGGCAGGTGCTGGCTCGAGGCGAACGGCGGACGTTCGTGCTCGTCGCGCTCGACCCTCCACGCCGTGTGGCCGAGCTCGCACTGCCCCGGCTGGTCGCTGCCGGCTCCTCCCGGCGCTGAGCCGCCGGGAGCCGCGTCGTCGCTTGGTAGCGTCGTGACGATGCGCCCGGCCGACGTCCTGCCGCACCGCGAGCCGTTCCTCTTCGTCAGTGAGGTGGTCTCGGTGGAGCCGGGACGCCGTGCAACCGGACGCTGGCACCTCTCCGGAGACGAGGCGTTCTTCGCAGGGCACTTCCCGGGCCGGCCCACGCTCCCCGGGGTGCTGATGCTGGAGTCCCTCGCGCAGCTCGGCGGCATCGCGGTGCTCGCGGACCGGCGCTTCTCCGGAAGATTGCCGCTCTTCGCAGGGGTCGACAAGGCGCGCTTCCGTCGGCAGGTGGTGCCGGGGGAGACGCTCGAGCTCGAGATCACCGTGGGACGGCTCTCGGCGCGAGCGGGGTCTGGCCACGGGCGCGCGCATGTCGCGGGCGAGACCGCGTGCGAGGCCGACATGCTCTTCGTCATGGTCGACGGAGGCTGAGGTCGTGCGGCTCGCGACGTGGAACGTGAATTCGCTGGGAGCGCGACTCCCCCTCGTTCTCGAGTGGATGGAGACGAACCGGCCGGACATCTTGTGCATGCAGGAGACCAAGCTCGCCGACGAGGCCTTCCCGGCCGCCGCGTTCGCCGAGCTCGGCTACGACTCTGCGCATCACGGCGACGGCAGGTGGAACGGCGTCGCGATCGCGAGCCGGGTGGGCCTCGACCGACCGGTGTGCGGTCTCGGCTCGGAGGAAGATGCCCACGGGTGCCGCATGCTGGCGGCCACCTGCGGGGGCGTGCGCGTCCACTCCGTCTACGTGCCGAACGGTCGCAGCCTCGACAGCGAGCACTACCGGTTCAAGCTCGACTGGCTCGCACGGCTGCGCGCCTACCTGGCGCAGCACGCCGATCCGGCCGGCGAGGTCGCCGTCTGCGGCGACTTCAACATCGCGCCGGACGACGCCGACGTATGGGACCCTGCGGCATTCACCGGTGCGACGCACGTGAGCGCCCCCGAGCGCGCAGCACTCCGCGAGATCCTCGATTGGGGACTGGAGGACGTCTTCCGCCGTTTCCACCCCGACGGCGGGGTCTTCTCGTGGTGGGACTACCGTGCGGGGAACTTCCACAAGGGAATGGGCATGCGCATCGATCTCGTGCTCCTGTCCAAAGCACTGGCAGCCCGAGCGGTGTCAGCGGAGATCGACCGCAACGCGCGGAAGAAGAGCCCCAAGGGCAACAAGCCCTCCGACCACACGTTGGTCGTCGTCGAGCTCGAGTGAGCTCAGCTCAGGAGAGCTCGGCCTCGATGAGCATCGGGCCCTCTTCCGAGAAGCTGCGCTCGAGGAGCGCGACCAGCTCGTCGGCGGTCGTTGCGTGCTCCGCGGGAACGCCCAGGCCGCGGGCCAGGGCGACGAAGTCGAGGGTCGGGTCGTGGAGGTCGAGCATCGCCTTGGCACGTTCGCCGTTCCCGGTTGCTCCGACTCTGGCGAGCTCGAACTGCAAGATCGCATACGACCGGTTCGCGAGCAGCAGCGTCGTCACGTCCAGGGACTCACGTGCCTGGGTCCATAGGGCCTGGAGGGTGTACATGGCGCTCCCGTCGGCTTCGAGGCTGAGCACTCGCCGACCCGGCGATGCGACCGCCGCACCGGTTGCGGCGGGGAGGCCCTGACCGATCGACCCTCCCGCAAGGGCGAGCCAGTCGTGCCGGGGGGCCCCGGCGGTCGCTGCCGGAACCGAGAGCCCGCTCGTGATCGACTCGTCGACGACGATCGCGCCTTCCGGGAGGAGATGGCCGACCGCGGCGGCCATCGACTCGGCGCTCAGCCGGCCCGTCGGCCGGCCTGGACGGTCCCCAGACGCCCGGGGTGCGGCAGCTGCTGCCCCGAGCGCTGCGGCGAGCGCCTCGAGCGCGCCGGCGACGTCGTGGCCGGTACCGGCGAGCTCGTGGACGATCGTGCCGTCGGGGACGAGGTTGCTCGGTTTGTCCGGGTACGCGAAGAACGACGCAGGAGCCCTCGCACCTGCAAGGACGAGGTGGCGCGCCCCGTCCAGCTGCGCCATGGCCATCTCGCCGTAGTACGCGAGCTTCTCGACGTGCGGCAGACCCGCCCCGCGGGCGTGCACGGTCGGGAACGTCTCGCAGAGGAGCTTCGCTCCCGTTGCGTGCGCGATCCGCGACGCCGTCTCGAGCCCGGGCTGGAGCATCGCCGGGCCGCCGATGAGGAGCACCACCCGATCTTCGGACCTGAGGACCTTCGCGACGTCCTCCACGACCTCAGGTGGGACGAGCGGAAGCCGCGGCACCCCGCGCGGGCGGCCCGGCGCGGCGCCGTCGCTCCACGAGACGTCGGCGGGGACGATGAGAGTGGAGATACAACCGGGCGGGCCGTAACTGGCGCCGACCGCCTCAGCTGCGTCCGCACCGAGATCCTCGGCGCGCGTGGTGGAGCGCTGCCATGCGGAGGTGGAGCGCGCGAGGCCCCAGAGGTCGGACTGGAGCCGGGAGTCGAACCGCTGGTGGTACGTGGCGTGGTCGCCGACGACGTTGACGAGCGGCACGCGGGCGCGGCGCGCGTTGTGGAGGTTCGCCCAGCCGTTCGCGAGTCCCGGCCCGAGGTGGAGGAGCGTCGCTGCGGGCCGTCCGGTCATGCGGGCGTAGCCGTCCGCCGCGCCGGTCGCGACGCCCTCGAAAAGGGTCAGCACGGCGCGCATCTCGGGCACGCGGTCCAGCGCGGCCACGAAGTGCATCTCGGAGGTGCCGGGGTTGGCGAAGCAGGTATCAACGCCCGATGCGACGAGGGTGCGCAGGAGCGCTTCGGCCCCGTTCACGGTCCCCCCCGTTCTCGAGCGACCTCTGGGTCCGAGCTGCCGGCGCCGGGCTGCGCCGGTGCACCGGCTGGCGCCGGCGGGTCGGCGAGGCGCCGCGGGCCGAGGATCCCGTTCGGGTCGAACGCGGACTTGATGCGTCGCATGAGGGCGATCTTCGCGGGATCCTCCAGCTCGAGCCAGTAGGACTGCTTCTCCGTGCCGATGCCGTGTTCGCCGGACACCGCCCCTCCGAGGTCGTGCGCGGCGCGGAACAACGCCTCGAGGAGCACGTGGCGGCGCTCGACGTCCGGCTGGAACACCGAGAGGTGCACGTTGCCGTCGCCCACGTGGCCGCACCCCGAGACGATCGCGGCGTGCTCGGCAGCGAGTCGCGCCGTCGCCGCGAGGAAGTCCGGGATCGCGGCTCGCGGCACCACCGTGTCCACGATGTCGTCGGCGCCGAGGGCCTTGGCCACGAAGAAGACCCGTTCTCGCGCGGTGATCAGGTTCGCACCGGCGGACGGCGGGAGCACGTAGACGTCCAGGGCGCCGAGGTCCCCGAGGAGCTCGGCGGCAGCCTCGGTGTCCTCGTCGAGCCGCTCGGCGTGCGCGCTCTCGAGCACCACGACCAGGTACGCCGCCGTCTTCTCGCGGATCTCGTCGGGCACGCCGAGCTCGAGCCCTGCCTCCTGGACGATCGCCGCCATCGCCCCCGTGTCGAGGTACTCGAGGATGAGCGGCGAGACGCCACCACCCAGCAGCTTGGGAACCGCCGACGCGACGAGCACCAGTGTGGTGAACGGCGCGAGCAGCGTGGCGTGGTGCGCGAGGCGCGGTACGAGCTTGAGGGTCACCTCGGTCACGAGCGCCAGCGTGCCCTCGCTGCCGAGGACCAGCTGGGTGAGGTCGTAGCCGGTGGAGGACTTCACGAACTTGCCGCCCGTCCGCAGGACTTGTCCACCGGGGAGTACCAGCTCGAGCCCGAGCACGTTGTGGCGCGTCACGCCGTACCGCACGGCACGCATGCCGCCCGCGTTGGTCGCGACGTTGCCGCCGATCGACGCGCTCATCTCCCCGGGGTAGACGGGGTAGACGTATCCGGTGGTGGCGAGCGCGTCGTCGAGCTGGCGCAACGTCACCCCCGGCTGTACGACCGCGACGTGGTTCTGCTCGTCGATCTCGACGATGCGCGACATGCGGTCGAAGCACACGACGATGCCCTCTTCGACGGGCAGGGCGCCGCCGGCGAGTCCGGTGCCGCTCCCGCGCGCGATCACGGGAAGGCGGGCATCGTCGGCGAACGCGAGCAATTCGCGGACTTGTTCGGTCGTCGAGGGACGGGCCACCGCCAGGGGCCGGACGGGCACTCCGGTGAGCGACTCGTCGTGGGTGTCGTCCCCGCTGACGTGGTCGCCCGTGGCGACGTTCGCGGGTCCGACGATCGCACGCAGTGACTCGAGGAGATCCGGCGCGCTCACGGCGTGAGCCCGCCTTCGCCGGTCGACGCCGGCGGGAGCAGTACCCGCATCCTGGCGAGATGCTCGACGGCGCGGTCGGGCGGCGCCTCGGCGCCCCCCGAGCGGAGTTCGTCGAGGGTCCGTTCGACGGCCACGATCCACGGGGAGGCGCGCCGCTCCGCCACGTCGTCGGCGGCGGACGCCGCGTTCGGTCGCAGCGCCCAGGTGCAGGTGAGCTCCTCCTCGGCCCTCGTCATCGCCACGTAGAGCAGTCGACGCTCCTCCGCCTTCGCCGCGGACGATCGGGCCGAGGCGTGGGGGACGAGGCCGTCGGAAACGCCGACCACGAAGACGGTTCGCCATTGCAGCCCCTTGGCCCGGTGGAAGGTGCTCAGGACGACGGCGTCCCCGGCTGACGGGGGATGCCGACCTGTGCGCGTCGGAGGAGGGGTCGGTGCGCCGCCCGAGTCGTCGTCCGAGCCGTGGATCGAGTCGGCGTCGTCCGAGTCGTCGCCCGAGTCGTCGCCCGAGCGGTGGATCGAGTCGGCGTCGGCGTCGGCCGCGCGAACGGCGCTCGCAACCCTGTCGGTGTCGCGTGTTCCGCGCACGTCGCTCGCGGGGCCGAGCTCGGACCCCGAGATCCGCGCGGGAACGCGCTCCGCGGCGAGCGCCTCGGCGATCCTCGCCAGCTGCGCGTTCGTGCGGGCGAGCACTGCGATCGACGACCACGCCCTCCCGGGGCGGTGGGCGAGCCATGCCTGACGAGCGACCCAGCGAGCCTCCTCCTCGTCGTTCCCGAAGCACGCGACGGTTGGCAACGGGCCATCGTCACGGGTGGCGGGCGGCGCGTCACGCGAGCCGAGGGCGGCGGTGGCGATCCGCACGACCGGGGCTGCGCACCGGTGGTTCGTCTCGAGCCGGACGACGCGGGTGCCGGAGAACTCTTCGGTGACCCGCCGGAGCAGCTCGGGGTCCGCCCCGTTCCAGCCGTAGACGGACTGGTTGGGGTCGCCGACGACGAAGAGGTCGGGCTCTTCGCCCACCAAGAGGCGCAGCAGCCGGTACTGGGCGTCGTTCAGGTCCTGCATCTCGTCGACGAAGAGGTGACGGTGCCACCAGCGGACAGCGCGGGAGAAGGCGGCGTCCTCTTCGAGGAGGTCACCGGCGTGCGACAGCAGGTCGTCGAGGTCGAGGACGCCGCGGAGCCGCCGGAGGTGCTCGTAGCGCGCGTACAGGTCGGCGATCCGTGCGGCAGGCATCGCCGCACGGCGCGCGGCGCGCCTGGCGGTCGCTTCGTAGTCCGTCGGTCCCACGAGTCGGGACTTCGCCCAGCCGATCTCCGCCTCGAGACGGGCGACGTCCCGGCCGACGCTCGTCGGCATCCGGGCGTCCCTTGCCTGCGGTGCGTACCCACGATCACGGGTGCCCGTGCGACGCCCACCACCCCCGGTTCCGAGCACCTCGGCGAGGAGCTGTCGCCGGTCGGACACGACGGCCGGAGCCCGCTGGCCGTGCTCCTGCCGGTGCTGGGTGATGAGCCGGAGGGCGGCGCGGTGGAACGTCCCCGCTTGCACCTCACGTCCCACGCCGAGCTGCCATAGCCGGTCGCGCAGCTCCTGCGCCGCCTTGCGGCTGAAGGTGCACACGAGCCCATGGCTCGGGTGTGCCGTCCCGTCGAGGACGCGCCGGGCAACCCGCAACGTGAGGACCCTGGTCTTCCCGGTCCCCGCACCGGCGAGGACGCAGACGACCGGCTCATCGGCCAGGACCGCCTCGCGCTGGGACGGCTCGAGGCCGGCCAGGAGCCCGTCGATGTCGGGGTGCGTCGTGACGTCGGTGGAGGCGGGCACTCTGCGCCACGCTACAGACAGGGCGCGCGCCCCTGTCGTCCTCCGGCCCTGCCCCGTCCGGCGGGCTTCGAGGCGGCGCCTCCGGCCGGGCCGCAAGCCGACCCTGGCGACAATGGATGGGGTACGCCCGGCGACAGTAGGGTGGCCCGGCCGGCGCCCCCGGGGTGAGCGACCACGACCCGGCGAGCGCCCAGCCGCACCCGTCTCCGGCCCAGCCGGGAGCTGACCCTGGCGGGCAGGGGCCGATGCAGGACGATTGGCGGCCCGGACGCCGCGCACAACGGGAGAATGCACCAGCACATGGGCACGTACGGGCGTCGCGGGGGGCAGAGCGTGGGAATGAAGAGCTGACGATGCTGCGCACCTTTGCCGGCGGAAGGCTCTTCGGCACGCGTACGGGCGACGGCGACCCCGTGGTGCTCGCCGTCCACGGGTGGGGCCGGTCCCACCGTGACTTCGATGCCGTGCTGCGCCCGGTGGGCCGCCCCGAGCTCGCGGCCGTCGCGGTCGACCTTCCCGGGTTCGGCGCCACCCCGCCCCCGACCGAGCGGTGGGGAGTGGCCGACTACGCGGCGTCGGTCGCAGCCGTGCTCGACGAGCTCGGTGAGCCCGTCGTCGTGCTCGGTCACAGCTTCGGCGGTCGTGTGGCTCTTCGTCTCTCGGTCGAGCGTCCGGAGGCGGTGCGAGCCCTCGTGCTCACGGGCTCGCCGCTCCTCCGCCTCGCACCACCGCGCCGGGCGCCCCTCTCGTACCGCGCGCTTCGGACGGCACGCAGGGCGGGACTCGTGGGCGAGGACCGGATGGAGCGGGCGCGCCGCCGGCACGGATCGGCCGACTACGCGGCGGCGACGGGCGTGATGCGCCAGGTGCACGGCCGGGTCGTCGTGGAGGACTACGAGGCGGACCTCGACGAGGTCCGTTGTCCCGTGACGCTCGTGTGGGGGGACGACGACGCCACAGTCCCCCTCAGCGTCGCGGAGGCCGCACGTGCCCGGCTGGAGCGCGGGGCGGGGATCGACGTGGATCTCGTCGTGCTACGGGGTGCCGGTCACCTCGTCCCGCTCACGTCCCCCGGAGCCTTGCGCGAGGCGGTGGAGCGGCGCCTTCGGTGATCGTCGGCCTCCTCAACGAGACGAGCGGCTCGGCATGGGGCACCTACGGCGCGTGCGTGCTCGCTCTGGTGCCCGCCGGTGCACGGTGGCTCCGTGTCGCACAGCGCGAGCACTACATCGCCGACTCGGCGAGCCGTTTTGCGCTCCGATGGTGGACGAGCGAACCGGCCAACCTCGCGCTCGGTGCCGTCGCCCTCGCCGGCGTCGTGATCGGAGGGCTGTGGCCGCTCGCCGCGCTCGCGACGGTCGCGGTCGCGGTCGTCGGCCCGCTCCACCTCTCGGTGCACGGCCGGACGTCGCCACTCGTGCTCACGAGGCGACTGAAGACGCTCGCCGGCGTGTGGGTCCTCTGCGAAGGGGTGCTGCTCGGGGTCGGGGCCGGGGTGGGCGCCCCCGTCCCGTTCGCAGCTGCGGGCCTGGTCGCGGCCCCGGCGCTGGTCGACGCAGCGCTCCTCGTGACCGCGCCGTTCGAGCGCCGCGCGTCCGAGCGCTTCGTCGAGAGGGCGGCTGACCGGCTGCGACGGGTGGCGCCGACGATCGTGGCGGTCACCGGCTCCTATGGCAAGACGTCCACGAAGAACCACATCGCCCACCTGGTGGCCGGCTCGAAGAGCGTGGTCGCCACCCCTGCGTCGTTCAACAACCGCGGCGGCCTCGCCCGCGCGGTCAACGAGCACCTCGCCGAGGGCACCGACGTCTTTGTCGCCGAGATGGGCACCTATGGGCCGGGCGAGATCCGCGACCTGTGCAGGTGGTGCCCCCCGCAGATCTCGGTGATGACGGCGGTCGGGCCGGTGCACCTCGAACGGTTCGGCTCCGAGGACGCGATCCTCGCGGCGAAGTCCGAGATCACCGAGGGCGCGGCCACGGTGGTCGTCAATGCCGACGACCGTCGTCTCGCTGCGCTCGGCAGCGTGCTCGACGCCGCCAAGGACGGCCCGCAGGTCGTGCGTGCCGCAGTGGAGGACCCCAACGCCGATGTCCGCGTCCGGGTCGACGGCGAGCGCGTCACGGTCGTGGTCGACGGGGTCGTCGCCGGCGCGCCGGTGACGCTCCGGCCCGGGATCCAGCCGTCGAACCTCGCCTGTGCCGTCGCCGTGGCGTTGCAGCTCGACGTGCCGCTGGACGCGGTGCTGGCCCGCATCCCCACTCTCCCGGCAGTCGCCAACCGGCTCACCGCCGACACGTCGGCCTCGGGGGTCCACGTCATCGACGACACCTTCAACTCGAACCCCGCGGGCGCCCGGGCGGCGCTCGCGCTGCTCGCTGCCGCTGCCGCTGCCGTCGACGGTCGCAGGGTGCTCGTGACGCCGGGCATGGTCGAGCTCGGTGCCCGCCAGGCGTCGGAGAACGAGACCCTCGCGCAGGCAGCCTGCGAGGTCGTGTCCACATTGGTCGTCGTAGGGCTCACCAACCGGCGCGCCCTCCTGCGGGGGGCGGCCGGACTCGTGCCCGTCGTCGTCGTCCGGACCCGGTCCGAGGCGGTCGCGTGGGTCCGCGCAAACCTTGGACCCGGAGACGCCGTCCTCTACGAGAACGACCTGCCGGACCACTACCCTTGACCGCCGACGCCGGGGGCCTCACCGGCGCACACCAGGGAGCGCACCGTGGCAGAAGGCACCGCTGATCTCGCCGTCGTGTTCGGCGGCCCCTCACCCGAGCACGACGTGAGCGTGCTGACCGGGCTCCAGTCCGCCCGCGCACTCGACGCACGGTGCCTGTACTGGACGAAGACCGGCGAGTGGTACGAGGTGGACCGCGGGCTCGAGGCGAGTGCGTTCGTCGACGGCGTGCCTCGGGGTGCGTCGCGGGTCCAGCTGCTCATCGAGTCGGGGTTCGCGTCCGACGCCTCGCGGTTCGGACGTCCTCGGCCGCTCGGCGTCGACGTCGCCGTCGTGTGCTGCCACGGGGGACCCGGAGAGGACGGCACGCTGCAGGCCGCCCTGGACCTCGCGGGCGTGCGCTACACGGGTCCGACCGTCGCCGGCGCGGCGCTCGGCATGGACAAGCTCGCGTTCGCGGCCGTCATCACGCAAGCGGGGCTGCCGGCCCTGCCGCGTGCGCTCCTCGACAAGGCGACGACCGACGTCGGGTTCGGCCCTCCCTACATCGTGAAGCCGCGGTTCGGCGGTTCTTCGATCGGCATCTCGGCCAACGTCGCCGACCTGCAGACGGCCGTCGCGCTGCTCGACGCGAACCGTCACCTCCGGGCGGGTGCGGTCCTCGAGCCGTACCGTGCAGACCTCTTCGACCTCCAGGTTGCGGTGCGGTCCTGGCCGGAGCTCGGGATCTCGGCGATCGAGCGGCCCCTCCGCACCCCACGCGCGGGCGGGGCGGCGGGGGAGCCGGACATCCTCGGGTACGCGGACAAGTACGTCGGCGGCGAGGGCATGGCGAGCGCCCCCCGTGAGCTTCCCGCGAAGATCGACGCGGCGCTCGCCGACACGCTCAAGGAGGCCGCCGCCGTCGTGGCGCGGCGGTGTTCGGTGCGCGGCGTCACCCGCGTGGACTTCCTCTCCGACGGCCGTGAGCTCTTCGTCAACGAGATCAACACGATCCCGGGATCGCTCGCCCGCTACCTGTGGATCGACCCGCCTGTGCCGTTCCGCACCCTGCTCGCCGACATGGTCGACGAAGCGCGTCGACGGCCGTCCCACCACTACACGGTGGAGGGTGCCGACGGCACCGTGCTCAGGGGCGCGGCGTCGATCGCGGCGAAGCTGGCCTGAGCTCCTGCGTCGGGCAAGCGCGCCGGCGGCTCAGGTCTGCACCGCGCCCGCGCGGGGGCTGTGGCCTGCGAGCTGAGCCCGCAGCAGGACGTACAGCTGTTCGGAGCGTGCAGAGGGCGTGCCACCGGGGTCGAGCTCGTCCATCCGGCGCTGGCACTCCTGCCACTCGGCATGGAGGCGAGGGGCGTCCCCGGCGGCGGCCGCCACGCGCATGGCCGCCCGCGTGAGCGCTTCGCCGTAGGGCTCGACCTTCCTCGCCTGAGCCAGTGCCCAACGGGCGAGGTCGATGTCACCGGACCCGAGCGCGCCGCGCACGAGCGCGCAGGCGCCGTCGACGACGGCGTCGGCGACCCGGCGCTCGTGGCCCTCGGTTCGCCACCACGCGTATCCCGTGAGCACCCCGCCGAGCGGCTCGCCCTCGACCAGCTGGAGGCCCTCTCGGAGACGTGCGACGGCTTCGGCGGGGTCGTGTGCGGCCAGGCCGGCACCGAGCAGCACCGGTGCCCGGACCGCGTCGGCGGTCAGCGCGGGGGAGAGGCGGTAGTGGCCCGATCTGGACGCCGGAGGAAGGAGCGGCTCGCCGTCGGGTCCGGGGCCGAGCGATCGGCGTGCGGCGCCGATCGTGTTGAACAGCGTCTTTGCCGCGGCGTCGGCGTCGGCGGAGCCGAGGACCCGCGTGCGGAGCCGGTCGCCGGTGACGGGATCCGGCGCGTGCAGGGCGAGGTACGCGACGACCTCCACCGCGCGCCGCGCCCGCTTCGGTGGCAGGTCGGATCGGAGGCCGACGAGACGCGGGACGCTCGTGAGCAACCGCACCTCTGCCGGTCCGCGGACCGGGACCGCACGAGTGACGGCGGCGTCGTCGCCCGGTGCGGTCCCGGACCACGAGAAGAGATGGGCGGTGACCCCGGGCTCCTCGGTCGTCGGGTCCGTGACGTGCAGGGTCGCCGTGGCGACCCGGTGGTGGACCAAGGGCAGGGTGCCGGGCTCGATTCGCGCCGGAGAAGGCTCCGTGAGCTTCCTCACGGCGCTCGTCCACGACCGATCGAGGAGTGGGGGCCGCACGGTCAACCCCAAGGGATGCGCGCTCGCTCCGCGCTGGTCCACGATCACGGTGACGTCGGCGTCGTCGACCTGGTCTGTCGCGAGCACCGCGCACGCGCCTCGGACTGGCGCCGGGAGGTCGTCGGGGTTGCCGACGAACAGCACGCGCGGACCGCCCGGCGAGCTGGTACCCGCCGACTGGCCGGGTTTCCGCGTCTGCCTCTGTGCGTCGGAGAAGGCGGCGTTGGTCGCCTGTCCGACGTCGTCGGTGACCAGGAGTGCCTCGTGCCAGCTCCACGTCGCGACGCCCGCGCGCATCGCGAGCAGGAGATCTGCTGCTCGCGGCCCGACCACCGCGACGCAGGCCCCGGCGTCGACCGGGAGGAGCCACGTGCCGCGATCGTCGTCGCCGAGGGGAAGGAGTGCCGTGCACCACGGCTCGTCTCGCGCCAGGCGGCGGGAGAGGGCCGCGACGTCGAGCGTGGCCGGAAGGTGCCAGGTCCCCGCGTCGGTGCGGGACCAGCCCGGGAGACGATCCGGGACGGGTTCGGCGAATCGGACTTCCACCCCGTCGTGGCCGGCGCGCAGCCACTGCACCGGTCCGGGGGTCGGCTGCAGTGTCCCGAGTGCGTCGCCGAGGAGGCGCGCGGCCGCCTCCACCACGTCCACGAGGGGCACCTCCTCGAACGGGGCGACGAACGTTCCCAACGAGGCGTCACGTTCGTCGGGCGCCGGACTCGGTCCGCCCTCTTCGCGGAGGAAGGCCTGGAGGCGACGGAGCTGGCGTGCCCGCCTCGCGAGGAGCCCGGCGACAAGGGCGCTCACCCCCGCACCGGCGAGCTCCGCAATCGGCAGAAGGGAGCCGACGGGGTCGTGGCTCGCGGCCACGACGCGCGCCGGCGTCGTCTTCTCCGGGGGCACCCGCCCGGGGGGCTCCTGGGAGCCGTGGAGCTCTCCCACCTCGACGCCGCGCAGCGCCTGCGCGTCGAGCGCCGGCAGGGCGAGCACCCAACCGGACCTCAACGCCGTGGGATCGACGAACCGGGTGCCGTCGGCCATGAGCCGGCCGAGGTTGGCCGAGGCGATCGCGTGCCACGCCGACGAATCGCCGTAGTGCGCGGCCGCGAGCGTGGCCAGGGTGTCGCCAGCGTGCACCGCGACGGCACGCGTCCCCCGTGGTCGCGCCGCGGGTCGTGTGCCCCTTTGGCCGAGTGGCGCGTGATCCCCTACGAGGGGTCGGACGAGGGGCCGGGCGAGTGGTCGGGCGAACGGTCCGGTGCGTGACCGGGCGGACACCGCGCTGGCGGGCGCGCACGCCGCGCGCGTCGCCGCGCTGCGGGGTGCGGTCGCCCCCGCGACGGATGCGCCCACACCGAAGAAGGACGACAGCGCGAGGACGCCCAGTGCGATGCGCAGCCCCAACCGGTCGGTGAGGCGCTCCGCCGCGCCGAGGTCCCGGGTCCGGACGCGGGTGACGGCGGCGCGCAGGATCGGCCACGCGCACGCCGCCCAGGCGCACCAGCTCACGACGGCGAGCGCGTCGAAGAGCCCGGTCCACGACAGCACGTCGTGCCCCTCCCAGTGGCGGGGGAGCGGGAGCCCGACGAAGCCGACGAGCACGCCGGGCACGGCGACGAAGACGAGGAGCGCTGCCGCCGCGCCAACGCTCGCGTCCCACAGGGCGTGGCGGGTCTGGGAGGTCGCCGCTCCGGCCATCAGGGAGCCGGGGAGACGACGAGTGTGAACGAGACGCCGGCGGTCGCGCCCGCAGGCAGTCTGAGAGCGACAATGCAGTTCCCGCCCCCGTGTCCGTCGTCGAGCTCCAGTGACAGCGGCGAGCTCCCGGTGCGTGCACTCGACACGCCGCCGGGACAGGAGATCTCAACCTGTAGCTCTTCCGTGCCGCCCCACGTCGCCAGGACGGTGACGACACCGCCACCCCCCGCGGCGTAGGACGCGGACGTGGCCGGAGGGGTGATCGCTCCGTGTCCGGGGTATGCGCCGGCCGCCGTCGACCTCCCAGTCGTGGCCGTGGAGGCGGCGGATGTGTCGCCCGCCGCACCCTGGGCGCCCGAGCCTGCGCCCGGCGTGACGGGCGTCGGGGTCGTTCCCGACGGGGAGAGCTCGGGCTTGGTGGACGCCGGCGACGTGGGTCCCGACATGCCGGCACCCGCGGTCGCCGGTCCTCCCCCTCCCGTGGGCTCCGAGGTGGACAGCGATGCGCCGGGGGATGTGACGAAGATCGCAGCCCCCTGGGGAGGGACGACCTGCACTCCTCGTGCTCGAGAAGACCCGAGTCCCGGCTGCCGGCGTTGCCCGGCGACCCGGGCGGTCGCCGGGAGGGACGGCCTGCCCGACCCCGCGTGCTCGGCGCGGGGCGAGCCGGTGCCGCTGTCGGTGGCCGGGCGTGTCGCCGGGGGCCGGTGCGAAAGTCGTGCACCGTGGCCCGTGGCCGTGGTCCGGGGCCCGCTGCCGGACGCGGCGCGGTCGAGCGCGGCAGCGGACGGCGGCCCGCGGTGACCGGTCGTGGAGGACAGCGCGGTCACCAGCGCCATGAGCGCGAGCGACACCGCAAGGACGCCCCATGCACGGGAGCGACGACCCGGCTCACCCATCGGATGCAGAGCAAGGCGTCGGGATGTCGGTCCGGTGCATGCCGCGCCGGTAGGCACCGGCGCGCGGCGCCGCGGTTTCCCCCCTGTCCGTGCCCGGGAGGCACGTACCATCCACGGGGAAACACCGTAACGTAGATATGCAACTTTCGTCGCAGCGCCGCCAGGACGCAGAGGGTCGTCGCACCGGCGTCGCGTGGTTCGCCGGGTCTATCAGGCGAGGAGGGCGGCGACGGCGCGATCGCGGCGTGCGGCGAGGAACCGCCGGGAGTGGCCGGAGGAGGCGGCGAGCTCGGACAGCGAGTAGCCGAGGACCCTGTGCGCGTACAGCACGACAGCATCGGCGGGGTCGAGGTGGCCCCGTTCCCGGTCGATCGCCTTCGCGAGCTCCTCGGCGTCGCTCGGCCCGGAGGTGGCGGGTTCCTCGAGGGGCTCGTCCCCCGACGTGAGGTGCTCGGTGCGGTGCAGCGTGTGGTGGCGCCGGATCCGGCGGTGGAGCCGGCACCTGACCGCCGAGAGCACGTCGAGGACGGCGTACGCGCGGTCCTGCCCGCTCCACTCCTGGACCACCTCCCACGTCGTCGTGATCGCGTCGACCGTGAACGCGTCCTGGCTGTCCCACTCGCCGTCCTTGCCCCAGGCGAGGCGGCGGCCGACGCCGACGAGGCCAGGGACGAGTGCCTGGACGAGTGCGCGCGAGACGAGCGGGTGCGCACTCGTCGAACGCAGCACCACCCGGAACAGCGCTGCGGCTCGGTCGCGTTCTGCGGATCCGCGCCCGGTGCGCCAATCGGCCGGGGTCGACCCGATGAGCGCGTCGACCACGTCGCCGAGATTGCTCGCACCGAGCCTCGCAATGTCCGGCTCCGCCCTTGCGAGGGCCTCGAGGGCGTCGTGCGACGCCGGCGTTCGACGCAGGGACTCCCAGTCGCGGGCCAGGACGTCGAGGGGCCGGTGTGCGTCGGTCGTCATGCCCCGACCGTGCGCGATGGCACTCCCTCCGTCGCTCCCACCCGCGACGGTCGCGGAAAATACCGTCCGTGACCAGGTGCGATATCCACCGGTTGGGCGATCGAACCTCGGGCGTCGGCTCACGGACCGGTGACGGTGCCGACTACAGTTCAGCGCACATGGACATCGAGGACTTCTACGACGCGGATGAGCGACGGCGGAGCTCCGCCGAGGTGGAGTTCGGCCGGGACTGGCGCGATGCGCACGGTGTCCGCTACGAGCTCAGCTGGGTGGAGGACACCGGCGAGCTCTATGTGATGCGCGAGCCGGTGCCGGTGGAGTGGGCGACACCGTTCGGCGGGATCCACGTGCGGGGCGCCCACAGCACCGACGAGAAGGAGATCGAGGGGATGAGCGTCGCGGTCGTCGGGACGGTCCCCGCCCGCGACGCCGTCGAGCAGCTGCTCGGAGGCTGGCAGGAGGCGATCGAGCGTCCCGACAGCGTGGCGTGGCTGGTCGAGCGGCTGCGAGCACGAGGCGTTCTCGTGCCCGACGCCGCGGTCACACCTTGACCCGATGCGCGTCGTCGTCGATCTCGACAAGGTCGTCGTCGTCTTCGCCGAGATAGAAGACGTGGACACGGTCTCCGTCCTCGTGACGGCGCCTCCGCTCGCGAGCGCCGCGTCGGATGCGACAGTGCACCGGCTGGCCGACGTCCTCGCTGCGACCAACATCGGGACCCTCGAGCCCGACGGCACCGTGCGGCTCCACGCGGACGCCGTCCGCTTCCACGCGGCGGGGCAGGTCGACGAGGACTGGGAGCGGCGCTTCGTCGCCGCATGTCTCGGCGGCGCGGGAGGCGGCGCGGGAGGCGGCGCAAGCGGCGGCGCGGTCGTGGCGGCGCCCGCGGCGGTCACCTGGCCCACTGCCTCCTGAGCGCGCGGCACCGGGTTCGGCCTCGCCCGTGCCCGGGTCGTGCTATGCGCCGGTTGCCGCCTGCGGAGGTGGGATCGGCGAGGCGTAGCCGGCGAGCGGCGCGACCGTCGCCGGCGTGTCCGCTCTGTACTGATCGGTGCCGACCTCGACGACGCTGAACCCGGTGTGGTCGCCGTCGCCGTTCACGACGTCGGGTCCTCGCGCTCCAGCCTCGTACCCCGTGACGACCGCAACGTGGTCAGCGCTTCCTGCTGGCGCGTCGAGCCCGTAGACCGCGACGTCTCCGGCCTGCGGCGTGTAGCCGCTGTCCGCGGCATGCCAGGTGTGGTGCGCGACCGCCCAGAAGTAGAAGCTTCCCGACGCCGCGTTGATGTCGGACGTTCCGTAGGCGTATGTGAAGAGCGCCCCTGCCCTTCGCCACACCCACGCGGCGAAGTCGGCGCACCACTCCTCACTGCGGAGGCCGTGGCTGCACGGGGTCCCGGCTCCCCATGAGGCGCTGTACTTGTTGCAGTACGAGCTCGACGGCTGGGTGTGGTAGCCGAGCTGCGATTCGGCGATCGTCACGATGTGCGAGCGGAAGGGTGTCGAGGGGAGCGCTGGGAGTGTCGGCCCACCCGACGCCGACACGCCGAACGCCACGAGCCCCAGAACGGTCACCGCGACCACGATCGCCGCAGAGAGGGCGCGGCGGCGCCGCACCCGCAGGGACGGCCTCCGCCGCGGGACCGCGGTTGGCCAGAACGCACCGGCTGCGTGGCCGCGCGGCGCGCGGGCTGGCTGGGACCGCACGGCGGTGTGCTGGCCCACCGAGGTGGTGACGGGCCGCCGAGCTCGTGTACGCGGGTGTTGCAGCGGTGCTCCTTGGCTCCTCGACGTGTCGGGGCGCGGGCATACATTCGCCACGGCCTACCCGCTCCGCACGGATCCACGATATCGACGCGCGCGGCGCAGGCCGGGGCACCGGAGGGCCGCGTCGCTTCGCGTCCGCGCTCAGCCCCCGCCGGGCGCCCCGGCCGGGACTGTCCCCGGTGTCGGTCCGCCGGGAACCGGGGACTGAGCTGTGGGATGGTTCGCCGCGGCGCACTGCGCTCGCAACGCCGAAACCAGATTCTTCTCGGAGGTTCGCCCGATCTCTTGGAGAGTGGTCATCAGGGGATTGAAGGCGGGGTTCGCCGACGTCGCCCGTGCGGCGAGCTGCAGCGCCTGGTCGAGCTGGGCCGTCGCTTGGTCGACCTTCTCGCGGGCGCGTGCCGCGCTGGTCGCGTGCTCGCTCTGGGTGTACAGGCGGATGGAGGCATCGACGTGGACGCAGGCAGCCTGCGCCAGCGAGCTGCCGCCGTTCGAGCAGCCGCTCAGCAGCAGGGCGGCAGCGGCGCAGGCCGCGGCAGGCACGAGAGCGGTCCGCGGACGACGACGGTCCGACGGCGCGCGCCCGACCGTGGTCATCCCAACCAGGTCTCGGCGGCCTCGAGGAGGAAGCGGCTGACGGCGAGGCAGCGGTCGAAGACGTCGCAGAGCAGCTCCTCGCCGGCGAGGACGCGCGCAAGGGAGACAGGGTGCCGCGCGACGATGTTCAACCGGCGCTCCGGGCCGTCGGTGGCCGAGGCGAACGAGTCGATCGCCGACACTTCGAGGGGCAGCTCGATCCCACCGATGCCGGCCAGGTCGATCGCCAGGCGAAGGAGGTCCGGGCCGTGCGGCAGGGGTGGGAGCGCCCAGGTGAAGGTGAGGGGGAAGTGGAAATCGTCCGGCGGCTCCTCCTCGTCGGAGAGCTCCATCACCACATCCTCGAAGGACAGCAGCACGCGGGGGTCGACCTCGAGGGCGAGGTGCAGATCGAGTGGTCCGCCGCACCCTTCTTCTGGGTGGAGATCGACCTCCCAGACCTGCCGCAAGGAGTACGTCTCGACGAAGTGGCGCTCGTCGTGGACGTGGAACCCGTGGTCGACGGAATGGTCCTTCAGGTCGGCGACGTAGCCGGCGACGTCGATGGCAGCCACAGTGGTACGAGACTAGGGGGTACCCGCAGGGGCTGTGGTGCGACGCAGAACCAGCGCCGCGGCCCGACCTTCCTGCGAGAGGGGGATCTGCCCTGCAAGAGAGGGATCTGCCGCGAGCGGGTGGTCGCCGGTAGTCTCGCCACCGGTGAGCGCCCCGCCACGCGACCCCGAGGATCTACTCGGGGTGCTCGACGAGGCGGCGCAGGCGGCGCGCGTCGCCCTGGAGGGGACCAACCCGGGCGACCGGCGCCGGCGCGGGGAGCGCCTCGGTCAATACGCCTTCGACGTCGTGACGGACGACGCCGTGTGTGCGGTCCTTCACCGTGAGGGTCTCGGCGTCCTTTCCGAGGAGTCGGGGAGGAGCGGACCGGATTCGGGACTGCTCGCGGTCGTCGATCCGGTCGACGGCTCCACCAACGCCTCCATCGGGCTCTCCTGGTACGCCACGAGCCTGTGCATCCTGGACGCCACGGGTCCGTGGGTCGCACTCGTCGCGAATCTGGTGTCGGGCGTCCGCTATCACGCGATCCGGGAACGGGGAGCCTTCCGTGACGGAGGTGCGATCCACCCGTCGACGACCTCCGAGCTCTCCCGTGCTGTCGTCGGCATCTCGGGTTTTCCCCGCAGGTCTCCGGGTTGGTCCCAGTTCCGGGCGCTCGGGGCCGCCTCGCTCGACATGTGCGCCGTCGCCGAAGGCACCCTCGACGGATATCTGGTCGCAGGGCATTCGGCGCTTTCGGTGTGGGACTACGTGGCGGCCATGCTGGTCTGCACCGAGGCCGGGGCGGTCGTTGCCGAGTGCGACGGGCTCGACCTCGCCGTGCGAGACCGCTCCCCGCGCCGGCCCGTCGCAGCGGCCACCCCCGCGCTGGCCGCGGAGCTGGTGGGGGCTGACCTCTGATCGCCGAGGTGTTGCACGTCTCGCGCGAACGGCGCACAATTGACCGTCCCCTCGTGTGGCGGTGCTGCGGGTGCTGCTCGTCCGGAGACGATCGGGGCGTTTAGCTCAGTCGGTAGAGCAGCTCGCTTACAACGAGCAGGTCGTCGGTTCGATCCCGGCAGCGCCCACCCCTTTTGTCACGGCGCGAGACGCCGACCCGGGAGCGGTTTGTCGGGGGTCCTCGTCGCTACGGTCGGCGGGGAGGCCGTCTCGGATGAGGTAGGTGGGCTGAACGACGCCGAGCTCGACCACGACGAGGCGGCGGCGACCAACTCGGCCATGTCCGCCGAGGTCGGCCTCGACGGTCCTCTGAGCGCGGACACGACCGACCCGCACCCGCCCTCGTCGTGCGGTGCGGGCCGGTCGACGGTGCGACGTTCAGGACCCGTTGCTCGGGTCGGGATCGAGGGCACGATTCTCCGTGAAGCCTGACGGGATGACCGGGTGGAGTTTTGCCAGGTTCGCAGACGTCGCGGGGAGGAACTGGTAGTCGTCCTGGACCGTCTGCATGCCGCCGGGGGCGCCCTGTCCGGTGCCCGGGTTGGGAGCCGTGACCACCGTGCGGACCGGTAGGTGGCTCGAGGCGTCCACCCAGATGTCACCCGAGGAGCCCGGTCCGTCGAAGCCGGAGATGGCGAGCTCGACCGTCTGGACGCCGTCGACGGTGGCGTTGCCGACCACTCGCGCGTTGCCAGCGGCGATCTCCTGCTGGATGTCCGCGGCGGTCAGGGGCAGGTTGAAGCTCACCTGCGCGGACTTCTGGTCCACCCACTGCCGGTCGTGGTAGTCGACGTCGACCGCCTCGCCCGCCGTCGTGACGGACGTGCCCCAGGGGAACTCGTCGAAGACGGTCGCGCCGGCCGGCATCGTGCCGGTCTGCCCGAAGTCCTGGACCAGGCCGGAATCCGTACAGCCGCTAAGGCCCGTGCAGTCTTGGAAGAACTCGATACGCTCGCTAACCGTCTGTCCGGGGCTCGGGTCCCACGGGCTCACCCACTCATGGAGGGTAAGCGTGACCCCCGGCGTCGACTGCACCTCCTGGTCGTAGAGCACATCGGTGCTCGACGTCTGCAGCGCGTCGACCAGCTGCGCCGTGATCTTGGTCGCGGACGGAACGGCGGTGGAGCCGCCTGGACCCCGTGACGCGAGGGAGCCCGCGACGACGCCGGCACCGACGGCGATGGCCGCGCAGCCGCCGACGAGCGCCACCCGCTTGTGCGTGACGTGTGGCGGCCGGGCGCGAGCCACGCCGGGTGCGAGGCGCCGTTGGGCGGCGAAGAGCTCCTCCAGCAGCTCTGACTCGAAGGGGTGGAGCGGATCGTCGATGGAATTTCTCATGGGATCACCTCGGTGGTTGGTAAGGGTCGGAGCGACGAGCGTTCGGCGGTGCCGCCATCGAGCTGGCGCTGTAAGGCGCGTCGTGCGCGATGCAGCCGGACGCGGAAGACCGATGGGCGTACGCCGGCGACGAAGGCCGCCTGCTCGTTGGTGAGACCCTCGTGGCCGATCAGGAAGAGCACCTCCCGGTGGCGCTCCGGCAGCTGCGCCATCGCCTCCTCCAGGGCTGCTCGCTCGCGGGAGGCGTCGATCTGCTCTTCGATGCGCGCCATGTCGTCGGCGTCGAGGTGCCGCTGGCCGGCCTGGCGGCGAGCCAGCTCGCGAATGCGGCTCTCACGGCGAAGCGTCCGCACCCACTGGCGATGGGCGACACCGAGGATCCACGCCGGCGCGCTGCCGCGTCGGGGGTCGAAGCCACCGCCGCTCTCCAGGAGCGCCAGGAAGGTGGCGGCGACGAGGTCGACGACGTCGGCGGGTTCGCTGCAGCGACGGGCTGCGTAGCGAAGCACCAAGTGGCGGTAGCGGCGGAAGATCAGCTCCAGGGCCGCGGGGTCCGTTCGGAGCCGCGCCAGCAGCTCAGCGTCGGTCGGCTCGTCGGTCACGTCTTATATTGGTGAGCCGGCGCCCTGGCGTTACAGCCGACGCGGCCCAGTTACTCAGCGCCCCGCGCCGGATCCCGAGGAGCCCGCAAGCCGCCCGGGGCCGGAACGACCGGCCCGGGGTCATCTGGAAGCCGAGGTAGGTGGCCATGTGTACGGCCTCTTCGGCTCCGAGCCCCCGTGGCCCTTCCTGCAGCAGGACGTCGATGAGGTGGCTGGCTTCCCAGAGACCGAACGCGTGCGGCGGTGCCAAGATCTACCATCACCAGGGCCGAATCACGCCTATGTGGTCAGCTCACACCTATGTTTCGGCCGGGCCGCGGCATGGCCACACGACAGCGGAAGGAGCAGACGTTGGGATCCATCACAGAGGACCTGGCTACTTGGAAATGGGGCCAAGGTCGGTTCGAAGAGATCTTCGGTCTGCGCTCACCCGGTCCGTTCGTGGAGAACTGGCCGAAGGATACGCGTATCGCCATCCTCCTCACCTTTGACACCCAAGGTGACGTGGACGCAGCAGCCACGTGGGCCAGCCACACCAACGCGTTCTGGCCGAACGGAGCGATCAACTACTGCGACCTCACCATGCGCCAGTACGACATCCACGAAGGTGTCAGCAGAGTGAGTCGCATTCTCAGGAAGCACGACGTCCGGGCGACGTTTCTGTATTGCGGGTTGACCGCTGAGTGGTATCCGGACGTCATCAAGGCCATGATGGACGAGGGTCACGAGATCGGCGTCCATGGCTACCGGCACATCGGCCTCTGCTATCTCACCGAGGACCAAGAGCGCGAGGAGGTGGAGCGGGCCACCGACGCGGTGAGCGCCGTCGTGGGCTACCGCCCGAAAGGTTGGCGAACTCCTCGGTACACGACCAGCGAGCGCACGCTGGACCTGCTTCGCGACGCCGGGTACCAATGGCAGAGCGACTTCCACGATTGCGACTTCCCCTACCTTCTCACGAAGGACGATCGGCCAATCGTGGCGATCCCCGCGGGCAACGACGATTGGGGGATGTACCTCATGCTCGGCTCGGGTGCCCCGCCGCAGATGGGTGGTACCCCCTACGGGACGACCGAGGGGATCTTCAGCTCAGTCAAGGCAGAGTTCGACGTCCTGTACGAAGAGTCAGCCGAGGAGCCCCGAGTCCTTCAATGGTGCATGCACCCCAAGATCTCGGGCCGTCCCTTCCGCGCCGCCGTGCTCGACAGGCTGATTGCCTACATCAAGGACCACGACGGAGTCTGGTTCGCCACGTGCGGGGAGATCGCCTCGCTCGGCCTGCCGAGTGCCGTGGGCGCCCGCTGATCGGCCTGCCGGGTAGCCCGACGCCCACACTCGGAGCGCTGTCGCTTCAACACTCGGCCCACCTGCTGCTTCTTCAACCCGCCGGGTCCCTCAAGCGTCCCTCGAGCTGCGCGGAAGCGGACTGCATGGGCGAGCGCGGCATACGATTGCCACTCCCTGACCGTGGGAGGTGCGGTGAACGATCTGGTGGACATCGGAGGTGGCTACGGGCTCGAGCCAGTCCTGCATCGCTTCTTGGTCGAAGAGGCGCTGCCCGGGACTGGCGTCGACGAGGGCGAGTTCTGGCACGGCTTCGCTCGTCTCATGGACGAGTTCGGCTCGCGCAACGCCGTCCTCCTTGCCGACCGGAGCCGGCTGCAGTCGGCACTCGACGCGTGGCACGAGGAGCATGCATGGGAACCGGGTCCGTATCGCGAGTTCCTCGAGGAGATCGGGTACGTGGTTCCGGCGGGCGAGCCCTTCGTCATCACCACGTCGGGGGTCGATCCTGAGATTGCCGAGGTGAGCGGCCCCCAGCTCGTCGTCCCCGTCTTGAACGCCCGGTACGCGCTGAACGCCGCCAACGCCCGCTGGGGCTCCCTGTACGACGCCCTCTACGGCACCGACGCGCTGGGTTCGCGCCCCCCCGACGGGCCCTATGACCCCGAGCGCGGGGCGGCGGTAATTGCCTGGTGCCGATCCTTCCTCGACGAAGCGGTACCTCTGGAGCTGGGGTCCCACGCGGAGGTGACCCGGTATCGCGCGGCGGAGGGCAAGCTCGTGGCCGAAAGGCCCGACGACGAGGTCGGATTGGCCGATCCGTCGGTCTTCGTCGGCTACCGCGGGCCCGCCGAGTCCCCGACCTCCCTGCTCCTCCGCCACCACGGCCTCCACATCGAGCTCGTGATCGACGATCAGCATCCCGTCGGGCGGGAGGACCGAGCCGGAGTCGCTGATGTCGTCCTCGAGTCCGCGCTCACGACGATCATGGACTGCGAGGACTCCGTGGCCGCCGTCGACGCGGCGGACAAGGTCGCCATCTACCGGAATTGGCTCGCGCTCATGAAGGGAGACCTGACCGCTGACGTCGACAAGGGCCAAGGTTCGTTCGTCCGGCGCCTCAACGACGATCGGTCGTTCACGGGGGTGGACGGCGCCGATCACGTCCTGCCGTCCCGGGCGCTCATGTTGGTCCGCAACGTCGGGATCCACATGATGACCGACGCGGTCGTCGACGCCAGCGGAGGCCCGGTTCCCGAAGGGATCTTGGACGCGGTCGTCACGGTCCTGTGCGCTCTGCACGACCTGCGTCGCGGCTCGGGGCAGCACAACTCCCGCTACGGCTCCGTCTACGTGGTGAAACCCAAGCTCCACGGGCCGGCCGAGGTCGAATTCGTGGACGCCTTGTTCGGCGGCGTCGAGTCCGTCCTGGGCCTGCCGCCCGCCACGGTGAAGATCGGGCTCATGGACGAGGAGCGCAGGACGACGGTCAACCTCGCCGAATGCATCCGCGCCGCCAGTGCCCGGATCGCGTTCATCAACACCGGGTTCCTCGACCGCACGGGCGACGAGATCCACACCTCCATGCGGGCCGGCCCGGTGATGCGCAAGGCGGCCATGCGCGGCGCGCGCTGGTACACGGCGTACGAGGACCAGAACGTCGACGTCGGTTTGGCCTGTGGCCTGCGTGGCCGGGCTCAGATCGGAAAGGGCATGTGGACGGCAGCGGACCTCATGGCCGACATGCTGAAAGTGAAGATCGCGCATCCCATGGCCGGTGCCAACACCGCCTGGGTGCCGTCGCCGACCGCTGCCACCCTCCACGCGGTGCACTACCACCGCGTGGACGTGTCCGAGCGTCAGGCGCAGCTCGCCGGCGGGTCCCGCGCCACCATCGACGACTTGCTCGTCCGACCACTCGAACCGGCCCCGTCGTGGAGCGAGGACGAGATCCGACAGGAGCTCGAGAACAACGCCCAGGGAATACTCGGCTACGCCGTGCGCTGGATCGACCAGGGTGTCGGGTGCTCGAAGGTCCCCGACATCCACGACATCGCCCAGATGGAAGACAGGGCGACGTGCCGGATCTCCTCGCAGCACATCGCCAACTGGCTGCATCACGGTGTGGTGACCCACGACACCGTGCTCGCCACCCTGCGGAGGATGGCCGAGGTCGTCGATCGCCAGAACGCGGGTGACCCCGCCTACCGGCCGATGGCGCCGGGCTACGACGAGCCGGCCTTTCTCGGGGCGTGCGACCTCGTGTTCACCGGTGTCGAGCAGCCCAACGGGTACACCGAGCCGGTCTTGCACGCCCGGCGGCGCCAACGGAAGACTCTGGACGCAGGACGCGATGGGAGCGTGGTGGCCAGATGAGCACGATCACGTTGGAGCAGGCACGCCAGATTGTCGACGGCGCGCTGCAGGCTGGCCGAGAGCGTGGCCTTGCGCCTCTTTCGGTGGTGGTCCTGGATGCCGGGGGCCACGTGAAGATGTTCGAGCGCGAGGACGGCGCGTCGAATCTCCGTTTCGAGGTGGCCCACGGCAAGGCGTACGGCGCGCTCGGCCTCGGCATGGGGTCGCGGGCGATCATGCGCCGCGCGGAGCAACAGCCCACCTTCGTCGCGTCGGTGACCGCGGCCTTCGGCGGTTCCCTCGTGCCGGTACCCGGTGGCGTCCTCGTCAGGGACCCGTCGGGCGAGGTCATCGGCGCCGTCGGGGTCACGGGCGATTCCTCGGACAACGACGAGGCGGCCGCGGTGGCGGGCATCGAGACGGCGGGTTGCGTCGCGGACACCGGCTGAGACGACGGGCGGGAAGGCGTACGACCTCTCGTGCCGTGGATTCGGCCGTGACACGCGAACCTCACCACCGACGCCGGCAGCCGTGGGCAGATCATCGCGTCGCCCCTCGGCCCCCACATCGCCGGGTTCGTGGTCGTCGGTGGGACCGCTCGGGCTCCACGCCCCGGCTCCGGCCGGTAGCTTGAACTCGTGCGCCGCTGCCCGACCCCCTTGCATGGTGCGGCGGCCGGGATACGGCGGAGCCTGGAGCCGCCCTCCTCTCCGGCGGCTCGTCGACGCCGGAGGGGAGGCACGGCAGATGGCGCTACCCATTCTCCGGTCCGTCGGCCTGAACGGGCGCTCCCCCCCGCCGGCCCCTGGTGCAATCCGTCGAGCGCGATGGGTATCGCCCACACCACACACGGCACCATCTAGGCGACGAGGCTCCGCCGGATGTACCCCACCCCACTCGAGGAACGTCCTTTGGAACGAGACGACCCCGATGCCGCGACCCCGACCGTCTCGACCGCAGACTTCCGAGAGCTCGCCCTGCAGGTTCGTGCGGCCGGCCTGCTCGATCGTCGACGTGCCTACTACGTCGCCAAGATCTGCCTGACCATCGCGGCGTTGGCAGGTGGGTGGGCCGCGTTCGTGACCGTCGGTGATTCGTGGCTGGTCCTCGGCGTCGCCGTGCTCCTCGGTGCAGTGTTCGCCCAGTTGGGCTTTCTCGGTCACGATGCTGGACACCAGCAGATCTTCGCCTCGCGACGCGCGAACAGACTGGTCGGGCTCCTGGTCGGGAACGTGCTCATCGGATTGAGCTTCGGGTGGTGGGTCCCCAAGCACAACGCGCACCACTCACACCCGAACGAGATGGAACGTGATCCCGACGTCGGGTCCGACTTCTTCGGGATCTTCGGAGATCCCGCTGCCAAGGAGCGCACAGGTCTCGGCCGCCTGTTCGTGCGGTGGCGGGCGCCGCTCTTCTTTCCACTCATGCTCCTGCGAAGCCTGGGTCTGCACGTAGGCGGTGCCCGCCAACTCTTCTCTCGACATGACCGAGGGGCGATCGGGGAAGGACTGTTGATCCTGGCCCATGCGGCGACGTTCCTCACGCTGGTGGCGGTGGTGCTCAGCCCTCTCAAAGCGCTTGCATTCGTCGCCGTGCAACAGGCGGTGTTCTCGCTCTACATTGGGTTGAGCTTCGCGCCCAATCACAAGGGGATGCCGCTCGTTCCGGCGGGCTCGAAGCTGGACTTCGCCCACCGCCAGGTCGTCACGTCTCGTAACGTCGCCGGAGGTGCGGTGCTCACCTTCGTGTTGGGCGGCCTCGACTATCAGATCGAGCACCATCTCTTTCCGTCGATGCCGCGGCCCAATCTCCGGCATGCGCAGCGGCTCGTCAAAGCGTTCTGCTGCACCAACCGCCTCACGTACTGCGAGGTGAGCTTCTTCAATTCCTTCCGGCTGATCGTCCGGCACCTGCGAGCTTCGTCAGGTGATGAGCGAACCGTTCGGAACAACCTCGCGGTGCCGGGGGAGCTGCAGTCCACGCTGCAATCCAATAGGCCCTGAGCGGACGCGCCGCTCGCGGGCGCTGCCCGTGCCCGTCGAACCGGGCTCATCGGGTTCGCGACGGTCGTGAGATCGTCGCCCGGTCGGATCCGCACGCCACTTGGGGCGAGTGGCTCGTGGAGCGTCCGCAGCCCACGATGCTCGCATACGCCGCGCGCGCGTGCGTTCCGGGTCATCGGGCTAGATGTTGGCGCGCTTCTGGAGGCAAGCTGAAGGGATGCCAGTGCGCCCATTCCAGGTCGAGCCCACCGAGATCAGCGGTCTGAACGTGATCGAGATGAAGCAGGTTTCCGACGAGCGCGGCACCGTACGGGAGCTCTTCCGATCGAGCGACATGGAGGATGCAGGATTCGCGCTCGCGCGATGGGCGCAGGTCAACGTGACGGCTTCTCGACAAGGGGTCGTCCGAGGGCTCCACGGCGAGGAGATGACGAAGCTCGTCACGGTGGTGGCGGGCAGCGCCTTGGGCGCCTATCTCGACGCACGCCGAGGTTCGGAGACCTTCGGCCGCACCGTGACCGTCGATCTGCGGCCGGGACGAGCCGTCCTCCTCGCGCCCGGCATCTGCAACGGCTTCCAGGCCACGGCGGATGGTTGGACCGAGTACTTCTACTGCTTCGACCGGGAGTGGCAGCCGGGCATGGAGGGAGTCGCGGTCAACGCCTTCGATCCCGCGCTCGGGATCCCCTGGCCGCTTGCGATCGACGGGTCCGATCGGTCCTTGCTCAGCGAGAAAGACGCGGCGCTGCCGATGTTGGCCGACATCGTCACCGCGTAGGGCGCGGGAGCTCGCCGCGGTCCGCGCGGGACGCGGCGCCTCTGTGTGCGGGCAGTGGCAGCGCCCCGGGCACCTCGCTCGGTGTCGTGAACCAGCCTGGATCGGCTGGCCCGAGGAGGAGGTGCTGATAGGTGGCGGCGGCTGTTGTGAGGGCAAGCCTCCGAGTGTTGTGTCCGGTTGGACGCCGTCGTCGGGGATCTGCCATCCGTGGGCGTTCATGTGGGCGAGGACGTCGTGCTGGAGCAGCGTCGCGAGGTGCCTGCTCTCGCCGGCGAAGGACCGTGCGGGGTCGCAGGCCGTGATGCTCCCAGGCATTGTCGGCGCAGGCGTCGCGTGCGGCCACGTCCGCTCGCACCCCCGCCACCGAGAGCGCTCCGCTTGTCAGGTCCCGTACGCCCCCGCGCGCATGGTGGCGATCGGCGCGTCGTGTCGGCGTATCGTCTAGCGCGACGGGGGTCGCCCGCGCTCGTGCGCGGAGGCGCGGTCTCTGTTTGCCCCGGTCGCGCCCTTGCCTGTCGCACCCTTGCCGCCCGCGCCGTTCCCGCCCGTGGACTTGGAGCCCGTCGACGGGGGCGGCGACTCGAGCGCGTGGACGAGGAGCGATGCGTAGAACTGCGCACCCTGCGGGTCGAGGTGGACCCCGTCGGGATAGAAGTACTGCGGCGTGGAGGCGGAGATGTCGTACCAGTCGACCATCGTGGTGTCGGGGTAGGTGCGCGCGACGGTCGCAATGTTCTGGTTCACCGCCTCCTCCCAGGGGCGAGTCTCGCGGGTGTTCACGAGCACGATGTGGCGCATCGGTCCGAGGGAACGCAGCAGCGCCTCGAGCTGTGTGGCGCTGTAGTACCCGTTCGTGCCGAGCTCCAAGATGAGCTCGTTGCCCACGTCACCTTGCGACTCGAGCTGCGGCACCTCCGACTGGATCTGGTAGAGCTGCTGTCCCACCTGGGCGTCGATCTTCGCGTTGGGCAGGAGCTGCTGGATGTAGGGCGCGGCGTCGACCATGATCGAGTCGCCGATCACCGTCACTCCTGTCCCCGCCGGGAGCGTCGTCGTCGTGGTCGTGGCCGTCCCCTGACCGGGAGGGTCGTGGGGGAGCGTGTCGGTCGTCGCAGGCTGGACGTAGTGGCGACGAGGCAGGATTGTGCCCGACGCCTCCGGGACCCGAGGCGCTCCCGTGATCACGCCTGAGAGCCCGAGTGCGCAGATCAGGCCTGCGACGAGCACCGCACCGGTCGCCGCCCAGCCCTGGGTCCCGGGGACGAGTCCGCCCCACTCCTTGGCGCGCCACCTGTCCCGGAGCGCATGCCAATGACGCCCGAGCGCACCGTGGCGGACGGGCTGCTCGACGAACCGCCACGACAGTGCCGCTGCGCCGACGATGCCGGCCACCTGGAGGGCGTCACGCAGCAGGTTCTCCTTGGACCCTTGGGGAGTGGTCAGGACGATGACCGGCAGCGACCACAGGTAGATGCCGTAGGAACGCTCGCCGATCCAACGCAACGGACCGACCCCGAGGACGCGGGCGACCCTGGCACCGGGGTGGATGCACACGGCGATGAGGACGGCGCTGAGCACGGACAACAGCGCCATCCCGCCCCGGTACACGAAGGGGTCGTACTGGCTGGTCTGCCAGTAGAGGACGACGATGCCGACGAGTGCCACTCCTCCGGTGACCTCGAGGAGGGTGCGAGCCCTCGCGGTGATCGGCGCGAACCGCTGGCTGCGCGGCCATACGAGCGCGAGCGCGGCGCCGACGAGCAGTTCGAAGGCCCGCGTGTCGGTGCCGTCGTACACGCGCGTCGGGTCGGCGTACGGCGAGAAGAGGAGCGCCATGTCGATGGCGGAGCCCGCCGCCAGCACGAGGCAGCCCACCACGAGCGCCCGGCGGTCGCGCACCCAGCGCAGGGCGGCGAGGACGGCGAACGGCCAGAACAGGTAGAACTGCTCTTCGATCGCCAGTGACCATAGGTGGCCGAGGGGGGAGGGGGGGCCGTATTCGGCGAAGTACGAGACGTGGTGGAAGATGTACCACCAGTTGCTGTAGTAGAAGACCGCCGGCAGGACGTCCCCGCGGAGCGCGGGGAGCTGCGACCGGTCGAGCAGGGTCGCCCAGGCCACGGTTACGAGCAGCACCACGAACAGCGCGGGGAGCAGCCTGCGGGCCCGTCGCACCCAGAACTGCCCGAAGGACTGTGCCCCGCGCTTGCGGATTGCGGCGACCAACAGGTCGGTGATCAGGTAGCCCGAGAGCACGAAGAAGACCCCGACTCCGAGGAGGCCCCCGCTCGCCCAACCGAGGCCGAGGTGATAGGCGACGACTCCCAGGACGGCGACCGCGCGGATGCCGTCCAAGCCTGCGTTGTAGGGGCTCGATCCTTCGACTGGCCGCGGCATCTGCTACCGGAGTTCCTCGTCCCTCCCGCGCGTCCGGTGACGCGAGGCGCGATTTTCGCGCGCCCTCCGATGGTGACAGGCATTGCGCGACAAGTCGAGGCACGAACTCGAATTGCGCGCGACCGGCGCTCGGGTCGACGTCGGTGAAGCCCGCGCGGTGCATCGCAGCCGGACGCGTGTGCGGTCCTGGTCACCGTGCCGTTGCACGCCCGTGGGTTGCCGGACGACGCGGGGGTGAGCGCCCCTGGGCGTAACCTCCCCACCGTGGTGACCCGGCGACGTGGATGATCCGGCCCGACCGGAGTTGCAATTCCGGACGTACCGGTGGTTCGATCCCTCGCTCGTCGCCATCGCCCTGTTGGCGCTCGCCTCGGGGTTCGGGCAGTTCGGTGCGGTGGCGGCCCTCGGGGACGTGGCAAAGACGTTCGGCCACGAGATCAGTGGCGCCACCTTCGCCGACGAGGCCGGACTGTCGGGTACCGTGCTCGGCGTCGGGCTCGCCATCATCCGCGCCGCGTCCTTCCTCGGCCTTCCTCTGGCCTCGCTCGCCGACCGCTTCGGCCGCAAGCCGATGCTCGTTGCGATGTGCGCGGCGGGACTCGTGCTCACCGTCCTCACCGCGGTCAGCCCCACCTACTGGTGGTTCGTCGCGATCTTCGCGCTCGGCCGGCCGTTCCTCAGCGCAACCGTCGGGCTGACGCAGGTGAGCGCGGTCGAACTCACCACCTCGCACGAGCGGGCGAAGGCGGTCTCCCTCATGGCGGCGGGATACGCCGTCGGCGCCGGGATCGCGGCGATCGTGCACAGCCTCGCAGCGAAGACGCTCGGCTTCCGCGGGATCTTCGCCCTGGCAGTCGTGCCGCTCGTGTTCCTCCCGCTGCTCGTTCGTCGGATCGTGGAACCGGACCGCTTCGCCCGGGTCGCCGTCTCGGGGTCCGGCGCTGAGCCAGTGCTCGGACCGGTCGCCCGTCCGCACCGACGCCGTCTGCTCCTCGTCTGCGTCCTCGCCTTCGCCGTGGCCGTGATCGCCGGTCCGGCGAACAGCCTCGTCTTCATCTACGCGCAGAATTTCCTCCACATCGGCGGGATCGCCACGAGCGGGATGGTGGTCGCCGCAGGGGCGGCAGGACTGTGCGGCCTGCTGCTCGGGCGGTGGCTGTCGGACCGGTTCGGCCGCCGCCCCACGGTCGCCCTGTCGGTGGCGGGCATGGCGGTCTTCGGGACGATCGCGTACACGGGACCGGAGTGGGCACTGTTCTGCGGCTACGTCCTGGGCGTCACGTCCGGTGCGGTGTTCGCGCCGGCCGGTGGGTCGCTCGCCAACGAGCTCTTCCCGACCACGGTCCGGGCGTCGGTCGCGGGCTGGTACATCGCGGCGGGCGTCGTGGGGGCGGTCGTCGGCCTCCTCGCCTTCGGCGCCGTCGCGGACGTGCGGGGACCGTCGAACCACCACCTCGCGCTCGCGGCTGCGGTCGTGTTCCTTCCGATGGTGTTCGCGACGGCGTTCCTCGCGCTCCTGCCCGAGACGAAGGGCAGGGAACCCGAAGAGCTGTGGCCGGACCTCGAGCCCGCGTCAGCGGGCGAACGTGTGGACGCCCACCCACACCCAGCCGAGCACGACTACCACGCGCAGCCACGGCCGGTCGGCGAGCACCCCGGCGAGCAGCGCGGAGGGCCTTCCGACCCTCCCGCCGCCGATCTTCCAGGCGCGCGCGGAGCCGACCCATAGGAGGGCGGAGAGGAGCGCGATCAGTGCCCACAACGCGTAGGTGACGTCTGCCCAGGTCATCGTCGCGTCAGGTGCAAACCGGCGGTCAACCAGACGAACCACACCGCAGCCTTCACCGCACGGTCGTGGTAGAGCCCATCGAGGCCGGAGCTGATCGTGGGGTAGTCCGCCCGTGGACCGCCGTGGAAGTAGTCCGCGAGCTCCACCGCCACGAGGAGGGCGATCACGAGAGCCCACGGCAGGGCCGTCCCACCGGGCTCGGGTCGCATCGGGTCGAGGCGCCGCCACGGTCCGGCCGGGCGCACCCGTTGGAGAACGAGGATCCCGGCGAACAGCGCCGACGGGACGGACACGGCCACGTCGGCGGGGACCGTGAACGGCCGTGCCCCCGACGCCAACCCGGCATAGACCGCGGCGAGGAGCGTCACCGCGACAACGGGTCCGTGGTGCACGGCCCTGCCGGCTGGCGGCGGGAGGTCGGCTCCCGGCCCGGTGCTCACGCCGGCGCCTCGAGCTCGAGCGTCACGTGCACGGGACGGTGGTCGGACCCGAGTGTCTCGAGTGCCCTCCCGTCGAGGACGCGGAGTGGCCCGTGCACCAGCACGTGGTCGACCTGACTGTGTGGGCGCCACGCCGGCCACGTCTTCCCCCGGACCGCACGGTGCCAGCCGGGGAGGAGCAGCCGGACCGGAGGGCCCCACAGGTTCATGTCCCCGGCGAGGACGGCCGGGCGCCCGCCGACGCGCGCTGCGAGCTCCCGGCCGAGGCGGAGGAATTGGCGCGGCGCGCCATACGTGAGGTGCGACATGTGCGTCCCGGCCACGGTGACCGGCGCGCCCACGTCGACGGTGACCAGCAGCGCCGCCCGTCGGGCTCGGTCGCGCGAGAGGCGACCGAGGTCGACGACGTCGCATGTGGAGACGGGGAGGCGGCTCAGCAGCGCGACGCCCCACCGGCCGGGGTCCGCCTGGGTGAAACGCGCGGAGCGCACCACTGGCGCGCCGAACGGCCGCTCGCTGTCGAGGAAGATCGCGTGGCTCCGCCCGCGCCAGTCGAACGACCGCATCCAGCTCGTGTCCGCCCGGGGGTGCGGGGGGGCGAGGCGCCCGCCGGCGAGCGCATGCTCGCGGACGTCGTACCCGAGCTCGGCACCGACCCGCTCGGCGAGGCTCGGCCCGTCGTCGGGCGCCCAGTTCTCCTCGAGCACGAGGACGTCCGCGTCGATCCGCCGGCAGGCCGCGACCACGTCGTAGGGGCGGCCCCAGCCGTCCACGCCCGCGTGGAGATTGAACGTGGCGACGCTGAAGGGGGAGGGGGGCGGAGCGGGATGGTGCACGGGCGACCCGACGATAGGCCGCGGCGCGGGAGCGTCCGGCGCCGATGCAGCGAGGGCGGGCGTCGCACCGGGGCTCCCCCGTGCGGACGGTACGATCGGGGCGCGTGAGCACCACAGCCCCCGCGAGCCGCCTCGCGCCGTTCGCCACCACCATCTTCGTCGAGATGACGGCGCTCGCCGTCGCCACGGGATCGGTCAATCTCGGCCAGGGCTTCCCCGATACCGACGGCCCGGGCGAGATCGCGGAGGCCGCGATCTCGGCGATCCGAGCCGGGGAGAATCAGTATCCGCCCGGTTCCGGCGTCCCGGCGCTCCGCGCGGCGATCGCGGCCCACCAGCGCCGCTGCTACGGGCTCGAGTACGACCCCGCCGCCGAGGTGCTCGTGACGACGGGCGCGACCGAAGGGATCGCCGCAGCGATGCTCGGGCTGTGCGAACCCGGCGACGAGGTCGTGATGTTCGAGCCCTTCTACGACTCGTACCCGGCATGCGTCGCGATGGCCGGCGCGGTGGCGAGGACGGTGACGCTCCGCGCGCCGGACTGGTCCTTCGACCCAGAGGAGCTCCGCGCGGCGGTGTCGCCCCGGACGCGCCTGCTGCTCCTCAACACCCCGCACAATCCGACCGGCAAGGTCTTCTCCATCGAGGAGCTCGGCGAGATCGCCCAGATCTGCCAGGAGCACGATCTCGCCGCGGTCACCGACGAGGTCTACGAGCACCTGGTCTACGACGGTGCACACGTCCCGCTCGCCACGCTGCCGGGCATGTACGAGCGCACGGTGTCCCTGTCGTCGGCCGGCAAGACCTTCTCGTTCACCGGCTGGAAGATCGGGTGGGCGACCGGGCCCGCGGACCTCGTCGCCAGGGTGCGCGCGGCCAAGCAGTTCCTCACGTTCGCGACCGGCACGCCCTTCCAGCACGCGATCGCCGCGGGCCTCGATGCCGGCGAACGGCTGGTTGCCCCGCTGCGGGAGTCGCTGCGCGAGCGCCGCGATCTGTTGTGCGACGGCCTGGCCGAGCTCGGGCTCAGCGTGTACCGGCCAGCGGCGACGTACTTCGCGACCACCGATGTCGCGTCGATCGGGGAGACCGACGGGATGAAGTTCTGCCTGGAGCTCCCCGAGCGTTGCGGGGTCGCGGCGGTGCCGTCCTCGGTCTTCTACCGCGACCCCCGACGGGGGCGGACGCTCGTACGTTGGGTCTTCTGCAAGCGCCCCGATGTCCTGCACGAGGCGCTCGCCCGATTGAAGGCCGTCGTTCCCTGATCTCGCACGGCGGACGTCCACCGGACACCCCAGGTGCCGCGCAGCGAGCGGTGACGGCGGCGGTGACCGGCGGCGTGCCCCTCGTGTGGGTGGACGCGTTCGGGGACGGGCCGTTCACCGGGAACCCCGCGGCGGTGTGCATGCTCGACCGCCCCGCCGACGATGCGGCGATGCAAGCGCTCGCAGCCGAGCTCGGGCTCTCCGAGACTGCGTTCGTCTGGCCCCACGACGGCGCGTTCGCCTTGCGCTGGTTCACGCCGTCGGCCGAGGTGGAACTCTGCGGCCATGCGACCGTGGCGACGGCCCATGTCCTCGCCGAAGAGGGCAGGCTAGGCGGGGGCCGCGCGCGGTTCTGGACCCGGAGCGGATGGCTGGAAGCGACCGTCGAGGCCGATCAGGTCGAGATCGACCTCCCCGCCGAGACCCCCACTCCCGTGGAGCCGCCACCCGCACTCGCCGCCCTCTGGCCGGTCGTCCGCGCTGCGACGGGACGCTTCGATCTTCTCGTCGAGCTCGACGACGAAGAGGCCGTGCGCCGCGTGGACCCCGGAGCCGTCGACCTCCGCACCCTCCCCTACCGCATCGTGACGGCGCGCGGGACGCCGCCGACGGACTACGTGCTCCGCTTCTTCGCGCCGCGCGTCGGCGTTCCCGAGGATCCGGTGACCGGTTCCGCCCAGTGTCTGCTCGGCCCCCACTGGGCGTCCGCGCTCGGCACCTCCGAGCTCCGGGCAGTGCAGATGTCGGCGCGACGCGGATTCCTCGGCGTTCGCGTCGGCGCCGCGCGGGTGGGCGTCACGGGACGCGCCGTGACGGTCCTGCGCGGTGCGGTCACCGGAGAAGCGGCCCGCGGACTGTCCTCTGGGGCCTGAGGGCCCTCCGTTCGCGCCGGCCGGCGGGCCAGGAGGGAACGCACCGGTGTGCGCTCGCCGGTGTGCGCTCGCCGCGGTGCGCTCGCTGTGGTGACTGTGCGTGGTGGCTGTGCTATCGATGGGCTCGTGCCGACACCCACCGGGTTCCCCGAAGGCGTCGTGGCGCGCCTGGGTGCGCCCGCAGGACCGGAGGAGCACCTGCGCGCGATGGTCGATGCGCATCGTCCCGCAGATGCCCGCGAGCGCGCCGCGAAGAAGCGCTTCCTCGCGGAGCTGGACAGGCTCACGGCACCGTTCGACCGCGACGCCGATCCCGTGCACGTGACGGCGTCGGCGGTGGTGGCCGGCCCGAGGGGGACGGTGCTCCACCTCCACCGGCGCCTCGGCCGGTGGCTGCAACCCGGCGGCCACGTGGACGCCGGCGAGGTTCCTGCGCAGGCGGCGGTGCGCGAGACCGTCGAGGAGACTGGCCTCGAGGTGACGCACCCCGCCGGGGGACCGGTCCTGTGCCACCTCGACGTCCATCCCGCCGGAGGGCACGTCCACCTCGATCTCCGCTTCCTCCTGGTTGCGCCCGACGCGACGCCCAAGCCGTCCCCGAGGGAGAGCCCCGAGGTGCGGTGGTTCTCGTGGGACGAGGCCGCGGCCCTGGCCGACGAAGCGCTCGCCGGTGGCCTGCGGGCGGCGCGCACCGAGGTCGAGCGCCTCCGGGTCTTCGCTGCATGCGGGTCGGCGCCAGCGCCACGAGACGGCACCGGGGCGCGGGAAGCGGCACCACGATGACCGACGCCCCTGAAGACGCCCCTGAAGACGCCCCTGGGGTCGTCCCCGAAGACGCCCCTGAAGACGCCCCCTCGGGACCGCCGCCGGGTGGGCGGTCGTTCCTCGACGCGCTCCTCGAGGTCCAGGACATGGACACGGGCATCGCCCAGCTCGAGCACCGGAGGGCCGCTCTTCCCGAGCGCCAGGAGCTGTCGCGTCTGACCGATGCGTTGAAGGAGGCGGGCCGGCGCTATGCAGAGGTCCAGGGGGCGCGCGGGGAGCTCGCCGGGCGTCAGCAGGAGCTCGAAAACGAGATCGCCGCGACGTCCACGCGCCGTGAGGCGCTGGAACAGCGCATGTACGCGGCACGTGGGACGCCTGCCCGGGACCTCCAGGCCATGGACGACGAGATCCGCCACCTGCGCGCGCGGCGCGACGAGCTGGAGGACGCCGAGCTCGAGGTGATGGTGGAGCTCGAGCCGCTCGACTCGACCTCAGCATCGCTCGAAGCGGAGGGAAGGGCATTGCGCGCCGCGGCGGAGCAGCAACGTGACGCGTTGGCTGCGGCGGAAACGGACATCGACGCGCAGCTCGGCACCCTGGTGGCCGCGCGCGCAGCCCTCGCGGGCACCCTGCCCGGCGACCTCCGTGACCGCTACGAGTCCCTCCGCACCCGACTCGGCGGTACCGGCGCGGCACGCCTGGCCGGGAACCGGTGCAGCGGGTGCCACCTCGAGCTGCCCTCGATGGAGGTGGACCGGATCCGGCATCTCCCCGTGGGGACGGTGGTCACCTGCGAGCAGTGCGGTCGAATTCTCGTGCCGGCACCGGCGCCGGTGCCGGTGCCGGCGCCGGCGCCGGCGCCACCCGGCTGAGCGGCACCGCGGGCGCCGCGCACGCACCGGCCCTGGGCCCTCGGCCCTCGGCACCTCCCACGCCGCTCAGGTGCTGGGCGACGGCGTCCGCGCGACGAACGCGACGATCACCGCCGCGAGCTCCTCGCCCTTGTCCTCCTGGAGGAAGTGGCCCGCGCCCCCGATGGTGACGTGGTCCTGCGCCGCCGCTCCGGGAACGGCGTGGGTGAACAGACGATCAGCGCCGCGCGTGATGGGGTCGCCGTCGCTGAACGCACAGAGGAAGGGGCGGTCGAACACGCTGAGCACGTCCCACGCGTGCCGGTTCGCGTCGGCGGCGGGATCGTCGGGACGCGTCGGCACGAGCGCGGGCATCTGCCGAGGCCCTTCCTTGTACCGCTCGTCGGGGAACGGGGCGTCGTACGCGGCGGCGACGACGTCGTCCAGGCCCCGCGCGGTGCCGCCTCGTACGATGCGGCCCACGGGAAGCTCCGGGACCTCCTGGGAGAACCGCTGCCATACGAAGAACGCGTCGGGCATCCGCACGTCGCCCGTGGGCAGTCGCGTATTGGCGGCCACGACCCGCCCGGAACCGGTCGGGATGCTCGGCGACGAGCCGGAGCCCGAGGAGGCCGCCCCAGTCCTGGCAGACGAGGGTGACGCCTCGGAGCGCGAGCTCGTCGAAGAGCGCGGCGCGCAGCCACTCGACGTGGCGGGCGTAGGTGTGGTCGGTGCGGGAGGCCGGCTTGTCGGAGCGCCCGAAACCCACCAGATCGGGCGCGACCACGCGCAAGCCGCCGCGGACGAGCACCGGGATCACCTTGCGGTACAGGAAGGACCAGCTCGGCTCGCCGTGGAGGCAGACGACCGTGTCGGTGGCGTCGGGTGGCCCTTCGTCGAGGTAGTGGACGCGGAGCGACTCGACGCCCCCCGGCTCGCCGGAGGGCACCTCGACATAGTGCGGCGAGAGGTCGAAGCCTGCGAGATCTCTGAAGCGGTCGTCGGGCGTGCGCAACGAGTCCACGACCGCTCGAGTCTACGGACCGCCCGCCCGCGGGGCCGGGCGAGCGTCAGGCGGCCAGCAGCGCCTGCATCGTTCGCCCGACGACCCGGCGCGCCGCGGCGGCCGGAAGACCCTGGACATTGCGGAGCCGCTCCCACGTCTCCCACGACCCCGCGGCGTCGAGGCCGGCGAGGAGCTCCCGTCGGCCTCGGCTCGCTGCACGGAGCTCGGTGGCGAACGTCTCTTCGATCCATGCACGCAGCATCGAATTGCTGAGCTCGAGCCCTTCGGCGATGTCCGGGTGACGGCTCGCGAGGGAAACCGCCTTGCGCCGCACCGGGCTCACCGTGTCGAAGAGCTTGGCCCGCTGCGCGACCGTGCGGCTGATCCGCTCGTCGAGAGGGAGGTCCCCGGCGATGGGCCGGACGCTCACCCAGTGCCGCTGGATCTGGAGCTGGGCGACCACGCCGTAGAGGGCGTCCATGTCCTCGAAGTGGTGGAAGACGAGGCGTACGGACACGCCGGCCACGGCGGCCACCTCCTTGGCGGTGGGCGGAAGCTCCCTCTCGGCAATGAGGCCCAGAAGGGCGTCCGCGATCCGCGCGCGCGTCTGCTCGCCGCGTTCTTTCGGGGTCTCGCCCTTCTGCATCCTCCCGTTCGTTGCCCGGGTCCCGACCGGGTGCGCCGCCCTGGGGGCACCGCCGTCCACGGACACGAGCGTCGGGCGGCGCCTGCGGCTTGCGCCACCACGGGGTCGGGAGGTGCCGGCGCCGCCGTCGAGGCTGTGCAAGCCGCCCCTTGCCGGCGTCGGGCGATGGGCGTGAGGTGGGCTCATGGGAATCTCCTCGGCTGACGGCTCGTCTTGGGGGGCACAGGTTCGGGTTCGCGCTGCGGGCGGCGCGCCCCGCCGGGGCACGGGTTCAGGCGCGGCAGGTGGCGCCCTGGACGGATGAGGGTGTCCTGCGGCGCCAGGTCGGCGACGCGGGGCACCGGTGTGGTCGCAGCGGACTGTCCCCATCCCAGGTACCCGAACCGCATTCCCTGTCACGCTACCAAGCCGCAACCTCCTTGCACCGTCAATCAAGCGCCCCCACGGATGCTGCGTACGGCTGACGCAGTCGTGCGGCACGGTGCGATGGCGTCCGACACCCCCGGAGCCACTCGCGCGCCGTCAGGGTCCACCACTGCCGCCGCTGTCGCCGCCGCTGTCCACCGCCGCCGCCGTCCCTGCTGCCCCTGCTGGCCCTGCCGCCGCTGCCGCCCCGACCGGCGCGGCGCGCCCGTCCGACATCACCACCACGTGATCGACGCGTGCGAGGTCGCGCGACCGGTGCGTGACGAGCACGACGCTCGTCCCGCGTCCCGTGGCGTCGTCGATGACGTCGGCGACGAGGCGCGCACCGGCGTCCTGGTCGAGTCCCGCCGTCGGCTCGTCGAGCACGAGCACCGGCGCATCGAGGAGGAGGGCGCGTGCGAGCGCGATCCGTCGCCGCTGGCCCCCGGACACCATCGCCCCCTCCTCACCCACGCGCGTGTCGAGACCTTCGGGCAGGGTCGCGACCCACTCGTCGAGCTGGGCGCGGGTGACGGAGTCCGCGACCTCGGCCCCGCTGGCGTTCGGTCGCCCGAGTGCGACGTTCTGTCGGATGGTGCCGGAGAAGACGTGCGCGTCCTGGTCGACCAGCGCGATCGCGCGCCGGATGTCACGTTGGCCGAGCGTCTCGAGGGGGACGCCGCCCAAGGAGGCCGAACCCTGCTGCAGCGGCCAGAAGCGCAGCAACGCGTGGACGAGGCTGGACTTGCCCGCGCCGCTCGCGCCGACGACGCCGACGTGCGCCCCCGGGGAGACGTCGAGGTCCATGCCGTCGAGCGCCCACGGGAGCTCGGGCCCGTAGCGGAGCCGGGCCCCGCGCACGACGACTGCCGGACACCCGGCGGGCAGGGGGACCGGGACGTCGGGGTCGACCACCGGGACGGGGGCCGCGGCGAGGTCGAGGATCCGCCGGCCCGCGGCGACGACATCGGCGGCGCGCACGGCGGCGAGCGTCACCGAGGGAACGGTCTCGAAGGCGCCCACCGCAGCGAGGGGGAGGACCGCCAGCATGACCGGTCCCATCCGATGCCCGTGCACCGCGGCCACGCCCAGCGCGAGGACCGCGGTCACCGCGGCGCCGAGGCACGCGGTCACGATCGCGCCCGAGGCACCGGCCGCCCACGCGCGGCGGCACGCGATCGCGGTGAGCTCCCGGTCCGTCTCCTCGAGCTCAGCAAGCGCCTCCTCTTCCCGTCCGAACGCGAGGAGCTCGGGCGCCGCGCGAAGGAGGTCGACGACTTCGGCCGCCAGCCGGCCGCGCAGCGCCGCCTCGCGCCCGCGGGCGGTTCCCGTCCTGACCGCGGCTGCGGGGCCGCAGATCAGCGCCACGACGAGGGAGGCCGCCAGCACCGCCCCGGCGAGCGGCAGCACCACGGCGACGAGGACGATCGCGACCGTCGCTGCAGCGACCGTCACCGCGACGGGGAGGAGGCACCGCAAGTAGAGGTCCTGGAGGGTGTCGACGTCGTCGGTGACCCGGGCGAGGATGTCGCCGCTCCGCCACCCGCGTAAGCCGGCGGGCGCGAGGGGCTCGAGCCGGTCGTAGAGCCACACGCGCCAACGGCCGAGCGACCGGAACGCCGCGTCGTGGGCGACGAGCCGCTCGCCGTAACGGAGAGGTCCGCGGAGGAAGGCCAGGACCTCCACTGCCGCGAGGACGCCGGCGATCGCGCCGAGCCCCGGACGGAACGCCGCGCGGTCGACGACGTACCCCGAGCCGGCCAAGAGCCCCACGGTCGCAAGCGCGCCCAGCAGACCGAGCAGCGCGGCGAGCACGAGCCTCCCCCACGGGGGCGCGCCGATGCGCAGGAGGGTCCTCCCGACCTCGAGACCAGAGAGCTCGCGGGCGGGCACCCCGACCCCCGCGGACTCGACCCCCGCGGACCCGAGCCCCGCGGACGTCGGCCCAGCGGACCCGAGCCCCCCGGACCCGACGGCCGCGGAGCCGGCCGTGCTCGCCCGATCCGCGCTCACCGACCCGCCTCCTCCGCCAGGTCGTCACGACCGCCGTCGACGTCGCGATCGTCATTCGGGTCGTCCTCGTCGGCGTCGCAACGGTCGTCCTCGACCGACCCCGCCCCTCCGGCAGCCAGGCGCACGACCCGGTCGAGGCGCCCGACGAGCTCGGGCCGGTGCGCGGCGACGAGCACCGTCTTGGGCTCGAGCCACGCCCCGAGCGAGTCCCGCAGCGCGGCCTCCGAGTGGGCGTCGAGGTGCGCGACCGGTTCGTCGAGGAGAAGCACCGGTGCGTCGCGGATCACGGCGCGTGCGAGGGCGAGGCGCTGGCGTTCTCCGGCGCTGAGCGACACGCCGCCTTCGCCGATCGCCGTCGCGAGACCGAGCGGCAGTCCCTGCACGGTGTGCGAGAGGCCGACCGTCTCGATCGCGCGCCGCAGGTCGCCCTCGCTGGCGTGATGACTCGCAAGACGCAGGTTGTCTTCGATCGTGCCGCGGACGAGGTGGGGGCGCTGCGGGACCCAGGAGAGGGAGCGGCGCCAGCGGGCGGGCTCGGTGGTGGCCAGGTCGTGGCCGTCCACGAGCACTCGGCCCGCAACGGGTTTCACGAACCCGAGGAAGAGGCCGACCGCCGTGGACTTGCCTGCGCCTGAGGGCCCGACCAGCGCGACGTGCTCGCCGGTGACGAGCTCGATGGAGAAGTCGCACAACGCGGGGATGGCGCGCCCGGGGTACGTGATCGTCACCGCGTCCGCGCGGAGCATGGACCGGCCAACCCGAGCCGGTCGCGCGGCGCTCCCTGTGCTGGCACCGGCGCCGCCCCCGTCGCGAGCTGGCGCGGCGGAGTGCGGGGCGTCGGTCTCGAGCACCGAGAGGATGCGGTCGGCTGCGGCCTGCCCCTCGGTGCTCGCGTGGAATTCTGCCGCAGCGCGGCGGAGCGGCAGGAACACTTCGGGCGAGACGAGAAGGACCGCGATGGCCGTGGAGAGGCCGAGGTGCCCGCCGAGGAGCCGCAGCCCGAGCACCATCGCGACGAGACCCGTGCCGATGCCCGCGAGGAACTCCAGCGCGAGCGCCGAGAGGAAAGCGACGCGCAACGTGTCGAGCGTCGTCCGGCGCAGCGCGTCGGTCGCCTCGGCGACCTCGCGGCGCCCTTGCGCTTCCCTCCCGAACGCCCGGAGCGTGGGCAGGCCTCGCAGCAGGTCCAAGAAGCGCGCCGAGAGTGACGAGAGCCGGCGCCACTGGCTGCGCGTTCGCGTCGCCGACTCCCGGCCGAAGCGGACCATCGCCACCGGCACCAGCGCCGCGAGGGCGAGCAGGATGAGGAACGAGGGCCAGTCTTCGCCGGCGACCCACGCCAGGATGCCGAGCGGCGCGAGCGCGGCGAGGATCCCCTGGGGGAGGTACCGGCCGAAGTACGTCGTGAGCGCGGCCGTGCCGCGCGTCGCGACGAGTGACAGCTCTCCGGCACGCTCGCCGCCGAGCCACACCGGGCCGAGCTCGAGCGCGCGGTGGAGCAACTGGCGTCGAAGCGTCGAGGTGACTGCGGCCCCGGTGCGCTGGGCCGCGGACTCGCCCGCCCACCCGAAGAGCGCCCGGGCGGCGAAGGCCGCGGCGAGCCAGGCGAGGCGCGGCGCGACCGCGCCGAGCCCCGCGCGGTGGAGCACGGACGCCGACACGACCGAGGCGAGCAGGACGGCCTGGGCGACGACGCAGGCGGTGGAGGCGAGGCCGACGCCCACCGCCGCGACGAGGTACCGACGCGTCGCGCCGACCCGGGCGACGAGACGACGGTCGATCAGGCCACCGCGGCGCCGTGGGACGGCAGTGGTGGACATGTCCATCTCAACCTACCGCCGCCGCCTCGGGCGGAGACAGGCGGGGCGCGGCGGCTCGACGACATGGTGCGAGCGCCGCCCGTGGGCTCCTCTGCGAGGGCCGCACACCGGCCGGCCTTCATCGGGCCTCGGGAGCTGTGGGACGATGCCCCCGTGCCGGATTACTCGGCCGTGAACCGCGCGAACTGGGACGAGCGGGTCCCGGCGCATGTCGCGTCCCCGGACTACGCGGTCGAGCGGTTTGCCACCGACCCCGAGTTCCTGAGCGGCGTGGTCGCGTTCGATCGCCAGAGGCTCGGCCGCCTCCGCGGGCTGCACGGGGTGCATCTCCAGTGCCACATCGGGACCGACACGGTGTCCCTCGCGCGTCTCGGGGCGAAGATGACGGGTCTCGATTTCTCGCCTCCCGCGATCGCGGCGGCCCGTCAGGTCGCCGCAGCGGCCGGCGCGGCCGTGGAGTTCGTCGAAGGCGACGTCCACGACGCCGTCGGTCTCCTGGGCGCAGGCGGCTTCGACCTCGTCTACACGGGGATCGGCGCGCTGTGCTGGCTGCCGAGCGCAGCGCGGTGGGCCGCAGTGGTTGCGGCGCTGCTGCGCCCGGGCGGCAGGCTGTTCCTCCGTGAGGGCCACCCGATGCTCTGGGCGCTCGACGACGAGGGCACCGACGAGCTGGTTGTCCGCTTTCTCTACTTCGAGGAGCCCGAGCCACTGGTCTACGAGTCCGAGCTCACGTACGTCGAGACCGACGCCCGGTTTGAGGCGAGGAGTGCGGCGGTTTGGAACCACGGCCTCGGCGAGATCGTGACCGCGCTGTGCACGCACGGGATGCGGATCACCGCGCTCGAGGAGCACGACAGCGTCCCGTGGAACGCACTGCCGCGCCAGATGCTGCGCGGCTCCGACGGTGAGTGGCGCCTGGAAGCGTCGCCGAGGCGCCTCGCGGCCAGCTACACCCTCCAGGCGGAAAAGGCGACGTCCGGGGTGGGATGAGGGCGTCCGGCGTCGAGCGACCATCGACTCGTAACGATTTCGGGACGGGTCGAGGCGTACGCTTCGACCATGTCGGAGGCGGGGACCGGCGACGCCGGCCGATGGTTGGCGCTCGCGGCGACGGGGCTGGTGGTCGGCCTGTTCGTCGCCGTCGCCATTACCAACGAGGTGGTAGGGCACAGATCGCTTTCGACAGGATGGTTCGGGATCGCTTTCGTCGGCGTGGCTGTCGGGGTCGGCTTCGTCATCGCCCGTCATCTCCCGCGCAACCCCATCGGTTGGCTGATGCTGTCCATCCCGGGATTCGTGGGGCTGTTCCTCCTCGGCCAGGGCATCTCGGTGGACACCTACCGCCACCATCCCCTCGTCGCGGTCGCGTCTTTGGTGGGGACCCAGGTCTTCTACTACTGCTTCGTCCTCTCGGCGCCGCTCGTCCTGCTGTTCTTCCCCGACGGCGGGCTGCCGTCTGCGCGGTGGCGCCGGGTGTTGCGCGCGTACCTGGTGCTCGGCGGCGGGGTTGTACTCGTCACGGTCGGGTGGGGGGTGAGCATCGCGTCCCGCGGGTCGTGGCACTTCCAGTCGACAGGGAACCCGACAAGCGCGGGGCCGACGTCGGCGGTCGCCGTGGCCACGACGGTGCTCCTCGCCGCCTGCCTGGTGCTCGCGCTCTCGTGGGTGTTCCGGCGCATCGCGAGCTACCGGAAGAGCACAGCCGCGGTCCGCCAGCAGTACCGGTGGCTCGCCCTCGGGGCGGTCTGCCTCTTGGTCGCCCTCGTCGTCAGCTTCTTCACCACCGGAGGCCACTCGACGACTGCCACGGTGGAGAACCTCGTCACCGACGTCTTCGCGTTGCCGTTCCCGATCAGCGTGGGGATCGCGATCTTGAAGTACCGGCTGTACGACATCGAACGGGTCGTGAGCCGGACGCTGTCCTACGTCCTGCTCACCGGGACGCTGGCCGGCGTGTACGTCGGGATCATCGCCTTGGCCACCCGGCTCCTGCCCCTCTCCTCGTCGGTGGCCGTCGCGGCCTCCACCCTCGTGGCGGTGGCGATCTTCAATCCACTTCGTCGGCGCCTTCAGCACCTGGTCGACCGCCGGTTCAACCGCGCGCGATACGACGCGGAGGCGACGGTGTCCCGATTTTCGGACAGGATTCGCGCCGCGGTGGACTTCGACGTCGTCGAGCGCGACCTGCTGGCCGCGGTGAGCCGGACGCTCGAACCCGTGCACGTGGCGCTCTGGCTGCGCCCCGCGGCGGTGGACGAGGCGTCACCGGCCGCAGAGGGCTAACGCTTCACAGGCCCCGGCCCAACGGTGCAGATGGCCACGCTCATGGGCTCGAAGGTGCGCTCCACGACGCCGACCAGGTCACCCCGGACGCTCTCGGAGTCGACGACCTCACGCATGCGGGACCTGAAGGCGGCGACGGTGGCCTCGGCGTCGTAGCGCGCCCGGTTGAAGCGACGATCCACCAGCCGCTGGAGCCGGCGACGGAGCGGGTTGAAGAGCGCCGCCGCGGCGAGGGTGGACGCCGCAACGGCGACGGGGGAGGAGAAGGAGAACGCCCGCGTCGCGAGCGAGATGATCCCCACATAGAGGCCGACGATGACCCCGGTGAGCAGCAAGTACGACAAGGTGCGGCTGATGACACGGTCGATCTCGTACAGCCGGTACTTCAAGATTGCGATCCCGATCGAGATGGGCAGCGCCGCGAGCATGGCCGTGGAGAGATCGGTGATCGCGTTGGAGAGATGTGACGCACCGCTGCTGTTCGTGAACAGGGACATCCCGCTGATCGGGCACACCACCGCTCCGGAGATCATCCACTTCTGCTGCACCCGGCGATCGCCGGTGAGCTTGCGGTACTGCGTGACCTGCATCGCCACCCAGAACACCAGGGCTGCAGCGAGAGAGAGGAAGAAGACGTCCTGGGCAACGCTCCACCACGCCCATGCGCCGGTCGGAGGGTTGAGTTGGACGAGTGTTCCCTTGCTGTCCACCTGTATGCGGTGCTCGAGGATGGCGGTGACGGCGATGCCGTACGCGCCGATCAGCCAGACGGCGCCGACCGTGACGAGACCCCAGACGACCCAGCGCGTCCGTCCGATCAGCAGCCGTCCGTCGGGAAAGATGAGCAGGCTGACCGCGATGAGGATGATCGCCGGCGCCCACGCGGGCTGGAGGAGGACCGCCCCCGGCCCGAGCGGGAGCGTGCCGTGATGCTGGTGGTAGTCCACCACGAGATAGGAGCTCGCGTCGGCCTGCAGGACGAAGAAGGCGGCAGCGCCGAGCAGGGTCCAACCGATCGGGTTCCGTGCTCGCCGTACGGCGATCAGGGCCCCGACCGAAGCGAACGCGACGACCGACACTGCCCCCGCCGCGACGGAGCCCCACGTGCTGTGGGTGGCGAGGGCGAGGGGGATCGCCGCGCCGAGACCGACCAGGACCGTGAGGAGCAACATCCCGCCGGCGAGGACCGGCGACCAGCTCCGAGCCGGCGGTGCGCCTGCGGCGTTCACCGTGTGGCCTCGTGCAGGATCCCCCGGTTGCCCGGGCCACCCCCGCGGTGGCGGATGCCGAAGACCCGGCGCAGCGCCGAGCGCGCTGCGAGCTCGCCGCAGCGACCGTGGACGCCTGGCCCCGGCGGGGTCGACGAGGAGCAGAGGTAGACACCGGGTAGGGGCGTGAGGTACGGGTCCCAGCGCAGCACCGGGCGGGCGAACGTCTGACGCAGATCCTGGACGCCCCCGTCGATGCTCCCGCCGAGGTAATTGGGGTTCTCGCGTTCCATCTCCCGCGCCGTGCGCACCGAACGGGCCAACACTAGGTCGCCGAACCCCGGCGCGAAGCGCTCGATCTGCGCGGCGATCGCGGCGCTCATGTCGCGGTCGGATCCCGCGGGGACGTGGCAATAGGTCCACAGCGTGTGCTTGCCGGCCGGTGCCCGCGACGGGTCCACGACGCCGGCCTGCACCGTGAGGACGTAGGGATGGACCGGGTGGCGGCCGGCGGCGACGTCCGCCTCGGCGCCGGCGACTTCCTCAAAGGCCCCCCCCAGGTGGAGCGTGCCCGCCGCCCTGCAGACAGGCGAGGACCACGGGACCGGGCCGTCCAGCGCCCAGTCCACTTTGCACACGCCCGGCCCGTACCGAAAGGCGCGCAACCGTCGCCGATAGTGGTCCGGGAGCCGGTCTCCGGCCAGCGCCACGAGCTGCCGCGGGCTCACGTCGAGGAGCGTCGCTCGTGCCGGAGGGAGCTCCGCGAGGGACCGCACGCGGTGCCCGGCCACGACGTCGCAGTCCTTCGCACGGAGTGCGGTGAGCATGGCGCGCACGAGGGCGGAGCTGCCTCCCTCCACGACGGGCCAGCCGACCGCGTGCGCCAACGAGCCGAGCAGCAGGGCCACGCCCCCGGTGACCGACCGGTCGAGCGGGCGCATGGCGTGCGCCGCGACGCCGGCGAGCAGCGCCCTCGCCTCGGGGGCTTCGAAGCGTCGTGCGAGCGTGCGGGCCGACCGCACCCCTAGGGCCGCGAAGCGGGCCACCCGCGCGGGTGTCGGCGGGATCGAGCGGTACGAGGACAGGACGGCGCGGGCAATCGCCTCGTGGGAGGCGACGAGCGGCTCGAACGTCCGACGGTAGGCGCGTGCGTCGTTGCCGCCGAGCCCGTTCGCCGTCTCCTCGACCCCGCGGAATGCCGCCACCGCACGTTCCCCGCCGAGCGGATGGGCGAACGGGACATCGGGTTGGAGGAGCCGGACTCCACGCCCTTCGAGCCCGAGCTCCCGGAAGAACGGCGACGCCAGCGCCAGCGGGTGTGCGGACGAGCAGACGTCGTGATGGAACCCCTCCAGCGTGAGGTCCGCGGTGCGGCACCCCCCGCCCGGCTCGTCGGCGCCCTCGAAGACCTGCACCGACAGCCCGGCACCGGCGAGCACGAGCGCCGCGGCCAAGCCGTTCGGCCCGGCACCGACCACCACCGCGTCGAGCTCCTCCATCCGACGTCCGCCAGGGGTCTGGCGACTCAACCGGTGGGCGCCCGGCCCTTGGACCGGGCCAAGGGGCTCACGATCGTCTGGCCCATGCTGCGCACCGCGGCGTTGTACCAGACGTTCCTCCATCGCCCCCACTGCCGGCGCGAGTCCACGCAGACGTTGTGCTCGCGGACCGCCGGCGACGGCTCGCCGAGGTGGCGCCCAAGTGCCGACAACGTCTGGCGCCAGAAGGCGTCCTCCTTGCGGTGGCCTCCGCACGCGAGGCCGATCTCGTAGATCGGGTCGCTCGCCCGCATGAGGACCTGGACCTGCACCGTGGTGGTCCCGTCGGCGACCGGTTCGGCCGAGAACGTGATCCAGCCCCCGAACATGTGGCCCTGAGGCGTCATGAACGTGAAGGAGCGTTCGTCGGCGTAGAGCACGAGCACGCCCGTCGAGAGCTTCGTTCCGCCGATCGCGAGGTCGAGCAGGGCAACCTCACCCGGTTGGATCCCGGTCAAGCTCCCGGCGAACCGGTTCCCGGCTGGCCAGAAGTCGGCGAAGTGCGCCTTCCACTCCGAGATCGCCGCCTCCGGGGTGACCGTGAGCCCGGTCAGCGCGTAGGTCTTCTGCCAGAGCTTGCCGAATCCCTGAATGGCGCCGTTGAGGCGTCTGCCGGCGACGTTGGTTCCCCGCACGCCGGGCCGTTGCTCGACCTCGAGCGACTCGACGTGCGCGGCCCAGTTCTCGCGCGCCTCGCGTGCGCGCCCTCCTCCGGCGCCGTCGGGCGTCGCCCCCGCCGCGCTCACCTCGTCCGTCCCGACGGCTCCGTCGCGAGCGCCGACGCCTCGTCGTCGCACACGGCGATCGCCTCGTCCAGGCGGGTGAGCGCCAGGATCTGGCGGTAGTGCTCAGACAGGCCGAAGGCGCGCACCGCCTGATGGTGACGGTTCGCTCGCACCAGCAGGGTGACGAGCATGCCGATCCCACCACTGTTCATGTACTGAAGGCGCGAGAAGTTGAGGACGATCAGCTTCGTCCCGGGCGTGCTGGCCGACTCGTACGCCACCATGAGCTCCGCTTCGCAGGCCGCCGTCACCTCCCCGCTGATGTCGATGACGGCGACGTCCTCGACGGGATGTCGTACGTGCATGGTGACGGTTGGCGCTTCCATGTGGTCCCTCCAATTCCAGTGCTTCAGCGCCGTTGCCCGGGCGCCATGAGTGCCGTGTCGAGATCCGGGCAGACATCGATGAAGTCCGACAGCCGCGTGATGTCGAAGATGTGCCGGTAGTGGTCCGAAAGACCGAATGCGGCAACGTTGAGACCCTCGGACCTTGCACGGCCGAGGATGCTCACGATGAGCGCGATGCCGCTCGAGTTGATGTACTCGGTGTCCGAGAAGTCGAGCACCACACGAGCCGGCGCGTCGGCGCGTCCCTGTTCGTAGGCTTTGGTCAGCTGGTCGGCGACTCCACGATCGACGACGCCGTGCAGCTCCAACACCATGGTGCCCGCAAGGTCGCGCACGACCACGTCAGCGTCGCCGGCCATCGAACCCTCCTCCGTCGCTCCACTCCGTGTGCCGTATGACGAGGCGGACCGTGTGACGGTCGCCCTCCGTCGTGTCCGCGACCTCGTCGACCATGTGCTCGATCAAGAAGAGGCCCCATCCGCGAGGTCGCTGGAGTCCGGCGAGCTTGGCCTCGATGTCCGGCGACTCGGCGGCGTTCCCCCGCTGCCGCGCGCCGCCCAGGTCGGTGACCGTCACGACGACGGCGTCTTCGTCCCGGAGAACCACGACCTCGACCGGGACGTCGGCCCGGCCGTCGTTGCCGTGCTCGATCCCGTTCATCGTGGCCTCGGCGACCGCCGTCCTGAGGCGTTCGAGCTGGTCTTCGGTGAGGCCGGCGCCTTCCACCGCCGCCGTGACCCGAGCCATCGCGAGCCGCTCGTTGCCCGGCTCGCTCGGGACGTCGAAGCGCGCGAGCTCCTCGGGGTTCGGGGCGGGGCGCCTCATCCCGGCACCTCCGCCAGCTCCGCGGGTGCGCCATTCCGCGATACCTGGTGCGTGTATTCGAGCGTGACGAGGGTGATGTCGTCCTCCTGCTCGTGGCCCGGGCCGCTGAACCTCTCGAGCTCCTCGAGGCACAGATCGATCAGCGCCTGCCCGGAGGCCGCCCTTCCGGCAAGCTGTGCGACCCGGGGGAACCCGAACATCGCCCGGGCATCGTCGTGCGCCTCCGCGAGCCCGTCGCTGTGGAGGAGGATGTGGTCTCCGGGGCTCAGGGTCGTGGTCTTCTCGTCGTAGGACATCTCGGGCATGAGCCCGAGGGGCATCCCCGTCGCACGCAACTCGACGACGCCTTCGCGCGTCCGCAGGTACGGCAGATCGTGCCCGGCGTTCGCGAAGTCGATGTGCCCGGTCCGAGGGTCGAGAACGAGCGCGATGCAGGTCACGAACATGTGGGCGGGGATGTCCCCACACAGCAGGTTGTTCACGTGGGCGAGCGTCGCGCCCGGCGAGAGCAGGCGAGGCGCCACGGAGCGCAGGAGCGAGTGGGTGCTCGCCATGACGAGGGCCGCAGGCACCCCTTTGTCCGTGACGTCGCCCACGACCACCATCGCCCTCCCGTTGGGGAGCTCGATGCAGTCGTAGAAGTCGCCGCCAACGGTGCGCGCAGGGCGATAGAAGGCCGTCAACTGCCAGCCAGTCAGGTCGGGCAACGACTTGGGGAGGAACTGCTGTTGGATCAGCTGGGCGACGAGGAGCTCCTGTTCGATCCGCTCCCGCCGTAACGCTTCGACCTTCTGTTGCTCGGCGAATTGTCCCATGCGCAGGGCCGGAGCCGCATAGCTCGCCAGCGCGTCCAGAAGACGGCGGTCCTCGCCCGAGTACCCGCGTTCCGAGCGCCGCGCCCCGAGCAGGACGAGGCCGATCAGCTCGCCCGAGACGACGAGTGGCACCGCCAGCACGACGCCGGAGGCGCGCATGACCTCGAGGGCGGGTGATTCCAGGCGGAGCGACGAGATGTCCACCGAGCCCGGCGCTCCCTGGAAGTAGCCGATGATCGGGTCGTTGGGCGCGATGTCGACCTCGAATTGCGGGGCTCGACCGGATTCGGGGCTCGGCGGGTGCCAGACGCCCCCGCCTGCGGCTGTGCCATCCGGCCCGGCGGGTGCGCGCTCGACGAGTAGGGGATCCGTGCCCGGTCCGCCCGTCTCGCCGCTCTTCCGCCGCGGCAGACGCCCGACGATCTGGGGCATCCCGTACCTCCTTCCCTCCACCGGACGAACCCGCCGTTCGCACGGTATGCCCGAGGCGTTCCGAGAGCGTTACGGTTCCCGATTGTGTCGAAGAAACCGTCACGCTCCGCCGTTACCGTACGCCGATTCCGATGCTCCGGCTAGGGCTCCTCGGGCCGCCGGTGGTCGAGCAGGACGGCGTGCCGGCCACGTTCGACACGCGGAAGTCGGTCGCCCTGCTCGCGCTCCTCGCAGGAACCGCCGGTCCCCGGACGAGGGAGGGGTTGGCCGTTGCGCTCTGGCCCGAATCCGACGACACGCACGCCCGTGCGTCGCTCCGGCGGACGCTCTCGGTGACGGCGGGAGCGGTCGGCCCGGCGCTGGACGTCACGAGGACGACGGTCGCGCTTGACTCCTCGCAGGTATGGTGTGACCTCTGGGAGTTCGAGCGCCTTGGGAACACCGGTGACCCGTTGTCGCTCGCGGAGGCAGCGTCGTTGTACCGGGGCGACTTCCTCGCAGGATTCCGGGCGCGTGCGGGTGCGGAATTCGACCACTGGCACGAACGCATGGCGGACGAGCAACGGCGGCGGTTGGGTGCCGCGCTGTCTCGCTTGGTCGACGCGCACGCCTCGACCGGCGCGCTCGACACCGCATTGCTCCACGCCACGCGGTGGCTGTCGCTCGACGAGCTCCACGAACCGGCGCACCAGGCGCTGATGCGGTTGCTGGCCTGGACGGACCAGCGGGCAGCAGCGCTCGCGCAGTACCGCAGCTGCGTCCGGGTACTCGAAGAGGAACTCGGTGTCGAACCGTTGACCCCGACGACGGAGCTGTACGAGCTGATCCGAGCCGATCGTCTCGGGCCGCCGCCCTCAGGAGGTGCCCGGGCAATGCCGAGCTTTCCTCCGGTGATCGGCCACGGCGACCGCCGAAGTGGCGGGGGGAGGGAGAAGCCCGCGCCCTTCGTCGGGCAGGATTCGATCCTCACGGCACTCGTGGCCGACCTCGAGCAGTGCGGAGAGTCTGGGCGGGTGGCCGTCGTCGCCGGTCCCGCCGGGTCCGGCAAGACCCGGATCATGGACGCGTTCCGCGAGACCGTGGGCGCGGGGGGCTCCTGGATCCACGCCCGCTGCCTCCCGGGGGAGCAACTGCTCGAACTGGGGTGCGTGGCATCGCTCCTTCGTGCGGCGCTCGCGTGCGACCCGGACCTCGTCCGGCAGCTCGGATCTCGCGACTCGGCGGAGGTTGCTCGCCTCGTCCCCGAAATGGACCGGGCGAGCGAGGCAGCGGTCGCACCGCTCGAGACCCCCGGCGCGCAGCTGCGCTTCTTCGAGGCGGTGGCATCGGCGTTGGGCGTGGCCGCTCGTCGATCGCGCCCGGGCGTCATCGTCATCGAAGACGCCCAGCACATCGACGAGACGTCTGCGCGCCTCCTTGCCTACGTGCTTCGGCGCCTCGACGCGTTGCCTGTGCTGGTGGTTGTGACCTGGCAAACGGAGGCGGGAGCCCCTCTGACCCTGAGGACCGTGCTCGACGAGCTGACGTCGTCGGACCGGTGCGCCACCTACGCACCGAAGCCGTTCGGCCTCGACGAGATCACCCGGGTGCTCGAGGCCAAGGGGCTCTCAGCCGCCGTCGCCCTCGAACTGCTCGAGAGGACCGAAGGGCTGCCGCTGTTGGTCGTCGCGTACGCCAAGACGCTGGCGGAGGGGGCGGAAAACGGCGGCGACATCGGGGCGATGCCCCCGGACGTCCCGTCCGCGGTGCGTCGGCTGCTGCAGCAGCGCCTCGCCACGGCCTCGGAGACGACGGCACAGCTCATCGCAGCCGCAGCCGTGCTCGGCAGCGGCTACGACGCCGAGACCCTGCGCGTGACGAGCGGACGGAGCGCCCTCGAAGTGGCTGACGCACTCGACGAGGCACTGTCGCGCGGCCTGCTCGTCGAACGGATGTCAGCGGGAGACGGATCGCCGACGTACGAGTTTCCGCACGACACGCTGCGACTGGTGGCCTACGACTCCTGCGGGACTTCGCGTCGGCGCCTGCTGCACGGCCGCGCCGCCGACGTGCTCGCACGCCGCGCCGGGGAGATCGGCGGGAGCGCGCGCTTCGCCGCGGTCTCGGCGCATCTGGAGCGCTCCGGGCGACAAGAAGCCGCCGCACAATGGTCATGGCGTGCCGCGCAGCGCTCGCTCTCCCTCTATGCGCGCGTCGAGGCGCTCGAGCACCTGCGGCGTGCTCTCGAGCTGGGCCATCCTGCAACCGAATCCCGCCTGGCCATCGCCGACGTGCTCATCGCGCTCGGCCGGTACAGGGAAGCGCTCATGCAATTGGAGCATGCAGCGGCCGAGGGAGCACCCAGCGACCCCGCCGTCGCGCGGATCGAGCATCGCCTCGCCGCCGTGCACGACCGGATCGGTGACGGGGCGCTCGCCGCCGCGCATCTCCACGCCGCGCTCCTCGCTGCCGACGATCCCGTCCTTCGCGCCCGCATCGTTGCAGACCGTGCCTTCGTCGCGTACCGCAGCCGTGATCCGCATGCCGCCTCCTGGGCATCGAGAGCGCTCGACGAGGCGCAAGCCACGGGCGATCCCTCGGCGTTGGCCCAAGCGCACAACGTCACGGGGGTGCTCGCCATGCTCGTCGGTCGCCCCGAAGCCGCCGAGCGGTCGTTCCGGTCGAGCCTCGAGGCTGCACAGGCACTCGACGATCCGGCGCCGACCGTTGCGGCACTCAACAACCTCGCCCGCCTCCTGGCCGAGGTGGGGCGGCAGGACGAGGCTTTCGCGGTGGCGCGAGAAGCGCTCCGGCGGGGAGAGGAACACGGTGACGTGCACCGGCTCGCCGCTCTGCACTCGAACCTGGCGGACCTGCTCCATGCGGCCGGGAGGTCCGAGGAGTCCATCGCCCATCTCAAGGACGCGGCGTCGGCGTTCGCGGGTGTCGACGCGGGAGACGTCGCGGTCCCCGGTGTCTGGACGCTCACCGAGTGGTGACTCCGACCCGGGCGATGGGCATGGCGCCGTGGAGCTCAGGTGCCGTGGAGCCATTCGGCCCTGTGTGGAGACCGAGTCGAGGCCTACTCTCGAAGCGCGACACCCGGCTAACGTCCGGCAGACCCGCTGCAAGGTCTGGCAGGTCCCGCTCCGAGGAGGTAGATGATGACCACGATTCAGAATGTCGAGAAGGTGGTTGTAGGCGTCGATGGATCCGCCAACAGCGACCGAGCCCTGGAGACGGCCGCCGCAGAAGCTCGACTCCGTGGTGCACCGTTGAAGGTGGTGCATGCCTACGAGACGACGCGTTTCGTCGTCACCGAGCCGCACCGAGACGCCGCGACGCTGCAGAGTGCCGCTCAGGAAGTCCTGGACCGTGCTCTCGCCAAGTTGTCGGCGAAGGAGGGGCTCGACCTCGAGGGCTTGGTGATCGCGGGTGAACCGGCTCAGGTGCTCATCGATGCGAGCGACGGTGCGTCACTGTTGGTCGTTGGAACGCGCGGGCTCGGGGGTTTCACGGGTTTGCTGTTGGGATCCATCTCGACCAAGTGCGTGCACCACGCGCATTGCCCTGTGCTCGTCGCACGCTGACGGTGCGGCCAGGCTGGGCGACGGCGCGTTCCGTCCCCAGCCCAGCCCCGCGGGATTGAGCGGCAGCTCCGGCCCACGCTCCCCTCAGTTCCGCTGACGACGCGCGTTCGGCAGCTCGTTCATGTCATCGAGAAGCGCAATGAGGTCGGCGCGCGCACGGGCGACCCTGGAGCGGATCGTGCCGACGGCGCATCCGCAGACGGCGGCCGTCTCCTCGTAGGAGAGCCCGAACTGCTGGGTCAGCACAAACGCGGCGCGCCGCTCGGGCTCGAGGCGCGTGAACAGGTCCCTGACCGTCGCCGTCTCACTGGCGTCGACGGCCTCCCTCTCGCGATCGAGCCCGAGGGCCGTGCGTGCAGCTTCCCGGCGCCGCCGGCGATGGCGCCCGCGCAGGTCGTCCATACAGGTACACCGCGCGATCGTAAGGAGCCAGGTCCGGGCTGACGACTCTCCACGGAAGCGTGAGATGCTGCGCAGGACCCGGACGAAGGTCTCTTGCGCGAGGTCGTCGGCCTCGCTCCGGTCGACGAGTGCCGCGCACAAGCGCCAGACGTCGGCGTACGAAGCCTCGACGAGCGCTTCTCTCGCCGGGGTGCTGCCGCGGGCGGCCTCGAGAGCGATGCGGGTGAGATCGTCCACGTGCGGACTGTACGGGGTGCGAGCCCGCCCTTCCAGTCTTCGAGGGTCCTAAGGACGGGAGGAGACTTCCTCGGGAACCGCCGGAACTCACCGAGCGACTACTCAGTCGTGATCGACGGGGCGGAGAGCTAGCGCCATGCCCGGGATGCGCTCGGGTCTGAACGCGAACAACTCGACGATCGTGCACGCGTTCAAGATTGCCCTCCTCCATCAAGGGCTGGTCGCAGCGGTGATCCTGGCGGTGCTGATGATGGTGTGGCTCGGCATCCGTGCCTTCGAGAGCACGCGTGCCGGTGGTGGGGACGTCGGCACGGGCGGGCCCGCTGCGAGCTTCCTGGCCGGCACCCGGGGGCTGATCGCCGAGGCGCCGGCCCGTCGGTTCGTGCGGGTCTCGTTCGCCGTCCTCTGGATCTTCGACGGGCTGCTCCAAGCGCAGCCTGACATGCCACTGGGAATGACGGCTGACGTCATCAAGCCGGTGGCGGCCACATCGCCGGCGTGGGTCCAGCACGTGGCGAACTTCGGCGCCACGATCTGGAGCTTCCACCCGATCGAGGCGCCGGCGTCGGCGGTGTGGATCCAGGTGGGCATCGGCATCTGGCTCCTCGTTGCGCCCCGCGGCACGTGGTCGCGGCTGGCGGGGACTGCCGCCGTCGGCTGGGGGATCGCCGTCTGGGTCTTCGGCGAAGCGTTCGGAGGCATCTTCGCTCCGGGCGCGAGCTGGCTCTTCGGGACGCCGGGTGCGGTGATCTTCTACGTCGCTGCGGGCGCCCTCGTAGCCCTACCCGAGCGCTGGTGGGACTCTCCGAGGCTTGGCAGGGGTGTTCTCGGCGTGTTCGGGCTCTACCTCGCGGGGATGGCCGTCCTCCAGGCCTGGCCCGGGCGGGGGTCCTGGCAGGGCAGCCTCAGTGACGGCTCGCCCGGGACGCTCGCGACGATGGCCTTCACAATGGGACGGACCCCGCAGCCGCACGTCACGTCGTCGTGGGCGACGTCGTTCGCCAACTTCGACATGGCTCACGGATTCGCCGTCGACTTGGTCGTCGTCCTTGCCCTGGCGCTCCTCGGTGCCGTGTTCATCGCCGCCCGACCACGTCCGCTCCCGTACGCGGTGGCCGTCTACGGCGTGCTCGCCCTTGCTGACTGGGTCCTGGTCCAGGACTTCGGGTTCTTCGGTGGCGTCGGCACGGATCCGAACAGCATGATCCCGAGCATCCTCTTCGTCATGACCGGTTTCCTCGCGGTGGCGAGGGTCCCCAACCGGTCGGAGGCGAACGCGCCGGTCGCCACCCTGGCACCGCGGCTGAGTGCGCACGAGCGTTTCGGCGCATGGCGTGAGGCCGTCAAGCGCCGGCCCTCCGTCGTCCTGCCCTCGGTCACGGCATTGGGTGCTGTAGGGATCGTGCTCCTGGGTGCCGCGCCGATGGCCGTCGCGTCGGCGAACACCCATGCCGATCCCATCCTCATCGAAGCGACCTCGGGAACAGCGAACCTCACCAATTACCTTCCGAAGAGGGACTTCCATCTCGTCGACCAGTTCGGGCGACCGGTGAGCCTGGCGAGCCTTCGCGGGAAGACCGTGGCGCTCACCTTCCTCGACCCGGTATGCACGAGCACCTGCCCGATCATCGGACACGAGTTCCGACAGGCCGACGCCATGCTCTCCACACTCGGGAGCAAAGTCGAGCTCGTCGCGGTCGACGCCAACCCGCTGTACCGCGAGCGGGTCTACGGGATGCAGTTCGCAAAGCAGGAAGGGTTCGACACCGTCCACAACATGCTCTTCCTCACGGGTTCGCTCTCCCAGCTCTCCCGCGCGTGGACAACCTTCGGTATCCAGGTCCAGTACGAACCCGGTGGTGCCATGATCGGCCACAGCGAGGTCGCGTACGTCTTGGACCCACAGGGCCACGTCCGCTACGTCACGACAGACGACCCCGGGCAGGGCACCGCGGCGCAGCAGTCGTCGTTCGCGACCGCGCTGTCGGGACTCGTGCGGAGCGTCGCCTCCCGATGAAGGGGCGCGTGCGGGACGGGCGCAGGGTGCCCCGGGGTGCTCGGGCCAGTGTGAGGCTCCTCGTCGCAGCGGCGGCGGGCTGGGCCATGGCACCGACGCTCGGATGTGCCGGCGCAACGGCGACTGGCCCCCCGCCGGCAATCGCGCTGCCGATTGCGACGTCGGTCACGACGTCGGCCGGCACCTGGGCCAGCGTCCCCATGGGGCACTTGAAGCAACACCTCAACACCTTCTGGCAGCTCTTCTTCCAGCGCGCAGGCGCAAAGGGCGGCTGGAAGGACGTCGCGACACGACTGGCAGTGGCCACGAACGGCGGGGTGCTCTTGTCGGAGGCGCCCGGCGCACCCCTCGTCGTCGCGGTCCGTCCGTCCAACCAGCTGCACTTCACGGCCCTGGTCACCTCGGTCGGCGGACGGACCTGGTCCCCCCGGCGGCCGGTGGACGGCACGGTGTCGTCACTTGCCACCTCTGGCGACCAGGTCGTCGCGCTGGTCAAGTCCCGATCGGGGGGTCGGGTCGTCACCTCCTCGGGAGGGGCATGGAAGGATCTCGTCAGCGCAATGTCCCTCGCGTCCTCCGGTGGACGGCGATGTGCGCCGCTCGTGCTGACGGCCGTGGCGACGGACGCGTCTGGCAACCCCCTCATCGGAGCGAGCTGCGGGGGTGCCGGCGCGGTCGGCATCTTCTCCGAGCGAGCGGGCCGGTGGCGCTCGGTCGGCCCCGCAGTCGGTTCGCCGACGGCTCACGTCGAGGTGGTCTCCCTCAGCACGACGGACGGGCGAACGAACGCCCTCCTCGCTGTGGCCACTGGCTCGACGACCCTCCTCGTCGACGGCATCCTCGTCACAGCGAGGTGGAGGCTCTCCGAGCCCCTTGTGCTCGGTGCCGAGACCAGGCTCGTGTCGACGGGGCCGTCACCGAGCGGCGGGGTGTTCGTCCTCAGCGCGTCACGCTCGGGCCGTGAGCGTCTCGCCGTCTCGAGTCGCCTGGGCAGACGTTGGGCGTTGCTGCCCCGGCCGCCCGAGGGCACCGAGTCGGTCGCCTTCGCCGGCAGTGGCCGGGTGGACGCCTTCGTGGTCGGCGGCACGGTGATGACGGACTGGGTGCTCGACTCGGGCGCGTCGTCGTGGACGAAGGGAAAGGCATCCCGCGTGCGGATCTTGTTCGGGTCCTCGACAATATGACCGGGCGCTGCGCGGCCGTCGCCAACTGCCCGTGGGAGGCGGTCGAAGCGTGACCTATCTCACGGAGTGGTCGTTCGACCCGTTCGTCATTGTGGCGGCCGTGGTGATCGCCTGGCACGAGGTGGGCCTCCGGCGGCTCGCCCGCCGCTCGAGGCCGACGCGCAACGCCGAGCGACGTCGTCGTTCGCTCCTCTTCTACGCCGGAATCCTCCTCCTGCTCGTCACCGTCACCTCGCCGATCGACTACTGGGCCGACGACTACTTCTTCGTGCACATGATCGAGCATCTGATGCTCATGTTCTTCGCTCCGATGCTCATCGTTGCTGGGGCGCCCTGGCTCCCGCTCGTCCACGCCCTCCCCGTCGGGGTGCGTCGTCAGGTCGGCAGGGCGGTCCTCCTCGGGGCGTGGGCGCGACCGCTGCGCGCAGCGGGCCGCTTCCTCACGAGCGGCTGGGTGGCCGTCGTCATCTTCAACGTGGTGATGGTGTTCTGGCACGTGCCCGCCCCGTTCGACCTCGCCGAGAGGAACACAACCATCCACATCTGGCTGATGCACGGGAGCTTCTTCGCCTCGGGCGTCTTCTTCTGGCTCCAGATCCACTCGTCGTACCCGTTCCGCCCGAGACTCTCCACGCTCGGGAGGGCCGGCGCCCTCATCGTCACCAACGTGGTCATGTGGGTACTGGCGATGGCGCTCAGCCTCTTCTCGACGGGCTCGTGGTACAGCGTCTACAACCACATCCCGGGCGTCACGCTGTCTCCGTACGCCGACCAGCTGATCGGTGCGGCGGTTCTCTGGGTCTGTGGCGACTTCTGGTGCCTGCCGGTCCTCATTCGCGTGATCCACCAAGCCGCGAGCGAGGAAGGGTCGCCGAGTGCGCTCATCGATCGCGTCCTGCGCCGTCCGGCACTTAGCCCGTCGGGAAGGCTGCCCGATGTCTAAGAGCCGTCGGCGGGGTGCGCGCGGTCAGGAACGTGAGCCGCTCGACGGCGCCCCGTGCGTGGTCGCGCCGCTCTGCGCGCTCGTGGAGGAGGCCGTCTCGGCACGCCTCGACCATGAGTGGGCTCCGATCGGCGGGGACGACATCGACGACCACCTCGGCAGGTGTGCGGACTGTCGATCCTTCGAAGCGTCGGCAGCCACATTGCATCGGCGACGCGGCGAACTTGCGATCGTCGCGCGGGCGCCGAGCGCCCGTCGCCCGGCACTGGGGGCAGCCGCGCTGGCGGCCGTGGCAGCCGGCTGGCCGGAAGGACGGGTCCCGGCGCGGTTGGGCTTCACGTCATTGCGAGCCCGATGGCCGGGAGCGCCGACGAGGTGGGCGCTTCTCGGGGTCCTGCTTGCCTTCGTGCCTTGGTTGTCGCTCGACGTGCTTTCGCACATTCACGTCGCCGTCGCTGCCGATCTAGCACGTCACTGTTCGACGCTCCCGGCCCTCTCGCACCTCCACCGCTGACGTCGCGTCGTCAGCTGTCGGGTGCCGGCTCACGGTCGAGGAACCCGCTCACGCCGACCACGTACCACAGTCCCATTGTGTCGCCCTGCCCCGTGACCTCACCAGGTCTGTGGTCGCGCCGGTAGCGGTAGAGGGGCCACCCGTCGTAGGTGACCTGACGGGCCCCGTCTCTCCGCACGATCGTTCCGAGCAGGGACGTGGCGAGCCCCCGACCTCCCGAGGGGGCATCCACGGCACTGGGCAGCACGAGCGGCGGCCACACCGACGCACACTCGCCGTAGCACCGCGAGCTCGACTTGTGATCCGGCACGTAGGCGTAGAGCGCGTCGCCGCGGCCGTCCACGAGAATGTCGCCCAATCCCGTCAGCCGCAGCGCCCGGACGGTGGAGGTGCCCGTCTGCGACGACGGCGCGGTCCGGGGCGCGCCGTCGCAGCCCGCGAAGAGCCCGGCGAAGACGAGCAAGGGCACCATGAAGGCCCACGACACGGTGAGCCGAACCCCATGTCTGTCAGCGAGTGGCTCCATTGCGAGATGCTGCGCACCCACATCCACATGGTCGATCCACAACGTGCCACGGTTCCTGGTCTTTTCGTCGGGAACTTCGGGGGTGCTCGGGGCGACGATACGCATATGGACTGTGCGACTGCCCGCGTCGCGATTTCCGCGCTGGTCGACGGAGAAGCCTGCGGCGTTTCCCGGAGCGCCCTCGAGGACCACCTCTCCACGTGCTCCGCCTGTTGCCGCTGGCAGGAAGGTGCGCACGAGTTGACGCGGCAGGTCCGGCTCCAGCCCGCCACTCCGGCGATCTGTCCCCCCGTTGGGCTGTCGGGCGCCGGTCGCGCGAGCCGTCCAACCGGGTGGTGGCGGCGGACGACGGCTCCCCGGATCGGCCTCGTGATCGTTGCCGCAACGCAGCTGGCATTGTCGGTCCCGGCGATCCTCTACGGGCACGACCACAGCGCGCCGGTCCACCTCGCCCACGAGATGGGCTCGTTCGACGTCGCCGTCGCGGTCGGGCTCCTCGTGGCCGCGTACCGGCCCGGCCGATCGGTCGGCATGCTCTCCCTCCTCGGCGCTGCCGCCGCCCTGCTCGTCGTCACGGCGAGCGTCGACCTGGTGGCCGGGCGCACGAGTGTCGGAGACGAGTCACCGCACGTGTTGGTCGTCGCCGGATGGCTGCTCGTCCGTTGGCTCGCTGCCGTCGTGCCACCGACGTTCGAACGCCCCGGAGGGATGCTGCACGGACTTCGCGCCGCCGCCGACGCGGTCGCCCGACTCGGCCGTCAACCGGGAGGTCGGCCCGAGGCGCCGAGCGTCGGCTACGGGGACGAGATCGTCGCTTCCCTGTCCTCGTCGGCTCTTTGGAAACCCGACGTCCGGAAGGGTGGCGAGGCGCTGCCCGGGCACCGAGCTGCCGGCTGAACTCGTTCCAGACGTCGGCGCCGCGCCCCGTCCCTCCCTGCCCCGTGGCGGGGTGAGCGCCCCGCCAGGGCTCCAGAACGACGGTGAGTCGGCCTGTAGGCGGGATTCTGTTCAGGCCGTAGGCGTCACCTGCAGAAATCCGCCGTGACCTGGGCCTTTCCCTGTTCGACGGTTGCCGTCGTTTACCTGCGTTCGGGGTATTCATCTGAGTGGACTAACTTGGTGGCGTGCTGCCAGCCCGACCGCGAGGAGGCGTCCACTATCCAAGGTCGATCGGCGAGTTCCAGTCCTGGTTCGCAAGCGATGCCGACTGTCTGGACTACCTCGAGTGGCTCCGGTGGCCCGACGGGTTCATCTGTCCGCGCTGCGGTAACCCCGGCGGGTGGGCCGTTGCTGACGGGCGCTACAAGTGCGCCAGTTGCGGAGCTCGGACGTCGCTGACCGCAGGGACGTTGTTCGACCGGCGCCGGACGCCGCTCACGGTGTGGTTCAGCGCCTGCTGGGCCTTTGCCTCGCAGAAGGACGGGATCTCGGCGCTCAGCCTGCAGCGGTCGCTCGAGATCGGCTCGTACCCGACGGCCTGGGCCATGCTGCACCGGCTGCGCTCGGTCCTGGTGACGCCGGGACGTGCGCGACTCGCCGGCGTGGTCGAAGTCGACGAGACCTACTTCGGTGGCGAGGAGCGCGGTCTGCGTGGCGGGCGAGCCAAGGGCAAGAAGCTCCTGGTCGGCGTGGCTGTCGAGCGCAAGGAGCCGAACGGGTACGGGCGCTGTCGCATGGCGATCCTCTCTGACGGTTCGGCCAAGTCGTTGCATCACTTCGTCGAGGCGCACGTCTTGCCAGGCTCGACGGTGATCACCGATGGCTGGCCGAGCTACAGCGGCATCGATCGGCTCGGCTACGTGCACGAGCCGCACAGCCAGCGAGCCGCGACGGCGCGCGGGGAGGACGCCGGTACCCTGCTCCACGGCGTTCACGGGGTGGCGTCCCTCGCCAAGCGCTGGATGCTCGGTACGCACCAGGGATCGGTCTCCGAGCTGCATCTCGAGGGTTATCTCGACGAGTTCGTCTTCCGGTTCAATCGACGGACGTCGCGTAGCAGAGGCCTGGTCTTCTACCGCGTGCTCGAGCTCGCGATCGCTCATGAGCCCGTGCGCTTTCGTGCGCTGGTTGCCGACCCTCGGCCCAAGAAGGCGCCTCCCGTCCCACCGGTCGGGCGGGGCCATCCACCCAGCCTCGACCGACCACGCGCAGACCGCCCATGGAGGCAGGCCTGACCTGCGGTAGTCC
>DATLRV010000023.1:0-59081 GCA_035534455.1 Acidimicrobiales bacterium
CGGGGCGAAGGGCCGTGCCGCGTCGGCGGCCGTTCGTCGTCGGAAGGCTGCTCACGCCGTCGTGCAGGCACAGGCGGTCAACGACGCACACCGCCTGGCGCAGCCGATCCGGCGGCCGACAACGCCGAACCCCGCCCGAGCAGCGACCCTCTTCGCCACCTGCGTCGACTGCGGGGGACCGCTCACGCGGTCTCGATACGTCCGCTGCCCGTCCTGCTGGGAGAGGCAGCCCGGTCAGTCCCGCGAAACGCGGCGCCGCCGGGGACGGTCGATCGCCATGGCCCGATCCGAGCTGGAGCGCTGGAAGGCCGAGCACCCGCATGCCAACGCAGATCCGGCGGCGTTCGAAGCCATCCGGGTCAAGCTGGCTACTGTCCAGCTCCCGGCCATCGTGGCGGCGTGCGGCGTGAGCAAGGCCACCGCATCGGCGTGGCGAGCGGGGCGTTATGTGCCACCGCTGCGGCATTGGCAAGCGTTGGCGGAGTTGGCGAACGTTCAATGACGGATCCGAACGGACGGACTCCGGACGCGCGACCTCCCCCGTCTTGCTGAACTCGCCTCTGTGCTTGGCTACGTTGTCGAATAGGTGGATCAGTAAGCGGAGCACGGGCTTCTGAGTCATAGACTCCTCGCGATGAGCGAGCCCCCTCGCGGCGATGGTGATGATGCCCCACACGACCGAAAGCCAGCGGAATCAACGCGCCAATCTGACAAAGTCGTCGCTCAATCCTTCGCCAGGATAGATCAACTAGCACCGATATTGAATCTGAGCGAGGAGTACGTTCGGCGCCTCAACGACCAGTTGTCCGACATCCGCGATCACATCGGCCGTCAGGTGTCGTTTCGACTCCCATCGGGACTGTTCGCCGGAATTGAGGATGCTGCCCGCTCCTTTGTTACCGTGCACCGGCTGGCTGGACTGAGCCGCATGACTCTCGGCGACTCAATGCTTACTGGCGAGCTTGCAGCCCAGTCGGCGTTGCGTCAAGTCCTCGGGCTCGATCGACTCATCGGGGCGTTCAATCTCCAAGCCACCGCCGAAGCCAACCTCAACGCGGTTCTGGCTGTGGGGCGATTGGCCGAGAATCACACCGCCATCCTCAGTCGTCTGGCGCCTTCCGTGGCCATCGCACGCTCCATCGTCTGGGCAACGCGCGCATGGGACGATGTTCTCCGGGCGCCGCCACAATCCCAGAGCTACCTCCCTCGCATCGAAGTTGCGGGGCGAACGACCGGATGGGCAGTCGAGGCGGGAATAGCACTTACGGAAACTGATCCTCAAGAGGTTGTTCGGGTACAGGCGGAAGCCTCAGCTGCATTAGGCCCCGGCAACGCAAGCGCCGAACTTCGGGTGCGGTTGCATGGCATACACCCATCTCTCAGCAAGAAGCTCGATGGAGCGTGGGAACGAATCAACAACGGGGGGACCGATGCTGCTTCTCAAGCCGCCAACAGTCTCATGGAGGCAGTGGATTGGACGCTCCGTCAGCTAGCTCCTGATGGCGATGTGCTCGCTTGGCACACCGAATCACGTCGGCCAGGTTCAGAGTTGAGCGAAGGGAGACCTACTCGGACGTTGCGCATTCGCTTTGCCGTACGTGACCGTCCTGAGAAGCGGGAAGCGATTGAGCTGTACTTAAGATCTGCAGAGGGTCTCGTCAAGGCATTACAAGGGATCAAGCACGGGTTGGAGCCAAGGGCGCGCTCGGCGTTGGTACCGGTCGCAATGACCGTGGAAGGCCTACTGGACTTCATCCTTCTTGATTGACACATCAAGTGGTGCCGGGGGGGCCTACCCCCCCCGTTCCCGGTGGCCCCCGGTCGCCTCCCCGGGTTGCCCCGTTCGCCCGCGGCGGTTTCGTGGCCGTGCGCGTCCGCGCTCCTTGCCTTCTCGTGACAAGTGTGGTGGGGACGGAGGGAGTCGAACCCTCACTGGAGGCGGTTTAAGCGCCCTGCCTCTGCCGGTTGGGCTACGTCCCCCCGCCCAGTCTTGCGCCGCCGCGCCAAGTCCGCGGCGAGGTCCGCGGCAAGCCCGGTCCTGCACACTGCCCGCACGCCTCTCACGGCGAGGTCTTCTGGTGGACCGGCCGGGACGTCAGGTACCCCCTTCCCGCCGCGTCCCGGCTGGTCCGCCGGAGCCGACGACCAGAGCGACCGGCTCGGTCGCCCGCCGTGGGCCGGCCGTCACAGGGCACGCCCGTTGCCCGACGGTTCGGCTCCATGACCGGTGCATCGACGCAGAGAACCGAGCCCCCGCAGCTTCCCGAGGTCGTGGTGCGCGTCCTCGGGCCCGTGGAGGTGATCGGGGCGGCACGGCCGTTCCGACGGGCGTGGGGTGCAGACCTTCTCGCGTATCTCGCGCTGCATCCGTCGGGTGCGAGTGCGGACGCGTGGGTCACGGCCCTGTGGCCCGAGCGGTGTCCGCCCGAAGCGACGCGGTTCTCCACCGTCTCCGACGCCCGCCGGGCGCTCGGACGGTCCTCCTCCGGGTCCGATCACCTCCCGCGCTCGGTGGGCCGGCTCCGCCTCGGTCCGAGCGTCACGACCGACTGGGAGCAGTTCCGCTCGCTGGCGGCGGTGCGCGGTGCCGGAGCGCCCGACGCATGGGCGGCGGCGCTCGAGCTCGTACGGGGCCCGCCGCTCGGGGGGTTGCGCTCGCTGGACTGGGCGATCCTCGAGGGGGTGGTCGCCGAGATGGAAGCCGCGATCGTGCAGCTGTCGATCGACCTCGCCGAGCACCACCTGGCGAGAGCCGACGGGCGGGCAGCGGAACGGGCGCTGCGGCGCGGCCTCCTCGTGACGCCGTACGACGAGCGGCTCTACCGGCTGCTCTTCGTCGCCGCAGATCGCCAGGGCAATCCCGCTGGCGTCGAGGCCGCGATGAGCGAGCTCGTGGGGCTCGTGTCCGGCGAGCGGATCCGCGGCGCCGGCGCCCCGCTCGGGCCCGTCGACCCCGGGGGTTGGGTGCACCCCGAGACGGTGGCGGTCTACCGATCCGTGAGTCGCCGCCTGCGCCATGCCCAGGGGATTCGTCGACGCCGCTCCTGACGATGCGTCCACGGCGTCTTCGCAGCTCGGGAGGCGTGACGAGCCGAGAGGCCCGCGGGGGTGGGGCGCGGGGCTGTTGCTAATGTCTCTGCGCCATGCCGAGGAGTTCGACGGGAAGATGGGTCGCGCGTGCGGGTGCCACCGGCGGTGGCCGCACCTATCGAGGCCAGATGCCGGTCAACTGGTATGCCGCGCTCATCTTCCTCGTGATCGCCGGCCTCGCTTCGATCGTGATCGCCCGCATCGACTACCGGCACGGCCCGGTCACGAACACCACGCCGCCCCTCAAGGGCGGCTCGCCGTGGTTCGCCGCGGTCACCTTCGACGTCTGCGGCACGCAGCGGGCGCCGCTGCCTTCCAACGCGCTGGCCACGGCGACCCAGTCCTTCTTCACGACGGGCAACGGGGTGATCGCCATCTCGCCGAAGAAGACAAGTGACGCCGGGGACAACGCGGTCTTCGGCAAGTTCGTCTCCTCGTACCACGGGCTCACCCTGACCTCGACCGAGCTCCAGCTCCCCGCGTCGACGGCATCGAAGACATCGACGTCAGGGAAGACGAGGTCATCGAAGACCTCGAAGAGCACCACCTACCGCAACGGGGACAAGTGCCCCGCGGGGACCAAGTACGCCGGCAAGAAGGGCGAGGTGAAGGTCACCTACTGGTCGAACGCCTTCTCCTCGTCGAAGAAGTCGTCGACCGTCCAGGGCAATCCGGGGACACTGCGCTTCACCAACGACCAGCTCATCACCGTCGGCTTCGTGCCTGCGGGGACGACGTTGCCCAAGCCCAACGGCGCGATCGTGACGGCGCTGTTGAACGCGTCCTCGACCACGACGACGCCCACGACCGCACCGTCGACCACCACGTCGGCGCCGTCGACCACGTCGACCACCACATCGAGCACGACGTCGACGACCGCACCGTCGGCCACGTCGACGACCGCACCGAGCTCGTCGACGACCAGCACGACGAAGGCGGGGTAGAGCCGCGCCGGTGAAGGCGGTCGTGCTCGTCGGGGGCGAGGGAACGCGCCTTCGCCCGCTCACGCTCTCGATCCCCAAGCAGATGCTCCCCATCGTCGAGCAGGCGATGCTCGAGCGGGTGCTCGGGCAGCTCGCCCGCTACGGCGTCGACGAAGCGGTGCTCTCTCTCGGCTACCTCCCCGACGCCTTCATGAAGGCCTACCCCGACGGGATGGCTGCCGGGGTGCGCCTCTCCTACGCAGTCGAGCCCGAGCCGCTCGACACTGCGGGCGCCATCCGGTTCGCGGCTCTCCAGCTCGGGGTCGAGGAGACGTTCGTGGTCGTGAACGGCGACGTGCTGACCGACATGGACCTCGGCGCGCTCCTGGCGTTCCATCGCGCGCAGGGCGCCGAGGGCACGATCTCGCTCCACCCGGTGGACGATCCATCGGCCTTCGGTGTGGTGCCCACCGACGAGAGCGGCCGGGTGCGTGCCTTCGTGGAGAAGCCGCGGCCGGGCGAGGCCCCGACGAACCTCATCAACGCGGGGACCTACGTGCTCGAGCCGTCCACCCTCGACCGGATCCCGGGCGGTCGCCGGGTCTCGATCGAACGGGAGACGTTTCCCGCCATGGTCACCGACGGCAGGCTCTTCGCGCTCGCCGACGCGGCGTACTGGCTCGACACCGGGACGCCCGCCAGCTATCTCGGCGCGCACTGGGACCTCTTGGAAGGGCGTCGCCCCGGACCGCCGGCCCCCGGCGCCCGGACGGCGGGGACAGGCGTGTGGGTGCTCGGGGTCCCCGACGTCGAAGCTGGAGGCGAGGTCCGGGGCCCGGCGCTCCTCGGCGACGGCGCGCTCGTGCGAGCCGGCGCCGTGGTGGATCGGGCGGTCGTCGGGCACGACTGCATCGTCGGGCCGGGCGCCCGCATCGAGCGTTCGGTGCTCTTGCCGGGAGCCGTCGTCGACGTCGGCGCGACGGTGACCGGCTCCATCGTCGGGCCGGGCGCGCAGGTCGGCGCCCGGAGCGAGGTGCGGCCGGTCTCCGTGCTCGGCGTGGGTGCGGTGGTCGATGCCGGCGCCGTGCTCACTGGGGAGCGCGTGCCGCCCTGAGCGTGCAAGATGTGGGCGCCATGCGGACGATGGTCACCGGAGGCGCCGGATTCATCGGGTCGGGCCTCGTCGACAGGCTGCTGGCGGAGGGCCACGTGGTCGACGTGGTGGACGACCTGTCGAGTGGTTCGCTCACGAACCTGGCCGACGCGCGCGCGGCGGGTGGCCGGGCGCTCACCATCCACCAGCTCGACATCCGGCTGCCCGAGACCGCCGACCTGATCGTCCGCCGGCGGCCGGCGGTGATCTTCCATCTCGCCGCGCAGATCGACGTGCGGGAGTCGGTCGCCGACCCCCTGCACGACGCGGGCGTCAACGTCCTCGGCAGCCTGCGCGTGCTCGAAGGCGCGCGGGCGGCAGGCACGGACAGGGTGGTCTTCGCCGCGAGCGGCGGGACGCTCTACGGCGAGCCCGACCCGGTGGACCTGCCGGCTCGCGAGTCGCATCCGCATCGCCCCGTGTCGCCCTACGGGGTCAGCAAGAAGGTCGTCATCGACTACCTCTTCGCCTACCGGGAGCTGCACGCGCTGGAGTTCTCTGCGCTCGCGCTGGCCAACGTCTACGGCCCGCGCCAGGACCCGCACGGCGAGGCGGGGGTGGTCTCGATCTTCGCGGACGCGCTGGTGAGCGGCAGCCCCGTCACCGTGTACGGGGACGGTGAGCAGACCCGCGACTACGTCTACGTCGACGACGTGGTGGACGCGTTCGCACGGGCCGCCACGCGTGGCGGCGGCCTCGTGATGAACGTCGGCACGGGGAAGGAGACGTCGGTCAACGAGCTCCTGCACACCATGGCGGCGGCCGCGGGCGTCGACGCGCAGGTCCACCGCGCCCCCGCGCGCCCCGGTGAGCTGCAGCGGAGCGCGCTCGACCCGACGCGCGCCGCGATCCACCTCGGATGGCGGCCGTGGACCACGCTCGAGGAGGGGAGCGCGGCGGTTCTCGAGGCAGCGAACCGGCGTGCCGGCACCTTGCGCGAGCGGCGCTGACGCCCGCTCGCGGGGAAGGCCCGGCGGGCTCAGCGGAACAGGTCCTCGGGCGTGCCCCGCACGATCTCCCCTTTGACGGACCCGTCGCGCAGCCAGGATGCGGGAACCCCCCGCACCACGGCGGCCGGGATCCCCCTGGCCTTCCCCATGACGAGCTCGGCCGCCGCGGCCAGCTCGTCGGCGACGCAGACCTGGGTCGCGACCAGCTCTCGGCCGTTCGCGTCGAGCGTGCCGCGCAGGTCGAGCACCGCCGCCACCCCCGCGACGCCGATGGCGACGTCGGTGACCCCCTGGCGCCACGGGCGCCCGAACGTGTCGGAGATCACCACGCCGACATCCACGGAGAGCCGGCGGCGGAGGCTGGCGCGGATCCGCCGCGCCGAGCGGTCCGGGTCGACAGGAAGGAGCGCCGCCCACCCGTCGTCGACGTTGGACAGGTCCACCCCCGCGTTGGCGCAGACGAACCCGTGCGCCGTCTCGGTGATGAGGAGGTCGCCGCGCCTTCGGAGCACGCGCACCGACTCTGACTCGACGACCGCGCGCTTGGCGTCCGGGTCGTCGTGGTCGACCCGGACGAGCCTGCCCTCGGCCTTCGAGACGATCTTCTGGGTGACGACCACGACGTCGGTCGCTTCGAGAACGGGTGCCTCCGGGGGGCCGAGTGCGTCGGCGAGCAGCGCGCCGACGTCGTCGCCGGGGCGCACCTCGCCCACACCGAGGATCCCGTAGGCGCGCAGTGCGCCCCTCTCATCGAGCGGCATCGAGCACCACGGTCGAGAGCGCGGCCGCGACGTCGGGGCTCGTCATGATCGTCGGCGCGACCACGCAGCGCATGCCCTCAGCCTCCACCGCGCCGCGTAAGTGCGCGTCCTTCTCGTCGATCACGAGGGTCCCGGCCCACGGTGCGTGAAGGCGCGCGACGCCGACCACCGAGGACTCGTGGCCGAGCTCGGTCAGGAGCCGGTCGGCTGGGCCCTTGAGCGCCGCACCCGCGACGATGGGGGACACGGCGACCACCTGCTCTCGACGCGCGATCAGGGCGTCGCGAACGCCGGGCACGGCGAGAAGCGGTCCGATGGACACGAGCGGGTTGGAGGGGCACGCCACGACGACGCCGGCCTCGCGGATCGCTTCGAGGACCCCCGGTGCAGGTCGGGCGGCCGGCGCACCGTCGAAGCGGACGGCTCGCACCGCGACGTCGTGCCGGAGCCCGACGAAGTAGTGCTGGAACGACACCTCGGTCCCCGGCGCAAGTTGCCCGTCCCCGGCGAGGACGAGGTGGGTGCGAACGGGGTCGTCGGACATCGGCAGGATCCGGACGTGAAGGCCACGCGCACGGGCGAGCTCTGCGGTGACCTGGTGCAGCGGCGCACCCTCGGCGAGCCGCTGCGTGCGGTAGAGGTGGGTCGCGAGGTCGCGGTCCCCGAGGCGGAACCAGGTCTGGCCGCCGAGGCGGTCGAGCTCCGTCATCACCGTCCAGCTCTCTGTGGTGACGCCCCAGCCGGTCGTGCGGTTGTCGAGACCGGCCAGCGTGTAGACGATCGTGTCGACGTCCGGGCTGATGTGCAGCCCGTGGAGGACCATGTCGTCCCCGGTGTTGACGACGACGGTGACGTCGCCGGGGGCGACCACGGTGACGAGGCCGCGCAAGAGGCGCGCGGCACCGACACCTCCAGCCAGGGCGACCAGCACCGCGCCATGGTAGGGGGAGCCGCTCCTGGCGGGCCCGACGGTACGCTCGCTTCTCCTATGCGGTCCCTCGACCTCGTCGCCGGCTGGCCGGTCGCCGCCGCGGCGGTGGGCGTGCTCGCCCTCGCGCCACGGCAGGGCCGGGGGGACGAGGAGGACGACGAGCGTCGCGAGCTCAACCCGGGGGTGGCCGTCGTCGGCACCGTCGGCGACCCGTCGCGACCGTTCGCGTGGGCGTCGGTCACGAAGCTGTGCACCGCGCTCGCCACGTTGGTCGCGGTCGAGGAGGGCACGCTCCTTCTCACGGACCCGGCGGGGCCGCCGGGGTCGTCGGTGGCGCACCTGCTCGCGCACGCGTCGGGCCTCGCCCCGGACCGCCGCGAGGCCGTGGCGCCGCCCGCCACGAGGCGGATCTATTCGAACGCCGGCTACGAGCTCCTCGGGGAGCTGCTCGGACGGCGTGCGGGGATGCCGGTGTGGGACTACGTCAGAGAGGCGGTGTTCGTCCCGCTCGGCATGCGATCGGTGCGCGTCGCGCCGGGAGCGTCGCCCGCCCACGGTGTCGAGGGCACGCTGCCCGACCTCCTCGCACTGGGCGCGGAGCTCCTCGTCCCTCGGATCGTGGCGCCCGCGACGCTCGCCGCCGCGACCACCGTGGCCTTCGGCCACCTCGCGGGGGTGCTCCCGGGCTTCGGGCGCCAGGACCCCAACGACTGGGGGCTCGGCCCCGAGATCCGGGGCGCAAAGCACCCCCACTGGACCGGGACACGCAACAGCCCGTCCACCTTCGGACACTTCGGGCGCTCCGGGTCGTTCCTCTGGGTCGACCCCGTGGCGGGTGTGGCGTGCGCCGGGCTGTGCACCCAGGACTTCGGTGCGTGGGCAGCCGACGCCTGGCCGGCGCTCGCCGACGCGGTGCTCACGACAGCCGGACCGCACGAGGAAGGATCGGGACGTGGCTGAGCGTCTCCGCGTCGCCATCGACGCCACTCCGCTCATCGGGAAGCCGACGGGCGTCGGGGTCTTCTGCGCGGGCGTCCTGGACGGGCTCTCGCGCCGAGGAGACGTGGCGGCCAAAGCGTTCGCGGTCAGCTGGCGCCGTCGCCACGCCATCGACGGGCGGGTCCCCGCCGGCGTCGCGATCGCCGGCCGGGCGATGCCCGCGCGGCCGCTCCACTTGGCCTGGGGGCGTGCGGACCAGCCGCCGCTCGAGTGGTTCGTGGGTGCCGCCGACGTCGTCCACGGCACGAACTACGTCGTCCCGCCGACCCGGCGGGCCGCCCGGGTGATGACGGTCCACGACCTCACGACCGTGCGCTACCCCGAGCTGTGCAACCGGGCGACGCTCGCCTTCCCCGATCTCGTGCGGCGGGCGCTCCGGCGCGGCGCGTGGGTCCACACGCACACCGAGGCCGTGGCCGCCGAGGTGGTGGCCGTCTTCGGGGCGGACCCGGCGCGGGTGCGCGCCGTCGCCTCGGGGGTGCCACCGCTCGCCGATCCCGACGAGGGCGCGCCCGCGCGCTACCTGCCGCCAGGCGTCACGCGCTACGTCCTCGCCGTGGGCACCGCCGAGCCGCGCAAGGACCTGCCGGGGCTGGTCTCGGCGTTCGACGTGGTCGCCGCGGACCGGCCGGACCTCGGGCTCGTCCTCGCGGGCCCCGAGGGGTGGGGGAGCGCCGCGCTCCACCAGGCGATCGACGCGGCACGCGCCCGGTCGCGGGTCGTGTCGACCGGATGGGTCGACGACGCCGCGCTGTCGGGACTCGTCCGGCGCGCGGCGGTGCTGGCCTACCCGTCGGTCTACGAAGGGTTCGGGTACCCGCCGCTCCAGGCGATGGCGGTGGGCGTCCCGGTGGTCGCGACGCGCACGGACGCGATCGAAGAGGTCCTCGGCGACGCGGCGCTGCTCGTGGCGGCGCGCGACACGACGGCCCTGGCCGAGGCGATCGCATCGGTCGTGGACGCAAGCACCGCCGCCGCCTCCCTGGCCGAGCGCGGTCGCGCGCGCGCCGAGACGTTCGACTGGGACCGGTGCGCCGCGGGTCTCGTCGCCCTCTACCGGGACGCCGCGGGCGGATGACCGGGCGCGCCGACGAGCGACGGGCGCGGGTGACCATCGCGGTGGAGCAGCTGCGGCGCGAGGTGCCGGGGGGCATCGGCCGCTACGCCCGCGGTCTCCTCGACGGGCTCCGGGAGCTCGGTGCGCCGCCGGTCGAGCTCGTAGCGAGCCGCCTCTGCGGCGGCGGCCCCGACCCACTGGCCGCATGGGGCTTCCCAGTGCGGACCTCGGCGCTCCCGGCGCCGTTCCTCACGGCCGCGTGGGATCGCGGGTTCGCGCCCGTCCGGGGCGCACGGGTCGTGCATGCGGTCTCGCTCGCCGTGCCGCCGGTGCGTCCTCGCCGCCCGCGGGGCGGCGCGGCGCTGGTCGTGACCGTCCACGACCTCGCGTGGCGGACCCATCCGGAGGCGACCACGCCCCGCGGGCGCCGGTGGCACGAGGCGGCGCTCGCCCGCGCCCTCGAGCACGCCGACGCCTTCGTCGTTCCCTCCGCTGCCGTCGCCCGGGATCTCGTCGCCGCAGGTGCGCCGTCCGAGCGCGCGCGGGTGATCGTCCACGGGGTGGACCACCTCCCGGCTCCCGACACCGCAGCCGCCGCCGCGGTCCTCCGCCGCGCCGGCGTGGAGGGCGAGTACCTGCTCGCCGCCGCAACCCGGGAGCCGAGGAAGAACCTTCGCGGTCTCGTCGCTGCGTACACGCGCGCGAGACCCTCGCTCGTGCGGGCGTGGCCGCTCGTGGTCGTCGGCCCGAAGGGATGGGGCGACACGAGGCTCGACGGCGCGGGGACCGAGGGCGTCGTCGTCACGGGCGCCGTCGACGACGCCGTCCTCGCCGCGCTCTACGCCGGCGCCCGTGCGTTCGCGTACGTCCCGCTGACCGAGGGCTTCGGCCTCCCGCCCCTCGAGGCGATGGCCTGTGGCACGCCGGTCGTCGTGAGCGACACCGTGCCGAGCACGACGCCTCGGGACTTCTCGGGAGAGAACCACGGCGCAGGCCCGCGCGCGCGCGGCGCACAAGCGGCGCTTCGCGTCGATCCGGGCACACTCGACGAGATCGCCGCGGCGCTCGTACGCGCCTCGGGCGACGACGCGCTCCGCAGTGCGCTCGTGGCGGCCGGGAGGGACCTCGTCGCACCGCTGACGTGGAAGGCCTCCGCCGCGGCCCACGCCTCGTGGTGGGAGGCGGTCGCGTGAGGGTCTCCCTGGACGTCACCGCCGTCCCGGCCACACCGGCGGGCGCCGGGCGGTACACGGTCGAGCTCGCCTCCGCGCTCGCTGCGCGCACCGAGCCCAAGGTGGTCGTGCTCGCCCGCCGGACCGACGCCGAACGGTGGCGCCGCCTCGCCACGGGGCGCCTCGACGTGCTCGCGTCGGCGCCGTCGCCGAGGCCGCTCCGGCTTGCGTGGGAGCAGCTCGGCCTTCCCCGGGTGCTCCACCGGGTCCTGCCCGACGTGCACCACGCCCCGCACTACACGATGCCGGAGCGCTCGTCCGTGCCCGTCGTGGTCACCGTCCACGACTGCACCTACTTCGACCATCCCGAGTGGCACGAGCCGATCAAGGTCCGGCTCTTCCGACGTGCGATCCGTGTGGCGGCGCGCCGTGCGGGCGCGCTCGTGTGCGTGAGCGAGACGACGGCGCGCGAGCTCGCCACCTTCTGCCGCGTCGACGCGCCGGTCGTCGTGGCACCCCACGGCGTCGACCACGCGCGCTTTACGCCGGACGCGCCGTCACGGGGTTCCGACGATGCGGCCATCGGGCGGCTCGGCGTGGACCCGGGATGCCGGTACGTCCTCTTCCTCGGCACGGTCGAGCCGCGCAAGGACGTGGCAACGCTGGTGCGCGCCTTCTCGGCGCTGGGCGACGACGAGCGCGATCTGCTCCTCGTCGTCGCCGGGCGGCGCGGGTGGGGCACGTCACCGGTCGACGAGGCCCTCGCCGCCTCGGCCCATCGGGACCGGATCATCTGGACGGGGTACGTCCCCGACGACGCGGTTCCCGCGCTCCTCCGCAATGCGGCCGTGGTGGCGTACCCCTCGCTCGCCGAGGGCTACGGCCTGCCCGCACTCGAGGCGCTGGCGTGCGGTGCGCCGCTCGTGACCACCGAGGGGACCGCCATGGCGGAGCTCGCCGGCGATGCGGCCGTCCTGGTCGCGCGCTCCGACCCCGACGGCCTCGCGGACGCCCTCGCGGGGGTGCTGCGCGAGGCGGGCGGCGTGGCGGCCGCGCGCCGCAGGGAGGTCGGGCTCGCCCGCGCGGCGTCGCGCACGTGGGCGGCGAGCGCCGAGCGCCACGTCGAGGCCTACCGCATCGCGAGCGGGGCGTAAGGTCGTCCCCCGTGCGTGCGTTCGTCACGGGGGGCCGGGGGTTCGTCGGCCGTTGGCTGACCGCCCACCTCGTCGAGGAGGGTGACGACGTCACGGTCGTCGACGCGGAGACCGAGGTCACCGACGAAGAGGCCGTCGCACGGGCGATCGAGGCGTCGGGTGCCGACGCTGTCTACCACCTCGCCGCGCGCACCCACGTCGGCGAGTCGTGGCGCGACCCGCTCGGGGTCCTGCGCGTCAACGCCATGGGCACTGCGGCGGTGCTCGCGGCCGCGCGGCGCTCGGCGCCGGAGGCGACGGTGGTCGTCGTGAGCTCGGCGGAGGTCTACGGGACCGTCGACCCCGGCGAGCTGCCCGTCGCCGAGGGCGCGCCGCTCCGTCCGGCGACCCCGTACGCGGCGTCCAAGGCGGCCGCCGAGCAGTTCGCCTTCCAGGCCTGGCGCGGCTACGGCCAGCGCGTCGTCGTGGTGCGACCGTTCAACCACGTCGGACCGGGGCAGTCGGCCGCCTTCGCCGTGCCGGCCCTCGCCCGGCGGGTCCTCGCGGCGCGCAGGGACGCCAGCCGCGAGCTGGTCGTCGGCACGGTCACGACGCGCCGGGACTTCACCGACGTGCGCGACGTCGTGCGGGCCTACCGGCTCCTCGTCGGCCGAGCCGAGCCCGGCACGGTCGTGAACGTCTGCACCGGCCGGGACGTCGCGATCTCGGAGGTCGCCGACCGGTTGATGGCGCTCGCCGGCGTGGACCTGGAGATGGTCACGGACCTCGGCCTCGTGCGCCCGGTCGACACCCCGGTCCTGCGCGGCGACCCGTCACGGCTCGCCGAGGTCACCGGGTGGACGCCCCGGATCCCGCTCGAGGTGACCCTGCGCGACGTCCTGGAGCAGCTCGAGCGGGACGACGCTCAGGCGCCTGGGGCGCCGAGCTGACGCAACTGGGCGCCGAGCTCCCCGAGGCGGGCGAGCGCCTTGTCCGCGAGCTCGCGTGCCGGCTGGGGCAGCTGGGCGCCGATGGGCGCGAGCTGCGAGGTGACGAAGGTGCGTGAGCCCTCGAGCCACGCACCGAGTTGCTGGGAGCCCGAGGCGATCCCGGCGCGCAGCCGGGCAACGCCCTCGTCGACCCGGTCCTGGCGGGCGAGGTCGTGGCGAGCGGCGCGGGCGCGCTGGACCCCGAGCACGCCGAGGCCGACGGCGACGTAGGCAGCGTCGCGCGCCCGGCGCGCCGCCTCGGCCGCGAGCTCGTTCATGTCGTTGGCGTCAGGCATGGAGGTCTCCTTCCCTCGGGGCGGTCCCGCCCAATCGGCCCGCCGGTCTGTTCGGCATGTTTCTCGAGACCACGTGCAAGAGTATACCCAAGGATAAACATTTGCAAGCACACCGCCGGGACTCCCGGAGCCTTGCGGGTGGCGAGGGGCCCCTAAGTCGGCGGCCGGGCCGAGTAGCCTGCCTCTCCTGATGACCGAGGGGGCGGTGAGCACGGCGCGGGCCCCCGCGGTGGTGGCGGTCGTCGTCACGACGGATCCCGGCCCCTGGTTCGACGAGACGCTGCAGGCGCTCGCCGCACAGGACTACGAGAACCTGTCGGTCCTCGTGCTCGCCTCCGGCGGCACCGTGGACCCGACCACGATGGTCGCACACCGGCTCCCCGAGGCGTTCGTGCGGCGACTCCCGGGCGACGGCGGGTTCGGCGCCGCGGTCGCCGAGGCGCTCGCAATGGTGGAGGGGGCGTCCTTCTTCCTCCTGTGCCACGACGACTGCGCGCCGTCGCCCGACGCGGTGCACCTCATGGTCGAAGAGTCGTTCCGCTCGAACGCGGGGATCGTCTCGCCCAAGGTGGTGCACTGGGACGACCGGCGGGTGCTCCTGCACGTCGGCCAGGGGGTCGACAAGACGGGCGCCGTCGTCGAACGCGTGCAGGACGGCGAGATCGACGCCGGCCAGCACGACGCGGTGCGCGACGTGTTCGTCGCGCCCGGCGGGTGCACGCTGGTGCGTGGCGACCTGCTGCGCGCCCTGGGCGGTTTCGACGCTGCGCTGGTCGCGTTGGGCGAGGACCTGGACTTCTCGTGGCGCGCCCACGTCGCTGGCGCCCGGGTCGTCGTCGCGCCGGCGGCGACCGTGCGGCATCTCGGGCTCGTCTCTTCCGGGCGCAGACCCCCCCCGCCCTCGGACGCCCCGTCGCTGCAGGCGCTCCAACGACGTCACGAGCTCTCCGCGGTCCTCACCTGCTACTCCTGGCCGCACCTCGTACGGGTGCTGCCCCAGGCGCTGCTCCTGGCGATCGGCGAGGTACTGGTCGCGACCCTGGCCCGGGACCGGCGGCGCGTGCGGGCGGTGCTCCACGCCTGGCGGTGGAACCTGGCGCGGCGAACCGACCTCCGCCGGCACCGATCGGGGCTGGCGGCGCTCCGGGCTGTCGGGGACGCCGAGGTCCGGAGCCTCCAGGTGCGGGGGAGCGCGCGCCTGTCCACGTACCTCTCGCGCCTCACCCACCAGGGGTTCGAGGCCGCCCACGGCGTCGACGCGGGACACGGGCACCACGCGGTGCGCACCCGCTCGGAACCGGGCGTCCGGACGGGCGCCGCGATCACCCCTGCGAACCTGACCGGGTCGATCGGCTCCGGGTTCTCCGAGGACGCCGACTTCGACGACCTCGACGACCTGGGCCGCAGAGAGGGCCGCATGAGGAGCGCCGCCTCCGGCGGCCTCCTCGCGACGCGGCGGTCCCGCGTCACCGTCGGCCTGGTCGCCGCCGCCGTGCTCATCGTCGGCTCGCGCGGCCTCTTCGGCGCACCGATGCCCCTTCTCGGACAGTTCGCGCCGTTCCCCGCGTGGACGACCATGTGGCACCAGTTCGTGTCCTCGTGGCAGCCGGCGGGCACCGGCTCCCACGCGCCGCCGAGCCCTGCGCTCGGGTTCCTCGGGCTGGCGGGGACCGTGCTCTTCGGCCGGAGCGGCCTTCTCCAGCAGGTCGTGGTGCTCGGCTGCGTCCCGCTCGGCGCATGGGGCGTGGCACGCCTCCTTCGGCCGTTCGGTTCGCCCCGCGCCCGCCTCGCCGGGACGGTCGCGTACCTCGCGCTGCCCCTCGCCGTCGACGCCCTGGCCCGGGGTCGCTGGGGCGGTCTCGTCGCCTATGCCGCGACGCCGTGGGTCGTGCTGCAGCTCGCCCGGGCGACCGGCCTGGACCCCTTCGGCACCCCGGCGCACGCGGGAGCCGCGGTCTCGACGGGTGTGCAGGTCCGGTGGCGCAGCTCGCTCCTCGGGCGCGTGCTCGTGCTCGGCGCGCTCGAGGCGGTCGCGATGTCGTTCGCCCCCGCGATGATCGTCGTCGTCCTCGTCGCAGGCGCCGGCGTCGCGGCCGGGTCGCTCGTCGCAGGCGGCGTGTCGCGCGGCGCCCGGGCACTTGCCGCCGCCGGCGCGGGCACGCTGGTCGCCGCGGTGCTGTGCGCGCCGTGGGTGGCCGGGGTGGTGATGGCGGGTCCGAGCGACGCCCTCCGCACGCTCGGGCTGCCGATCGGCCATGCGGGCGTCGGGGGATGGAGCGGGCTCCTGCGGATGGCCGTCGGCCCCGTCGGGAGCTCGCCGCTCTCGTGGCTGCTCCTCGCGGCGGCGATCCCCGTCCTCCTTGTCGGCCGGGAGGCCCGGCTCGCCTGGGCGATCCGGCTCTGGGCGATCGCCGTCCCGTCCTGGTTCCTGGCGCTCGTCGCCGTCAAGGGGTGGGGCGTCCCCTTCTCGCCGTCGGTCGACGTGCTCCTCGCGCCGGCGGCGGTGGCGGTCGCCGCGGCCATCGGCCTCGGGGTCGCCGCCTTCGAGGCCGACGTCGCCGGCTTCGGGTTCGGGTGGCGCCAGGGCCTCGCCGTGCTCTCGGTCGCCTCCATCGCGCTCGGCGTGCTCCCCGTCGTGCTCGAAGCGGGCGACGGGCGGTGGGGGCTGCCCTCGTCCGGCTACGAGTCGGCGGCGGGGCTCCCTGCGGTCAGCGCGCCGACCACCGGCGATCGCGTGCTGTGGCTCGGCGACCCGCGGTCGCTCCCTTCCGGGGGGTGGACCATCGGCCCGGGCCTCGCCTACGCCACGTCGACCGACGGCAGACCCACCCTCCTCGACCTCTGGGCGCCCGCGTCGCCCGGGGGGGCGGCCCGGCTCGCGGAGGCAGTGCGCGTCGCGATGCGTGGGGAGACCGTGCGCCTCGGACGTGCCCTCGCCGCGGCGCGCGTCGGCTACGTGGTCGTGGTCACCGGGCTCGCTCCCGCCGCGCCCGGGGAGGCCGTTCCCCGCTACCCGGTGCCGCCGGGCCTCGTCGCCGCGCTCTCGCGCCAAGAGGACCTCCGCACAGTGCCGGTCAGCGGAAGTGGCATCACGGTCTTTCGGGTCGCCGCCGACGCTGCCGCTGCCCTCGTCCCACCGGTGGCGGTCGTGGCTCGCGGCGCCGCGGGCGTGCTCGACCCGCTCGGCGCGGCGCTCGAGCTCGGTGCCTGGGCGCTGGTGGCCGCCGCTCTCGTGGGCCGCCGACGTTGGCTCGACTGGTGGTGGCGTCCCCTGGTGCGCGGAAGGACGCGCCGCCGAGAAGGGCGACGGCGCGTCGTGGCCGCGCCGGCCACCGCGCCGGCCACCGTGCCGGCCACCGTGCCGGCGGGTGGGGCGCTCAGCGTCCCGTCGGCACCCGGTCACGTCGTGACGCCGACGAAGGTCGAGGCATGAGCGGACGCGTCGGCCCCCGGCCCTCGCGCGGGCGGCTCGCCGCGCTCGTCCTCGTCGCGGCCGCGTTCGGCGGTGGGGGGGTGCTCGGCGCCGTGTCGGCGCGCCCGGCGCCCCGGACGACGCTGCAGCCTGCCGCACTCGCCGCCGAAGCCGCCCCGCTCGCCTCGACGTCGTCGAGCTGGTACTGCCCCGCCGGACCCGCAGGGGATGCCGGGACGACGCACCTGCTTGTCGCCAACGCCGCCGGGCACCCGGTGCGCGCCGTGGTGCAGGTCGTGGATGCCCGGGGCACGCGGCGCGACCAGCACCTGCGCGTCGGGCCCCATGCGCAGACCGACGTCGTCCCGGGGCGGCTCGTCCACGGCCCGTGGGTCGCGAGCCGCGTGGAGGTCTCGGGCGGGGCGGTCAGCGCCACCGAGCTCGTGGACGGCCGACGCGGCCGTGCCCTCGCACCGTGTGCGTCGGAGGTCTCCGCGCACTGGTACTTCGCGTCGGGCTCGACGCGGGGCGGCAGCACGCTGAGCGCCACCCTGTTCAACCCGACGCCGAACCTCGCGGTCGTGGACCTGTCGTTCGTGACCGGTTCCGGCCTCACAACGCCGGCCCCGTTCCAAGGGCTCGTCGTCCGGCCCTGGACGCTGCGCACCCTGACAGTCGGCGCCTACGTCCAGAACCAGAGCTCGGTCGCGACCGTCGTCGACGCGCGCGCCGGCGCCGTGGTCGCCGGGGAGCTCGAGCTGTTCGGGCCGGGGGGGACGGCGGGTGTCGCACTCGCGCTCGGATCGCCCGCCACCTCCGCGCGCTGGCATCTGCCGAGCGCGGAGAACGCGACGGGGGGCGCCTCCGAGCTGAGCGTGTTCAACCCGACGAGGCGGGGCGAGCGCGTCGTCGTCGCGATGCGCCTTCCCGCCGGTCCGGTGGAGCCGTTCTCCCAGATGCTCGGCCCGAAGAGCGTGTGGACGTTGACGACGAGCGACGAGCTGCGGGTCGCCGTCCAGGAGCCCTACACGGTCGAGGTCCAGGCGAGCGGCCCCGGCGTGGTGGTCGCCCAGACGGGTGCCGGCGCGCCCGCGGGCCCGGTGCCGTGGTGGTCGGCCGACGTCGCGGTGAGCGGGCCACAGGAGAGCGCCTCGCACCGGTGGCTGGTTGCCGCCATCCCACCCGTCACGGCGCAGGCCACGACCGCGGACGTCGCGTCCGGCGCCCGCGTCGCGCACGCTCGATCGTCGCTCGTCATCGAGAACCCCGCCCACCACGCGGTGGCGGTCAGGGTGACGTGGTGGTCCCGCTCGGGAGCCGGCCACCTCCGGCGCGTCCGGGTGCCTGCCGCCGGGCGCACCACGCTCGCCGCGCCCGCGGGTCCGGCGGTCGTGGCCGCGGACGGCCCGCTCGCCGTCATGGGCGACGCGTCACCCACCGGCAGTGCGGGCGTCTTCGGGGTCCCCGCGATCCCGCTTCGCTGATCGGTCCTCGGCACGACGCCGTGGAGCGATCGACGTGGGAGCCCGCGGTCAGCCGCCCTTGGCCGGATCCGTGGGTTCGCCGGAGGGCTCGGGCCGCGGCGGTGGCCAGTTCCCGGGGGGCGGCGGTGGCCAGTGCTGCGCCCTCTCAGCGCTCTGGGGCGGGGCGGGCGCACCCGGCGGGTCCCATCCCGGCGCGTGCGACTGCGGCCACGGCGGTGGCGCCCAGCCGCCTGGCGGCGGCGGCACCGCCTGGGGGGTGCCTTGCGCCTGGGCGCGTGCCCGCAGGGCGGCGTCGGCGTCCGCGCCGCCGTGCGGGAGGGCAGCGGGCTCGTGGCCGTGCCCGTTCTTCGACCCGTTGGCACCGTTGGTCGGCCCGTTGGGCCCACTCGACGGCTTCACGTTGAATTGGATCGTCTTGGCCTTGCGCCCCTCGGTGTGGACCGGGCGGCCGAAGGCCTCGTCGATGAGGCGCCCCACCTCGGCGCCGTCGATGCTCTCCTGCGCGAGGAGTGCCTCGGCGACCTTGTCGAGCCCTCCGCGGTGGCGCGTCAGGAGCTCCATCGCCCGCTCCTCTTGGGTGCGGAGGATCCGTTCCACCTCGTCGTCGATCACCCGGCTCGTGTCCTCGGAGTAATCGCGGGTGTGCATGAGGTCCTCACCGAGGAAGACCTGGCCCTGCGACCCCCATGCCATCGGCCCGATCTCCTCGCTCATTCCCCATTCCCGGACCATCTTGCGGGCCAGCTCGGTGTTGCCCACGAGGTCGTTGGCCGCGCCGGTCGACAGGTCGCCGTAGACGAGCATCTCCGCGACGCGTCCCCCCATGCGCACGCACAACGAGTCCTCGATGTCCGCGCGCGGGTGGATGTGGCGCTCCTCGACGGGTAGCTGCATCGTGACGCCGAGGGCCATGCCGGTCGGGAGGATCGTGACCTTGTGGACCGGATCGGCGTGCTCGAGGACGTAGGCGAGGACCGCGTGCCCTCCCTCGTGGTAGGCGACGCGCTCCTTCTCCTCGTCGGAGAGGACGAGGCTCTCGCGGCGCTGTCCCATGAGGACCCGGTCACGCGAGGACTCGAAGTCGGCCATCTCGATCGTGGCGCTCCCGCGCCGCACTGCGTGCAGGGCAGCCTCGTTGACGAGGTTGGCCAGGTCCGCCCCGCTCATCCCGGGCGTCCCCCGGGCGACCAGGTCGAGATCGACGTCGGGGCCGATCCGCTTGCCACGGCAGTGGACCTGGAGGATCGGGAGACGCTCGTCGAGGTCGGGGAGCGGCACCACGATCTGCCGGTCGAAGCGTCCAGGCCGGAGGAGGGCCGGGTCGAGGATGTCGGGCCGGTTGGTCGCCGCGATGATCACGACGCCCTCCGCCGGATCGAATCCGTCCATCTCGTTCAGCATCTGGTTGAGGGTCTGCTCGCGCTCGTCGTGGCCCCCGCCGAGCCCCGCGCCCCGCTTACGGCCGATGGAGTCGATCTCGTCGACGAAGATGATGGCGGGCGCCTGCTTGCGGGCGGTCTGGAAGAGGTCCCGCACCCGGCTCGCACCGACCCCGACGAACATCTCCATGAAGTCCGAGCCGCTGACCGAGAGGAACGGCACCCCCGCCTCGCCGGCGACGGCACGTGCGAGCAGGGTCTTGCCGGTCCCCGGGGGACCGACGAGCAGCACGCCCTTGGGGATCTTCGCCCCGATGTCCCGGAACCGGGCGGGCGTCCGGAGGAAGTCGACGACCTCGCTGATCTCCTGCTTGACGCCGTTGTAGCCCGCCACGTCCTGGAACGTGGTGGTGGGACGATCACTGCTGAAGAGCCTGGCCTTGGACCGTCCGATCGACATGATGCCTGACATCTGCCCGCGCGCCTGGCGGCTTATGAACAGCATCAGGAGCACCGCGATCCCGATGAACAGGATGTAGGGGAAGAGATCGCCCCACAGATTCGTCGGGGGGTTCGAGAAGGTGACCGCGACCCCGTGTGTGCGCATCAGGGCGACTGTCGGCTGGCTCGAAGGGTGGGGCCCGGGGACCGAGTAGGTCGTGCCGTTGCTGAGCTTGCCGGAGATGACGCCCGTTGTGTTGTCGATTGTGGCGGTTCGGACGGCGTTGTGCTTCACGTCGTTCCTGAAGGCGTTGTATGTCAGCGACTTGGCCGAGCTGCGAGGCAGCAGCGACGGCACGATGAGGACGGCGAGGACCGCCACGATGAGGAGGCCCCAGATCCAACGCCAGCTCTGTTCCGGCCCCTGGCCGGGACGCTGCGGCATGTTGTTGTCAGGCCGTTGCTGGCTCACCGGGCCATGCTATGCGGCGCCCGGTTCGAGCGGTGACCGGGGCCTGCAACCCTCGCGCCCAGGTCACGGCCCCGGCCATGCGCCGGCGTGAAGCCGTTGCGATCAGAGCCGGCGGTAACGTGGCTCGATGGCCCGCCACGGCGAGACCGAGCACGGCTCGGCTGGGCCGGGCGGCGTGCCTCCCTGGCCGGAGGCTCCCGGCGCACCGCATCCGTCACCAGCCCGGTCGGCGCCGCCATCCCGCGCCTCCTCGAGTTCGTCCGACTACCCGCCGCCTTCGTACCCACCGCCTCCCTCGTACCCGCCGCCACCGCCGCCCTCGGCGCCCTCGTACCCGCCGCCCCCCTCTTCGGCGCCCTCGTACCCGCCGCCCGCCGCGCGGTACCCGTCGACAGGGTCACGGCCCCCGCCTCCACCGTGGTACCCGTCCGGCGGAGAGCGGGGGGGCTGGCCGCCACCCGATCCGGGCTGGTCCGGACCGCCCGACGATGGCGCCGGGCGGCTCTTCGACCGGCCCGGCGTTCCGCCGGCGACCCGGAGCGCGGCGTGGTTCTGGCTCGTCATGGGGCTGGTCGGGTTCGTCGTCGGCCAGGTGGTCGGCGGGATCTTCGTCGCCATCGCGGCCGCGGCCGCAGGCGAGAGCGGCCAGGTCTCGAGGTTCGCCAGCATGGCCGCCCCGCCCGAGTGGTACGTCGGCACGTCGCTCGTGGGGTTGTGGGTCGGGTTCTTCGTCGGTCCATGGGTGGCGAGCAGGGTACGGGGGACCGGCCAGTTCCTCCGCGACCTCGGGGTGCGCTTCCGGCCCGTGGACCTCGCCGGCATCCCCCTCGGCCTGGGCGGGCAGCTGGTGCTCGACGCGCTCTATGCCCCGTTCGTCACCCACCTGAAGCACTTCACAGCCCCGACTCAGAAGCTCGTGGGCGCGTCGCACGGCTGGGGCTTCGTGGTCATCGCGGTCCTGACGGTCTGCGGCGCGCCGTTCTTCGAGGAGATCCTGTTCCGCGGGCTCGCCTTCAAGGCACTGGCGCGTCTCTTCGCGCCTGCCGACCCCCGCCCGACGAGGGCGCGCGCGGCAGCGATCGTCGCGGCCGTCGTCGTGGACGGCGTGCTCTTCGGGCTCGCGCACTGGGAGCTGTACCAGTTCGCCGGGCTCGCCGTGTTCGGCATGCTGCTCGCGACCGTGAGCTACAAGACCGGGCGCCTGGGGATGAACATGGTCGCCCACGCGACGTTCAATCTGGTCGCCGTGCTGGCGCTGGTCACCACGTCCGGCGGTGTCGTCCACTGATCCCACGGAGCCGGGACGCCCGGGCACGGGGACGACCGTTCCCGTGCGGGGTTTCCACGTCTCTTGGTCCGAGGATCGGCGCCCGCCCTCCCCGCAGCTCGCGGGCCCGCCAGGCCCCGCGTCGGCCCTCGCTGAGGAGCCCGGGCCGGACGGGGGCGTGGTGCCGATGGGTCCGGGGACCCGAGGGATCGCCCGCCACGCGCCGGGGCTCGCCGCCGCGGCCGCCGTCGTGGCGGTCGTCGCGGTGGTGCTCTGGCAGCTCCACCTGTCGATGCTGCTCTCGGACACGACGACGACGGGAGGTGACACCGGCGCGCACTTCATGATGCCGTCGCTGTTCAACTCGGGCCTGTTCCCGCACCTGAGCGGGTGGGACCCGGGGTGGTACGCCGGGTATCCCGCCTACACCTTCTACTTCGTCCTCCCCGACGTGCTGGTCGCATTGGCGTCGCACGTCATCGCGTACGACGTCGCGTTCAAGCTCGCCACCGTGCTCGGGTCGGTGCTCCTCCCGCTCACCGCATGGGCGCTCGGACGGCTGTTCGGACTGCGCCCACCCGTGCCCGCAGCCCTCGCCGCAACGACGCTCCCGTTCCTGTTCGACTCGACGTGGACGATCTACGGCGGCAACCTCTTCTCCACCCTCGCGGGGGAGTACGCGTACTCGCTGTCGGTTGCTGCGCTGCTCCTGTTCCTCGGGCTCTTCGCTTCCGGCGTCCGAACCGGGCGACATCGTGCGTGGGCCGCGATCGTGCTCGCCGTGTGCGTCCTCGCCCACATGGTGCCGGGCGCCCTCGCGTTGGCGGGCGCGGCCGTCCTCACGGCGGTCGAGCTGGTGCCGGCGCGCCTGCGGCCGTCCGACGGTCACGGTGCCGATGCCACCCGGCGTGCCCGGGCGACGTTGTGGTGGGCGGCATCGACGGTCGCTCTCGGGCTCGCGCTCTCGGCGTGGTGGCTCGTCCCGTTCGGCGTTCGCAACCCGCTGTCGACCTCGATGAACTACACGAAGGTCACCACCTACACCTCCGTGCTCTTCCCGCGGGCGGACCTCTGGGCACTCGGGCTCTCCGCGGTCGCGCTCGTGGTGGCGGTGGTCGTGCGGAGCCGGTTCGGCCTCGTCGTCTCGGTGCTCGGCGCCGCGTGCGCGCTGGCGGTCGTGGTCGACCCGCTCCGGAGCCTCTACAACGTCCGGTTCCTGCCGCTGTGGTTCCTCTGCGTGTACCTCATGGTCGGCTGGCTCGCCGGGATGGCGATCGCAGCCGCGGCGCGGGCAGTTCGGCGGGCGCGCCTCGCCCGTGCCAGCGCCGTGGCGCACGGGACACCCTCGGGCCGGGAACCGCCGCGCTTCGCGCCGTGGCCGCCCGGCGCGGTCGGCGGGGCGCTCGTCGCGGTCGCCGCGGCGCTCGCCGTCGTCGTTCCCCCGTTCGTCCCCGCGCTCAGCTCCTCGCTGCCCCGGATCGGGGTGCATCCCGGCGCCAACGAGGTGAGCGCGTGGTCGAGCTGGAACTACTCGGGCTACGAGGGGAAGGCGTCCTATCCCGAGTACCGCGCGCTGATGCGGCTGATGGGAAGGATCGGGCGCACGCACGGCTGCGGTCGGGCGATGTGGGAGTACAACGCGAACCAGAACCGGTTCGGCACGCCCGAGGCGCTGATGCTGCTCCCGTACTGGACCCACGGGTGCGTCGACTCGATGGAGGGGCTCCTCTTCGAGTCCTCGGCGACCACCCCGTACCACTTCTTGAACCAGGCGGAGCTCTCCGAGTCCCCGTCCGACGCGGTCGTCGGGCTGCCCTACGGGCCGGTCACAGTGACCCTCGGGGTCCGTCACCTCCAGTTGCTCGGGGTGCGGTACTTCATGGCCTTCAGCACACAGGTCGTCCAGGAGGCGACGGCGGACCCGACACTGACGCTGCTCGCGGCGAGCGGCCCATGGCACTCGACCTACCAAGGTGCGCGGCTCTCGGTGAATTGGCGGATCTACGAGGTCGCTCAGTCGGACATCGTGACGCCGCTGGCAAAGGAACCGGCGGTCCTCACCGGTGTCGGCCAGGGGCAGACAACATGGCTCGGTCGGATCGGCTCGCAGTCGACCCTGGCCGAGGGCCCGTCGCTGCGGTGGTACCTCGACCCGTCGGCGTGGGGGACCGAGCTCCTCGCGGACGGCCCCGCGCGCTGGCCGCACATCGGCGCAGCCGGGGCCGCGGATCCGCCGTCCGTCCCGATCGCGCCCACCCGGGTCTCGCATGTCCGCGTCCGGGCGCAGGGGGTCAGCTTCCACGTCAGCTCGGTCGGCGCCCCGGTCCTCGTGAAGGTGTCGTACTTCCCGAACTGGCACGCGCACGGTGCACGCGGCCCATGGCGCGCGACGCCCAACCTCATGGTGGTCGTCCCCACCGCCCACCATGTCGTGCTGACGTACGGCACGACCCGCGTGACACAAGCCGGCGACTTGGCGACGCTGGTCGGCGCGGCGGCGCTCGTCGCGCTGCTCGTCGTCTGGCTGGTGCGCCGACGCCGGGAGCCTCGTCGGCGCGTGCGGTTAGGCTGACCCGCCCATGGGCGCGACGGCCGAGGTCTTCAAGGCGTACGACATCCGCGGCATCGTTCCCGACCAGATCGACGCCGACCTCTGCCGGGCGATCGGGGGGGCGATGGCCCGCTTCACCGGTGCGTCACGCGTCCTCGTCGCCCGGGACATGCGCGAGTCGGGCGTCGAATTGTCCGAGGCCTTCGCGGACGGCGCCCGCGCCGAGGGCACCGCCGTGGTCGACCTCGGCATGACGTCGACCGACTGCCTCTACTTCGCCTCCGGCAAGTTCGACGCGCCCGGTGCCATGTTCACGGCGTCGCACAACCCGGCGCAGTACAACGGCGTGAAGCTCTGTCTCTCCGGAGCCAGGCCCGTCGGGCGTGACACCGGCCTGCGCGAGATCGAGACGCTGACGCAGGAGTTGTTGTCGGCGCCGGCGAGGGCCGACGGCACGGCGCTCGCGCCGGTCGAGCACCGAGACGTTCTCGCAGACTTCGCCGCGCACGTCCGGTCGTTCGTCGACGTCGGCTCGTTGCGGCCGCTCCACGTGGTGGCGGACACGGCGAACGGCATGGGCGGCCTCGTCGTCCCGCGGGTGATGGAGGGACTGCCCTTCGACGTCGACATCCTCTACGGCGAGCTCGACGGGGGATTCCCGAACCACCCCGCGGATCCCATCCAAGAGGAGAACCTCAGCGACCTGAAGGCCGCGGTCATCGAGAGAGGCGCAGACGTCGGCCTCGCCTTCGACGGGGACGCGGACCGGTGCTTCCTGGTCGACGAGCGTGCGACCCCGGTGTCGGGTTCCCTCACGACCGCGCTCGTCGCCGTCTCGATGCTCGAGAAGCACCCCGGGGCGACCGTCCTGTACAACTGCATCTGCTCGCACGTCGTGCCAGAGGTCGTCGCCGAGCACGGCGGCACCGGGGTGCGTACGAGGGTGGGCCACTCCTACATCAAGCAGGTGATGGCGGAGACCGGCGCCGTCTTCGGCGGCGAGCACTCCGGTCACTACTACTTCCGGGACAATTACCGCGCGGACTCCGGCGTCATCACGGCCCTTCTCGTCCTCGAGCTCATGAGCACGGCCGGCCGTCCGCTCTCGGAGCTTCTGCGACCCTTCCGGCGCTACGCGGACTCGGGGGAGATCAACACTGAGGTGCCTGACCCGCTTGCCGCGGTCGAGTCGGTGGCGGCCACCGAGGGTGAGCGAGGTGGCGAGATCGACCGCCTCGACGGGCTCACCGTCGCCCACGGCGACTGGTGGTACAACCTTCGCCCGTCGAACACCGAACCGCTGTTGCGCCTGAACGTGGAGGCCCGCGACGAGGAGTCGTGCGCTGCTCACGTGCAGGAGGTGCTCGAGCTCGTCCGGGCCGCCGCAGGGTGACTCGTGGCCCGGTGGTCGACGACGGCTTCGTGCTCACGGCGTGGTGATCTCGGACGGTTTGGTGATCGCGGACCGTGCGTCGGCGTCGGGCGAACAAGGAGGGAAAGGGACGTGCCACTCGACCAACTGCTGATCGACGTCCTCGCGTGTCCGGTGGACAAGGAACCACTTCTGTGGTTCGAAGACGAGAACGTCCTCTACAACCCTCGGCTCAAGAAGGCGTACGAGGTCCGCGACGACATCCCCGTGCTGCTCGTCGAAGAGTCCCGTGACGTGGACGAGACCGAGCACGACCGGCTCATGGCCAAGGCTGCCCGAGGCGGCGTCCCCGAGACGGGGTCGGCGGGTCGCCGACCGCACGGCGACGACGCCCTGACGTCGACGATCGCCCCGTCCCCGACGATCGGAGCCGAGGAAGGCGAAGCGCCCACGTGAGCACGGAAGCGCCGTCGCCGCTTCGTGTCGACTCGCTCGATATGTGGGGGGCCACCTCCGGCCTGCCCGAGCAGATGGCGCGGGCGCTCGACCGCGCGCTCGAACTCGACCTGGCTTCCGTCGAGGGGCGCCGGCCGTTCGACTCGATCGTCGTCTCCGGGATGGGAGGGAGCGGGATCGCCGGGGACGTGCTCGCAGCGCTGGCATACCCGCGCGCCGGCATCCCCGTGCACGTCGTGAAGGGCTACCGCCTGCCGGCTCACGTCGGCGAGTCCACGCTCGTCATCGCGGTCTCCTGCTCGGGGGACACCGAGGAGACGATCGCCGCGGCTCGAGACGCCAGGGCGCGCAGGGCGGCCGTGGTCGCGGTGTCGGGGCCGGGTGACCTCGCCCGGCTCGCCGACGAGGAGGGGTGGCCGCTCGTCGGTGTGCCCGAAGGGATCCCGCAACCCCGCGCCGCCTTCGGCGCCCTCTCGATTCCCCCCGTCGTCGTGCTCGAGCGGCTCGGGGTCCTCGACGGCATGGAGGACCTTCTCCGCGAGGCGGTCGCCGTCGCCGCCGAGAGCCGGGACGCGCTCGTGAAGGAGGGGAACACCGCCCAGGAGCTGGCCCGTCGCATCGGGAGGACGACCCCACTCGTGCACGGGTCGCCGGGTCCGACGGGAGTGGCCGCGATGCGGTGGAAGACCCAGGTGAACGAGAATGCCAAGTCGCCTGCCTACTTCGCCCTCCAGCCCGAGCTCTGCCACAACGAGGTGGCCGGCTGGGGTCAGCACGGTGACGTCACGCGTCAGACCCTCAGTGTGCTGGTCCTGCGCTACCCCGGCGAGCATCCGCGGGTCGCCCGCCGCATCGAGCTGGTCGAGCAGCTCATGACAGAGGTGGTGGCGAACGTCCTCGACGTGAAGACGGACGCGACGAACGACGTCGCCGCCCTCTTCGACCTCGTGCTCCTCGGGGACTTCGTCTCGCTCCACCTCGCGGCGGCCGAGGGCGTCGACCCCGGACCGGTGCCGACCCTCGCCGAGCTCAAGGATCGCCTGGCGGCGTGGCACGGTTGACCGCCTGTGAGGGACGCGTCGTCGCGTCGCTCGTCGAGAAGCACCTCACCATTCCCCAGCAGTATCCACTGACGCTGCACGCCCTCGTGGGCGCCTGCAACCAGTCGTCGAGCCGGGAACCGGTCACGGCATACCGCGACGACGAGGTCCTCGCGGCGGTCGAGTCGCTCAAGCGCCAGCGACTCGTGCGAGCCGTGCTGCCGTCACACGGACGTTCCGTCGTGCGGTACCGGCACGTCATGGACGAGGCCTTCGGGCTGGACGCGCCGCAACTCGCCGCGCTCTCGGTCCTGCAGCTGCGCGGCCCGCAGACCGCCGCGGAGCTCCGGGCGCGCACGGAGCGGATGGCGGAGATCGGGTCGATCGACCACGAGCTGGATCTCTTGTCGTCGCGAGAGGAGCCCCTGGTCGAGCGGGTGGCACGACGAGCGGGCCAGAAGGAGGACCGGTGGGTGTCGCTGCTGGCGGCACCGTTCGGGGACGCGCCCCGTGACCCAGTCGCGAGTGCGGCCGCCCCTGCGCTCGAGGACCTGGCGCCGGCTCCCGCGGCGGCACCAGGGTCGGGGAGGGCCGGGGCTGCAACCGAGGTCGACGAGCTGCGACGCGACATCGTGGCGCTGGGCGTCGGGCTCGAGGCGGTGCGCGCCGAAGTCGGCGCACTGCGGTCGGCGCTCGAGGAGCTGCGGACCAGTCTGGGTGGCTGAGCAGAGGGCGAGGTCGGCCGGTGCCCGAGCGGTGAGCTGACGCGCCTGTGGGGGCGCAGGCGGCGCGCTCCGGCCCGCCGTCAGCGCAGCCGCTCGACGATCATGGCCATACCCTGACCACCACCGACGCACATGGACTCGAGGCCGAGCGTCTTGTCCGCGTCCTCGAGGCCGTTGAGGAGCGTCGTCATGATCCTCGCGCCGGTCTGTCCGAAGGGGTGGCCCAGCGCGATCGCTCCGCCGTTGACGTTCAGCTTGTCCCAGCCGATGCCGAGCTCGGCCGCAGCGGGCACGACCTGGGCTGCGAACGCCTCGTTGATCTCGACGAGATCGATGTCGCCGATGGTCATGCCCGCCCGCTTGAGCACCTGGCGGACGGCGTCGACCGGTCCGAGCCCCATGATCTCGGGGTTCAAGGCGGAGACCCCGCTTGCCACGATCCGGGCGAGCGGGGTGACGCCGAGCTCGCGGGCGCGGGTGTCGCTCATGACCACCACCGCCGCGGCACCGTCGTTCAACGGGCACGCGTTGCCGGCGGTCACGGTGCCCCCCTCCCGGAACACCGGCTTCAGCTGCGCGAGACCCTCGAGCGTCGTGTTCGGCCGCGGCCCGTCGTCTTTCGAGACCACGGTGCCAGTCGGCGTCGTGACCGGCACGATCTCGCGTTCGAAGAACCCGCTCTCGACCGACGCGACGGCACGGGTCTGCGACATCAGGGCGAACTCGTCCTGGATCTCGCGGCTCACCTTCTTGTACTCCGCCACGTTCTCCGCCGTCTGTCCCATCGCGATGTAGACGTCGTCGAGCCCGCCGTGGGGCTCCCAGGCCTCGGTGACCTTGCCCGAGCGCGCGAGAGTGCGCAGCTCTGACTCGGCGAACGCCTCGTTGTGTGGCCCGGAGTCCGCGAAGCCCTGCCCGTAACGGCTCACCGTCTCGACGCCGGCAGCCACGAAGACGTCGCCCTCGCCCGCCTTGATCGCGTGGGCGGCCATGCGGATGGTCTGCAACGACGACGAGCAGTACCGGTTCACGGTGACGCCCGGCACGTCGTCGAGCCCGGACATCACGGCGACGACGCGGGCGATGTTGTAGCCGGACTCTCCGGCCGGTTGGCCGCAGCCCACCAACAGGTCCTCGATCATGTGAGGCTCGAGCTCGGGCAGCTTGTCCAAGACGGCCTTCACGACGTGCGCGGTGAGGTCGTCAGGCCTGCAGTCGACGAGCGAGCCCTTGACCGCCCGTCCGATGGGCGTGCGGCCGGCTGCGACGATCACGGCTTCGGGCATTCGGCATCTCTCCCTTGTGCGTTCTTGGGGGCGGGGCGCGGAGGCTCCGGGCTGGGCCCTTCCCCTTCTCGGTCCCGGTCGCCCCCGTGCCGGTCAGCGAAGGTTACCAGCAGGTAATTTCGGCGCCACCGTGGAACAGGGCGGACCTCGCCACGACGACGCGACCCGCTCGGCGGCGCTGCGGGTACCCCCGCGCGCTGCACACGTCCGGGCCTCAGGCCTCGAGCTCTCCCCGATCGCCGCCAGCAGCGGGCACGCGCTCCCACGTGCCGGAGCGGCCTCCGGATTTGTGCCACAGCGACAGTGTGGTCAGCAGCGCGTCCGGGTCGTAGATGCGCAAGGCCATCAGCAACGTCAGCCCGGTCAGGCCGCAGGCCGTCATGGCCTCGATCTCGATGCCGGTCCTCGCCACCACCGAGGTGGACGCACGGACCTCGGCGACGCCGCGTGCCACGTCGACGTCCACGTCGATGTCCACGTCGTCGAGCGGGAGGGGATGGCACAGCGGAATGAGCTCGGGCGCCTGTTTCGCCGCGTGGATCCCGGCGGCTCGGGCGAACGGGACGACGTCCTCGTCCTTGGCGGCCGCGGCCAACGCAGCGGGCGTCGTCCGGACGACGCAGCGCGCCGTCGCGCGCCGCTCGGTCATGGACTTCCCCGTGACGTCGACCATGTGGGCGCGTCCCGCTGCGTCCAGGTGCGTAAGGGTCGGCTCGTCCCTCGGATCGGACGGCCCGCCGCCTCCGGTCATGCCGGGGTGCCTTCCACCCGCCAGGCCCCCGAGTAGAGGTTCGCTCTTCCCTCGCGGACGAAGCCGGCGAGGGTCATGCCGAGGGCGTGGGCCGTCGAGACCGCGAGGCTGGAGGGCGCGGAGACCGCGACGAGGCTTGGGATCCCGGCAACCGCGGCCTTCTGGACGATCTCGAAGCTGACCCGCCCCGATACCACCAGCACGGCACCGGCCAGCGGCAGGCGCCCCTGCATCGCCGCCCAGCCGACGAGCTTGTCGACGGCGTTGTGCCGGCCCACGTCCTCTCGGACCGCGAGCGCGGCCCCGGTGGTGTCGAACAGCCCCGCGGCGTGGAGGCCGCCGGTTGCCGCGAACACGCGCTGGCGGTCGCGCAGCCGTGCCGGGAGCGCCGTCATCACGTCGGCGCGTAGCTTCTCTCCCGCAGGCAACGCCGGGCAGCGGTCCTTCAGTTCGTCGAGCGTTGCGGTGCCACAGATCCCGCAACTCGCGTTCACCGCGAGATTGCGGGCGCGACGCCCGATCTCGACGGGGCGCATGGACGTGACCGTGACGACGTTGAACTCCTGCGGCTCTCCTTCGGGAAGCTCGCAATACCGGACCGCGCGAAGGTCCGACTGGTCGGCGAGCAACCCCTCGGCGAGCAGGAAACCCACCGCAAGCTCGAAGTCGTGGCCGGGGGTGCGCATGGTCACGGCCACCGGCGCGGCCGGTCCCGTGGGGCCGGAGAGGCGGATCTCGAGGGGCTCCTCGCCGGCCACATGGTCCGGGCGCTCCGCACGGCTCCCCGACGTGAGCGTGGTCACCATGACCCGCTCCGCCGGTCCGGCGCGGTGCGCGGCCTCATGGGTCGTCGTCATGTGGCTGGCTTCAACTTCGAGGCCACGCGCGCCGCGGCATCCCTGGCCTCGGCGGGGGAGACGCGCGCACGACCCACGAGCCACGCCGACAGCGGTGCTGCGGTCCGCTCCGACGCATGGGCGGCCACCCCCGCGATGGCCAACAGGTCGTCGGCCTCCCGCTCGGTCGGGGGCGTGGTGCCGAGCTCGAGTGCGAACAGCGCGGCCCACTCGGACGCCGTGGGCTGGGAACCGTTGGGCTGGGAACCGGTGGGCTGGGAACCGGTGGGCTGGGAATCGGTGGTCTGGGAACCGGTGGGCTGGGAACCGGTGGGCTGGGAATCGGTGGTCACGACGTCTGGTCTACCCCGTCGCCAGTGGCCCACGCGGCGCGCCTGCGGTTTCCCTGCCGGCGCCGGCGGGTACCCCCGCAGCGGTACCGACGCCAGGGCTTTTCTTTCGACGCCGGCCCGGCGAGCGTCACGTGGCACGCGGTCGTGGCCCGCCCGCGGACGGACCCGTTCGCCCTCTGCGCCGACGCCGTGCTCGGCATCCTCGCCGCGCTCTATCTCACGGGGCTCCTCCGTCGCCGCGCTTCGGTCGCGCCGAGTGCTCTGCGTCACGGCAGAGCACCCGCATGCGCCATCTTCGTGGCCAGGTTGGGCGTCTGGTCGACGGCCGATACCCGGGCGTCGACCAGACGCAAAGCGCTGCACCCGTCGGTCACGCCCCGAGGTGGCGCTGGAATTGGACGACGGCGCGGCCGGCGACCCTTCCCACCCCGTCGCTCGCGCGGAGTGCCGCGCGCCCCGCGTTCCACCCGCACGCACCGTGCACGCCACCACCGGGATGGGCCGAGGAGGACGCAAGGTAGAGGCCGGCGATCGCCGTCTCCGGGCGCCCGAGACCGGGGAACGGCCGGAACCGCGGAAGCCCGGTGCGTGCGCCTCGATCCTCGACTCGAGCCGGTCGGCGAAGGTGGCAAGCTCGGTCTCGTCCCATATGCCGCAAAGCACCCCGTAGGGGTCCGCGCGCACCTGGTGGGGGACGTGGGCGTAGGCCCAGATCGGGACGTGCCCCGCGCTCGCACGCGTCGGGTCGACCGCCGCCGGTTGGCCGACGAGGACGAACGGACGGGTCGGGATGGTCCCCATCGCGAGCTCGGCGCTCGCCCTCGTGAGCTCGTCGACGCCGTGGGTGAGATGGACCGTGCCGGCACGCCGCACGACCGGGGCGCGCCACGGGACCGAGTCGCGGACCCGCCAGTCCACCTTCACGGTCGCCGGGTCCCAGTGGAAGCGCGCGAGGTCGCCGGGGAGTCGGCGCGGGAGCAGCCGCTCGTCGAGGAGCTCACCGAACAACGACGTGGCGGCGACGTCGGCGACCACTGCCCGACGCGCCCGGAACCTGGAGCCGTCAGCGGCCCTCACCCCGCGCGCTCGGCCCCGCGCGACAAGGATCTCCTCGACGCGCTGTCCGCAGGCGACGTTGCCCCCGCGAGCGGCGAGACGGCGAACCAGCGCTGCCGTGAGCTCCCCGGCACCTGCCCGCGGCACCGGGAACCCGTGCGCCTGGCCGAGCATCGCCAGGAACCACCCGACGAATCCGCTGCCGGCGGACTCGGGGGACGGGTCGCTGTGCGCGGCGCATCCGGCCAGGAGCAGCCGGCCCCGGATCTCGCCGAACTCCTCCTCGCCGAGTCGTCGCGAGCCGGCCAACCCGAGTCGGCCGAGTCGTAGGAGCCCGCTCGTGCCGAGCGCGCGCCACGTGCGCACGGTCGGGCGAACGGGCGGAAGCGGGGTGCAGAGGGCGTCGAGCAGGGCCGGCGACGCGCGGCGGTAGGTCTCGGCCAGGACTCGCCACGCCCGTCCGTCCCCGCGGAACTCGGCGTCGAGCTCGTCGCCGGTCTCTCCGGGGTCGCGGTGAAGTGCCGCCGCCGGGTCGCACGGGAGGGGGTTCGCGAGCACGACGGGCGAGTGGCACCCCTCGAGCCCGTGCTCTTCGAGGCGCAGGGCGCGCGAAAGGCGGGAGACGCCACGGCGAGCGGGTAGAAGGCACTGCAGACGTCGGCGGGGAGGTCCGCGCCGAGGTACGAGGCGCTCACCACCACCCCGCGCCGACGACCAGCGCGTCGTAGATCTCGGGTTGCGGCACCGGGCCGCGCATGGTCAAGGTTGATCCGCGGCCTCGGGCTCGGCGCCCGACAACCAGCGCGCCGCCGCTGCCGCGTGGTGGCGGTAATCGAGCTTGCCGCTCGGGGACCGCCCCACCGAGTGCACCACGCGGACCCTTCTCGGTGCCTTGAAGCCGGCCAACTTCGCCTTCACATGGGCGATCAGCTCGTCCTCGCCGGGGATGCCGTCCCCGCTCGGCTCGACGACCGCGACGACCATCTCGCCGAAGTCGGGGTTCGGGACGCCCACGACGACAGCGTCGCGGACTGCGGGATGCGTCTTGAGCGCCTCCTCCACCTCCTCGGGGAAGACCTTCTCCCCGGCCGTGTTGATCGAGCTCGACCCGCGCCCGAGCAGATGGAGGGAACCGTCCGCTCGCACCCGGGCGTAGTCACCCGGGACCGAGTAGCGCACGCCGTCGACCACCACGAAGGACGACGCCGACTGGACGTCGTCCTTGTAGTACCCGACCGGGTTGCGCCCGGCGAGCGCGAGCACGCCGACATTGTCCGAGCCGGGCTCGAGCGGTCGTCCGTCGGCGTCGAGCACCTTGACGTCCGGGCCGACCACGAACTCCGCGGTCTTCGACGCAGCATGACCCGAGGACATCGACATGCCGAGCCCCACCGCTTCGGTCGAGGAGAAGAAGTCGAGCAGCACCATCTCCGGACGGTGGCGCAGCAGCCCCTCCTTCACCTCTTCGCTCCACATCGCGCCCGACGAGAGGATGCCCAGCAGGGAAGACAGGTCCCAGCGTCCGGGCGAGGCGTCGAGGGCAGAGAGCATCGGGCGCGCGAACGGATCCCCGACGATGACGATGCCGTTCGTCTGCTCGCGCTCGATCGTGTCGAAGAGCTCGACCGCGTCGAAGTGGCGCCCCTCCAACAGCACGACCCTCCCGCCTTCGCTGAGGCACTCCATGGCGGTGAACCCGCCCGTGCCGTGCATGAGCGGGCAGGCAGGGAGCAGCGTCATCCCGGGCCCGTTCGCAGCGATTGTCGCCGCGATCCCGGCCAGACCCTTCGATTCGTCGTAGCGCCGGAAGCCCGCCTCGTTCGTGCGCGCGAAGAGGTCGTCCTGGCGCCACATCACGCCCTTGGGCATGCCGGTCGTCCCGCCCGTGTAAAGAAGCACGAGGTCGTCAGGGCTCCTTCCCCAGGGCGCGCGGACCAGGTCGGCCGCGGATGCCGCGGCATCCTCGTACCGGCTCGCCCACGGCGGGCAGTCGCCGGAGCCGTCGTCGACCCAGAGCCAAGCGCGCACGCCGGGAAGCCGGGCGCGGACCCGTTCGACGCGATCGGCGAACGCGCCGTGGAAGACCACCACGACCGCGTCCGCGTTCTCCCACAGATAGGCGAGCTCGTCGTCGGCGTAGCGGTAGTTCGTGTTGACGGGCACCGCCGCCACCTTGAGGGATCCGAAGAGCGCCTCGAGGTACTCCGGGCAGTTGTAGAGGTAGAGGGCGACCTTCTCCTGGCGCGCGACGCCCTGGTCCAGCAGCCACTGTCCGATGCCGTCCGCCCGGCGATCGGTCTCCTTCCAGGTGAGGCGCCGGTCACCTTGGACCTGCGCCGTGGCGCCGGGCTGGGTCTGCGCGACCGCTTCCCAGACGTCGGCGTAGTTCCAGCTCGAGTCGGTCTGCGTCACCACGTTGCCGGGAGCCTATTTCCCAAACACGTGGGGGCTGCACCCCGCGAATCGGGCATGGCGCTTGGTAGGCTCCCGCGACTTCCACCTCGAAGCGGGGAGCGGTCCGTGGCTGTCACCGAGAGGCATCCGCCCGCGGGCGCGGGGAGCCGACGCGTGGGCCGCGGTCTCGCGAGCCTGACGGATCGCGGTCTCTTCCCGCCAGTGGTCGCGGCCGTCGCCGGCACCGCCTTCGTGCTGGCGCGCCTCTTGGTCGTTGCGAAGGGGGATGTGAGCCGGTTCGTGATGGCCGGACAGGACTCCGTGAACCCGTCGGCCGCACCGCAGGGACTCCACGTCTTCGCCGGCTCCGGCTACGACGGCCAGTTCTATTACCGGCTCGGGCTCGATCCGGCGAACCTCCACAAGACGGCCTTCGGGATCACCCTCGACGCGGGGTTCCGGGTCCAACGGATCGGCATGTCGGCGCTTGCATGGCTCGCGTCGGGGGGCCAGCACCGGTTCCTGCCCGACGCGCTCGTGGGCGTCAACCTCGCCGCGCTCGTCGTTCTGGCAGCCCTCGGAGGGGTGATCGCGCGTGACGCAGGGCGCCATACGGGGTGGGGGCTCCTCCTCGCCGGCTACTGGGGATTCCTCTTCAGCATCGGCCGCGATCTCCCGGAGGTCGTCGCGAGCTGCTTCCTCGTCGGGGGCCTGGTCGCCCTGCGACGAGCACGCCCGGTGCTCGCGGGCGTCGTGTTCGCCGGTGCCGTGCTCACGTTGGAGACCACGCTCGACGTCGTCGTCGCGGTCGCGCTCGTCTTCCTGTGGCAGATCGCCCGACGTGCCCGCCGTCCCGGTGCGCGCGACCTCGCGTGGATCCTGCCTGGGCTGGTATTCGTGGCGTGGCAGTTGACCGGCTGGGCGGTGACGGGCACCTTGCCCATGCGCGCGGACACCGGCGACAACGTCGGCGCGCCCCTTGCTGCGATGGTCGGCGCGGTGGTCCACTACCTGTCGACCGTCTCGTCGGCCGGGTCGCTCGTGTGGCTCGGCGAGTACTTCGTGCTCGCCGTGGTGACCGTCTTCGCCGGGTGGTCGCTCCTCCGGTCGAAGGCACCGGCATGGGAGAAGACCGCGCTCCTGGTCGCGTTTCTCGTCGCGATCTCGCTCGCCCGAGGGATCTGGTACGGACGGGCGGACTTCCGCGGCTTAGAAGACGTCTACCTCCTCGCAGCGATCGTCCTCATCGGATCTCGACACCGATTGTGGCTGGCGGCCGCGCTGGTTGCGGTCGCGTGGGTCGTCACCTTCGCCCACCACGTAGTGGCCCTGTGAGGTCCGGCGCGTCGTCGCCGCGCCCGGCCGTCGCGCGGGACTGGTTAGGGCGAGGGACTCGGGCTGAGCGGTCCTGCGTCCGCATACCCCTGGCGGACGCCCTGTCCCGCGCGTCGAACCAGCTCCTCAGGTTCGTAGAGCATCCAGTACGCGTTGCGGGCGTGCTTTCGGGAGCGGTCCTTGAACACGGGGAGAAGATCCGCGGGGTCCTCCTCCTCGTCCTCGTGGACGAACACCTCGAGGATCGGCGTGCTCGTCATGAGCTGCGCCATCATGATCCCCGTCGACGCTTCGTGCGCGCAGGTCTTGTCGATGGCCGCTCTTCCGGGCATGCCGAGCGCGATCACGATCTTGCAGCCGTCGAGCTCTATCAGCCGCTTTGCCGCCACCGCCAGATCCTTGAAGCCGGGTACGGTCCGTCGCGCGACCTCGAACCGCTCGCCGTGCCCCGGACAGCTCCGAAGCTCGTCGACGGCCTCTCCGCCCATGTCGTATCGGGCGAACATCGTGTCGACGACGCCGATCATGTCCACGTGCCCATTCTCGCGTGGCGCGGCACGACCGCGCGCTCCCGCCACGCCGCGCAGCCCCGGCAGGGTGCCGGACGCGACGAACGCCGACCCTGTGGCCGGCGCTCGTCGATCCGCGGGGAACCATCACCATCGGTAGAAGCGGTGCCTCCCCGAGCTCTCGCCGCGCCCGATCGCGTAGCCGACGAGCCACAGAACGAGGAAGATCACGGCGATGATCCAGAGGAAATGCAGCGCGAATCCCAGACCGAAGAAGAGCAGCACGAGTAAGAATGCAAGCAGTAGGAGCACGCATGTACCTCCAAGTGTCCGGTGACCCCGTCGTCACCATCTCGACGACGCTCTACCCGGCTGCGACCCGGGTGAACCTTTGCGCAGGTCGTCTCCGTGGTGGCACGCGCAACGCCGGTTCTTGGTGGCCCGGCACCCGCGGCGCCTTGCTCCGCAGGACCGGCAGCCTTGGCGAGCCGCGCCCCTCGGACCGGGAGCCCCATGCGGGCGAAAGCTTCTGGCACCTTTTGTGGCAGGTAAACGAGCTGTTCGGCAAGAATGGATGGGAATGCTTGCGGAACTGAAGCATCGCATCACCGCGGAGGCGGGGCGGCGCGACGCGGAGCCACCGTCGCTCCGCCGATTCGCGCTCGCAGGCCTGCTCGCGGGGTCGATGGTGGTCGTCGGAGCGGTCACGGGCGGCACGACCTTCGTCTCGCACATGCCGGGCGCGTGGTTCTTCGGGACGCCCGGCGGCCCCCTCGGGTTCCTCGCGTCGGGATCCAAGCAGGCGCCCGCGATCAGCGTCTTCGCCGTGTACGGCGGCCTCGTCGCGCTGTGCGCGGTGTGGTGGCGCCTGCTGCGAGCGCTGTGGCGCAGCCCCGGTGTCAGAGTCCTGGCGGTCGCAAAGGTGCTCGTCGTGTGGGCCGCGCCCTTCCTCGTGGCGCCGCCGCTCTTCAGCCGGGATGTGTACAGCTACGCGGGGCAGGGCCTCATGGTCATGTTCCACATCGACCCGTACCACTACGGTCCAGGGATCCTCGGTGTGACCCGCTTCAACCTGCTCGCGGGCCCGCTGTGGGCGAACACCCCGTCCCCCTACGGGCCGACCTTCCTCTCCCTCGACGGCCTGGCGACGCAGCTGTCGGGCCACCAGATCCTGGTCGACCTCTTCTTGCTTCGGCTCCTCTCGGTCATCGGGGTCGTGCTCATCGCCGTCTCGCTGCCGACGCTCGCGAGGAGCGTCGGGCGTGACCCGGCCGCTGCCGTCGTCCTCGGCGCAGGCAGCCCGATCGTGCTCGCGACGCTCATCGGCGGCGAGCACAACGACGCGTTGATGGTGGGGCTCCTCCTCGCCGGCGTCGCCGCCTGGAAGCGGTACGGCCCGGTCCCGGGCATCGTGCTCTGCGCGCTTGCCGCCGGGGTGAAGGTGCCCGCACTCCTGGGCGTCGTCCTCATCGGGTGGAACTGGGGCGGCACGGCCGCCAAGGTGCCCCAACGCATCGCCAGGACGCTCGGCGCGCTCGGGATCGGCGCCGCCACCCTGGCGGCCCTATCGACGGCTTCGGGTGTCGGGTGGGGCTGGGTCCTGACGTTCACCGCGTCGGACAAGGTCTCCACGGGCGTGACCCCGGTTGACGCCGCCGCCCACCTGCTCGCGGGCGTGCTCCACGTGGTCGGCGACCCCGTGGCGCTCGGGTCCGTTCGCTCGGTCACCTCGGTGTCCGGGGTCGTGCTCGCGGTCGTCGCGGGCACCTGGCTGATGTGGAGGTCGCCACGCTTCGGCGACGTCCGCGCGCTCGGGCTCACCATGCTTCTCCTCGCGCTGTCGGGTCCCGTGCTCTGGGCGTGGTACCTCTCGTGGGGGCTCGTGGTGCTCGCGGCGGTCGCGTCGGGTCCTCTGCGTCGGGTCGTCGTCTGGCTCGTCGTCGCCGAGACGCTGGTCGGCGCGGCGTCGGTCTTGCGCATCTTTCAGACCCTCGGCCGGCAGGGGGTGGTCGCGGACGCGATGATCGTCGTCGGCATCTTGGGCGTCGCGGCCGCGGTCCTCACCGCCCCGTTCCACGTGCGCCCCGCCCAAAGAATGCGCATGCCGATGCTGCGCCTGGGTCGGTCGCCCCAACCGGCGACCGTTCCCGTCGGCCACTCGCAGGCCACCTCGGAGAGCTGACCCCGGCGCGGCCCCCCGGCGCCCCGGGGTGCGCCGTCGCGATCGGCCGTACGCTCGGGACGGCCGGCCCACGAGGCGGACCGGGAGAGCGACGGAGCCGGAGGTGGCAATGGCCTGGGACTTCTCGACCGAGCCGGAGTTCGAGGTGCAGCTCGACTGGATGCGTGCGTTCGTCCGTGAGGAGATCTTCCCGATCGAGACGCTGGACCTGGGGCACGACGAGCTGCTCCGCCTCGTCCGCCCGCTCCAGGACGAGGTGAAGGCCCGGGGCCTGTGGGCCGCGCACCTCCCGACGGCATTGGGCGGCTCGGGGTTCGGGCAGGTCCGCCTCGGGCTCATGCACGAGATCCTCGGTCAGTCCCCGTTCGGCCCGGTCGTGTTCGGCAACAACGCCCCGGACTCGGGCAACGCCGAGCTGCTGGCGATCGGCATCGAGCAGACCGGACGAGAGGAACAGCGGCACCAGTGGCTGGAGCCGCTCCTCGACGGCCGGCTCCGCAGCGCGTTCTCGATGACCGAGCCGGACACGGCGGGGTCCGACCCCACCCTGCTGTCGACGCGCGCCGAACGTGACGGCGACCAGTACGTCGTGAACGGACGGAAGTGGTTCACCACCAACGGGTCGGTCGCCGACTTCCTCATCGTCATGGCGGTCACGAACCCCGACGTCCACCCGTACCAGGGCGCGTCGATGCTTCTCGTCCCTGCCGACACGCCCGGCGTCACCATCGTGCGCGACATACCGGTCATGGACCACCCGGACCCCGCCTTCGGCGAGTTCGGCAATCACGCCGAGATCGAGTATGCCGACGTGCGGGTGCCGGTGGAGAACCTCGTCGGACGCGAAGGGGAGGGCTTCCGGCTCGCGCAGGCGCGGCTCGGTCCAGGGCGCATCCACCACTGCATGCGGTGGCTCGGCCAGGCGCGCCGGGCGTTCGACATGCTGTGCGAGCGTGCCGTCTCGAGGTACGCGCACGGGTCGCTCCTCTCGGAGAAGCAGACCGTCCAGAACTGGGTCGCCGACTCTCTCGCCGAGATGTCGGCGGCGAGACTGATGACCCTGCACGCCGCATGGAAGATCGACCGCGAGGGCGCGGCCGCGGCCCGGGACGAGATCGCGATGATCAAGTACTGGGGAGCGTCCGTCCTCCACGACGTGATCGATCGAGCGATCCAGGTCCACGGTGCCCTCGGCTACTCCGCCGACCTCCCGCTCGAGTCGATGTACCGCGCGGCTCGGGCCGCCCGGATCTACGACGGACCCGACGAGGTCCATCGTCAGTCGGTCGCCCGCCACACGCTGCGGGGGTATGCCGCGAGCGGAGTTCCGACGGAGCACGTGCCGACGCGGCGTGCCGCAGCGCAGCAGAAGTTCGCCGCGCTGCTGGCTGCGCCGGGGGACTGACCGCCCTGCGTGGAATGGCACCCGGGATCAAGGATCCGGGCACCACGTGCCGGCGAAGGCCCGGATCGGCCGACGGAGCGGCGGCGAAGATGAGATTTGACAGGCCCTGCCGTCTTTACGGTGACGGATTCGACACCCACCAGAGGGAGCAGCACCATGCCAGGTCAGACGCCGCCCACGCCGTACATCCATTTTCCCGGAACCGCCCGGGAAGCTTTGTCCTTCTATGGTGAGGTGTTCGGCTGCTCCGTGCAGCTGCACACGTTCGAGGAGTTCCATCGAACGGACGGACGTGGTGACGCAATTGCGCACGGCTGCCTCAGAGACGGCCCCGTCCTGCTCTTCGGTGCTGACGTCGCCGGAGACGAACCCTCGGTGCGTTGCGAAGGGTTGATGTTGTCCCTGTTGGGCACCGCTGACCCCACGACACTGAGGAACTGGTTCTCGAAGCTCTCCGAGAGAGGCCGCGTTGTGGACCAGTTGCAGGTCCGGTCCTGGGGAGATTCCGACGGACAGGTCGTCGACCGGTACGGGGTCCACTGGCTGATCGGGTTCGAGGGCGGCGACGACGGCTGAACCTCTGCATGTCGCACTGCGAAGCACCGGACCACCGCGCACGGTCCCTTCGGCTCGTGCAGGCGCGCAAGTTCGCTGTCTTGAAGAGAAAGATCGAGGAATCTGTGCCGCCCCTTTCATCGGTACCCCTGGGGCGACCGCCTGGAGTCGACCCTCGGGGGAAACAGCGTCACTCGTCCGTTTGACATATGTCGATATCGGAATATAATCGGAGCGTGGCCAGAGCTTCCACGACGTCGGACGTCTTTAACGCGGTTGCCGACGCGCGTCGGCGTGAGATCCTGGACGCGCTGGTCGGAGGCGAGAAGCCCGTCGGGGCGATCGTGGACGACCTCTCGATCTCCCAACCCCAGGTGTCGAAGCATCTTTCCGTGCTCAGCGCGGTCGGGCTCGTCAGATGCAGGGCGGAGGGGCGTCGCCGCCTTTACCGCTTGGAACCTGCGTGCCTCCGCCCGCTGCAGGATTGGCTTGCCAAGTACGAGCGGGCGATCAACGAGCGGCTGGACCGAATGGACGAGTACCTCAAAGAGTTGCAACGAGGAGAGCGAAAGTGACGCGCACACGGCACGGTTCTGCAGTCGTCGAGTTCCCGAGTGAGCTCGAGATTCTCACCACCCGGCAGTTCGACGCCCCGATCGACCTCGTCTTCGACGCCCTCACGAAGCCGGAGCACGTGCGTAAGTGGTTCGCCCCGTTCGAGGACCAGATGACGGTGTGCGAGGTGGACCTGCGCGTCGGGGGCTGCTACCACTTCGTCTTCGTGACCCCGGACGGGACGGAGTGCTCGTTCCGTGGAACCTACCTGGAGATCGACCCGCCCGCCCGGATCGTCGACACCTGGCTCTTCGAGGGTTGGCCCGATGCAGACGCTGTCGAGACCGTCGACTTGCACGAAGCTGGCGGCGTGACGACGCTGAAGATGAACCTGGCGTTTCGCGACAAGGCCGGTCGTGACCGCATGACCAAGTTCGACGGCCAGGAGTCGAGCTTCGACAAGTTGGAGGACTACCTGCGGTCGCTCGTTGACGGTGAGGGTACGGTCGGCAGGTAGACGCTCGCGGGTCCATCTCGACGCTCGCCGCGATCTGCGGCGGCGAGCGCACGGCGGAAGGGATGCATGGAACGCGTCCTCACTTCCTCCGGCATCAGCGATCCGAGCACGACGAAACCAGTCGCCGGCTCCCGATCGCGCCGCGGGCTCCGTCAGCGCAAGAGGCGAGACATCCTGCGATCCGCAAGGACGGTGCCGCCGGTCTGGCAGGTGCAGTAGGCGACCTCGTAGGACTCGAACGAGACCCGCCGGATGGCCGCCCCACAGCGCGGACACGATTCGCCGACGTGTCCGTGGATCGTGAAGTGCTCGCCGAGGCGTGGCTCGGATAGAGCGCCCGTGCGCGTCCGTTCGGCAGCGAGGCCCTCGGCGAGCACGGCGCGGACCGCCTCGAGCAGACGTCGGCGGGCGTCGTCGTCGAGGGAGCCGACGGCTGCGAACGGGGAGAGCTTGGCGCGGTGGAGGGCGTCGTCGGTGTACCCGCGGCCGATGCCCGCGACGACGTGCTGGTCGCGCAGCCACGTGTACAGCCGCCGCGAGCCCCGCTCGTCGGTGAGAAGGGCGGCGAACACGTCACTGTCCGCTTCGGGCCCGAGCGTGGCCATGGGGCCGTCGTCTCCGGGTCCGAGCACCCACCAGCCGGCCTTGCGCTGCGTGCCGTGCTCGCGGACGAGCACGGAGGCAGACGGGCCAAAGAAGGTGAACCGCACGAGCGCCCCGCGCGGACGGGTCGCCTTCGGGGGCCGTTCCAGGTCGACCCGACCCCCTTGCGAGAGGTGGATCGCGACGCGGTGGCCCCCGTCGAGGCAGAGCAGGTCGAACTTGCCCCGCCGGCCGACGTGGTCGAGCCGCCTCCCGAGGAGGACGTCGGGTGCGGGGGCGGCCGTCTTCAGGCTCGCGAAGCCGAGCAGATCGACGCGCTCGAGGACGGCACCGGCGAGCGCCGCGTCGAGCCGCTCGGCCAGTGCCTGCATCTGCGGCATCTCCGGCAAGGTTCCTCCTTCGCGCGGCGGCCTCAGACCGGCGCGGTCGCCGTGAAGCCGATCGCCCGCTCGAGCGCCGCGGCAGAGCGGAGCACGACGAGGTCGCCGTGCTGGGGTCCGACGAGCTGCACGCCGACCGGGAGGCCGGCGTCGGTGAGCCCCGCGCACACCGTGGCCGCGGGCGAGCGCGTCATGTTGAACGGGTAGGTCAGCCGGACCCAGTTCGGGTCCACGACGCCGTTCACGATGCCCTTGCCCCCGAGCGCGTTGGGCGGTGGCGCACCCGCGGTGGTGGGAGTGACGAGGAGCCGGACGTCCCTGAAGAGCTCGACGAGCCGCAGGTTCATCAGGTGGCAGCGGTCGAGGGCGCGGACGAGCCGGAGCGCGGGCAGGCTCCGCGCGTGCTCCGCCATCGATACGAGCACGGGTGTCATGGTGCCCCAGCGCGACTCGTGCGGCTCCAGTGTGCGCAACAGACACGTGCAGACGATCGCGAGCCAGTCGTCGAGCGGGTCCTCGTCGAAGACCGTGCCGACCTCCACGATGTCGGCGCCGAGCTCGTCGAGCACGCCGAGGACGCGTTCGGCGACAGCCAGGACAGAGCGGTCCACCTCCGTGTAGCCGAGCGCGGGCGACCACGCGACGCGCGCCGGCACCCGCGGGTCGACGAGGGCGTCGAGCCAGCTGGTCTCTGGCCGGGGCAGCGAGAGCAGGTCGGCGGGCTCGGGTCCGACGACCGCGTCGAGCGCCGTGACGACGTCGGCGACCGTGCGTCCGAGCACACCTTTGGTGGAGAGGCCCAGCCACCCGGCCCCTCTCGGGTCGGCGGTGGGGACGCGGCCGTGGGAGGGCTTCACCCCCGACAGCGCGCAGCACGATGACGGGATCCGGATGGACCCGCCACCGTCGCTGCCGGTTGCGAGCGGCACCATCCCGGCCGCGACGGCCGCTGCCGACCCCCCGGACGACCCCCCGGCACTGTGGTCCGGCGACCAGGGGTTGCGCGTCGTGCCGAACAGGGTGTTGGACGTGTGCGCGGTCCACGCGAACTCCGGGAGGTTGGTCTTCCCGACGACGACCGCACCGGCGGCCCGAAGCCGCGCGACGAGCGCCGAGTCGTGGACGGCCCGGGCTGCGGTCGCCAGCGCCATCGAGCCGTGCGTCGTGCGGTAGCCGGCGGCGTCCTCTGCGTCCTTGACGCCGATCGGCACGCCTGCGAGCGGTCCCGGGTCGCCACCGGCCGCCACGAGCTGGTCGACGGCGCCCGCCTGCTCGAGAGCGCGCTCGGCGTTCACCGCGACGAAGGCGAGGAGCGCAGCGTTGGTCGCCTCGATCCGCTCGAGCGATGCGGTGACGACCTCCCGGGCGGAGACCTCCTTGGAGCGGACGCGCCGCGCGAGCTCGCCGACCTCGACGGTGCGGAAGTCCACCGTCACCCTCCGAGCGCTACGACGGCGTCGCGGAGGTCGCGTTCCACCGTCACGACCATGAGCACGGGCAGCGTCACGCCGGCGTCGACGTAGCGCTCGACGTGGCTGCGACAGGTGTCGGGATCGCCGTGGACCACCAGGGCGTCGACGACCTCGTCGGGGATCGCCCCGAGGGCGGCCTTGCGGTCGCCCGCGTGCCATGCGTCCCACATGGGTTGGAGCAGCGGCGACCGTCCCAGCCACCGGTGGAAGGCGGCGTAGGCGGGGACGGTGAGGTAGGCGGCGATCATCCGGCGGGCAACCGCTCTCGCAACCGATGCGTCGGCCTCGGGGACCACGAAGATGCGCGCGACGACCTCGCCGATTTCCACCGCCCCGGCGCTTCGGGCGCCGGAGCGGACTTCGGCGAGCGCCGTCGGCACGTCCTCAGGGGCGAGCCAGTTGAGGATCACCCCGTCGGCGGCCCTTCCGGCGAGGCGGAGCATCCCGGGGCGCAGCGCGGCGAGGTACAGGGGCGGCGGCGCGTCCACCGGCCGCGAGAGGCGGAACCCGTGGACCGAGAACGTCTCGTAGTCCGCGGTCACCTTCTCGCCCGCGAGAGCGTGCCGCAGGAACGCCAGCGTGTCCCGGACGCGCGCGTACGGACGGTCGAACGCGATGCCGTTCCACTGCTCGACGATCACGTCCGAGGAGGTTCCGAGACCGAAGGCGAACCGTCCGGGTGCGCTCTCGGCCATCGCCGCGACGCTCTGGGCGAGAAGTGCGGGGCCCCTCGTGAAAGCGGGCACGATCGCGACGCCGAGCCGCAGGTCGGGCTCCCACGCAGCCGCGAGGGCGAGCGGCGTGAACCCGTCGGTGCCGTCCACCTCTGCCGACCAGGCGTCCGTGTACCCCGCGGCGCGTGCGTCGGCGAACCACGCCCGGTGCCGGGCGAGCGGGACGCCCGGGAAGGGCACGGTGATCCCGATGCGTCGCACGGAACTGCACGTTATCGGCGCGCGGAGCGCCCGACCGGTGCCGGCCCCGTGGCCTCGAGCGACGGATGCCGGGCGCTACCGCCTTGCTGCCGAGCGCGCGCCGGGATGGGCCGACATCGCGGCGGTGACGCCGCGGCGCACCAGTGTCACCGCGCCGGCGAGCACGAGGTACTCGCGGTTGTAGAGGTGCGAGACCTTCCCGACCTTGACTCCGGCGGGATCGTGGATCCCGATGCGCGCGCCGACGTAGCGCGCCGACGCGAAGGCGAGGGTGACCACCTCGGGGTGGTGCGAGCACATGCCCTCCAGCTCCTCGACCCCGACCCACGACTCGTCGTTGTACGAGAGCAGCAAGAGCCCGCAGTCGACCGACGCGACGGTTTCGGCCAGGGCGGCGGGCATGGTGCGCTTCGAATTGAACTCGCTCCTCGTGGAGGGGTCCCGAGCATCGAGCCGCTTGCACGCCACCCCGTAGTGGGCGGGGGCGTCCCAGGCGACGAGGGTCTCCCACACGTGGTAGTTCGTGAAGTAGCGGTGCTGGTTGTACGGAGGGTCGAGGTACGCGAGGTCGAAGCTGCCGAGCCCGCGGGCGAGGACGCGGGCGTCCCCGAGCCGGGCGTGGCCGTGCCCGGCCAGCAGCTGGGGCGCGAGGAGCTCGAGCGGCTTGTACGAGCGCGGTGCCCACTGTTTGACGAAGGCCATCTGGAGCCCCACCGTGGAGTCGACCCGGTCGGCTGCCTCGATGAGGCTCGTGAGGAGCACGGGCTCGAGCGGCGTCCCTGCGTAGTCCGCGGCGATGGCGTCGCGGACCGCGTCGATCCGCTCGCCGTTGAACGGCTGGAAGAACCGGGCGCGCCGGCAGAACGTCTCGGTGACGTAGCCCGGAGTCCCACCGAGCGCGTTCAGGTGCCCGAGCGCGTCCGACAGGTCACGCTCCGAGATCGCGGTGGCGTCGGTCTCCACGTAGCAGCGCGCGAAGACCTCTGCGTACCGGGCGAGGTCGACGGCCGTCACCACGATCCCGAGGCGTTTGAAGGCCTGGGCGACCCGCGTCGTCCCGGTGAAGAGGTCGAGGGCGCTGCGCGCCCCGCTCGCCGCGGCGACGGCCTCGAGCACGGGCACGAGGCGCCGCTTCGACCCCAGGTATTTGATCACCGGGTCAGCCTGCGACCGGCTCGGTGCGCACGGCGAGAGGTTATGCGCGTCCCCGGCTCCGCTCCGGTGATGGTGCCGCGCCGGCACTCCGGGCGTCGGTCGGCTCCCGGTGGCGAACCGGGCGTCAGCGGGCAGCGTGCAAGGACCAGCGGGCCGTGCCGCCCGCGGCCGGCACCGGCGCCCCGAGCGTCTCGCGCAGGGCGCGCCGTACGCGGGCGGACCCCGCCATGCCCGGGAGGACGACCACCTCGTCCACGCCGAGCGTGCGGAGATCCGCGCGCACCGCCGCGCGCGTCGTCGCAGTGAGCGGGAGGCGGAGGCGGTGGACGCCGGCGGCCGCGAAGACGAGCCACAGCGCGTCGATCGGTGGTGACTCGACGGCGCGCCGGTTCCTGCCGGGCACGATGGCGTAGCCGTCGGGGAGGGTGAACGAGAAGCCGTCGGATGCCTGCCGGACCATCTGCTCGGAGACCGAGTTGGAGGTGTCCGGGTAGACGGCGACGACCGGCGCACTGCCGGAGCGGTGCGAGTCTGCCGATGCGCGGTCCACGGCCGGGAGCGTCGCAGTCCGGGCCGAGGTGACCGCGTACGGCCACCTCGGCACCACGACGACGGGCACGAGCGCGAACGCCGCGACCGAGACGGCGAGGCCCCCGAGCAGCGGCACCGCCGCGGCGCGAGGGCCGGGCGTCCTCGTGGCCCCGGTCCTCGTGGCCCCGGTCATCGTGGAGACGGTCGTCGTGGAGACGGTCGTCGTGGAGACGGTCGCTGCGTCGCCTGGTGCGAGCGGCGCGGGTCGCCGCGACATCGGGCGCTTCCGGTCCCACGCCCGCACGTGGTCGACGACCACGGCGAGCGCAAGACCGCAGAAGAGGTCGACCATCGACGCGAAGCGTTCGGGGACGATGGAGTCGAGGAGGGGGACGTGACCGAGCGCCGCGGCGGGAAGCGGGACGTGGAGCGCACCGTGCCCGACGTGGACCTCGTAGCCGAGCGACGCGACGTAGCTCATGGCGGCGATCGCAAGAGCGACACGCAGCACCGGCGATCGCCACAGGACCGCTGCACCGGCGAGCAGGACCGCGAGCATCGCGACGCCGAGGTAGCTGCCGTTCGAGCCCGAGACGAACGAGACCCCGGCGAGCTGCCCGCGCGGCTCGACCGTCGCCGCGAGGGAGGTGGCGATGGTGCCGATGTGGCGCCAGACCGGCCCGGCGACGTGGTGTGGCCCGGCGACGACGACCCAGAAGGGGTAGGCGAGCGCGCCGACGACGATCACCGTCGCCAGCGCGAGGCCGCGCCACGCAGCAGCGAGATGCGCCGCCACAGCCCGGGGCCAACAGCTCGCGACGACGACAGCCGCCGCCGCGGCGGTAAGCGCGGTGATCGCGAGCAGCTCGGTCGAGACGAAGAACTGGGCCACCACGAGGATCCCGAGTGCAGCACCGGCGGCGAGTGGCCGGCGGGTCCCGCGGACGACCAGCGCGTCGAGGCAGCAGAGGATCAGAGGCGGGAAGACGAGCCACGTGAGGTCCAAGTGGCCGTACCGGAGGTCCCCGGCCACGAAGGGGCCGAACCCGTAGAAGAGCCCTCCCGCGAACGCGGCCGGCCACCAGGTGACGAAGCGGCGGCAGAGCGCGAAGGCGCCGAGCGCGCTCAACGCGGGCGCGGCGAGGACCGCCACGTCGAACGCCGCGACGGGTCCCGCCGTCACCGTCACGGGGGCGAAGAGGAGCCCGAGGAGCTCCATGGACGTGTTGGCGAGCAGGTTCACCCCTGAGGGGAAGAAGACTGCATGGCTGAAGAACGGATTCGTGCCGGCGCCGAGCGCGTGCGGTACCCAGGCCAGGAACCACACCTCCTGACCGGGGTCGGCCGATCCCGCGGGCAGCGCAGCCCCGAAGGCGTGCGCGAGGAGCCGCGACCAGATCGCGAGTGCGAGCGCCAGGTAGAGGCCGAAGGCGAAGAGGAGGGGGACCCGACTCCGCCACCCGGTCCGCTCGCGGAGCGCACGACCCCGGCGCGCATCTGGTGACGCCGCAGTCGCCGGCCGGGCTCCGCCTTGCGGCGTGACCACCGTCGCCGCCCGGATCACGACTCCCGAGGATACGACGGGAGCGCGGCGTCGGGTGCGGCGGAGCGCCTACCCCAGGATGTTCACGGCCCTTGCGGCGACGATGCCGACGGTGACGATGGACACGAGGGACTCCGCGCCCATGAGTGCCTTGGCCGCACGCGTGAGCGGCATGGTGTCGGTCGGGCTGAAGGCTGCGGCGTTGGTGAGCGCGACGTAGAGGTAGTCGAAGAATTCCGGGGTCCACGCGACGGGCGGCGTCCCCGGTGTGACCATCTGGGGGACCGGCGTGACCATCTGGGGGAACTGAAAGTCGGGGCTCCGCTCGTGTCGGCGCGCCCGCGCGCCCGGGCCGCCGCGGTCGAGCTGCCAGAACCAGAGCGCGTACACGATGATGTTCGTGAGCCACACCGACACGGCGCCGTAGAGGAGAGGCCGCCCCTTCGCCAGGCTTCCGTAGAGCAGGGAGTCGACGAGTAGCGCGACGGACACCATGTTGGCGACGTTCAGCAGTGCGACGACCCCGATCACGAATTCGCGCACGTCGGCTTCCTCGCGTGCCCGCCGGTAGGTGCGCACCACGTTCAATAGGACGATCAGCACCGCCTCGATGGCCGGGATGAGCCAGCGAGGGCCGATGGCCAGCTGGCCGGGCAGGATCAGGTAGAGGCCGAGCGCTGCGAGGATCGCGAGCGTCGGGGACCAGTGCTTGACCCGCGGCAACGGCGGGGGCTGCGTTCCTGGGACCGGTGCGGGAGGGTCCGCCATGTCGGCCCGACGGTACCGCCGCGCCCGCCGTACAGCGGGGATCTCGGGGTGAGATGGCTGGGGAAGGGCAGGAGACAGCGGCAGGACGCGGAGGTATGGTGGCGAACATATGTTCGCTCCATCCACACCTCGCCGTCAGGGTCTCCAGGTGCTGGCCGAACGGGTACGACCGGTCGCCGCGAGCAGGACCCGCCTCCTGCCGGTGCTCCCTCCGATCGCCGCGCTGCTTCCCGACGGCGGTCTCCGGCGGGGAACCGTCGTCCGGTGCACCGGGACGGCGGCGCCGAGCCTGGCCATGGCGGTGGCGGCCGGCCCGTCGGCCGCGGGGTCGTGGTGCGCGACGGTGGGGCTCGAGGAGATGGGGGTGCTCGCCGCCGCGGGGTACGGGCTGGACCTCGAGCGGCTGGCGGTCGTCCGCGCCGCGACCGCCGAATGGGCGGTCGCGGCAGCCGTCCTCGTCGACGGCATCGACCTCTTGGTGCTCTCGCCACCCCGGCATGCCAGGCCCGCCGCAGCGCGGACGCTGGCCGCCCGGGCGCGCGAGCGCGGTGCCGTGGTGCTCGTGGTCGAGGACAGGCCGGCCTTCCCCGCCGAGCTGGAGCTCGTGGTGGAGACGGCGCAGTGGCACGGCCTCGCCGAGGGGACGGGTCGTCTCAGGTCGCGCCGGGTCACCGTGATGGCCCACGGGCGCGGCTCGGCGGTCCGCCCCCTCCGACAGGAGCTGTGGCTGCCCACGGCTACCGGGAAGGTGGCCGCGGCATGAGCGGCTCCCTCCTGCCGCGCCTCCTCCTTGTGGAGTGTCCTGCGCCCGGCGCCCCCCACGGGGACGACGGGGGCGAGCACCTCCGCAGGTTCGGCGAGGTGGTGGAGGCGCTGTCGGCGGTGTGCCCATGGGTGGACGCGGTGCGCCCGGGGGTGTGCACGCTGCCGATCAAAGGCCCCACGCGCTACTTCGGCACCGAGGAGGCCGTGCTCGCTCGCGTGGCGGAGACGGTGGCGGTGACGACGGCGGTGACGACGGCGGTGACGACGAGGCTCGGCGTCGCCGAGGGGGTCTTCGCCGCCGCGCTCGCGGCGAGGTCGGGGACGGTCGTGCCCGCGGGGGAGACCGTCCGCTTCCTCGCTCCGTGGCCGGTCGACGAGCTTGGCGATCCAGAGCTCGCCGACGTGCTCGTCCGGCTGGGGCTGTCGACGCTCGGGCGGTTCGCCGAGGTCCCTGCGGCCGACGTGCTCGCCCGCTTCGGCGCCACGGGGGTCCGCGGCCACCGGCTCGCGCGCGGCCTCGACGGCGAACTGCCCGGCTACCGGGTCGCGGGCACCGGCGCCCGGCTGGTCGCCGTGCTCGGACACGCGCTGGCGCTCCAGGACCGCCAGCGCGGCTTCTGGGGAGGGTCCAGCGCGGCCGACGAGCGCGCCGGCGAGGTGCTGACCGCGCTCGGGCGGCGGCTCGGCACCGACGCCGTCACCGTGCCCGCGCTCCAAGGAGGGCGGGGGCCGGCGGACCGGTGCCGGCTCGTGCCCTGGAGCCCTGCGGCGGCACCGGTCGCCCCCGCCCCCGGACAGCGGGCATCCCGTCGCCGGGCTGTTCCCGACCCGCCGTGGCCGGGCCGTCTCCCGCCTCCCGCCCCGGCTCGGGTGGCGGCGACGGAGCGCTCCGTCGAGGTCGTGGACGGGGTCGGCGCGCGCGTCGGGGTGAGCGCCCGGGGCCTGCTCACGGCCGTCCCCGCGCGCCTGTCAATCGAGGGCGGTCCGTGGAGCACGCTCATCGCCTGGAGCGCCCCGTGGCCGCTCGAGGAACGGTGGTGGTCGACGGCGCGCCGGCGCGCGGCGCGCCTGCAGGTCCTGACCGCGGACGGCACGGCCCGGCTCCTCGTCACCGAGCGCGGCCGCTGGCGCGTCGAGGCCACCTACGACTGACGGCAGGTGGGGATGCGGACGTCGGCGCGGTACGCGGAGTTGCACTGCCATTCGAACTTCTCGTTCCTCGACGGTGCCTCCCATCCCGAGGAGCTCGTCGTCGAGGCCGCCCGGCTCGGGCTCTCCGCCCTCGCGCTCACCGACCACAACGGTCTCTACGGGGTGGTGCGCTTCAGCGAGGCGGCGCGACGCGTGGGTCTCCCCACCGTCTTCGGGGCGGAGCTCACCCTCGGTCCCGGCCTCGGCCCCGACGACGGCCCCGGCCCCAGCCCGGCCGGGCCTCCTGCGGCACCGCCGCGCACCGGCGAGCCCGATCCCGACGGCCGTCACCTGGTCCTGCTCGCGCGCGACCCGCAGGGCTACGCGCGCCTCAGCCGCACGATCGCCGAGGCGCAGCTCGCCGGCGGCGAGAAGGGACGTCCCGCGCTCTCGCTCTCCACGCTCGCCGACGCGCATACCGGTGCCCGTGCAGTCGGCGGCCACTGGCAGGTCCTCACGGGATGCAGGAAAGGGGCGGTCGCCGCCGCGCTGACCGGTGCGGGGCCTCGCGCGGCCCGCCGGCGGCTCGACGAGCTGGTCGCCGTGTTCGGGAGGGACAACGTCGCGGTGGAGCTGTGGGACCACGGGGACCCGCTCGACTGCACGCGCAACGACGCGCTCGCCCAGCTCGCGGTCCACGCCGGCTGCGCGATCGTCGCCACCAACAACGTCCACTACGCGTCGCCGGCGAGGTTCCCGCTCGCCACGGCGCTCGCCGCCGTCCGGGCCCGACGGCCTCTCGAGGAGCTGTGCGGCTGGCTCCCTGCCTCGGCCTCGGCCTGCCTGCGCACCGGTGGGGAGCAGGAGCGGCGCTTCGCGCGCTGGCCGGGCGCCGTGGAGCAGGCTGCGGAGCTCGGTGCCGCGTGCGCCTTCGACCTGCGACTCGTCGCGCCGAGGCTGCCGGACTTTCCCGTGCCGCCGGGGCACGACGAGGACAGCTGGCTCCGTCACCTCGTCGAGGAGGGCGCCACCCGCCGGTACGGGCCGCGCGGCGCCGAGCGCGTGGCCGGCGCCTGGGAGCGTCTGGAGCACGAGCTCTCGGTGATCGCGATGCTCGGTTACGCGGGCTACTTCCTCACCGTCTTCGACATCGTGGAGCAGTGCCGGCGCACCGGCGTCTACTGCCAGGGCCGGGGCTCCGCCGCGACGTCCGCGGTCTGCTACGTGCTCGGGATCACGCTCGTCGACGCGGTGTCGCTCGGGCTGGTCTTCGAGCGCTTCCTCTCGCCCGCACGGGACGGACCGCCCGACATCGACCTCGACATCGAGTCCACACGGCGCGAGGAGATCATCCAGTACGTCTACGAGCGGTACGGCCGCCGCCACGCCGCGCAGGTGGCGAACGTCATCACGTACCGGCCGCGCTCCGCGTTGCGCGACATGGGGAAGGCACTCGGGTATGGGGCCGACGACGTGGACCGCTGGGCAAAGCACACCGACCGCATGGACGCGCTCGGGGCCAGGGGAGAGGTGCCGGCCGCGCTCCGCCGCCTGGCCGGCGAGGCGCTCGACTTCCCGCGCCATCTCGGCATCCACTCTGGCGGCATGGTGATCTGCGACCGCCCGGTGGTCGACGTCTGCCCCGTCGAACCGGCGCGCATGCCGACACGCACGGTGCTGCAGTGGGACAAGGACGACTGTGCGGCTGCGGGTCTCGTCAAGTTCGACCTGCTCGGCCTCGGGATGCTCGAGGCGCTCCATCACATAGTCGACCTCGCCGCCGAGCACCACGGCGTCGAGCTCGACCTTGCCGCCCTCCCGCAGGAGGACGCGGTCTACGACCTTCTCTGCCGGGCCGACACGGTCGGGGTCTTCCAGGTGGAGAGCCGCGCGCAGATGGGGACGCTGCCGCGCGTCCAGCCGCGGTGCTTCTACGACCTCGCCGTCGAGGTCGCCCTCGTGCGGCCAGGTCCCATCCAGGGGCACGCGGTGCATCCCTACATCCGCCGGCGCCGCGGCGAGGAGCCGGTCACCTACCTGCACCCGCTCTTGGAGCCGGCGCTCCGCCGCACCCTCGGCGTCCCGCTCTTCCAGGAGCAGCTCATGCAGATCGCGGTCGACGTCGCCGGCTTCACGCCGTCCGACGCGGACGAGCTCCGCCAGGCCATGAGCCACAAGCGCTCCGACGAGAGGATGGCGGCGCTGCGCGACCGGCTCTTTGCGGGGATGGCCGCGCGCGGTGTGCCCGACGACGTGGCGCAGAAGGTGTTCGAGAGCCTCTCGGCGTTCGCCAACTTCGGCTTCCCCGAGAGCCACTCGCTGTCCTTCGCCTCGCTCGTCTACGCCTCCGCCTGGCTGAAGCTGCACTACCCGGCGGCCTTCACCGCCGGCCTCCTCAATGCCCAGCCCATGGGGTTCTGGTCGCCCCAGAGCCTGCTCGCCGATGCCAAGCGCCACGGGATCTCGGTGCTGCGCCCCGACGTGAACGCAAGCCGGGCCGGTGCGGCGCCCCTCGGCGCGTCGGGGCTGCGCCTGGGACTCTCCTCGGTGCGCTTCATCGGCACCGGGACGGCCGAGCGGCTGGCCGCCGGGCAGCCGTGGGAGAGCCAGGAGGACCTCGTGCGCCGCGGCGGGCTGAACCGGGCGCAGCTGGAGGCGCTCGCGCTGTCGGGGGCGCTCGACGGGCTCACGGGCCGGCCGCCGCCATCGGGGCAGCAGGCGCCATCGGGGCAGCAGGCGCCATCGGGGCAGCGGGCGCCATCGGGGCAGCAGGCCACGGGCGGTCGGGTGGACGCCGCGGACCGCCGCGCGCTCGTCTGGGCCGCGGGGGCGGCCGCACAGGCGACGCGCGGTCGCCTTCCGGGGATCGTGACCGGCGCCGTCGCGCCGCCCCTGCCGCCACGTGCGGCGATCGAGGAGGTCAGGGACGACCTGTGGTCGATCGGGGTGACTCCTGACCGCACCGCGATCGAGCTCGGCCGCCAGGCGCTCGTTCGGCGGGGGGTGGCGACGATCGCCGAGGTGGTGGAAGGGCCGCCGTCGAAGGTGGTGGTCGCGGGGGTGGTGACCCACCGCCAGCAGCCCGACACCGCCCGCGGCGCGGTCTTTTTGAACCTGGAGGACGAGACCGGGATGCTGAATGTCGTGTGCTCGAAGGGGGCATGGGCGCGGTGGCGCACAGTGGCGAGGAGCTCGCCGGCGTTGATCGTGAAGGGGCGTCTGGAGCGCGCACAGGGCGTGGTGAACCTGATCGCCGAGCGGTTCGAGCCGGTCGCGCTCGGACCGGTGCCCGGGTCGCGGGACTTCCGGTGACCCCCCGGTGTCAGTTGCCGATCCCGGGCGTCAGTTGCCGCCCTGAGCCCTGCCGCGTCGTCGTCCGTCGTCCCCCCGGCACGATGCCGCGGGATGGCCCGGTTAGCCGCGGGTGCGCGGGATGCCGGCCTTCTCGAGGATCTGCGCGCTCACCCCGACCGCGCGCCACGCGGAGTACGAGAGCCCCTTGCGCGCGCTGTAGTCCTTGGCGACCCTGACGAAGTCCTTCTCGAGCGCAGCGACGTCGACGGACTGCCCGGAGTGGGCGAGCTCCGCCTCGAGGTCTCGCTGCTCCTGGACGAGGTGCAAGCGGTTCAGCGGGCTCGCTGAGGCGAGCTCCTTTTCGATCCCGGCGAGCTTCTTGCGGATCGACTCGACCGTGCGCTTCCGGCCGCGCCGTGGCTTCGTCGTCTCGAGCGCTTCGAGATATGCCCGAACGATGCGTCCCTCTTCACGGCCCTTTGCGAGCGCGGCCTTGTGCGAATCGGACATCGGGCCGGGCCTGCGGGGTCGTCTCTTGCTAGCAGTCGAAGTCGCCATAGCTCATAACCCTACACGACCATGCACCGATTCGGCGCTGTCTGTGCACGCAGGTAGGGCCACACCAGGTGGGACGATGCCTGATCGCACCGGTCCGGCGACCGGGGGGTCAGCTCCTTCCCATGTCGCTCCGCAGCCCGGGCATTGGCCCTGGTCGAACCGCTGCCCCGGGGCACCATTGCCGGTCGGGGGCGTCACCCGCGCGTCCCGTCTGCGGCGGTTACTGCACGCCGGATCAGCCGGCCTCGCGCGCAACCCCTGCTCACTGGCAACGCGAGGGGGACGGTACCCCTCGCCCCCGCCCCGCCCCGGCGCGTGCTTTTTCATCGAATGGACACGCACAAGAGTCGGTGAAGTGCCCAAGTTCCTGCCCCTCCAGCGCCGGCCGGCCGTACCCGACCGGCGGCGACGTTTGCGGCCGGCGGGTCGATCGGACCGGTGACGGTCGCTTGCAATGCACCCGGAGAATGATCGTAGACGGGGGAACGAATTCGACCTGTCGCCGGAAGGGAATTGGCGCTTCCGGGCAGGCGTCGGCGTGCCCGCGCGCGCCGGTGACGGCCGGGGTAGGCCGTTCCGACGGACAAATGACCAGGTGAGCGCCTCGCAACGTCCGTGGGCGCGCGCCGCCGGCGCGGCCCGCGCCGCCCGAGGTGGGCCCGCGCCGTCCGAGGAGGGCGCGGGCCGCCGGCGCGGGAACCTGCGGGCCGCGCCGGTGCATGGACTGGCGGCGCGCGGGGTAGGAGGCTGGACGTCCGGGCTTGACCGGACGTCAGTCACAATGCGTCGAGGCCCCCGGCAGTCGAGGGGGCTTCGACGCGTCCGGAGGCCGACGGGCGCGCTTCGATCGCCTCGTTGCGCAGTGCCCACCGCTCGTGGTCGCGCCATGCGCCGTCGACCATCAGGTAGTTGGGGGAGAACCCCTCGCGGGAGAAGCCGAGACGCTGCACCAAGGCCAGCGATCGTGCGTTGGACGGCTGGTTGTTCGCCTCGACGCGGTGCAGGCCGAGCTCCGAGAAGGCGAGGTCGATCACCGTCTGCAGTCCCCGGGTCATGAGGCCGCGACCTTCGTGACCGGCGAAGGCGCCGTAGCCGAGGCACGCAGAGCGGAAGGCGCCGTACACGACGTTGCTGACCCGCACGTAGCCGACGAGTGCGTCGCAGTGGTGCCGAAGGAGGTATGCCTCCTGGTCGTCGCGCGAGAGCCGCTCGAGGACGGCCGCGAACCGCTCGTGAGAGTCCGCGAGGTCGATCCACGGCCGGTGGAGCGCCCTGCTCGCGCGGACGGCGGCGACGAAGTCCGCTTCGTCGGCAGCGACGAGCGGCGACACGGTCACGTCGGGCGCGGCGTGCATCACCGGCAAGTATCGCTCGGCCTCCCAGCGACGCACGACGGACGGGGCATGGCATGGTGGGGTCATGGTGACCATCCGGCAGAAGGAGCCGCGCGACCTTCCTGCATGCGCGTCACTCCTCCGCGACGTGCACGCGGCGGACCGCTACCCGCTGCATCTTCCCGACGACCCGATGTCGTTCGTGGAGGTCCACGACGCGCTCGGTGCGTGGGTCGCGCTCGACGACGGCGCGCTCGTCGGCCACGTGTGCCTCCGTCCCGAGGCGAACCCCAAGATGATGGCCGTCGCGAGCGAGGCGACCGGCCTTCCCTACGAAGGGCTTGCGGTGGTTGCGAGGCTCTTCGTGTCGCCCTCCGCGCGCCGGCGCGGCGTCGGGGTGGGACTCCTGCGCCACGCCGCGTCCGAAGCGTGGGCGCTCGGTCGCCAGCCGGTGCTCGACGTCGTCCTCCACTCGGCGTCGCCGGCGGTCGCCCTCTACGAACGCGAGGGCTGGCGGATGGTGGGGACGGCCCAGCTCACCTTCAGGAGCGGCGAGACGGTGGACGAGGCCGTCTACGTCGGCCCACCCGAACGCGGCGAACGCGGTGCTCCGAAGGACGCGCCGTGATCGCACGGGACGTTACGCGACATCGCGTCGCTCGCCGAACCCGACCATTCCACCGACCCGGCTGACCGGTTGGGCGAGGACGCCGGCCGTATGTTCCGGCCGTGCCGAGACGACAGCTGCTCCAGGGCATCGTCGCGGTCGTCCTCGCCGCCACCGCGGTGGGCGCCGACCCGACCATCGGCACGACGGATCTCCCCGTGGTCGCGTCGGTCCTCTTCGCGCTCGGGACGCTCGTCGTGATCGTGGTCGCCGAGCTGGTCCCCGGCGCGGTCCATGCGGCGCGCCGGCGCCGCGAGCAGGCACGTGAGGCCGCTGCCCGGCGGTCGAAGGTCGCCCGCGGGAGCGAGGTCGTGCGACGCCGCGCCGCCCGGAGTGTGCCGCCCGCCGCTGACCAGGACCGACGCAGGGTGTCACGCCGGTGACGCGCCGATGTGCACGTCGGGGAGGACCATGGCAAAGATGTGGCCGTGGCAGACGACCTCGTGACGTACCTCGACACCGTCGAAGAGGGGCTGGTCGACTACGTCGACGACCGCAAGTGCCTGTCGTCCGACACCGTCCGGCGCCTCCAGCGCTTCGCGGTGGCGATGTCGGAGGGGTCGATGACGCCGGGACTCGCCCGGGAGGACTGGCCCGACTTCTACCCGCTCGCCGCAGCGTTCGTCGTCGTGTGCGGGAGCGACGAACTCCGCGGGCTCTACGACCAGGCGACCCTGTTCAGCGCGGTCGTCCGCGGCGAGGTCTCGTTCACCGACGCCGACCGGGTCTTCCTCGTGCTGCTCTCCGACGAGCTCGAGCAGTACGCCGGGGCGCACCACCCCTGAGCGCGTGCCCCTCGAGGGCGACACGAGTCACTCGAGGCGCTTCTGCCACACGGTCCCGGTCCCGGCCAGCCGGAACCCGAGCCGGTCGTTCACGCGGACGATCGGCTCGTTGGACGTGGCGTTGGTCGTCACGACGCGAAGCGTCGACGGCTCGCGCGCCTGGAGGGCGCGAACGTTCGCCACCTTCAAGAGGAGGCCGAGCCGGTGGCCGCGGTGCGCGGGCAGGACGATCGTGTCGAACTGATAGGCGACCCGGGGCGCGGCGCGCGGCACGCCGATCTCCGTGAATCCGGCGAGGCGGCCGTCGGGCGCGACCGCGGCCGCGGCCGCCGCCATGGTGACCCGGTCCATCGCCGCGACCACCCGCTCGAGCTCGCGGAGTCTCGCGACGTCCCACACCTCGGGCTCGACCTCGAGATCTCCCGAGGGCACGTCGGTGGACATGCTGGCGGCGGCGTCGACGCGACCTGCCTCCCACTCCGGCGGGCACGAACCGGACCACGTGACGAGTCGGTAGCCAGCCGACTTCTCACGGGCTTCCGCGTCGAGGGCGTCGAGGAGCTCCGCGCTGACCGGGAGGTCGAGCTCCCGGCGAGCCTCTGCCAGCGCCGGCTCGTAGCCGGCCTCGCGGGCGAAGCGATCCCGCCGCCCGGCCTCGGGCGAGCCGAGGGGCGCCTCGGTCGTCCCGACGCACCTCGTGCGCCCACCGTCGCGCGCCACGCGCTCCGCCGCGCCGAGCAGGGTGCGCCCGACGCCGCGGTGTCGCCAGCCGGGATCGACCCAGACCTCGAGGTCGGCGGTGTCGAGGTTCTCGAGGAGCTCGAGGCGGACCTGGAAGCAGCCCACGACGGCGCGGTCCAGGCGCGCGACACCGAGCACGTGGGACCTCACCTTCGGCTGGTCGAGGAGTGCGGCCCGTTCGTGGAACGACCACCCGGGGTCGGCCGGCCAGTCGGCGCGGTCCGCCGCGGCGATGGGGGAGAACCACGCCTCGAGCGCGTCTCGGTCGTCGGGCGCCACCAGCTCCACGCGCAAGCCAGGAAGCGGGGTCACGGGAGAACGGCGGGAGGTGCCTGCCACGCGCACGGCGCGCGGTGGCACGCCGGTCTGGTCAGGATCAGCCGCCGAGCTCGCGCAGGGCGAGCACCTCGGCGCGCAAGAGGCGCGGCTTGCTGTGGTCGCCGGACACCGTGAGGAGGCCCTCTTCGATCATGGCCTGCACCTGGCCGGGCCCAGCTTCGAGGAGCTGGGCCGCCTCCTCGAAGTCGACCCAGCGGTCGTCGTCGCCCATCGCCGTGCACCACCTTCGCCCTCGTCCGCCGCAGTCGACCCTACCGCCGCACACTGCCTGCCCTCTCGTGACCCGGGCTCGC
>DATLRV010000024.1:0-20577 GCA_035534455.1 Acidimicrobiales bacterium
CAGTCCTCGACCCCGATGTCCTCGTGCCAGAGCTGCGGGTGCTCGGCGACGAACGAGCCGAGCAGGTCGGCGCACTCCGGGTCGTCGAGGACGACGACCTCGACCCCGTGCTCTCTCAGCCAGTCGTGTCCGCCGCTGAACGTCCGCGCTTCGCCGACGACGAGCGCCCCGATGCCGAACTGGCGCACCAGGCCGCTGCAGTACCAACAGGGGGAGAGCGTCGTCACCATCACGCAGTGGGGGTAGTCCCGTCGCCTGCCCGCGTCACGGAAGGCAGCGGTCTCCGCGTGGACCGACGGGTCGTCGTCCTGGACGCGGCGGTTGTGCCCCCGGCCGAGGAGCTCCCCGTCGCGCCCGAAGAGCGCGGCGCCGATGGGGATCCCGCCTTCTGCGAGCCCGGCGCGCGCCTCTGCGACGGCGACCGCGAGGAACCGCCTCGCCGCCGCCTCGTCGAGGCGCCGCTCCTTCCCCTGGTCCATCTCGTTGCCCATCGTGAAAGTGTGGCAGCTCGGAGGAGTTGCACCTCGACCCGTCTTGGTGGCGGAGCCCCGGCGCGGTAGACATCGTCCGTGACCACCGCCGCGCTCCCGGTCACGGCCGACGACGTCCGAGACGCCGCGGCTCGCCTCGACGGCGTCGCCCACCGTACGCCGGTCGTCCGTTCGCGCACCCTCGACGACCTGGTTCGGCGCAGGGTGGTCCTCAAGTGCGAGAACCTCCAACGCGTCGGCGCCTTCAAGTTCCGCGGGGCCTACAACGCTGCCTCGCGCCTCCCGGTCGACCAGCTCTCCGCGGGCATCGTGACGTACTCGTCGGGCAACCACGGCCAGGCGGTGGCGCTCGCGTCCCGGGAGCTCGGCACCCGGGCCGTCGTGGTCATGCCCGCCGACGTCCCGCGTTCCAAGGCGGACGCGGTCGCCGGCTACGGCGCCGAGATCGTGACCTACGACCGCTACTCCGGGGACCGGGTCGCCATCGGCGAGCGGCTCGCCGACGAGCGCGGCATGGCGCTCGTCCCCCCCTACGAGCACCCGCACGTGATCGCCGGCCAGGGGACCGCGGCGCTCGAGCTCCTGGAGGACGCCGGCGGCCTCGACGCCCTCGTCGTCCCCGTCGGGGGCGGCGGACTGATCGCAGGGTGCGCGACGATCGCCACCGCTCTGTGCCCGGGGATCCGGGTGGTTGGCGTCGAGCCCGAGGCGGGGGACGACACGAAGCGGTCCTTGGAGGCGGGCGAGCGGATCAGGATCGACGTCCCCCGGACCATCGCCGACGGCCAGGCGGCGGAGATCCCCGGCGAGCTCACCTTTGAGATCAACCGGCGCCTCGTCGCGGGCATCGCGCTGGTGAGCGACGCGGAGATCGTCGACGCGATGCGTTTCGCGTTCGACCGGCTGAAGATGGTCGTCGAGCCGAGCGGCGCCACCGGGCTGGCCGCCGTGCTGACCGGACGTATCGACGAGATCGCGCCGGGCGCCGAGCGCGTCGGCGTCGTCCTCTCGGGCGGCAACGTCGACGCGCGGCGCTTCGCGGCCCTCGTGTCGCAGGCGGGCTGACGGCAGGCCGACCGACCGCTCTTCCTGCCCCTCGCGGTGCGGACGCGTTGCGGCCCCCCGCGCATTCACGCAAGGGGGCCGCAACCCGCTGCTTCGTTCGGCACGGTCCCCCGACCGGGACCCGCCCCTCGTCACTGGGGCACTAGAAGGTGTATGTGTGCCCGCCGAGGTTGGCAGAGATGGAATTCACGTGCATTGTCGAGATGCTCGCCGAGAGGGCGAACCCACTGCCGTTGGAGCTGGACGTGGTCCAGGTCTCGGTCCCTGTCACGTCGGCACCCGCGCCGCCAAAGGCGAACGCGAACCCCGTCGTGTTGTAGGACGTGGAGACGCTCGCGGAGCTTGTTGTGCCCATCGCGATGGCAGTTGCCGTGCTGTTCACTCCTGTGGCACTGGCGGAGGCGGTGCTTGTTGTCCCCGTCACGGACGCCGAGGCGGTGTCCTTGTAGCCGTAGTTGGTGCCGGCGGCTGCCGTAGCTTGGTCACCTGTCCCCACCGCGACCGCGGTTGCGGTGTTTGTGGAAGTTCCAGGCGAGTAGTACTCGTAGCCTGTCATGCCGCCCGCTGTCGCAGAGGCGCCCGATGTGCCGACGACCATCGCCGTCGCGGTGTTGCCGGAGGTGGAACCAGAGCAGAATGCTTCGCAGTAGCCGGTGACATTGCCCGCGGAGGCTGTGGCGGAGCCGCCTGTCGACGCGTTCGCCGTCGCGCTATTTCCTGTCGTTGTCCCGGAGCATTCGAAGAAGCACCCGGTTGTGACATTGCCCGCGGAGGCTGTGGCGGAGCCGCCTGTCGTGGCAACGGCCGTCGCGCTGTTCGCCGCGGTCGTTCCGCCGCATGTCCCTTCGTGGCACCCCGCGTAGACGTTGCCGGCGGATGCGGTCGCTGTTGCGAACCCGCCTGCTGTGGCAGTTGCGGTGTTGGCGAACGTTGTCCCGCCACATGTTGCGTAGCATGTCGTGTAGACGTTGCCGGCGGATGCTGTGGCTGTGGCGAACCCGCCTGCTGTGGCGGTTGCGCCGTTGGCGAACGTTGTCCCACCGCATGTCTCGAAGCATGTGGCTGTGACGTTGCCGGCGGATGCTGTTGCTCCGGCGAACCCGCCTGCAGTTGCTGTCGCGCTGTTTCCTGTGGTGGAGGCACCGCAGGAGAACACGCACTCCGCTGTGACGTCGCCGGCATACGCTGTCGCTGTGGCATCTGTTCCGGCGGTCGCGGTGGCGGAATTTGTGTCCCCCGTGACGGCTGTCGGTGTTGTGCCTCTGCCCGAGCCCGCGTACGCCGAAGCTGTCGCTGTCGAGCCCGAGATCGTCGCGGTCGCGGTGTTGCCGGAGTTGTCAGTTGTTGTCCCGGTGCCGGCGCTCGCAAGGGCGGAGCTGTCGGGCGATGTCGCACGCGCGGTGGCAGTGTTTGTGTCGTTTGTGGCAAACGATCCTGTACCCGCGTGGGCTGTGGCTCCTGCGAACGAGGCTGAGCTCGCAGTCGCGGAGTTGGAGCCGTTCCCCGCGTAGGAGCCGTTCCCGGCGTACGCTGTGGATGTTGCCCCGCTCGCGCTGGCCACGTTTGTCGAGCCGTAATTTGTGAATCCTGTGCCGGTCTCGCAGTAGCCGGATGTAGTCGCGGACATGTGACCCGTACAGGTCACCGCCGCGCCCACGCCGGGTGCGCCGATGAGCCCGACGAACCCTCCCGCCACCAGCGCGCCGCTCCCGGCGAGCAATGCGAGCCGCCGCGACACGCGCGTCGGTGGTCCTGTCCTGCATGTTCGCTTCGGCGCGGCGTGGCGTCCGCGCGAGGCGCTCTTCAACGGTCTCAAAGTGTCCTCCGCATTCCCTAGGTTCCCTGGTGGGTCAGAGACGCGAGGTGACGCGGAGCGGGATGTACCTCTCCGAAGACGGGCCGCGACTGATCGACGCCGACACGCCGTACCCCGCCCCCGTTCTCCGATCGGCTGACCCCCCAGCGTGCCTGCTCGACGAACCCGACCCGCAAACCTTAACAGGGAATGAAATATTCGTCCAGTCATCGTTTCGCTTTCCCAACTTCCGATCAACGCCCGTCTGCCGGCGCCCGACCGAAGTCCAGGTCAGTGCCGCAGGTCTGTCTGCATCGCGGCGATCGACGCTGTGGTCACCGCGAGCTGCCCGCCGAGGACCGTCAACGCGGTGATGGTCGCGCCCGATGTCCCGTCGATGCCTGTACGGCCCGCGGACCTCAAGAATGTGGCGAGAGAGGTCCCGACGACGTCCGGGCTCTCGGTCAACAGCAACGGGCGTGCGGTGCCGGCGGGGCCTGTCGACGGGTTGCGGGCATTCTCCAGCACTGCGCCGCTGAGGCCGTCGGTGAAGCCGTTGCCCCTGGCGACCATGAGGCGGTGGCCCGGTGTCCAGCCGAGGCCGTCCGTCGACCCGGCGACCTCGAACCTGGCGAGCTCGCGGGCCGTGTCGGTGTAGTCGTGCCCGGCCACGCGCAGCACGGCGACACCGGTCTTGTCGACGAGCGCGGCCACGACGGCGTCGGTGACGGCGAGCGCCCCGCCGAGGAGGACCACCTGCTTGACGCCGAGCTGCTCGATCGCCGCGACCGCTGTGGGGGAGAGCGTCGTCGCCGGGGTCAGCAGCATCGGCAACTGTGTGTGGTACGAGACGACGCTCGCAGCCTGGGCGTCTTGGAACTCCTCGCCGCTCGCGAGGATCGCCGTGGGGACCGCCGAGGCGGGCGGTGACGGGGAGCCGGAGCCCGCCGTGTCGTTGTAGCTCCCGGTGCCACCTGTGGCGTTGGTCGTCGCGTAGGCGCCCGGGAACGAGGCGCTCGCAGCCGTGCCCACGGACTCGGCGACCGCCGCGGCCGTGCCGTACTGGGTGTCGCCGGAGATGCGGTGGACGACGATCTTGCCGGTGGAGCCCGGCACCCCGCCGCACGCGTCGATGGGGAGGTTCGCGATCGCGCTCGCGACGGTGTTGCTCACGGCGAGCGGGCCTCCGACGAGGTAGACGGCGTCCACGCCTTCTTTCTCGAGGGTTGTGGCCGTCACCGGCGACAGGCTTGTCGTCGGGGTGAGGAGCGTCCCGGTTGTGTAATGCCGGGCGAGGAACTGGCTCGAGAGCGCGTCGGGGAACGCCGATGTGGTGGCGACGACGGCGGCGCGCGTCGCGGGGCACACGCCCTTGCCGTAGGGGAAGGTCCGGGTGAACTCCGCCGCGGCCGTCGCATCGGCTGTCGGCCCGGCGACCCGTGTGACGAGCTGCTGTGTGCACGGGAGGTCGCCGTCGTACCCGCCGCTCGGGAACTGGGCGATGGTCACCGGTCCGGCCGTGAAGGACGGCCCCGCGCAGGTTGTGAGCGCCCCGGCCTCGTTGCTCGCGCCGGGGATCCAGGTCGGGAGCCGCCCGATGGAGGTGGTGGACGAGCTGGTGCCGCCCGTGATCACCCCCCACATGTACGACGTCGAGTACACGCCGACGGTCGGGGCACCCGCGGCGGAGAGGCCCACCACGAACCCGGCGAGCGCGGCCGAGTTCATCGCCTGGCCGGGCGTGCCCGTGCGCCAGGAGTTGGCGAGCTCGACGTCCAACCACCACGGGTAGCCGCTCGCGGTAGTCGGGACGGACAGAGGCGGCGACTGCGCGTCGACGGCCTGCGCGGCCGCCTGCAGCGTCGAGGCGTCGCGGGCCGCCTGCTGGTCGCCGTACTCCCAGGCGCAGGCCGGCGAGTTCTGGCCGGCTGTCCGTGGACCTGTCTTGGTGGTGACCACCACCGTGGTGCATGTCCCGAAGGGGGTCGAGCCGGACGCCGGCCAGTCCGCGACGAGCGTTCCTGTGGACCCGTTCCCCGGATCCGCCGTGTTGACGTAGACCGACGCCTTGGGCATCGTGGTCGACCCGGTCGACGTGCGCACCGCCCAGTAGAGCTCGCTCTGCGAGTACCCCGACGATGTCGTCGCGCCGAGGCAGGGGTTCACGGTGTCGGGTCTCCCGTCGTTGACGCCGACGACGCCGAACGCCTGGCCACTCGGGTAGCTCGACCCGCACTGGGGGAAGGAGATGTCGTAGCCCACCGCGGCGGTGGTGCTCACGGCACCCGCCGGTGCGGCCGGCACCGCGAAGAGGGTCGTCGCGAGCGCAACGACGGACACCGCGACTCCTGCCACCGCGACGCCTGCCGCCGCGACGCCTGCCCGGAGCCCCGTCCCCCGCCACCTCGTGTGCCCCCGTCGCACTGCGGTGCAGGGTAGTTCCTCGGAGCATCACGCTCGCGAACGGACAGTGGTCGCGCCGGGGGCGTCGAACCCTCCTCGAGCCGGCGGACGTGCTGGTCAGGCGAGCAGCGGCTCGCGCTCGTAGACGACCGAGCCGGCGACGATCGTGGCGACGACCTCGAGCGCGGGATCGAGGACCACCAGGTCTGCGGGGGCGCCCGGCTCCAGCCCACCCCGGTGCCCGGCGGGTCGCGCGGTCTCACGCGGTGCGGCGAAGGCCACCGGGACGGCGCTCGCCGCACGGAGGGCGTCGGCGAGTGCCATGCCCGCGGCGCGCACCGCGTTGCGGACGGCCCGCTCCATCGTGAGGACGCTCCCGGCGAGCGTCGAGGGATCCGACGCGAGGGTCACCCTGGTGTCGTCGACCTCCACGTCGACCTCCCCCAGTCGTTGGGGGCCGGGCGGCATCCCGGCTGCGCCGGAGGCGTCGGTGACGAGCACGAGTCGACCGGGTGCGGTCCGTGCGGCGAGCGCGATCGCCTGGGGGTGGACGTGGTGGAGATCGCAGATGAGCTCCAGGGTCGCCCGTGGCTCGAGGAGGGCGGCGGCGACCAGCCCTGGGCTCCGGTGGTGGAACGGTGCCATCGCGTCGAAGAGGTGGGTGACGTGGGTGGCGCCGGCGTCGAAGGCCGCGCGCGCGGTGTCGACGTCGGCGTCGGAGTGCCCGAGCGCCACGGTGACGCCGGCGGCCACGCACTCGGCGACGAGGAGGTCGGCCCCTTCGAGCTCGGGGGCGAGCGTGACGACCCGGAGCGTCCCCTCGCCCACCTCGAGCAGCGCGGACAGCTCGGCGGCGTCGGGGGGACGGATCCTGGCGCGGTCCTGCGCCCCGGCACGCGCCGGCGAGATGAACGGGCCCTCGAGGTGGCAGCCGAGCACCCTGGCCGCGCCGGGCCGCCTCTCCCTGGCGGCGCGCGCCACGCCGGCGACCGACGCTCGCAGACGGTCGGGGGAGTCGGACACGGTCGTCGCGAGCAGCGCGGTGGTCCCGTGACGGGCGTGGAAGGCGGCGATCGCCGCGACCGACTCGGCGACCTCTGTCGGCGATGCGCCGTTCACCTGGTGGCCGTCGCCCCCGTGGACGTGGACGTCGACGAAGCCGGGGGCGATGGTGCGGTCGCCGAGCTCGACGAGGCGCCCGGGGACGTCGTCGGGCCGCGTTCCCGCGGGACCGTGCCCCGCGCGGACGACGTCGACGATCGTGCCGAGGTCCGGGTCCACCCACACGACCCCCGCCTCCAGCTCTTGGCCGGGCCACGCCAGCCGGTCTGCCCCCAGTCCGAGGAGCCCGGTGCCGCGGCCGGCGGACACCGTGGTCACGTGGCGGTCACCTTGCTGAGGCCGAACGGCCGGTCGGGGTCGACCCCGAGCCGCATCGCCAGCGCGTGCGCGAGCTGCTGGCAGCGGATCACCGCGAGGACGGGGGCGAGCTCCTCGGGCACGGCGGGGTCCCACCCGGCGCACCCCGCGCGCACCGGACCGACGACGCGCACGTCGGCGCCGCGCTCGACCAGGTCGTCGCACAGCGCGAGCACGCCCGCCGCGGCCGGACCGGGGTGGGCGAAGGCGAGCACCGGGACGGTGCTCGAGGCGAGCGCGATCGGGCCGTGGCGAAGGTCGTTGGCGCTGATGGCGGTGGCGAGGAGCGACGTCGTCTCCTCGAGCTTCAGTGCGGTCTCCGCAGCGGCGCCCGACATCGGGCCGCGTGCGACGACGACCAGCCGCCGGGCGGGGGCGAGCCAGTCCGCCAGGGCCCGCATCGGCTCGGGATCGGCGAGCACGCGGGCCGCCTGGTCGCCGAGCGCGTCCCACTGGGCGTCTGCGATGGTCTCCCGCGCGCTCGCGGCGACGAGCGCGAACGCCACGAGCTCCGCGGTCACGGTCTTGGTCGCGGGCACGGCCCGCTCCTCGCCGGCGCCGAGGTCGACGACCGCCTCGGCCGCCGCGGCGAGCGGGCTCGACGCGTCGTTGGTGATCGCGATCGTCCGGCCGCCCCGGCGCGCCGCGTGCGCGAGGTAGTCCGCGATCTCCGGCGTCCGGCCGGACTGGCTCGCGCCGATCACCACGTAGCCCGTGAAGTCGATGTCCACGCCGTAGAGGTCGACCACGCTCGGCGACGCAGAGGCGACCGGCCGCCGCATCGCCATCTCGAGCAGGTACCTCCCCGCCGTCGCGGCGTGGTCGGAGGAGCCGCGGGCCACGACCACGGTCCCGGTCGCACCGTGGAGGATCGGGCGTAGGTTGCGGGCGACCTCATTGCGGCGGGCGACGAGCGCGGCGAGGCACGCCGGCTGCTCGGCCATCTCGCCCGCCATCACGTCGCCGGGCGTCACCGTCCCGTCCGCCCGTGGTCGTGGTCCACGGTCCCCGTCCTAGTCGAGGCGGTGGGCGTCGAGCCAGCTTCTCGCTCGCGCCGGCGAGGCTCGTGACAGCCACGCGTCCTCGACGATCATCAGGGTCGCGCGAGCCGCCCGGGGCGAAGTTGCGCGCCCGGCGGGCGATCCGCGACCATCGCGCCCATCACCGAGCGCACCTACCGGACCACCGTCGGCTCCCAGACGGTCGAGCTGCCGCTCGTGCAGGTGGCGCCCGACGTCACCATCGCGCTGCTCATCTGCGTCGACCACGGGTTGGCCTTCTCCGAGCGCGCGGGGAAGGAGCTCGCCGACCTGCTCCGGGACGCCCGGCCCGAGGTCGTCGTCTCGGTCGCAACCATGGGGATCCCCCTCGCCATCGAGGTGAGCCGGGCACTGGAGCTCGACGACTACGTGATCCTGCACAAGACGCCGAAGATCCACCTCGGCGACACGTGGATCGAGCCGGTGCGCTCGATCACGACCGGGACCGACCAGACCCTGCGCCTGGACCCCGAACGGGCCGGTGCCGTCCGGGGCCGGCGGGTCGCGATCGTCGACGACGTCGTGTCCACGGGGGCGTCGCTGCGTGCGGCCCTGAACCTGTTGCGGCGCGTCGACGCGGAGCCCGTGGTCGTCGGCGCCTTCCTGACGGAGGGGGAGCAGTGGCGCCGGTCGCTCGGCGACGACGCCGAGATGGTGCGGGCGCTCGGCGCGATCCCGCTCTTTCGCAACCGCGCCGACGGCAGCCTCGCCGAGGACTGGCTCGGCGACTGACGGACCCCGCGCGGGACCGCCGGCCCGCCGTCGGCCGCGCCCCGCTCAGCCGCGCCGCCGGAGGCGTCGAACGATCCTCGGGCCGAGTGGCGCCAACAGCCCGAGGATCCCCAGCGCCGCCCCGGCCACGGCGAGGTCCTCGTGGGGCGGGGTGTAGGAGATCGAGACGTGGGAGGTCCCGGCGCGAAGGGCGACCGACTCACTGAGCGCGCCGCTGCGCTGCATGCCGACCGTCGAGCTCGGCGCGGACGAGCCGGCCGACGGCGCACCCGGCGTCACCGTCGCATAGGTCCCGGGCATCCAAAGCTCCCGCCGCACCAACGTCGCCGCCCTCGGGCAGCGGGCCCGCACCGAGTCGACCGTCTCGTCGGAGAGCCGGCACCCGCCGCTCGCCGAGAAGTACCCGCCGGGGTGCGGGAGCCTGAAGACCGCCGCGAAGCCGTCTGTGTAGACCTCGTGCAGGCCCAGTGGGGCGACCGACGTCGGCGCGATCTCACCGGCGAACGCGACCAGGTACGCCACGCCGATCGCCTCGTAGGCGGCGAGGTGGTGCTCGACCTCGTCGAGGGGCGTCGACCCCGATGGATCGACCATGTGGACGCCTGTGAACGAGACCCCGGTATTGGTGTCCAGATGGCGCGCGATGTCGCGTGCGTAGGCCTTGGGGTTGGGGAGGTCGTGGACGTCGGCTTCCATGACGCCGAAGTAGCTCCCGTAGTTGGCCTGGAGCGGCCCGAGCGTGAAGAAGCGCTGCACCGCTGAGTGGTGCTGGAGCCACACCACCAGACGGCCGTCGTAGGCGACCGCGCGGGGAGCCGAGAGCTCGGGAAGGACGAACATGGCCGCCGTGTCGAGGACGACGACGACCGAGACGACCGCCGCGCGCCACGCTCCGCGTCCCGATGCGGCGAGTGCCCCGATGGCCGCGAGCACGGTGAAGCCCCAGACGAGCGACCCGGTCGCCCAGTCGCCCGACCCCCCGAGGTGCGCGGTCGACGACAGGATCGAGCTCCCCGAAAGGGCGGTCGCCGCCGCGACGCCCGCGCCGGCCGCCAGGGCCACGGCGCCGGTCCACCAGGGGACGAGGCCGCGGCGGAGGTCGTCGACCGCCAGCGCGGCGAGCACGACGGCGGCGAGCTCGATCGAGGGCCACAGGTAGCGGTAGGTGCCGACGTGGCCCATGAAGGGCAGCAGGTCGAAGGCCCGCCAGAAGGGCTCGATGCCGTAGGTGCGGCCGAGCGCGAGCACGAGCCACACGGCGAGCGCCAGCCGGAGCGGGCGGTGGCGCCGTCCGAAGAGCGCGAGGACGCCGAGGACGAGGAGCGAGGTGGTGAGGTAGCCGCCGACCTGTGACCAGGCGGCCCCGAGGGTCGGGCTCGCCTGGGAGAACCCGAAGATCGGTCCGAAGAGGTACGGGAAGAAGAGCATCCCCGCGCCGGGCCGCACGACGTGGACGAGGTTGAACACCGAGCCGCGGTGCTGGCCGAATGTCGCGTAGGGCGCGTAGTCCGCGACCGCCACCACGAGGGGGGCGGCGAGCAGCGCGCCGGCGACGGCACCGGCGCCGAGCCGGGCCGCGTAGCGCCGCAGCATCGCCCAGTCGGCGCGCGGGACGCGTACGACCGCCCACAAGAGGGCGAGGATCCCGTCGAGGTACGCGGTCTCGGGGAACCCCGCGTAGACCGACAGCGCGAGCGCCACCGCGACGAGCGCGTACCCGCGTCGCCGCCCGGCCAAGGCGGCGGCGCGGGCCTGCTCGATCCCGAGCAGAAGGAGGGGGAGGAGGGCGACCTCGTTGGCAGGCGCGTGCATGAACCACGCGAACGTCCCGTCCAGCGCGAACGCCGACCCGAGGGCGGCGGCGGGCCATCTGCCGACGTCGAGCCGGCGGAGCAAGCGGAAGGTCGCGAGTCCCGCCGCCGCCTGGATGACGATGCGCAACCAGACCTGGCCGTTGCGGAACCACAGGAGCAGCGTCGGCGGGAAGAACGACGCGCTCTGCAGCTCGGCGGCGAGCGGGGAGCCCGTGCCCTCGTACGGGTTCCACCACGGCGCCCTGCCGTGGAGGAGGTCGACCGCCGAGAGATGGCCGAGCGCCTGGGACGTGTAGCCGGCGTTCGGGTCGATCGTGGGGAGCCCGCTCAGGACGCCGTGCTGGAGGGTGCTGCCGAGGGCCGCCGTCGAGCTCATCGAGTCGGCGTCGAAGACCCCTGCGAGGTAGAGCACGTTCGCCACGACGGCCACGGCGACGACGAGGAGCCCGGCGCAGATCTCGGCGAGGTTGCCCCGGGTGGCCCAGCGCGCCCACCGATCGGCCCACCGGTCGGCCGGCCAGGCGGCACGCGGCGCGCCGGCGGCGTGCGGCGCGTCGCCGAGCGCCTCCCGGCTCACGGGTCGGCGTAGGAGTAGCGGTGGTGCGCGAAGTTCTGTCCCACGAACTCCCCGACGCGGTGCTCGGGGTCGATCGCCGCCGGCATCTCACCCGACGAGACCCGCGCGCGCAGGTCGGCCGCCACCTTGCGCTCGAGCTCGTCGTCCGACGCCTCGAGCTGGGCCAGACGTGCGAGGGCGATGTCCGTGCGGCTGTAGCGCCAGGGGAGGAGGACGCTCACGATCGCCGACTGCTCGATCTCGCGCGCGCCGGGCAGGATCACCGCGCGTCGGTCGAGGCGCTTGTCGTGGAAGACCCGCGCGGACGGCCGGTGGACCACCCGCCACCCCGCGAGCCGGGCACGCCAGGAGAAGTCGACGTCGTCGCCGTGGAGGAAGAAGAGGTCCGTGTCGAACCCGCCCGTCGCCTCGAGGACCGCGGCGCGGACGAGGAAGCAGGAACCCGACGCCCAGCTCACGTCTCCCGTCACCGGGTCGTGGGCCTTGGGGTGCTCCAGCGGGAGCTGGCGCGCCTCGACGATGCCGACGGCCGGGTCCTCGAGCGCGGCCGCGAGCTCCGCGAGGAGGTGCGGCGAGGCGTAGGTGTCGGGGTTCACGACGAGCACCGCGTCGGCCACCGAGTCGGCGAAGAGCCGGTTGTGGCCGCCCGCCGACCCGAGGTTGGCGCGGAAGTGGAGGTACGTCACGGCGGCGAACGGGCTCGCTCCCTCGGGAAGGAGCGCGTCGGCGCTCGCCGCCACGGGCACCTCGGAGCTGTCGCCGATCGCGAGCTCGACCGAGGCTGCCGCGCCGGACTCGAGCGCGTAGGCGCAGGCCGCGGACATCCCGGCGCTGAAGCGCACGACGTCATGGGGAGGGGTCTCGTAGAGGACCGTCTGGACGCGGAGGGCCGGCCCCCCATGTCGAGCGCCGGGCTCGCTCATCGCCGGCGAGGTTACTCCGGTGCCGTTCCCCCGGCGCCGGTCGTCGACGGCCTGGGGGAGCGCGCGATCGCGCGGCGGCCCTTCCCGTAGGCGCGGCGTGCGACGCGCGCGGCGAACCGGACTCCCTCCTTGGCCATCGCCCGCCGGTCGAACGGCGGCGGGGGCGGCGACGTGTCGACCGACTCCCCGGCGAACGGGTTCTCGGGGAGCGCCGCCGCGGTGAGGCGCTCGACCAGAAGACGCCGGTCCAGGTCCTCGAGCGTCGTGAACCGGTGCAGCGACTCACGCCGCCAGAGGAAAACCGACGTGTCCGAGTAGTGGTCGTAGTGGACGTGCCAACCCTTCTCGCGCTCGTCGGGGCTGAAGCGTCCCTGCCGTTCGGCGAGCACCTTTCGCCGGCCGTGGCCCGTCGAGCGGATCGGGTAGTGCCGCAGCATGAACCGGTACGGGAACACGCGCCGTCCGGGGAAGTCGGCTGTGTGGCCACCGGTCGACGCGAAGCGGACCGGCTCGGGCTGGGGCTTCCACGCCTTCTGCTGGCGGAACGCCGCGTGGTGGTCGCCGAACTCGAAGAAGGTGAACGCGTCGTCGAGACGACTGGCCCTTTCCCAGCGCTCGTCGACCGGCCGGAAGTTCATGACCACGTGGTCGATGCAGTTGAACCCGAACTGCTCGACGCACCACAGTGCCCGGCGGAGGGACACGCCCGCCCACGGCGACTGGCGGATCTCGTCGGCGTCGTGGTTCACCACCCAGTCCGCGCCGGAGCGGTGGGCCGCCTCCTCGACCCGCGTGAGCAGCGTCTCGAGCTCGAAGTAGGAGGGCGGCGCGTCGGCGGGGAAGCGCTCGAGGGTGACCCCCGGGTCGCGAGCCGTGCGGCCCGCAACGATGTCGGCGGTGGCGTCGGTGGACCAATTGTCGATGACGTGCACCCGGATGTCGTCGGCGCGCAGGCGCGAAAGGAGATCCTCGACGATGTCGGCCTCGTTGAAGGTCGTGACGATGGCGAGGACGTCGAACTGCGCCGGCGTCGGTCGTACCGTCGCGGGGTCCCAGCGGTCGAACACCGTGACGGGAATGCGCTGCGCCGCGTCCGCGGGTCCACGGCCCGCGACGCCGCGGAATGCGACGCGCATCCCGGCGCGGCGCGCGGAAACCGTGTCCCACCACGGGCGGCTCGGCCCGGCACGTACCGACACGGCGACAGCACCGGAGGGCAGCGCGAAGGGCTGCCAGAGAAGCTCCGAGCTCCCTGCGTCCGCCTCGGGGAGGGCTCGCTCCAGGTAGCAGCCCAGCGCTCGGACGACGCCGGGGCCCGGCGCCAGATCGCCGCGAGGGAAGGACGCGCCCACGGCTGTCGGCTGCCCCTCGTCGGTTCCCGGCACGGGCGCCGACGTTACCGCCGCGCCCGCAGCCCGGCGACGGTCGGGCGTCGTCCGCGCGCGACGATGTGCGGTGGTGGACTCCTCTTTCTTTGGCCGTGCCCTCGCGGCGGTCGCGCGGCGCGGCGTGCTGCGCCATGCCGCCGACCGGCTCGCCCGCCTCGACGCCGCGTTCGCGCGACGGTTCGCCCCGGGGGCGGCCGATCCCGTGGCGCCGGCTGCGGGCGAGGGTCCCGTCGTCCTCCCTTCGGTGCCTCCCACCGTGGCGCCGTTCCTCACCTTCACCCCGCCCGGTCACTTCTACTCGCCCGTGCCGGACATGGCCGACATCGGGGCGCGGGCCGACCGGCTGTTCGCGACGCCGCGGGACCTCCCGGGTGTGGACCTGCATGCGGCGGAACAGCTCGACCTCTTCCGCACGCTTGCCGCGCTCGCCAGGGACGCTCCACTGCCGGAGGTGCCCGGCACCGAGGGGCGCTACGGCGTCGAGAACCCCAACTACGGGATCGGCGACGCGTCGATGCTGCAGGCGATGCTCCGCCACGTCCGGCCGGTCCGGTACCTCGAGGTGGGGAGCGGCTACTCGACGGCCCTGGCGCTCGACACGAACGAGCGGTACCTCGGCGGTGCGATGTTCGTGACCGCGATCGAGCCCCATCCCGAGCTCCTCCGCGACGTCACCCGTCCCGGCGACCGGCTCGAGGTGATCGACGAGCCGGTCCAGGAGGTGCCGATCGAGCGTTTCCGCGCGCTGTCGGACGGAGACGTCCTTTTCGTCGACTGCTCCCACGTGCTCAAGACCGGGAGCGACGTGCAGCACCTCTACACGAACGTCCTGCCCGTCCTCGCCCCGGGCGTCCACGTCCATGTCCACGACATCTTCTGGCCCTTCGAGTACCTGCGGCACTGGGTGGAGGCAGGGCGCGCCTGGAACGAGGCGTACGTCCTCCACGCCTTCCTGCTCTTCAACGAGGCGTTCGAGATCGTCCTGTGGAACCACTACCTCGCGCTCGAGCACCGCGGCGTCGTCGAGGCCGAGCTGCCGGGCATGCTCGAGACACCGGGGGGCGCGATCTGGCTCCGGCGCAAGCCCGCGGGGGACTGAGCGAGCGGCACGTGGCCGGGGCTCACGACGCTGCGGGTCGCTAGGGGAGCCCCGGGGTCGGAGGGCGGGCTGCGTGGGCCGGCGCTCGCAGGCTGCCGCGGCGGTGGCGGTCCCACCACGACCAGGCGAGGACCCCGAGGAGCGCCGCGCCCGACACGGCGGCGACGACGAGCCCGACGTTGAGGAGCGACGGCCGGTAGTGGAGCTCGACGACGTGGCGTCCCGCCGGGACGACGGCCGCGAGCAGGAGTGTGTCGTACTCGTGGAGGGAGAGGGGGCGCCCGTCGATGGTGGCGTGCCAGCCCGGCACCGCCGTCACCCGCAGGACGAGCAGCGAGCGCGAGCGCGCGTCCACGCGGACGTGCCATGTTCCCGCCATCGACTCGTGCGCCGGTTGGACGAGAGGGCGCGACCCTGCGCTCCCTTCCCAGGAGCTCGACCACGTCCCGTGCTCGCCGCCACCCGTGCCGCGGCGGAGGGGCACGAGCGTCGCCCGGCCCGAGTCGGGCACTGCGTAGAGGCCCTCGCCCCGGATCGTTGCGACGAGCTTGGTCCCGGGGGGACCCGACTTGCCCGCCGGTTCGAGCACGAAGGCGGCGCCGAAGAAGCGCGCGGTGCGGAGCGAGGACACCTCCGGGCAGAACAGTGAATTCGCCCCGGCCGGCGGCGTGCGCGACGTGCCAAGGAGCCCGCCGAGACCGGCGTAGTACTGGGTCGTCATGATGGGGTCGTAGTCGACGAGCTCGTTGACGCCGTAGGCGGCGTTCACGTCCGGCATGATCCCGACGCCGGGGAAGGCGTGGAGCTTGGCGCATGTCCCCATCCCGACGAGCTGTCCGCCCGCGTCGCGTTGGAGCGCGGCGATCGCGGGCGTGACCGGGAGAGGGTCGGGGGTGGACGACAGGAACCACGCGCCGCCCAGGATGCCGAAGGCCGCCTCGACACCGATCAGGAGCGCGAGGCCGCCGGGGCCGCCGATCGCGCCCGCCCAGCGCGCGGGGCCCGGGCGTGCGACCGGGCGTCCCGCGGCACGCGAGCCCTCCGCCGTGCGGCCCGCCATCCTGGCGGCGGCAACGAGCGCGCAGGTTGCGACGCCGATCGTCGGCCAGAGGAAGCTTGCCTGCCGGACGTTCGACTGCGGCGCCTTGAGGTGGCCGAGTCCGATGCCGAGTCGGATCTCCAGCACGGCGAGCCCCAGTGCGAGGAACACGGTGCCGGCGACGAGGAGGCGGTCGGTCCAACGGGGGACGAGGGGATCGAGCCCCGCCACCGCATCGGCGGTCCCGACGGCATCGGCGGCATCGACGGTCTCGGCGCCACCGGCGGTCTCGGCGCCACCGGCGGTCTCGCCCCTTCGTCGCCACGTGACGAGCAGCGCCTGCGCGCCGAAGGCGGCGAGCATGGCGAAGGCGAAATCGAGGAACGTCGTGCTGAGGTCGAGACGGAAGACCTTCGCCCCGGGGATGTGGCGCATGACCGCGGCGACCGGCGGCGCGAACAGGACGACGAGCAGCACGACCGTCAGGATCAAGAAGGCGAGGACCTCGGGGCGGCGACGGAGCCAGACGAGGCCGACGAGGGCGAGGATTAGCCCCACCGAGCCGACGTAGACCATCGAGACGTAGAGGTTGTCGACGCCGATGACCGATGTCAGGTTCGTCGGCACGCCGCTGTAGCCCACGAAGAGGAGGTGGGTCAGGTCGTGGGGCGGGAGGGACGAGACGTAGGGGCCGTGCACCCGCGCGGACGTGGTCAGGACCTGTCCACCCGGGAGGTAGATCGGGGCGACGAGCCCGGCCGCCCCGACGAGCGCGCCGAGCTGTGCGAGGAGCGCCCTTCCCGGCCGACCGCCGGCGGCGCCTCTCCCGTGTGGTCTCGGGAGGTTCGCGCGGCGCCGCTCGCCGAGCGCCACAACGACGGCGAAGACCCCCACGAAGCAGATGAGCAGGACGTCGATCTGCGGTTCTCCCGCGGCGAACGTCAGGGCGAGCAGGAACGCCATCAGCACCGCGGGAGCCGCCTTGCGCCGTCGCGTGGCCAGCGCCACCGACGCTGCCAGGACCCACGGCAGGAGCATGCACACGTCCGCTTCGTAGACGCCGAGCCACGCGGTGAAGGCGCCGCAGAGCTGGAAGATGGTCGCACCCGTCACCGCAGGGAGGACCCCGAGCCGCAGCATCCTGCACAGGACGTAGGTGCCGATGCCGGCGAGCACCAGCTCCGTCGCGATGGTCGCGGTGTGGGCGAGCGCCAGGGGCAACGCGTAGCCCATCACGTTCGCCAACCCGAACGGCGCAGACTGGAAGTTCGAGGCGAGCGGCATGCCGAGGAGGTTGGCGGGCTGCCACAGCGGCACGACGCCGGCATGGACCTGGAGCCAGCTCAGGACCTGCCAGGGGATGAACTGCTGGATCTGGTCGGAGGCGATGGCGTTGTGGACGTGGGCGTTCGGCACGCTCGTGAGGCCGAGCACCTTGAGAAGGTCGTACGGACCGATCGCTTTTCCGTGGCGCAGTGCCGGCGCGAGGAACCCGGCCGCACAGACGAGCAACCAGACGGCGGCGGCGGCGTCGGGCAGCACCCGTCGGGTGCGTGCCGGGACTCCGTTCACGACCGGCGAATCTATCGAAGCGCGCACTGCTCCCTGATGGCGCGGACGGCGCCAGGTCGGGATCGTGTAAGGGTGCCCCCTACAGCGGCGGCGCCTCGGCGAGCAGGCGGTCCTGCTCGTCCGCTTGCTTGCGGACGCTCGCGAAGGCGAGCACCAGGTAGACGAGCGCACCCACCCCGATGCCGAGGTAGACGCTGAAGTCGGCGTATGTGGTGTGCGCGGTGACCTCGTTCAGCCAGGTCGGCATCGTGAAGTAGATGTGCGGTGTCACCGACAGCCCCGAGGCGGCGGCGAACATCCCGGCGAGCTGGGCGATGATCGCCGGCCAGAAGATCCCGCCGTTGCGGTAGTAGAGCGAGTCGCGCCCGGTCCGCTGGAGGTGGGCCGGCACGTACTTGAACCGCCGGAGGACCCAGTCGGTCATGTAGATCCCGAACCACGGCGCGATCCAGATGATCACCATGAAGACGAAGTCGCCGAGGTACGTGGAGAACGACGTGCTGAGCACGGCGAAGATCGAGAACCCGAGCACGATCACGCAGTCGATGACGACGGCCACGTACCGCTTGACGTGCACGCCCATCGCCTGGAGCGTGACCCCCGAGGAGTAGAGGTCGAGACCGTTGATCGCGAAGATTTGAAAGGCCGCGAAGATGAGGAACAGCACGACGAACCAGGCGGGGATGGCGGTCTGGGTCGCGAGCGCTGTGAACGCCGCCCCTGTCCCGAGGCCCTTCACGAACGTGAAGACTGCCGCGCCGAGGACCATCACCAGGATCTCGGGGATCGCGGTGCAGACGAACACCCAACCGATGATCGAGGACTTCTTGGCCTCCGGCCGCAGGTACCGCGAGTAGTCGCTCCCGCACTCGGTCCAGCCGAGACCCGACAGGGTGATCGTGAACGCGAGGCCGGCCAGGTAGAGCGGCCATCCGACGCCGGCGTGCGAGCTCGCGGTGTGGACGTGGGGGATCGTGAAGCCGAGCATGATCGCGAAGATCGCCACGAAGGGGATGGTCAGCCAGCGCAGCACCCGCACGATCGTCGCGTGGCCGAGGAACGGGAGGACCGCCTGGATGGCGACCGCCACGATCACGAAGATCACCTTGGCCGGGTCGCCGGGCGTGAAGCCCGCCTTCACCGTGAGCACCAGCGCGGCGCCGACGATCAGGATGATCCCCTCGACCTCGAAGCCGAGCTGCGTCAGCCAGTTGAAGAAGGCGATGAGGCGGGAGCCGTTCGGCCCGTAGGCGGCCCGGTTGGTCCCGAACACGGTGGTGCCGGCCTGCGGGCCCTGGAGGCTCATGAGGCCGAGGAAGAAGAAGGAGAGGTTCCCGATGATGATCACCGACACGGCCTGCCAGAAGGTGAAGCCGAAGGTCATCAGGATGGCGCCGTAGATGAAGTACTCGACCTGGACGCTCGCGCCGGCCCACATCCAGCCCACGTCCCTCGGCTTCGCCCAGCGCTCCGAGAGCGGGATGTAGTCGATCCCGTGGGTCTCGATGTGGAATGCCTCGTCCGACTCGGGCAGGTGCTCGGTGCTCGCGTTCCTGTCCAATGCGGTGGTCATGTGCCCCCCTCGTTCGACGACCGGTGGCTCACACGATGCGTGCTTCGCGTCGTCCCGTCAAGGCGCATGCTACGGAATGCGGGGCGGCTCGGTGAGGATGCTGGCGCGTCACCTCGAGCGGGTCTGCCGGGCCACTGGCCTCCACCGCTCGCCTCCCCGGCGCGCGTCGCCGGCGCACCCTTGGAAAGCCTGGACCTCTCATTGAGCTTCACGCCGATTCGGTGCACAAACCCGCACGTGCGCACGACGCGCATGCGAGTTATCCACAGGACGAGCGCCGCCCGGGAAAAATCGGCGAGGAAATCCAGCGTCCGTTGCGTGTCACAAAGTAGACTTCCCCACGGTTGTGACTGATGTAGTACCGGTGCGACCGTCGCCGCGCCGCCTGGCAGACCGCCTGGCGGAGGGGGGCGTTAGCCAACGTGAGAGACAGACAAGGCGAAAGCCAAGGAGGGAATACCCTTGAAACATCGAACACATCGGCTGCGTCGGGGTGCGGCAGCACTCGCACTCGGCGTAGGCATGGTGGGGAGCATGATCGGCGTCGCTGCCGGCACCGCGGGTGCCGCGACAGTGACGAAGGCCACAATCTCCGCGACGACCAAGTCCCTCGGAAGCTGGGTCGGGACCACACAGCCGGCCGGCACAATCACGATCAAGCTCCCGGCGGCTGGCACATTCAACACAAAGACGATCACGCTGACGGCGACGAACACACCGACAACAGGCACAATCGTGTTCAGCAACGCCAAGGCGACATCGTCCGGTGCCCTCATCACAAAGGGCGTGGGATTCCCGACAGGCGTGGCGACAGTCGGCTCCACAACCATCCACATCCACGTGAACACGAAGACGACAGGTACGCCGGCAACGATCACCGTCTACAACATTCGCTACACGACGGACGCTGCAGGTGACCACGCCAAGAAGGTCGTGGTCACCCCGGTGTCGACAGGTGTGACGTTCAACCCCACGACGGTGTCGAACGCCACATATCCCGCACCGGGGCCGACAACACCGACAGCCGTTCAGCTCGGAGCGACGACAACCCGCCCCGTGCCGCCGGTCGGTTTGGGTGCCTCGAATCAGCCGGTCAGCGGATGGGCACTGACGATCTACGGCACAGCGACACACGGCATCACGGCTGGCGCGCACCTGAAGATCACGCTTGAGCCGCACACAGGCACGAGCGTGTGTGCGACAACAGACGCGATCGCCTTCGCCGGGACGCCGAAGGTGGCGGTCGCGTCGGCGACACACACCACACTCGCGGCGACAAAGATCAAGGTGACGGCTGGAGCGCTCTCCGGGACCAATGGATGCACCGGGTTCTTCGCACCGAACGCCTTCACAGTCAAGTTCACAAGCACCGTGAAGTTCACCCACGCAACAGGGTCGATCACGGTCGACATCACGACAGTGAAGTACGACGTCGCGCCGACAACCACGGTCGGGACAGTCACAGTCAGCGACTCGTACTACCCCAACGCGTTCGTGCCCGTGCCCATTACAAACGTTGGCCCGTACCACACAACAGGTCAGGGATCCACAGTCACATCGACAAACGCGATCGTGTCGGACGCGTACGCGATGGTGAAGACAGTCAAGACCATTGCGCCCACAGCGTACGACCAGCCGGTCGGGACA
>DATLRV010000025.1:0-45543 GCA_035534455.1 Acidimicrobiales bacterium
AGGAGATCACCTCCAACCCGCAGCTGTTGGCCGGCATCGACTCCGCACGAAGAGAGCTGGAGTCGTACCGCAAGTCGAAGTCGCCACAGCCCGCGGTGCCGGGATCAACCTCGCTCGGGAAGGACAAACTCCCCCTGACGGCGATCATTGGCGTCATGCGCACACCCGTCTTACGAGGGGCAATGGCGTCGGTCGATTGTGAGTAGTCACGACCATCTCCCAGGAGAGTCTCAAAAGTCCATCAGGAACCTGAGTGCCCGGGTGATGGCGAAGAGTGCTTCGTCGTTCGCGGCACCAAGACGAGCGACGAGCCGGTGCTCTGAGACCGACTTCACGTCCTCGCACTTCGCATAGCTGACCTCGTCGAGGTCGCACTCCTTCGGATCGAGCTCGACATGCGAGGGGAGCTCGCGCCGTCTCGTGGTGCAGGGCACGACGATCACCACGCCGGCGCGGCTGTCGTTCAGCGGGTCGGCGGACACCACGACCGCAGGACGACGCCCCGCCTGCTCGCGACCGACGGGTTCGCCGAAGTCCACGAGCCAGATGTCGCCCCGACGGGCCGTCACGCCGAATTGTCGGACAGCGAGCTGCTTTCCTCTGCCCGCTCAGCCTGGATCTCCTCCCACGCATTGGCATCGTGACGGAGCTCCGCGTAGCGAGCTGCGAAACGATCGAAGAAGACACGGCGCTCGAGGGCATCCGCCGCGTCGTCGAGCAGCTCCGTCATCGGTCTGCCCGTCGCCTTGGCCAGCTCCGCGAAGCGGCTCCGCGTCTCCTCGCTGACTCGGATCGTGGTGCTCATCTCCAGCAGTCTACTGCCAGGTAGACTGCTTCGTCTACTCCCTCCAGTCGAGATTCGCCCACGACCACCACGGACCCATGACCACCTACTTCACCGCGGACCAGCACTTCGGTCACCAGAACATCATCGAGTACTGCGGGCGGCCGTTCCACAGCTTCGGCGAGATGAACGCCGTGCTCGTCGCTAACTGGAACACCGTCGTCGGCCCGCACGACACCGTCCACGTCCTCGGCGACGTCGCAATGGGTCGGCGGGAGGAGTCGATGCCGCTCATCGGCCGTCTCGCCGGGCACAAGATCCTTTACCCGGGGAACCACGACCGCTGCTGGTACGGACATGGGCAACGAGCGCTCCGCCTGGAGCAGGAGTACCTCGACGCAGGGTTCGACGAGATTCGCCAGGGACCGCTTGCGATGACTGTCGGCAACCGGGAGGTCCTCGTCTGCCACCTCTCGTACCAAGGCGACAGCGGCGAGAGCGAGCGCTACCGAAAGTTCAGTCCGGTCGACGAGGGAATGTGGCTGCTCCACGGGCACGTGCATGAGAAGTGGCGCCAGCAAGGACGCATGGTCAACGTCGGCGTGGAAGTCTGGGACTTCACGCCGGTCCCCGAGGAAGTGATCGCCCGAGCGGCCGCCCGACCTTGGGCGCGCCAGCCGCAGAGCCCGTGGGCGAAAGTCAGTGTCGGAGGGGGGACTTGAACCCCCACGAGGTTGCCCTCACCAGCCCCTCAAGCTGGCGCGTCTGCCTATTCCGCCACTCCGACGTGGGAGGCGATCCTATCGCAGCCCTTTCGTCGCTCGGCCAGCCGGCGCCGTGAAGGACGCGGGCGAAAGGGTCACTTCTGGGCGCTGGGGCTGTCCGGTGGGACACGGACGGCCCAGTCCTGGGCCGTCCACATGAGCGACGGCCCGTCCGCGTTCGCGTTGACACCGGCGACGAGCCCCGACCACGCGAAGAGGGTCGGCTGTGCGAAGAGCGGGAGGGCGACCATCTGCTGCCAGAGCGCTGCGTCAGCATGCGTGTAGAGGGGCGCGGCGTCGACGGGGTTCAACTCCTGCGATGCCTTCTCGAGGAGGGCGTTCAGGCTTGTGTCGTCGAAGTTGGACCAGTCCTGCGACCCTCCGGTGCCAGGTGTGCCGAGAAGCGGCGTGTACCACGAGATCGCCTGGCTGGGGTAGGAGCCCGAGTGGATCGGCAAGAGCGCCATGTCGGCGTGGCCGCTCGCCAGATCGAGCCCGGTGGCCTGTGCGCTCGCGGCGTCGACGAGCGTCACGGCGATGCCCGCAGCCTCGAGCTGACGGACGATCATCGGTGCCGACGCCTCGGCCCACGGGTCGGCGGTGTCGACGGCGAGCGAGAACGCGAGCACCGTGCCTGTGGGGAACTGCCACGGGGCGGCACCGAGGCGCAGGGCTCCTGCGGCGGTCAACAAGCGTGTGCTCGCGGCGAGGTCGGCGCCCGGGGGGAAGGCAGGTGTTGTCGGCGATGTGCTCTTCGACGGGGACTTCGTGTAGCCGGGCTGGCCGCTCACCTGGAGGGGCGGGGGCCGGTGCGCGGGGTACCCCTGCTGGCCCTGGGTGACGAGGTGGCTCGCTGCCGGCACGATCGTGGAGTCGGCCCAGCCAACCACGCCGTTCACGAGCGCCTGGCGGTCGACGGCGTGGGCGATGGCGAGCCGCACGTCGACGTTGGCCGTATACGGCGCCGTGGTGGAGAACTCGAGCTGGAGCAGTGTCGTCGAGATCTGGCTCTGGCTCACGAGCGCGGGTTGCGACGTGACGGACTGGAGGTAGTGCTGGTCGTAGCCGGTGGGGAGGGCGACGTCGACCTCGCCGCTCGCGAGCCACTGCGACAGCTCCGCGGGCCCCGAGGCGATCCGCACGACGATCTTTGCGACTGCGGGCAGCTGCTCCCACCACTTGGCGTTGCGGACGAGGACCACCTCCTTGCCCGGCACCACCTTGCGCAGCACGAACGGGCCTGCCGACAGGTCGATAGCGGGATCGAGGGTGGTGCAGTGCGGGTCCCAGCCGGTCCTTTGGAGCACGTGGGCGGGGAGGAGATCGTCGAACAGGGACTGCCAGTCCGCGTACGGCGTTTTGAAGACCACGGTGACCGAGCGGCCGTTGGCGCTCGGTGTCACCGAGGTGATCTGCCGGTAGCCGAGCTCGGGTCCTGTCGTGCCTGTCGCACCGGGAAGGGTTGTCGTGACCACCGGTGTCGTGACAACCGGTGTCGTGGGGACCGTGGTGGGGGGTGCGTCCCCGACCTTGCTCTTTGCAGCTGTGCCGCTCGACCCGGACTTCGCGGGCACCCCGACGGGGCCGCCCATCCCGCGTTCGGCCCGCCAGGTGTACTCGAAGTCCGCCGCGGTGACGGGCTTGCCGTCCGACCAGACCGCGCGCGGATTGATCGTGTAGACGACGGTCTCGGGGGTCGTGCTCTGCAGCTCGGCCTGTGTGATCAGCGCGGGGTCGTAGACCGGCTGGTCGTTCGTGTTCACGGTGAACGCACTCGGAAGGACCGGTTCCAACAGGAGACGGTCCGCCCAGGTGTCGCCCGACGCGGTGTTGGGGTTGCAGCCGGTCGGCGCCTGGTCGATCCCGACGATGACGGTCCCGCCTGTCCCCGGCACCCAGGGGTTCGTGGTCGTGGTCGTGCCTGTGGTGGTGGCCGCCGATGCCGCGGGGCGCTGCGGGCCCGCGGAGACGACGGCACCGACCAGGCCACCGCCGGTCAGGACCGCGACGACCAGCGCCGCGACCAGCGCCCGGCGCGGAAGGCCCGGGCCACTGCCCGGGCGGGTCACTGCAGCCGGAGGTCCAGGGTGAGCGTCGTCAGGGCGAAGACGATCGCGACCGTCACCGTGATCCGGTCGAGGTTCCGCTCGACCACGGTGGACCCGGAAGCTACCGCGCCGACGCTGCCACCGAACATGTCCGACAGGCCGCCGCCCTTGCCGCTGTGCATGAGGATGAGGAAGACCAGACCGACGGCCGACAGCACCTCGATGATGATGTACAGCCAGGTCAGCACGGGGCTTGCTCCTTCACGACATGCGGTCCCGCTCGATCGCGCGACGCCCGTCGCGCGACGAAGACGGTAGCAGCCCGGCCCGCGGCGCAGGGATCGTCAACCCGTCCGGTCCGCTGTCGGGAGCCCGGCGGGGAGGAAGCCCGAAAGAGCACCCGGCTCAGCGTCGCCGGCCTGCCGGAACTGGCCGGCTGGCGCGGACGATCTCGCAGAACGCCGCCGCCTCGAGGCTGGCGCCGCCGACGAGGAGCCCGTCGACGTCGGGCTCGGCGGTCAGCTCGGCGGCGTTCTCCGGGGTCACCGACCCCCCGTAGAGGACCCGGATCGAGGCGGCCGCATCGGCTCCCGCGAGCTCTCGCAGCCTGTGGCGGACCAACAGGCAGGCGTCCTCCGCGTCGACGGCGGTGGCGGCGTTGCCGGAGCCGATCGCCCAGATGGGTTCGTAGGCCACGACCATCGTTGCGACCTCGGGGGCGTCGAGCCCGCGGAGCGCCGCGTCGAGCTGGGCGGAGAGCCGGAGCTCGGTGTGCCCGGCGGTTCGCTCCTCGGCGGTCTCGCCGATGCACAGGACGGGGGTCATCTCGTGGCGGAGCACCGCGCGAAGGGTCGCCGCGACCGCCTCGTCGGTCATGGCGAAGTGCTGGCGGCGCTCGGAATGGCCCACGAGCACGTAGCGCACCCCGAGCCGGGCGAGCATCTGTGGGCTCACCTCGCCGGTGTACGCGCCGCGGTCGTGGTCGTTGCAGTGCTGTGCACCGAGGGCGACGGGGATCGACTCGCCTTCCACGAGCGTCTGCACCGTGCGCAGGTCGGTGAACGGCGGGTGGACCGAGACGTCCACCTGCGCAACGTCCTCGGGCTTGAGGCGCAGCCCGAGGTCGCGCACGGTGTGCAGCGCCTCGATGTGGTCGTGGTGCATCTTCCAGTTGCCGCTCACGAGCGGGCGGCGAGCGGACGGGGTGCCGGCGGCCGCGGTGGGGGCGCCGGCGCGGGTCTCGGAGGTGGCCATCGGTCAAGAGTGTGGCGCGTTCACGGCCCCGCGGAGCGCCGCGAGCCCCGGGAGGTCGCCGTGCTCGAGGAGCTCCAGCGAGGCGCCGCCCCCGGTGGAGAGGAAGCCGACGCGGTCGGCCAGCCCGAGGTGGACGAGGGCGCTCACGCTGTCGCCCCCGCCCACCACGCTGAACCCCTTCGACGCCGCGACGGCCTCGGCGACCGTGCGGGTGCCGGAAGCGAAGCGCTCGTCCTCGGTCACCCCGAGCGGGCCGTTCCAAAAGGCGGTCCCGGCCCCGGCGACGACCTCGCCGAACGTGGCCGCCGTCTTCGGCCCGATGTCGAGGCCCCGCCAGCCGTCGGGCACGTCCTGGCCCACGACGCGCGGCTCGCCCGCGCCGTTTGCGCCCGCCTCGCCGGCGACCCCGGCGACCCCGGCGACGAAGGGCGCACCGCTTTCGAGCGCGACGACGTCGACGGGCAGCACCACCTCGACCCCGGACGCGAGCAGCCGGGCGCACGACTCGACGTGGTCGGGGTCGACGAGCGAGTCGCCCACGTGGTGCCCGGACGCGACGAGGAACGTGAACGCCATGGCGCCGCCGACGCAGAGCACGTCGACCCGTCGGGCGAGCGCGGCGAGCACTCCGAGCTTGTCGGCCACCTTCGCCCCGCCGACGACGGCGACGAAGGGCCGCGCGGGGGCCTCGAGGAGCCCGCCCAGCACCTCCACCTCGCGGGCGAGCTGGCGGCCCGCGGCGCTCGCAAGGCGCGCCGGTGGCCCGACGATCGAGGCGTGGGCGCGGTGCGAGGCCCCGAATGCCTCGTTCACGTACGCGTCCTGGCCCGCGACGAGCTCGTCGACGAAGGCGAGGTCACAGGCGGCCTCACCGGGGGAGAAGCGGAGGTTCTCGAGCAGTCCCACGCCCGGGAGGAGCTCGGCGAGCCGGGTCCGCACCGGCGCGAGGTCGTAGCGGGGATCGGGCGCGCCCTTGGGCCTCCCGAGATGGCTGCAGGCCGTGACCTCCGCCCCGTGGTCGAGCAGCCAGCGCAACGTCGGCAGGGCGCTCCTGATGCGGAAGTCGTCCGCAACCCGGAGCCCGCCCGGCGCGCCCGGATCCTCTTCGAGCGGGACGTTGAAGTCGACGCGGACGAGCACGCGGCGCCCGGCGACGTCGGGAAGGTCCTCGAGGATGGGCAGCCCGGCGGCGCCGGCGCCCGCCGGGCGCCCCGGCATCGGGGTCGTGCCGGTCACCTCTGGCGGGACGCCTCCGGCGCGCCGACGATCGCGACGAGGTCGACCAGCCGGTTCGAGTACCCCCACTCGTTGTCGTACCAGCCCTGGACCTTCACGAGGGTGCGCTCGGCGTCGACCGCCTGGACCATGGTGAGCGGTGCATCGAAGGTGCACGAGGCCGGGCTGCCCACGATGTCGGAGGAGACGATGGGCTCGTCGCTGTACACGAGGATGCCGTCGAGCCGCGGGGAGGTCGCGGCCGCCGCGAAGGCCGCGTTCACGTCGTCCACCGTCACCGCGGCGCCGACCACGACGGTGAAGTCGGTGATCGAGCCGACCGGGACCGGCACGCGCAGGGCCTGCCCGTCGAGCTTCCCCTTCATCGCCTCGAGGACCTCCCCGGTCGACCGCGCCGCCCCCGTCGAGGCGGGGACGATGTTGACGGCCGCGGCCCGGGCCCGGCGAAGGTCCTTGTGGGTAAGGTCCAGCAGGTTCTGGTCGTTCGTGTAGGCGTGGACCGTCGTCATGAGGCCCGTGACGATGCCGAAGGCGTCGTCGACCACCTTGACCATCGGGACGAAGCAGTTGGTCGTGCACGACGCGTTGGAGACGACGAAGTGGCGGGCCGGGTCGAAGTCGTCGTCGTTCACCCCGACGACGAACGTCGCGTCCGCGTCGGGGGAGGGGGCCGAGATGACCACCCGGGACGCGCCGCCTTCGAGGTGCACAGCGGCGGCGTCGCGCGAGGTGAAGCGGCCGGAGGATTCGAGCACGACGTCGGCGCCGAGCTCCTTCCACGGGAGGTCGGCGGGGTCGCGCTCGGCGAGGACCTTGATCCGCCGGTCGTCGACGACGAGCTCGTCGCCCTCGACGGCCACGCGGGCGTCGAAGCTGCCCTGGGTCGAATCGCGGCGGAGCAGGTGGGCGTTGGTCTCCGCCGACGTGAGGTCGTTCAGCGCGACGACCTCGATGTCGGCGCCGCGCTCGGCGAGCGCGCGCACGAACTGCCGTCCGATCCGACCGAAACCGTTGATCCCGACCCGTACCGTCATGCCGCATCGCTCCTCGTGGTGAACCGGTGAACTCGCCGTCGGGCCGGCCGCGCGGGGCGCGCTCGGCTACCGGCTCTTGCTCTCCCCTCCCGTTCTACGCCCGATCCGGTACGTCGCACACGTCCAGGGGACCCGAATCCTCGTCCTCCGCCCCCGGCGCCGCCCCCGCCGCCGCCCCCGGCGCCAGCAGATCCGACAGCGCAGACGCCAGTTTCCCGGGGTCGTGGACGAGGCCGTGCCGGCCGGCGAGGGGGCGCGCCAGGACCCGGAGGGCGACCTCGCCGAGCGCCATGGGCGACGACGGATCCCACAGGACGGCGTCGACCTCGACGCCGTGTCGTGCGAGCGCCCGAAGGTGGTCGGCGACGTCGTAGTCCTGGGTCTCGGGCACCTGCGGGCGCAGGTTGCAGACGTAGACGCGCTGTGCGCGCGCCTCGGCGATCGCCCGGGCGATGCCCTCGACCGCGACGGCGGCGAGCACGCTCGTGTACAGGGAGCCGGGCCCGACGACGATCTGGTCCGCGGCGGCGATGGCGTCGAGGGCGTCGGCGGGCGGGTCGCAGTCCGCGGGGACGAGCGAGACCCGCTCGATCCGCCCGGCGTTGGAGACGGCCACCTGTCCGTTCACCTCACCGGCCCCCCCGACCGCCTTCAGCACGACACGGTCGACCGTGGCGGGGAGGACCCGCCCTGCCGCGCCGAGGAGCGCCGCCGTCTCGTCGATCCCCGCGACGAGCCCGCCGGCCGCCTCGACCATCCCGGCGAGCACGACGTTGCCCACCGCGTGCCCGGCGAGGTCGCCGTCCGCGAACCGGTGCTCGAAAGCCCTCGCGAGGACCGATCCGTCCCGGGCCAGCGCCACGAGGCACTTGCGCAGGTCGCCCAGCGCGACCACGTCGAGCTGGGCGCGGAGGCGGCCGGTCGAGCCGCCGTCGTCGGCCACCGAGACGATCGCGGTGACTTCGTCGGCGTAACGCCGGGCGGCGCGCAGCGTGACAGCCGTCCCGTGCCCGCCCCCGACAGCGACGACACGGGTCATTGGCAGCGGCTCATCGGCGACGGTGACGGTGCCGCGGCCGGCGGTTCACGAACCGATCCGCTGGTCGTACTGGGTGAGGATCTGGTCGACCTGCTGGGTCGCGGCTGCCAGGGCGGCCGCCGGTGACGTGCCGCTTTGGAACATGGACTCCTCGGCGTTGAGCTCGGCCGTGCGGACCTGTGTGTACGGCCCGATGACCGCGCCGGCGGTGGCGGCGGTGGTCGCTCCCTTGACGAGTTGCTCGTAGGCCACCTTGTACCCCGGTTGGGCCTGCCACAGCGCCTTCACGGTCGAGGTCTTCGCCGACGACTTGCGGATGGGGACGTACCCGGTCCCCTTCGCCCACGTCGCCTGGCTGGTGGTCGAGTCGAGGAAGGAGATGTAGTCCCACGATGCGGCCTGGTCGATCGCGGGCTGGTGGTTCGAGATGTAGAGCGCCGAGCCGCCGACCTCGATGCCGCCGTGGACCGTGGAGCTGTAGACGGGGAACGGCGCGACCCCGAGCTTGACGTCGGGGTACTGCCCGGTCGCGAGCACCGCCGAGACGGTCCCGAGCACCGCGGTCGTGTCGACGGACATCGCGTACTTCCCCGAGCCGATGCCGAGCAGGTTGTCGTACTGGGCGGATCCGGTGGCGAGATTGGTGGTCGCGGCGCCGGAGCCGACCATCGTGTCGAGGTCGGTCCAGATCTTCTTCGCGGCCGCCGAGTCGAAGACGGCCTTGGTAGCCCGGCCCTTGCGCCCGTTCGCGTGGTTCACGAAGAGCTTGTCGGCGGACGCGAGCCAGGTCTCCAGGTGCCACGGGTCGAGCTTGAGGCCCACGCCGCTGCCGTGCGCCTTCAAGGTCGCGGCGTCCGCGACGAACTGGCCGAGTGTCGCCGGTGGCGAGGTGATCCCGGCGGCCTGGAAGGCGAGCTGGTTGTAGATGAGGACCGGGCCCGAGACGGCGAACGGCATGCCGACCTGGACTCCGTTCAGCTTGTACGCCGCGAGCACACGCGGGATGAAGTCCGACGTGCGGAAGTGCGCCGCCTTCATGCACGACTGGACCGGCGTCACCGAGTGCGAGTCGGCGACGCCCTGGAGGTCGGTGGATGTGAGCTGGACGACCGAGGGGAGCTGGCCGTTGCTGAGGCCCGCCTGGTATTTGATCCACGTTGTTGTGGAGCTGCGCTGCTGGACGAGCGTGACGTGGATCTTGTGCTGGGACGCGTTGAACGCGTCCGTGAGGGTCTTGAGGGTCTTGCCGTTGGCTGTGACCATCGACTCCCAGAAGGTGAGGTGGACGGTTCCCTTGTGCGTGGCGAGGAGGGAGGGCCGGCACGACGCCGCCCCGGCCGCCGCCGTCGAGCCGGCCGCTCCCGGCGATCCGGCGACGAGGCACGAGGACGCACCGGCGACGGCGAGGAGTGCAGCGATCGACACCGACGCGACCCGGAGTCGCACGGTGGGCACACGCACTGGGTCAGCCTGCCACGCTCCGGGCGGTCGCGTGCTGAGTCTCGGCAACTTTGCCGGTCGAGCCGTCGGGCGCCGGCGGGCCGGGGGATCGGTCGGACCGCTGTGCCCGACCGGTCCTCACTTGACCGCCCCGCCGGTCAGGCTCCGGACGAGCTGCTTCTGGAAGGCCACGAGGAGCACGACGAGCGGCGCGACGGCGATGACCGTGCCCGCGAGGGCGACGTCGGTGTGGCTCACCTGGGTGCCCTGGAGCAGCTTGAGCCCGATCTGGACGGTGCGGACGTTGTCGCCGCTCCCGGTCACGACGAGCGGCCACAGGTACTGGTTCCAGGCTGCGAGGAACGAGAACACCCCGAGCGCGGCGAGCGCAGGGCGAGCGAGAGGGACCGCGACGCGCAGCATGAACCTGAGGTGGCCGTAGCCGTCGAGGGTTGCCGCCTCCCGCAGGTCGCGGGGGATCTGGAGGAACGCCTGGCGGACGAGGAAGGTGCCGAAGCCGGTCGCGAGGAACGGGACCGCGAGGCCCTCGAACGTGTTGTACCAGCCGAGCGAGGAGATCGTCTGCGTGTTCGTGACGAGCGTGACCTCGAAGGGGATCATGAGCGTGGCGAGGAAGACGACGAAGAGGACCCGACGGAAGGGGAAGCGCACGAAGGCGAACGCGTAGCCCGCGAGCACCGAGGTCACCAGCTGGCCGCACACGATGATGACGGTCTGGATGGCGGAGTTGCGCAGGTAGACGCCGAGGTGGCCCTGGCTCCAGGCGACCGGGTAGTCGTGCCACCGCGGGTGGAGCGGGAAGAACGGCGGGGGACGCTCGGCGAGCGCGCTCGGGGGGAGGAGCGAGTTCACGACCGTGAGGTAGAGCGGCGCGAGCACGACGACGGCGCCGAGCGTGAGAAGCGCGTAGCGCACCGCGAGCCGCCAACGCCGGCCCGGCCGCGGGCGCGGCCGTCCCGGTCGCCGGGCCACCTGCGGGTGCAGGTCGCCTCCGACCTCGACCCCCGCATCAGGACCCATAGTGCACCCGCCGCTCGATGAATCGGAGCTGGACGAGGGTCACCCCCAGGGTGAGCACGAACAGGGCGATGGAGAGGACCGCGGCCTGTCCGGGTGTCTTGGTCACCTGGATCGTGTTCAAGATGTCGTAGACGAGCAGGTTCACGTGCTCGAAGGCCGCGTTCGAGTAGCCGATGAGGATGTCCACCTGCCCGAACGTTCCGAACGCGTAGATCGTCGCGACCACGAGGCCGAAGAAGATCGTGGGGGAGAGGAGTGGCACCGTCACCCGCCAGAACACCGTGCGCTCCGAGGCGCCGTCGACGCGGGCCGCCTCGAGCACCTCCTCGGGGACGGCCGAAAGCCCGGCCGACATCACGACGAACGCGAGGCCGAGGAACTGCCACACGGCCATCACCGCGATGGCCGGGAGGGCCCAGGTCGTGTTCTGCAGGATCGGCGGCGACGGGTTCAGCCCGAGCCAGGGGAGGAGCCCCACCACCGGGTCCATCAGCGTGCCGAAGACGAGCGCGGACACCGCGACCGACGAGACGACCGTCGAGGAGAACACCAACCGGTAGACGGTCATGCCCCGCAGGCGGCGGTGGGCGGCCACCGCGAGAAGGAGGCCGCCGAGAAGCCCCGCCGGTACGACGATCACGACGAAGAGCAGCGTCGCACCGAGGCTCTGTAGGAAGCTCGACGAGGTCAGCACCTGCCCGACCTGGTGGAGCCCCACGTAGCGGCTCGGCAGTCCCGGGTACGGCGGCGTCTCGTAGAGGGCAAGGCGGAAGTTCTGGGCGAACGGATAGAAGACGAAGACGCCGAAGACGGCGAGCGCGGGCAGCACGAGGAGGTAGCCGAGCGCGGCCTCCCGCACGGCGCGCACCCGGCGCGAGCGTGCGGGCAGCATCGCCGACGGCGTCACCCCGGTCCCCCGAGGCGCGTGCCGTCCTCGCCGGTGAAGACGTGGACCGTGCCCGGTGAGGCCGCGACCCGGACGCCCTCGCCGATCGCCGGGCGCGGCGCTGACGCGTCCTGGCGGACGACGAGCTTCGTCTGGTCCTCGAGGCGGCAGAGCACCTGGACCTCCGCGCCGAGGAGCTCGACGAGGAGGACCGTCGCCCCGAGCGTGCCCGCCGGCGAGAGGAAGAGGTGCTCGGGGCGGACGCCCACGACGAGGGGCGCCGCGCGGGCTGCGGCAGCCGCCGCCCCCTCGCCGAGGGGGAGGTGCCCGCCGCTCACGCGGGCCGACGGCTGGCCGGGCTCCAGCACGGCGGGAAGCAGGTTCATCCCGGGGCTTCCCAGGAATTGTGCGACGAACGCGTTGGCGGGAAGGTCGTAGAGGTCCGAGGGCGCCGCGACCTGCTGGAGCACCCCCATGTCCATCACGGCGATGCGGTGGCCCATGGTCATGGCCTCGACCTGGTCGTGGGTCACGTACAGCGTGGTGGTCCCGAGGCGGGCCTGCAGCGCGACGATGTCCGCCCGCGTCTGGAGGCGGAGGGCCGCGTCGAGGTTGGAGAGCGGTTCGTCCATGAGGAACGCCTTGGGCTGGCGGACGATCGCCCGGGCGAGCGCGACCCTCTGGCGCTGGCCGCCCGACAGCTGGCGCGGCTTGCGGTCGAGCAGGTCGGTGAGGCCGAGCGAGCCCGCCGCTTCGCGCGCGCGGCGGCGACGCTCGTCGGCTGGCACCTGTCGTTGGCGCAGCGGGAACTCGATGTTCCTCTCGACGCTCAGGTGGGGGTAGAGCGCGTAGCTCTGGAAGACCATCGCCACGTCTCGGTCCTTGGGCTCGACGTCGTTCACGACCTGGCCGCCGATCGAGATCGCGCCCTCGTCTGGCTCTTCGAGACCCGCTACGAGCCTGAGGGCGGTCGTCTTGCCGCAGCCCGACGGGCCGAGGAGCACCAGCAGCTCGCCGTCGGCGATGTCGAGGTCGAGGTGGTCGACCGCGGCCCGACCGTCGAAGCGCTTGGTTGCCCCACGGAACGCCACCTCGGCCAACTGTGTCTCCCCTCTGTCTCCTTCACCGGCGCCGGCACCCGCTTCGACACGGCGCTCCCGCACCCGCGCCTGCGCGAGTCCGCCCGCCACCCGCCGACGATGCCACACGACGCCGCGCCGACGGGTGTTCCTGCGGGAGGACCCAGCTGGGACGTCCAAGCAGGGCAGGTAGGGTCCCTCCGTGCCACGTGCGCCCGCCGAACTTCCCCGTGCCGGCGGTGGGGAAGTGTGGGTGCTCGATCTCGACGGTGTGGTGTGGCTGAGCGGCACGCCCATCGCCGGTGCAAGCGACGCGGTCGCCCTCCTCCGCGAGGCCGGAGCGCGCGTGCTGTTCGCCTCGAACAACTCGTCGCCGACGGTCGCGGACCTGATCACGCGGCTCGGGATCGCCGGGATCGGCGCGGCGCCCGGCGAGATCGTCACCTCGGCGATGGCGGCTGCGTCGATGCTCGAGCCCGGGTCCCGCGCGCTCGTCGTGGGCGACGACGGCCTGATGGAGGCACTCGGCGAGAGGGGTGTCCACGCGACGCGGGCCGCGGGCACCAACGCAGGGATTGCGGGCACCGGCGACGCCGGCGCGGCCGGCGCGGCCGGCGCGGCACCTCCGCCCGATGCGGTGGTCGTCGGCTACACGAAGCGGTTCGACTACGAGGTGCTCGCGCGCGCGGCCGGCGCGGTGCGCGCGGGTGCCCGGCTCATCGGCACGAACGAGGACGCCACGCTGCCGACCCCGGACGGTCCGCTCCCGGGTGCGGGATCGATCCTCGCCGCGGTGGCGACCGCGTCGGGTGCGACGCCGACGGTCGCGGGGAAGCCCCACGCGCCGCTCGCGACGCTGATCTCGGCGCGTGTGGGACGTGTCGCGGCGGTCGTCGGCGACCGCCCTTCGACCGACGGCGTCCTCGCGAGGCGGCTGGGCGTGCCCTACGCGCTCGTGCTCACCGGAGTGACCGCACGCGCGACCGGGGACCTCGACCCGGCGCCGGACTTCGTGGCTGACGACCTGCTCGCGGTCGCACGGTCGGCGACGCGCTGAGCCAGTCGTCGACGTGCGCGGACGGGTTCCGCTCGCCGCACGCCCACCTGCGCTGCTTGACGGATCTTGTACAGCGTATAAGTATTGGGAGCGATGTCTTACCCAGCCGCTGACTGGCGGGAGACGCGCAGGGAAGCCGCCCGGGCCGCGATCGTCGAGGCGGCCTGGGCAGCGGTGGAGGACGAGGGGTTGGCCGGGTTGTCGCTTCGCGACCTGGCCAAGCGGGCCGGGACCACCACCCCGACCATCTACAAGTACTTCGCCTCCAAGAACGACATCTACGACGCCATGTTCGGACAGGCCGCGGCGGAGTTCGAGGCGTTCCTCGCCGCCCCGTACCCGAGCGAGCAACCCCGGGCCGCCCTCGAAGAGGGGGTACGCCGCTTCTTCGCGTTCTGCACGAGCGACATTCCCCGCTACCAGCTGCTCTTCCAGCGCACGATCCCCGGCTTCGAGCCGTCGCCGGAGTCCTTCGCCGCGGCCGTCCGGGCACTCGCAGGGACGAGGCAGGTCCTTGCGCGAAACGGGGTCACCGGCACCCGCCAGGTGGACCTGTGGACCGCCCTCACCACCGGTCTCGTCGACCAGCAGATCTCCAACGACCCTGGCGGGAGACGCTGGACCCGCCTGGCGGAGGACTCCGTCACCATGTTCTTGGACCACGCCCGCAAGACGTCCTCGTCGAGCTCGTCGAGGAGAAGGAGGCAGCGACCATGACCAGCGTCGTACGACCCCGCGTCCACCACGTGGCGCTGACCGTTTCCGACATGGACGCCAGCGTCGAGTGGTACGAGACGATCTTCGGCATCCGCTACCGGATGGACGTCCCGCACGAGGGCGGCGTGGGCAAGCTCCTCGCCGACGAGGAGCTTGGGCTCATGATCGTGCTGCACCGTCATGAGCGCAGCGACGGCGTGCCGTTCAGCGAGACGGTCATCGGCCTGGACCACGTCGGGTTGGCGGTCACCACGCGCGCCGAGCTCGAGGAGTGGCAGCGCCACCTCGAAGAGCACGGGGTCGACCGGTGCGGGGTGGCGGACAAGCCCCTCACCCAGTCTCCGATCGTCGACGCGCCCTACGCCTCGGTCCTCGTGTTCCGCGACCCCGACAACATCCAGCTCGAGCTCTTCGCACCGGTCACTACCCGAGACGGCGCTCCCGCGGCCTGACGCGGGCGGCCGTACGACCGGGCGCGGAGAGGGAGGAGGGGAGGCACGAAATGATTGCCGCGAGGCGATTGCCGCGAGGCGATTGCCGCGAGGTGGTCCGGCCACTACCGTTTGACCATGGCGCGTAACGAGGGCTTTCGGCGGTACTTCGAGGCGGCAGCCGTGCTCGGCGAGATCACGCGGGCGCGGGCGGAGGACCTCGTGCGGGAGATGAAGGGCACCGGGGACTCGCAGCGCGCGCAGGCGCAGCAGTGGGTCGACGAGCTCGTGGAGCGGAGCCGCAAGGCGGCGGAGGACATGTTGGACCTCGTGCGCACCGAGGTCTCGAACCAGCTGCATGCGCTCGGTCTCGACCCCGACGAGCTCGCACGCCAAGCGGCGGACATCATGCGGCGCTCGGCCGCCGCCGGCAAGCGCGCCATGAAGGACGCCGCAGCCGGCGCAGGCAAGGGCGCCCGTTCCAAGGGACCCGCCGGTGCGGACAAGGCTCCCGGCGCGAAGAAGGCTCCTGCGCCCGAGAAGCCGCCCGGCGGCACCAAGAAGTCGGCAGCCAAGAAGTCGGCAGCCAAGAAAGCAGCGGGCACCAAGAAGTCGGCAGCCAAGAAAGCAGCGGGCACCAAGAAGGCGGCGGCGAAGAAGGCGTCGAAGCGTCCGGGAGCATCCTGACGGCGAAGCCCCGCGGCCGCCGATGAGCGGGGCGCGGCGTCGCCTCGACGTCGAGTTGGTGCGGCGGGGCCTCGCCGCGAGCCGTCAGGACGCACGGATCGCGATCGAGGGCGGACGGGTGCTGGTCGGCGGTGCCCTCGCCGAGCGGGCGTCACGCCTCGTGTCCCCGGGAGAGCCCGTCGAGCTGTTGGGGCCGCCGCGCCGCTTCGTGGGCCGCGGTGGCGAGAAGCTCGATGCGGCGCTGTCCCGCTTCGACGTCGACGTCGCCGGCGCGGTGGCGCTGGACGCGGGCGCGTCGACGGGCGGCTTCACGGACTGCCTCCTCCGCCGGGGCGCGGCCCTCGTCGCGGCGGTGGACGTCGGCCACGGCCAGCTCGACCCCCGCCTGCGCGCCGACCGGCGCGTGGTCGTGCTCGAGCGCACCAACGTCCGGACGCTCGCCCCCGCCTCGCTGGCCGAGTCCCTCGGGCCGGGAAGGGTGCCGGTCGACGTCGTGACGGCGGATCTCTCCTTCATCTCGCTCACCGCCGCGGTGCCGGTGCTCGCCGGCGGGCTCCTTCGCCCCGGCGGGTCCCTCGTCCTGCTCGTCAAGCCCCAATTCGAGGTCGGGAGGGCGGAGGCGTCCCGCGGAAGAGGGGTGATCCGCGAGCCGGAGCTGTGGCTGTCGTCGTTGCGGGCGGTGGCATCGTCGCTCGCCGCCGCCGGAGCGGCCATCATGGATGCCATGCAGTCGCCGATCACCGGCGCGTCGGGAAACACCGAGTTCTTCGTGCACGCCGTCGCACACGCCGCGCCCGAGGGCGCGGCACTGGACGACGCGAGCGGCCGGGCGCTGCGCGAGGCGCTGCCCACCGCGCCGAGGTAGGCGGAGCGTCCCGTGGCCACCGTGGCGATCCTCGTGAACCCCGCGCGCTCCGACGCCGCGCGGCTTGCGACCGAGACGGCGGCGTGGCTCGAGCACCGCCACCACGAGGCGCGGCTCTTGGAGCTCGCGCCGGCGGACCGTGCGGAAGGGCACGTCCCGGCGGGGGACCTCTGCGGGGCGGACCTCTCCGGCGCCGACCTCGCCGTGAGCCTGGGTGGCGACGGCACGTTCCTCCGGCTGGTCCCGCTCGCCTACAGGGCACGGGTCCCGGTGCTCGGCGTCAACTTCGGGAGGCTCGGTTACCTCCTCGAGGTCGAGCCGTGGGCGCTCTTCGAGGCGCTCGAGCGGACGTTGTCGGGCGACGCGTTGGTGGAGGACCGCCTCGTCTTGGCCGTGACCGTGGCGGGAGGGCTCGCGCAGGCCCGAGGGGACGACCGTTCCCTCGCGGGCGACGGCGTGGTGTGCCCGGAGGGTGAGCGCTGGTGGGTCGCGCTGAACGAGATGGTCGTCGAGAAGACGGTGCCCGGGCACATGGTCGCGCTGGCGACGGCGGTCGACGGCGAGGAGTTCCTCTCCTACAACGCGGACGGCGTCGTGGTCGCGTCGCCGACGGGCTCGACCGCCTACAACCTGTCCGCCGGCGGCCCCGTGCTCGCACCCAACCTCCCGGCGATGGTGATGACCCCCGTCGCGCCCCACCTCGCCATCGACCGGAGCCTCGTGCTGCGGGCCGACCAGGTGGCCACCGTGCGCGTCCTTCCGGCACGTCCCGCCGTCCTCGTCGTCGACGGGCGCGAGGCGGGACGGCTCTCGCCCTCCGCCGAGGTCTCCTGCAGGGTGGCGCCGGGGTGGCTCCGTGTGGTGTGCGCGTCGGAGCGCAGCTTCGCCGGGCGCCTGCGGCGCGCGCTCACCCGCGGCGTCGTGGAGTGAGGCCACCAGGGTGCTGAAGGAGCTCCGGGTCCGCGATCTCGGGGTCATCGGCGACCTCACCCTCGAGCTCGGTCCCGGGATGACCGCCCTCACCGGGGAGACCGGGGCCGGCAAGACCCTCCTCGTGCACGCGCTCCAGCTCGTGCTCGGCGGTCGGGCGGTTCCCGGTCTCGTCCGTGCAGGCGCCTCCGAGGCGCTGGTCGAGGCGCGCTTCGAGCTCGTCGCGGACGACGGCCTGATGGACGGCACGTTCGACGGCTCGGTCCGCGACGGCGAGGGCGCGGTCCACGACGGCGAGCGGTTCCTCGCGCGCTCGGTGCCTGTGTCGGGGCGCTCGCGCGCGTGGGTGGACGGGCGTATGGCGCCGCTCGGCATGCTGGCCGAGCTCGGCGCAGGACTGGTCGACATCCACGGCCAGCACGACCAGCAGTCGCTCTTGAGCGTGACCGGACAGCGTGCCGCCCTCGACGCGTGCTGCGGGAGCGATCTCGCGCCGCTCGCCTCGGCGCGTGCGGCGCTCGCCGACGTGCGCGGGAGCCTCGCCGCCCTCGGTGGTGACGAGCGAGAGCGCGCCCGTCAGGCGGACCTTCTCCGCTACCAGGTCGCCGAGATCGACGCCGCGCACCTCGAGGACGTCGACGAGGACGCGGCCCTCGCGGCCGAAGAGGCGCGCCTCGCCGCGATGACCGCCATCCGGGAGGCCGCGGCCGGCGCGGTGGCCTCGTTGCGGGGGGCCGACGGGTCGACCGGGGCCGACGGCGGGGCGTCCGGGCTCGCCGCCGTCGCCCTGGTGTCCGTGGCCCCCCATCTTCAGCTCGAAGAGCTGGCCGGCCGGCTCCGCGACGCGGTCGCGGAGCTCGACGACGTGGCCGCGGAGCTCCGTGGGGTGGCCGAGACGTGGGAAGAGGACCCCGAACGCCTCGAGGAGGTCCAGGCGCGTCGCCGCCTGCTGGGCGATCTGCGGCGCAAGTACGGCGAGACGCTCGCCGACGTGGTCGCCTTCGGCGAGGCCGCGCGCGCCTCGCTGGCGGACTTGGCGCACCAGGGAGCCGAGGCCGTGCGTCTCGAGGCGGAGCGCGCCGAGGCCGAGCACGCGGTGCGTCGCGAGGAGGAGCGCCTTCGCGAGCTCCGTGCAGGCGCGGCGCCCGCCCTCGCCGCGGCGGTGACGGCGCGCCTTTCCGAGCTGGCCATGCCGGGCGCGGCGCTCGAGGTCGCGGTGGGCGAGGAGGGCGCGGGCGACGCGGTGCAGTTCCTGCTCGCGGCGAACCCCGGCGAGCCGGCCCAGCCGCTCGGGCGCGTCGCGTCGGGCGGTGAGCTGGCGCGCACCATGCTCGCGCTGCGTCTCGTGGTCGAGGGCGGCGCGCCCACGATGCTCTTCGACGAGGTGGACGCGGGCGTCGGCGGCTCGGCCGCCCTCGCGCTCGCCCGGGCGCTGCGCGACGTGGCCTCGCACCGTCAGGTGCTCGTCGTCACCCACCTCCCGCAGGTCGCCGCGTTCGCCGACCGCCAGATCGGCGTCGCAAAGCACGCCGCGCCGGGTGGCCGCACGGTCACCACGGCCGAGGTTCTCGACGCCGAGGGGCGCATCGTCGAGCTCTCGAGGATGCTCTCGGGGCACCCACACAGCGCGACGGCGCGGGCGCACGCAGAGGAGCTGCTCACCGTCGGCGCGGCGGCCGTGTCCACCACCCGCGGGGCGCCGAGCGACTAGCGTGTGGTGGTGCACCTCCAAGTCGGTCGGGTAGGTCGCGTCCGGAGTGGCTGCGGAGAGCCAGGGACGGTGCATCCCTCACTCTCTTGCGGCGCGCCGCGCCCGCACCACGGTGCGCGACGGTGCGCGCGGGGTCGACGGGGACAAGGGCACCGGGCCGGTGGTCGCGCGGGGCCGCTGAGCACGGCCCGGGTCACCACGTCGACGAGAACGTCCCGAGGAGGCGTGCGCACGTGAGCAAGTTCGTCTTCGTCACCGGTGGGGTCTCGAGCTCCCTCGGCAAGGGGCTCACGGCATCGTCGCTCGGACGACTGCTCAAGTGCCGCGGGCTCAAGGTCACGATGTGCAAGCTCGACCCCTACATCAACGTGGACCCCGGCACGATGAACCCCGGCGAGCACGGCGAGGTCTTCGTGACCGAGGACGGCGGCGAGACCGACCTGGACCTCGGCCACTACGAGCGGTTCATCGACGAGAGCCTCAACCGCAACTCGAACACCACCACGGGCTCGATCTACTCGTCGGTCATCGCCAAGGAGCGCCGGGGCGACTACCTGGGCAAGACCGTGCAGGTCATCCCGCACGTCACCGACGAGATCAAGGACCGCGTCCTTCGTCTCGCACGTGAGGACGTCGACGTCGTCATCGTCGAGATCGGTGGCACGGTCGGCGACATCGAGATCGTCCCGTTCATCGAGGCCATCCGCCAATTCCGCCGGGACGTCGGCCGGCAGAACGTGTGCTACGTGCACCTTACGCTCGTCCCGTACCTGGCACCCTCCGGGGAGCAGAAGACCAAGCCGACCCAGCACTCGGTCACCGAGCTGCGCAGCCGAGGCATCCAGCCCGACGTCATCGTCTGCAGGAGCGACAAGGACATCTCCGCCGGGCTGAAGCGCAAGATCTCGCTGTTGTGCGACGTGCCGATCGACGCGGTGATCTCCGCGGTCGACGCCGCGAGCATCTACGAGATCCCCCTCGTCCTTCACGAAGAGGGACTCGACGCGGTGGTCTGTGCGATCCTCGGGGTCGACCCGGACGCGCACCCGATCGCGCTCGAGGACTGGCAGCAGCTGGTGCACCGCGCCCAGACCTCCGAGCGCGAGGTGCGCATCGCGGTGGTCGGGAAGTACGTGAACCTGCCGGACGCGTACCTCTCCGTCGTCGAGGCGCTCCGTCACGCGGGCTTCCACCACGGCGTCCAGGTGCACCTCGAGTGGATCGACGCGGAGATGGTCCCCGACCTCGTGCCCCGGGAGCGGCTCCACGACCTGGACGGCATCGTCATCCCCGGCGGCTTCGGCGAGCGCGGGATCGAGGGGATGGTCGCCGCGGCCAGCTACGCGCGCGAGCACGCCATCCCGTGCCTCGGCCTGTGCCTCGGCCTCCAGGTGATGGTGGTGGAGGTGGCCCGGCATCTCGGGGGCCTCGACGGGGCCAACTCGCGCGAGTTCGACTCGCGGACCCCGCACCCGGTCATCGACCTCATGCCCGACCAGGCCGACATCCTCGAGAAGGGCGGCACCATGCGGCTCGGCGCGTACCCCGCGATGCTCGCCGCGGGGTCGCAGGTGGCGGAGATCTACGGCACGAGCGCCGTGACCGAGCGGCACCGCCATCGGTACGAGGTGAACCCCCGCTACCGGGCACGGCTGGAGGCGGCCGGACTGCGTTGCTCAGGGACCTCTCCCGACGACCGGCTGGTGGAGTTCGTCGAGCTGCCCGGCCACCCCTACTGGGTCGGGACGCAGGCCCACCCCGAGTTCAAGAGCCGGCCGGACCGGCCGCACCCGCTCTTCGGCGCCCTCGTGGGCGCGGCGCTCGACCGTGCCGAGGGCCGCGAGCCGCGCCTCATCGACCTCGACAACCTCGACCCTGTCGGCTGAGCGGGCGGCAGGCCGTGGGCGAGGGCGGCGTGGGGGACGGCCAGAGGGGGTTCCGCTGCGTCGCCGAGCGCCCCCGCTTCGACGGCCACCTCTTCGGGGTCCGCACGCTGACCTTCGCAGACCCGGCGGGTGACGAGTTCGAGCGCGACGTGGTCCGCCACCCGGGCGCCGTGTCGGTCGTCGCAGCGCACGATGACGGCACCGCGACGCTCGTGCGCCAGCTGCGCGTGGCGGTCGGGACGACGGTCCTCGAGTCGCCTGCGGGCACTTGCAACGTGGACGGCGAGGACCCCGAGGCGACGGCGACCAGGGAGCTCCAGGAAGAGGCTGGGCTCCGTGCGAGGCACCTGGTGCGGCTGGGCGAGGTGTTCAACTCGCCCGGCTACACCGATCAGCGCACCGTGGTCTACCTGGCGACCGACGTGGCGCCGTGCGAGTCACGGCCCGCAGGGCCCGAGGAACGCTGGATCTCGACGGAGCGGGTGGCGCTGCGCGACGTGGAGGTGCTGGTCGCCGAGGGCCGGCTCCACGACGCGACGACGATCGTCGGGCTCCTGCTCGCACGCCACGCCCTGCAGCAGGACGCGGGAGGAGGACCGGGCTGACCGTGTCCTCGTTGGGCGCCCCGTTGAGCGCACCCGCCGAGGAGTACCTGTCGTGGCTCGCGGTGGAGCGCGGGCGGGCCACGAACACGATCTCGGCGTACCGCCGGGACCTCGTCCACTACGAGGCGGCGCTCGCCGACACGGGGCGCACGTCCCTCGACGCGGGCCAAGAGGACGTCGAGCGCTACGTCGCCGGGTTGCGGTCCGGAGCCCGGAGCGCGGCGTCGGTCGCACGCGCGATCTCCTCGTTGCGCGGCCTCCACCGCTTCCTCCTCGAGGAGGGGGCGAGGGACGAGGACCCGACGGCGGACCTCGAGACGGGGCGGTTGCCCGCACGCCTGCCCAAGGCGCTCCCGGAAGGCGACGTCACCCGCGTCATCGAGGGCGTCACCGGCGACGACCCGGCGTCGCGCCGGGACAGGGCGCTGCTCGAGCTCCTCTACGGCACCGGCGCGCGGGTCTCGGAGGCCGTAGGCCTGAACCTCGCGGACCTCGCCGGCGGCGACGGCCTCGTGCGCCTCTACGGGAAGGGCTCCAAGGAACGGCTCGTGCCGCTGGGGCGCCACGCCGCCCATTCCCTCGCCCGTTGGCTCGAGCCGGGGGTCCGTGACGCGCTGTGCCCGGAGCGCTGGCGCCGGAAGGGTGACTCGGAAGCCGTCTTCTTGAACACCCGCGGGGGCAGGCTGTCGCGCCAGGGCGCCTTCGCCGTCGTCCGTGACCGGGGTAGGGCGGCGGGGATCGAGCTCGCCCCGCACGCGTTGCGCCACTCGTGCGCGACGCATCTGCTGGCCCACGGTGCGGACGTCCGGGTCGTCCAGGAGCTCCTCGGGCACGCCTCGGTGACGACGACCCAGCTGTACACCAAGGTCACGAGCGACCACCTGCGCGCCGCGTACGACGCGGCACACCCGCGGGCAGGTCTGTGACCCCGGCGTGCGTGACCAGCATCGGGCGTGCCCGTGGCGTGCGTGACCAGGGCGCGCGTGCACGTGGCGTGCGTGACCAGGCCGGGCGGGGAGCCATCCGGCCACCAGACGTCTAGGCTTGGGAGCCATGGCAAGTGACGCCCCTGCCGACGCAGACGTCGACTACCGCGGGCTCCTCGAAGTCGAGCGGGGGGACCTTCGCGCCCAGCTCGCAGAGCTGGGCTTCGGGGAAGAGGGTGCCCTCAAGTACGACTCCAACTTCGCCGATACGAGCCAGGTGACCGCCGAGCGCGGGGAGGCAGAGGCCCTCGCGGGCCAGCTCCGAGACGCATTGGCCGAGGTCGAGGCGGCGATCGAACGCCTGGAGAAGGGCACGTACGGGCATTGCGAGCGGTGCGGCCAGCCGATCGCGCCCGCCCGCCTCGAGGCGAAGCCCGCGGCTCGGCGCTGCATCGCCTGCGCGTCGAAGCCCTAGCCCGGTGAGCGCCGAGCCACCCTCGGCGCCCGAGGACCCGTCCCCGCCGCGCCCAGGTTCACAGGACCCTCCGTTCGACCCCGAGGCGTACCCGCCGCCCCAGTACCCGCCGCCCGGGTACCGGCCGCCCGGGTACCCGCCGCCCGGGTCCGGCGGCTACCTCCCTCCTCCGGGCGATCCGTCGGACGGACGTTCCCGCGGAAACATGCCCTCCGGGCCGGGCGGGCCGCGCCAGCACGGTTTTCGCACATCGTACGCACCGCCTCCGACACGCGGCGGGGGAGGCCCGACGCGACGGGGGCGCCCGGGTGGGCAGCGCTCGCTCATGTGGGTCGTCGTGATCGTCGCGATCGCGGTGGTCCTCGTCCAGAGCCATCGCCTGACCTCGACAGAGATCATCGTCTTCTGCGCGTTGATCCCCTCGGTGATGCTCCACGAGATCTCGCACGGGGTGGTGGCCCTGTGGTGCGGGGACGACACGGCGAAGCGCGCGGGGAGGATCACGCTCAATCCGCTGCGCCACGTCACAGCGTTCGGCACCGTCATCGTGCCGATCATCACCGTGATCGCGGGTATCGGGTGGTTCGGATGGGCCAAGCCCGTGCCGGTCAACGTCGCGAAACTGCGGAGCCCGCGGAACCAGGGCGTGCTCGTCTCGCTGGCGGGGCCGCTCACGAACGTGGTGCTCGCGGCGGCCTGCGGCGCGGCCTTCTCCCTCCTGTTCGGCGTCCGGGGAGGCGGTCCGGTCTTCACACCGTTCGGCCCGCTGGGCACGCTCCACTCGTTGGGCGCGCGGGTCCTCTTCTACGCGGGCTTCATCAACCTGTGGGTCGCGTGCTTCAACATGATCCCCGTTCCACCTCTCGACGGGTCGGCGCTCGTGGAGCGGCTGCTCCCGAAGTCCTGGTGGCCCGGCTACCTCCGGCTGCGCCCCTACGGGATGTTCGTCATCTTCGGCGCCCTGTTGCTGATGTCCTTCGCGCACACGAGCCCGCTCCAGCGCGTGGTCACAGACCTCGTCACATGGTGGGCGCACGTCGTGCACGCCGTCTGACCCCGAGCGGGCGCGCCAGGGGGGCCCCGCGGCGCCCGGCGTGGCCCGGCTGCTCAGGGAAGGAGGCCCACCGCCTCCGCCGCGCGGGCGTAGGTGACCGAGGCGATCTCGTGGGCGCGCGCTGCGCCGGCACGGAGGACCTCGTGGACGGTGTCGGGGTCGCCGGTGAGCTCCGCGGCGCGCTCGCGGACCGGGCGGAGCATCTCGACCAGCGCGTCCGACAGGTCGCGCTTGAGGTCGCCGTAGCGGGAGTAGCCGGCGGCGACCTCGTCGGGGGTGCGGCCGGTGGCGACCGAGAGCAGCTCCAGGAGGTTCGCGAGGCCGGGCTTGCGCCCCGGGTCGTAGCGAAGCTCGCCGTCAGTGTCGGTGACGGCCTTCATGACCTTGCGCTGGATCTCGGCCGGGTCGTCGAGCACCTTCACGGTCCCGAGCGGCGACTCGACGCTCTTGGACATCTTGCGGTCGGGGTGCTGGAGGTCCATGACGCGCGCGCCCAGCTTGGGGACGGCGGCCTCGGGGACGACGAAGAGCTCGCCGTAGCGGTTGTTGAACCGCTGGGCGAGGTCGCGGGCGAGCTCGAGGTGCTGTCGCTGGTCCTCACCGACCGGGACGCGGTGCGCCCGGTACAAGAGGATGTCGGCCGCCATGAGCACCGGGTAGGTGAACAGGCCCACGCGGGCCGCCTCCTGGGTCTCGGCCTTGGTCTTGAACTGCGTCATCCGTCGCAGCTCGCCCATCGTCGCGGTGCACTCGAGCAGCCAGGTGAGCCGCGGGTGCTCGGGCACGTGGCTCTGGAGGAAGATCGTCGAGAGCTTCGGATCGAGCCCGACGGCGAGCAGGCTCACGGCGGCCTCGAAGCTCTTCTGGCGGAGGTACGCCGGGTCGATCTCGTCGGTGAGCGCATGGAGGTCGACCACGCAGTACAGCGCGTCGTGGCTCTCCTGGTCTGCGACCCACTGGCGGAACGCACCCACGTAGTTGCCGAGGTGGAAGTCGCCGGAGGGTTGCACACCCGAAAGGACCCGCTGCATGGCCCGCAATGGTAGGCGGAGAGGCACCGCCTGCACGGCCAGGCACGGCGCGTCCACCGGAGCACGGCGCCTCCGAGATGGCATGCTTTCGGGATGCACCAGTGCGGAGCGTGCGGGGCGGAGAACCCGGAGTCCGCCCGGTTCTGCGGGGACTGCGGCGCTGCGCTCCAGGCCGTGTGCCCGGCGTGCGGTGCGCCCGCCGAGGCGGGCAAGCGGTTCTGCATGCACTGCGGCGCGGCGCTCTCGACAACCCCTGCACCGTCGAGGGCCGGTGCTCCGGACCCACCGTCCCGAGCGGCGGTCGCCGAGCGGCGGGTGTGCTCGGTCCTCTTCGCCGACCTCGTGGGCTTCACCCCGCTCTCCGAGCACCGGGACCCCGAGCAGGTGCGTGAGCTCCTGTCGCGCTACTTCGAGGTGTCGCGCCAGGTGATCACCAGGTACGGCGGGATCGTGGAGAAGTTCATCGGCGACGCGGTGATGGCCGTGTGGGGAACGCCGGCGGCGGACGAGGACGACACCGAACGGGCGGTGCGGGCCGCCCTCGAGCTCGTGGCGGCGGTGTCGGTGCTCGGCATGGAGGTCGACGCGCCCGGGCTTGCGGCGCGGGCCGGGGTGGTCACCGGCGAGGTCGCCGTGACCATCGGGGCGACGGGCGAGGGCATGGTGGCCGGCGACGCCGTCAACACCGCCGCGCGGGTGCAGGCCGCGGCGGACGCGGGCACCGTGCTCGTCGACGACGCGACGCGCCGGCTCACCGAGAAGTCGATCGCGTTCGCCGGCGCGGGCATCCACGAGCTCAAGGGGAAGGAGTCGCCCGAACCGCTCCACCGGGCGTTGCGCGTCCTGTCGGGCGTCGGCGGCAGCCAGCGGGCCGACGGTCTCGAGGCGCCGTTCACCGGGCGCGACGTCGAGCTGCGGGCCCTGAAGGACCTCTTCCACGCCTCGGTCGAACGCCTCACCCCGCGCCTCGTGGTGGTCTCCGGGCCGGCCGGCGTCGGCAAGACGCGCCTCGGCTGGGAATTCGAGAAGTACGTCGACGGCATCGCCGACACCGTGCTGTGGCACCGGGGCCGCTGCCTCTCCTACGGCGAAGGCGTCACCTTCTGGGCCCTCGCCGAGATCGTCCGGCAACGCTTCGGGATCGCCGAGGAGGACCCCCAGGACGTCGCCGCCGCCCGGCTGCAGGAGGGACTCGTCCGCTACGTCGAGGACGCCGCCGAGCGCGAGTACGTCGGCGTGCGGCTCTCGCGCCTGTTGGGCGTGCCCTACGCGAGCGAGTCAAAGGTGGTCCTGTCCACCGAGGAGCTCTTCGCCGGCTGGCGCCTCTTCTTCGAGCGTCTCGCCAACATCGTGCCGGTCATCTTGCTCGTGGAGGACGCACACCACGCCGACGAGAGCCTCCTCGCCTTCTTCGAGCACCTCGTGGACTGGACGAGGGATCTCCCGATCTTCGTGGTGCTGTTCGCCCGGCCGGGCCGCGACGCGCTCGACGGCGGGTACGCGATGGGGCGGAACCGGTCCGCGCTCACGGTCGACCCGCTGGACGACACCTCCATGGCGACGCTCGTCGACTCCCTGGTGCCCGGCATGCCCGACGAGTCGCGGCGCGCGATCACCGCTCGCGCACAGGGCATCCCGCTCTTCGCGGTCGAGACCATCCGGACGCTCATCGACCGCGGGGTCGTCGAGCGCGACGGCGACAGCTACCGGCTCGCCGGATCACTCGGGGACCTCACGGTGCCGGATTCGCTGCACGCCCTGCTCGCCGGCCGCCTGGACGCCCTCCCGCCCGAAGTCCGCGCGATCGCCGCCGACGCGAGCCTCGTCGGCACGAGCTTCCCCAAGGAGGCCGTCGTCGCCGTCTCGGGGAGGGACGAGGCATCCGTCGACGCGGCGCTCGCCGAGCTCGTCCGGCGCGACGTGCTCCAGGTGTCGGCGGACAAGCTCTCGCCGGAGCGCGGCGCCTACCACTTCAGTCAGGAGATGCTCCGCCAGGTCGCGTACGAGACGCTCTCGAAGAAGGACCGCAAGACCGGCCACCTCGCGGTCGCGCGGCACCTGCGGAGCACCTTCGCGAACGACGGCGAGGAGATCGCCGACGCGGTCGCCCGGCACTACCTCGACGCGCTGGCGGCGGAGCCCGACGACGGCGACGCGGACGAGATCCGGGCCACCGCGCTCGGCTTCCTCGTCAGGGCTGCCGAACGCGCCGAGCAGGCGGGTGCGCTGGGTCGCGCCGCGGACGGCTTCGAGGCGGCAGCGTCGATCGCGCCGACCGAGCGAGCACCGGACCTCTTCGAACGTGCCTCCAAGGCGGCGTCCGACCACGGCGACGCGGCGCGGGCCGTCGCCCTCGCGGATGCCGCGATCGAGCGCTACGCCGCCCAGGACAACCCGCGCGGCATCGCCCGGAGCCGCGTGCTGAAGGCGGTCGCGCAGTCGGGGGTCACCCGCAACGAGGTGGAGCTCGAGGAGCTCACCGCGGCGCTCGACGTCCTCCGAGAGGACCCCGACGTCGACACGGTGCGGGCGCTGCGCGCCCTGGGGCAGCACTACACGTTCGCCGGCAACATCGCCGACGGGCTGCGCGTGATCACAGAAGGGCTGGTGCTCGGCCAGGCGCTCGGCCTCGGCGCCGACGAGCTGGCGCCGCTGTTCAGCTCGAAGGGCATCGCCGCCGCGTGGTCGAACCGGAGGGTCGAGGCGGTCGCGTACTTCGAGACCGCCGCGCAGCTCGCGGAGCGGGTCGGCGACTTCCGCCTGTTCGCGATCGCCCAGCTCAACCTGGCGGACGGGGTCGGGTCGACGGACCCCGCCGCCGCGGAGCGGGCTGCACGCTCGGCCAGCGAGCACGGCCGCAGGACGGGCGTCCGGCGGGTGCTCGGCACCGCGGTCACGAACCTGGCGGTCGCCCTCATGGAGCAGGGCAGGTGGGGGGAAGCCGACGCCGTGGTGCGCCGCGGGCTCGACGAGGACCGCCTCGACGATCCCGTCCTGCATTGGATGGCCGGGTTCGTCGCCGGCCTCCGCGGCGACGCCGTGGGCGCGGCGCACTCCCTGGACGCGCTGGGCGCCTGGGTGAGCGCCGACGTCCAGTCCCGGACGTCGAGCGACCTGCTCGCGGCGCTCGTCTGCGTGTGCGAGGGGGACCACGCCGGAGCGATCGAGCGGGCGCTCGCTGTGCTCGCCGCCCGGAGCGAGCTCGGGCTCAGCTTCGAAACCCAGCGATGGGCGTGGCCGCTCGCCGCGCGCGCTGCGCGACGTCTGGGCCGCACCGATGTCCTCGGCGAGCTCGCCGCGATGATCGACGCGTCCCCCGTCGGGCACGTGCCGCCGGTGCTGCGCGCCGAACGGAAGCTGCTCGAAGCGCTGCGGGCCGCCGACGCCCGCGACCCCGGATCGAACGATCTGCTCGACGGGGCGCTCGGGGCCCTGCGCGAGGCCGGGAACCCCTACCACCTCGCCCACGCGCTCGCCGACGTCGCCGAGGTGCGCGCCCACCAGGGGGAGGACCCCGTCGCGCTCCTCGCGGAGGTGCACGAGATCGCGGCCGCCCTCGGTTGCCCGCCGCTCGAGGAGCGCGCACGGGCGATCGTGCCCGTCGCGAGCCGCTGACCAGCACCCGCGACCATGCACCGGCGGCGCGGAGGCGGTTGGTAACGTCGATCGGGTGACCGCCGTCGCCACCCCGCCCGTGCACGCGCGCTCGGGACCCGCGCCCGAGGTCGTCACCCCCGTCTTCGTCGGGCCGATCGACCTGCTCGTCCACCTCGTGAGCACCCACGAGGTGGACGTCTTGGAGGTCCCGCTGGCGCCGGTCGTGGACGGCTTCGTCGCCGTGCTCCGCGAGCGTCCCGAGTCGGTCTCGCTCGACGCGCGCTCCCAGTTCCTCCTGATGGCGGCGATCCTCGTCGAGATCAAGTCGCAGCGCCTCCTCCCGGGCCCAGACGGCGTCGACGAGGACGAGGAGCTCGGGGGCTTCGAAGAGCGCGACCTGCTCTTGTCGCGCCTCCTCGAGTGCCGCGCGTACGCCGCGGCGGCCGACGCGTTCGTCGTGCTCTCGGAGCACGCGGCCCGGTCCGTCGCCCGGGAGGCCGGGCTCGACGATGGCTTCGTCGTCCACGCCCCCGACCTCCTCGAGGGGGTCACCGCCGACCGCCTCGCCCAGGCCTACCTCCGGGCCACCGCGGAGCGGCCCGCGCCGAGGGTCGACCTCTCCCACGTGACCGTCGACACGGTCACCGTCTCCGAGACGGTCCAGGTGCTCGCCGGCATGCTGCCGGGGCGCGGGATGGTGTCGTTCCGCGACCTCACCGCGCACCTCGTGACGCGCATCGAGGTCATCGTCCACTTCCTCGCCGTGCTCGAGCTCACCAAGCTCGGGAAGGTCGTGGTCGGCCAGGCGGAGCGGTTCGGGGACCTCGAGATCGAGTGGGTGGGGGAGGACCACCCCCTGGTCGAGGCGCTCGTGGGCGCCGACGAGTACGAGGGCTGACGCCGGCATGGAGCACGCAGGGTGAACGACGAGGAGCTCGCGCGCGCCATCGAGGCGGTCGTCCTCGTCGCGGTGGAGCCGGTGGCCCCGGGGCTCCTCGCCGAGCTCGTCGAGGAGCCGGTCGAGCGCGTCGAGGCCGCCTGCGACCGGCTCGCCTCCGCCTATCGCGACGGCGGTCACGGGTTCGTCCTCGCCCGTGTGGCCGGCGGCTACCGCTACCAGACGCACCCGGACCTCGCGCCCTACGTCGAGCGCTTCGCCAACCGGGACGTGTCGCACCGCCTGTCGACCGCGGCCCTCGAGACCCTGGCCATCGTCGCCTACCGTCAGCCCGTCTCCCGGGCGCAGATCGCGTCGCTCCGCGGGGTCAACGCCGACGGGGTCGTCCGGCTGCTCGAGCAGCGGGGCTACATCGCGGCCGTGGGGCGGGCCGAAGGGCCTGGCCAGCCGATCCTCTACGGGACGACCGACCTGTTCTTGGAGCGCCTCGGGCTCGACAACGTGTCCCAGCTGCCACCGGTCGAGGACTTCCTGCCGGGGGTCGACGTCGCCGGCGAGCTCGAAGAGGGCCTGCGCCCGCGTGGCCCGGGAGCCTGACCCCGGCGCCAGAAGCTCCCCGGAGGGCGAACGGCTCCAGAAGGTGCTCGCCCGCGTGGGGATCGGGAGCCGGCGGGTGTGCGACGAGCTGGTCGCAGCCGGCCGGGTCACCGTCAACGGGGCGAAGGCCGAGGTGGGCCAGCGCGTCGACTCCCGCCACGACCTGGTGGCCGTGGACGGGGTGCCCGTCCCGGTCGCACCCGACCTCGTCTACTACCTCGTGAACAAGCCTGCCGGGGTCGTGACGACGGCGTCGGACCCCGAGGGGCGCCGGACCGTCCTCGACCTGGTCCCCCCGGCGCCCAGGGTCTTCCCGGTCGGCCGGCTCGACTACGACACCGAGGGGCTCATCGTCCTCACGAACGACGGGGAGCTCGCCCACCGCCTCGCGCACCCCTCCCACGGCGTCGCCAAGGAGTACCTCGCCGAGGTCGAGGGCTCGCCGGGGCCGGGCGCACTCCGGCACCTGCGCGAGGGCGTCGAGCTCGACGACGGCCGGACGGCACCGGCGGTGATCGGACAGGTGGCGCCGGGCGCGTTGCGGGTCGTCGTCCACGAGGGGCGCAACCGCCAGGTCCGGCGGATGCTCGAGGCGGTCGGCCACCCGGTCCGCCGCCTCGTGCGCACCAGGATCGGTCCCGTCACCGACACGGCGCTGCGGCCCGGGCGGTGGCGGCCCCTCGACGCCGCAGAGGTCCGTGCCCTCTACGCCGAGAGCGCGGGCCGCGGTCCGGGCACCAGGAAGGGCCGCAGGAAGGGCACGGGCGCCGAGGGAGCCCCGGGTGGCGACCGGGCCTCCCGGCGACGGGCCGCCGCGGCGGATACGAGGTCTCCCGGCGGGGAGCGCACCGGCCGGTAGCATTCGGCCCCATGCCTGGGTCCGTACGCGCGCTGCGTGGCGCGACCACCGTCGCCGAGGACACCGAGGCGCAGGTCACCGAGCGGGTCCAAGAGCTGCTCGGTGCGGTCATGGCCCGCAACGGGCTCGAGCTCGACGACGTCATCAGCGTGATCTTCACGGCGACCGCCGACGTGGTCTCCATGTTCCCCGCGACCGCGGCCCGTGGCGTCGGCTTTGGCGCCGTGCCGCTGCTGTGCGCGTCCGAGATCCCGGTCCCAGGCTCGATGCCGCACTGCATCCGCGTGCTCCTGCACGTGACGACCGAGCGGCCCCCGGCGGATCTCCGCCACGTCTACCTGCACGGTGCGCAGGTGCTCCGCGATGACCTCCCCGTCTGAGCCTGCCTGCGCTCCAGTTGCCGGCGCTCCAGTTGCCGGCGCTCCCGTCGCCGACGCCCGGGGCAGCGGCAGCGGCGCGGCACCCGGCCGGGCGCTCGTCGTCGGGACGGGGCTGATCGGCGGGTCGCTCGGGCTGGCGTTGCGAGCCAGGGGCTGGGAGGTCCACGGGTACGACGCCGACCCCGCGCGCACCGACGTGGCGCTCGCCCAGGGCGCTCTCGACGACGCGGGTGACGACCTCGACGCCGAGGTCGCCTTCGTGGCGACGCCTGCGTCGGCGGTGTCGGGCGTCGCCCGGGCGCTCCTCGAGGACCCGGGCAGGCGCCCCGATCTGGTCGTGACCGACGTGAGCGGCGTGAAGGCCGCGGTGGTGGCCGCGGTCGGACACCCGCGTTTCGTGGGGGGACACCCGATGGCCGGCTCGGAGCAGGTCGGTCTCGACGGTGCCGACGCCGAGCTCTTCGTGGGGTCGCTGTGGGTCCTCACGACGACGCCGGACACGGACCTCGCCGCCTTCTCGAAGGTGCGAGGGGTCGTCTCGTCGCTCGGCGCGGACGTCGTCGCGCTCAGCCCGTCGGACCACGACCGTCTCGTCGCCGTCGTCTCCCACGTGCCGCACCTCGTCGCCGCGACCCTCATGAACGCGGCCTCCGACGCCGCCGCGCAGGACGCGGTCCTCCTGCGCCTCGCCGCCGGCGGGTTCCGTGACATGACGCGGGTGGCCGCAGGCTCGCCGGGGATTTGGCCCGACGTGTGCGCGGAGAACTCGCCTGCGATCGCCGCCACGCTCGACCGGGTGATCGCGGACCTCGGCGCGATGCGCGACCGGGTGCTCGCGACCGACCGCGACGGGGTCTTCGGCGTGCTCGAGCGGGCGAGCCGCGCGCGCCGGCACCTCCCGGCGCGCGGCGCCCGGCCGGAGCGGCTCACCGAGGTGCGTGTCCCGGTGCCCGACCGGGAAGGGGTCCTGGCGGAGCTGACGAGCGTCGCCGGCGACCTCGGCATCAACATCTACGACATCGAGATCGCCCACTCGGCCGAGGGGCCGCGGGGGGTCCTCCTCCTCGTGGTGGACGCCGGCGACGCCGGCAAGCTGCGCGACGCGGTCGCGGCCCGCGGCTACCGGGCGACGGCGCAGGCCATCTCGTGAGCGCGCCCGGTCCGGCCGCCGGCGGCGGGCACCCGAGGGGAGCCCGCGGGGTGCCGCACACGGTGTTCGTTGCCGGCGGCGCGCCGCTCGGCGGTGAGCTGCGGGTGCCGGGCGACAAATCGATCTCGCACCGGGCGCTCCTGGTCGGGGCGTTGGCGGAGGGGACGACCGTCGTGCGCGGGCTCTCCGACGGCGAAGACGTCCGCGCCACGCGCGACGCGGTCGCCGCGCTCGGCGCCGAGGTGCACGACGACGGCGAGGTCGTGACGGTCACCGGGAGCCGCGACCGGCTGCACGTGCCGGCGGCCGCCCTCGACTGCGGGAACTCCGGCACCGGCATGCGCCTGTTGGCAGGGCTTGTCGCGGGGCTCGACGGCGAGACCGTGCTCGTCGGGGACAGCTCGCTCTCGACCCGCCCGATGGACCGGATCGCCGCGCCGCTCAGGGCCTTGGGCGCCGCGGTGTCCGGACACGGAGAGAGGTGCACCCCGCCTCTCACCGTGAAGGGCGGGAAGCTGCGCGGCGTGGAGTGGACCCCCGACGTCGCGAGCGCGCAGGTGAAGTCGGCGGTGCTCCTGGCGGGTCTCTTCGCCGAGGGCGAGACCGTGGTGCACGAGCCGGTGCGCACCCGCCCGCACACCGAAGAGCTCCTCGCTCTCGCCGGTGCGGGGATCGACGTACGCGACGAGGGGCCCGGCCGCACGGTGCGCGTGTGGGGCCCCGCCGTGGGACTCCATCCGCTCGACCTTGCGGTTCCCGGCGATCCGTCACAGGCGGCCTTCTGGGTGGTCGCGGCCTGTGTCGTGCCGAAGAGCGCGCTGCGGGTCCGCGGGGTGTACGCGGGGGAGTCCCGGACCGGGTTCCTCTCGGTGCTCGGGCGCATGGGGGCGCGGATCGAGGTGGACGCGCGGCCCGGCGACGGGCTCGAGGCGGTCGCCGACGTCTCGGCACGTTGGGGCGCGCTCGCCGGCACCGTGGTCCACGCGTCCGAGATCCCCTCACTCGACGAGGTCCCGGTGCTCGCGGTGGCGGCCGCGTGCGCAGCGGGGACGACCCGGTTCGTCGGGGTGGGAGAGCTCCGCGTGAAGGAGACCGATCGTCTCGAGGCCGTGGCGCGGCTCGTGCGCGCGTGCGGCGCGGGCGCGCGCGTCGAGGGCGACGACCTGGTGGTCGAGGGGGTCGGGGGCAGCGTCGGAAGCGCGCCGCTCGGCCACTTCCGCTTCGACGCCGAGGGCGACCACCGGATGGCGATGGCCGCGGCCGTCGCGGCGCTCGCGGCGGGGGAGGGCGAGAGCCGGATCGACGGGTTCGGCGGCGTGGCCACGAGCTACCCGTCGTTCCTCGCGGACCTGCGGCACGTCGGCGGCCGCGCCCGGGTGTGGCTCCTCGCCATCGACGGACCGGCGGGGTCGGGGAAGTCCACCGTGTCGAGGGGCGTCGCCGAGCGGCTCGGCCTCGAGCGGCTCGACACCGGGGCCATGTACCGGGCGATCGCGTGGGCCGCGCTCGACCGGGGCGTCGACCCCGACGATGCGCCCGCGGTGGCCGAACTGGCGCATTCGGCCGACATCGAACCGGGCCCCCCCGACGTCGTGATCGACGGTGTCGTGGTCACCGGCGCCATCCGCACCCCGGCGGTGAACCGCGCGGTGTCCAGGATCGCGGCGAACCCGTCGGTGCGCACGGCGCTCGTCGAGCGCCAGCGGGGGTGGGCGGCCGAGCACGGTGGCGGCGTCGTCGAGGGACGCGACATCGGCACCGTCGTCTTCCCCCACGCGGACCTGAAGGTCTTTCTCACCGCCTCGTTGGAGGAGCGCGCGAGGCGGCGCCACGAGGAGCCGGCCGACGGGGTCGCGCGCCGTGACGAGCTCGACAGCACGCGGGCGGCGTCGCCGCTCGTGCGGGCCGGCGACGCCAGGCTCGTCGACACGACGAGGCGTAGCGTCGTCGGCGTGATCGACGAGATCATCTCGTGGCTCGCGTGATGCGCGCCAGCGGCGCCGAGGGCGCCGAGGGCGCCGGAGGCGACCGTACCCCGGTGCCGTTCGCCATCGACACCCGCCGGTCGTTGCCGTACCTGATCGCCCGCGCGATCTTCACCACGGTCGTCGGCGGATGGTTCCGGCCCGTCGTGAAAGGCCGCGCGCATGTGCCGCTCGAGGGACCGGCGATCCTGGCCCCGGTGCACCGGTCGTTCGCCGACTTCGCGTTCTCGGCGTTCCTCACCCGTCGCAAGCTCTTCTTCATGACCAAAGAGGAGATGTGGCGCATCCGCCCGGTCGGGAAGCTCCTGCTCGCGCTGGGAGCCTTCCCGGTGCACCGCGAGGCGGCCGACCGCGAGGCGCTCCGGCGCGCGCAGGAGGTGCTCGAGCGAGGTGAACTCCTCGTGCTCTTTCCGGAGGGGACGCGCAGGGAGGGGCCCGCGGTCGGGGAGCTCCACGAGGGCGCGGCGTTCCTCGCCGCGCGGACCGGCGCCCCCATCGTGCCGGTCGGGATCGGGGGCTCTGACGTCTCCATGCCCAAGGGGCGGCGGATCCCCAGGCCGTTGCGGATCAGGGTGGTCGTGGGAGAGCCGATCGCGCCACCGCCCCGCGCCGAGAGCGGACGCGTGCCGCGCAGCGGCATTCACTCGACGACCGAGGCGCTGCGCAGTGCGATCCAGTCCGCGTACGACGAGGCGCGGGGGGACTTCGAGCGGGCGTGAGCCCACAGAAATTCACCAAACCGTTGACGCGCCGTGGACGGCGGGGTACACATGCTGGCCGAGCATGCAGCCGCAGGGCTCGTGTAAGAAGGGGGGACACCGGGGGGTACGGAGGAGGGGAGGGCGTTGTCCGTCGACGCAAAGATCGTTGACTGCGATCGCGCCTGCGCACCGCTGCGGTGATCTCTGCCCGGCCACTTGGTGACGAACAGCAATTCTACGATCCAAGGAGAAGTGGGTGGGCATGAGACATCGACTTGGAAGGCTGATGATCGGAGGGGGGGCACTCGCCCTCGCCCTCTTCGGAGCTCCCGCGGTGACCGCGGGAGCAGCACCGCCGTCCCATCCGGGACACCATCACGGGGGGGCGCCGGCACAGACCTTCACCCTCACACCCACCGGCACGAGCGTCACCGTCGTCGGCACGACGTCGTGGGCGCCGACACAGGCCGCCGGCCCGACCGGCGCCGAGGGCGCCCCCGGATCGACGGCGTTGACCGCGACAGCTGCCAAGGCGGCGAGGCCGAGCATCCCCGACGTCGGGGAGACACCCCGCAGCGCCGCGCCGGTCGGCTCCGGGAGCGGGTCCAACCCGGGGAACCCTCCGGGTCCAGGGGACACAGGACCTCGGGGTCCTCACCACGACCACGGACCGGGTCCGCATCCGGGCACAGGCCCTCCCGGGAACGTGGCGGGCCCGACCCCGGGCCTCACCTCGGTGGGGGGCATCGACGCCTACGGCCAGGGGGTGCTGCACCCGGTCTACGCGACAGGGCAGCCTCAGCCGCTTCCCGGGATCGACATCGAGCCGCCCGACCAGGGCCTCTGCGCCGGGAACGGCTACGCGATGGAGGTCAACAACATGGTGGTGCAGATGTACAGCGCCGCCACCATGACCCCGCTCAGCAACAACGGCATGGCGCTCGAGAACCTCTTCGGCGCCCCCGAGGTCTTCGGCGGGGCCAACACAGGGAGCTACAGCGTCCAGGGTGACCCGCGGTGCTACTTCGACCCGCAAACCCAGCGCTGGTTCGCGAGCCAGATCTGGCTGACAGAGGCCGACGGCTCGTCGACCCTCGGTTGGGCTGGGGAGTTCGTCGCGGTGAGCACGTCGCCCATCCCGACGGGCACCTGGCGCTCCTACTTCATCCCGGACCAGTTCGACGCCCAGGGCGTCGACCACTGCAACGGCCTTCCACCGCAGACACTGCCGACACCGACAACAAACCCGACAGGGTCCGCGAACCCGTGCTACGGCGACCAGCCGCTCCTCGGGGTGAACGGCAACGCGGTGTTCATCTCGACGAACGAGTACACCCTGGCGGGCGCGCACCCCGTCGGTGGCGTGGCGACCGAGTACGCGCTGAGCAAGTCGGACCTCCTGGCCGGCATCGCGTCGCCGATCTACTGGGGTCACCTCGGTGACACCGTGGCACAGCCCGGCACCCCGACCTGCCCCTACAACACACCGCGGTACGGAGAGACGACACAGACGATCTGCCCGTGGTACTCGATCGTGCCGGCCAGCTCCGACGGCGCCTACGTCACATCGACAGGCGGCACCTTCTACGCCATGTCGAGCACGACATTCGTGACAACGGGCAGCCACGGCGTCGGCCTGTGGAAGTTCACCAACACGGACGCGGTGACGACGGGCGGCCCGCACGTGACAGGCGCGGTCGCAGTGGCGACAACGGTGTCCTACGCCGAGCCGCCGCACTCCACAGTGCACGGGGCCTTCACCGCGTCGGAGGCGCTGGCGACCCAGAAGCTCGGGCCGCACCCCCTCGGCACGCTGTGGAAGACACTGACGGGCACAACACCGATCGCGTGGCCGACAGGCGAAGGCATGATCGCGACCAACACAGACCGCATCGCCACCGCCGCTTACGACCCGGCGAACGGATCTGTGTGGGGCGCGCTGAATACGGCTGCCCCCGGCCACACAACGGCGGCAATCGCCTGGTTCAGCGTGGCCCCGCAGGGCTCGGGGTCGGAACTGAGCGCCGGCTCCGTCGGGTCCGGGTTCGTCTGGGCACCCGGGGTGAACGACTTCTTCCCGGGGATCGCCTTTACGAACGACGGTGCCGGCGTGATGGACTACGCCATGTCCGGGTCGAGCCTGTACCCGTCCACGGGGTACTCGATCCTCGGGACGAACGGGCCGACAAAGACCCTGCACCTCGCGCGGCAGGGCGCCGGTCCCGCAGACGGCTTCAGCGAGTACACAGCCGGATACAACCGCCCGAGGTGGGGCGACTACTCGACGGCCGTCGCGACAGGAGGGACATTCTTCTTCGCGACCGAGATGATCAACCAGAGCTGCAGCGTCCCGCAGTACATCGCCACATTCACCTGTGGCGGGACGCGTGACATCGAAGCGAACTGGGGAACGAGCGTGAACAAGCTCACCTCCGGACCGGGACGTGGCCACGGACACCATTGATGGCCTGAGGACGCGCTCCTCGGAGATCGGGTCGCACCGGCGGGCACCTGCCCGCCGGTGCGGCGCGTCGGGGCTGCCAGCTGCGCCCGCCGGGCATCGGGCCTGCACGTGCGGTCAGGGTGGATGTCGCTACGGGGCCTGGCGAGTGTCGCTGGGCCGGGCTCGGCGGTGTGGATCGGCCAGGGAGCGGCGGCGTCGCCTCAGCCCCGGGCGCTGAACCCCCGACCGCGCCCGGGCCGCAAAGCCAGCCCGCCCAACCCCCGCTCGCGCCGCCAGGTCCGCAGGATCACCGCGGCGTAGCGGAAGCCGTAGATCCAGTTCGCACCCTTCTTCGACGTGCCCGAGGTGCGCTCGTGCCAGACCGTGGGCCGCTCCGTCACCCGCCAGCCGCGGCTCATGGCGGTGATGAGGAGCTCGGCGGTCTGGTACTGGTCCTGCTCCAGGCGGGGCGCCACGTCCGCGAGCATCGAGACCCGGAGGGCGCGGTAGCCGTTCGAGGTGTCGGTGAGCTCCGAGCCAATCAAGAGGTTCATGAGCCACGAGAACCACCGGACCCCGAGCTTTCGGTAGCTGTCGGCGGTCTCGTCGACGCCGAGCCTGCGGGACGCGACGACGAAGTCCGCCTCGTCGTCGACGAGGGGCTGGAGCATCGTCTCCAGCTCGGCGGGGTCGTTCTGTCCGTCCGCGTCGAGGGTGACCACGTAACGGGCGCCACTGGCGACGCACAGCTCGTAGCCGACGCGCAGCGCCACGCCGTGGCCGAGATTGGCCGGGAAGACGAACGTCACGGCGCCCGCGTCCTTGGCGACCTGGTCGGTGGTGTCCTCGCCGCCGTCCACGACGACGAGGGGCGTGACCGCCAAGCCGCACGCCTTTTCCGGGACCCGGGCGAGCACCGGGCCGAGGTTTCCCTCCTCCTCGTACGCGCAGACGAGGGCGACGACGGGCGTCAGCGCGAGGTCGGGATGGCGCGTGTCGAAGTCCTCGCGAGCGACCTCGATCGCGAGGCGCTGGAGCGCGACCAGGCGCGAGGGGCGCCCGTCCGAGACGCTGGCCATGTCGGGGTCCTCTCTCTTTCGGTCGGTGCGGCGCAGGCGACCGAAGCTCAGACCGACGGGAGCGCGTCGGCCATGGCGAGAAGGTCGGCGGCGGAGGTGCAGCGGTCCTCGCCGACCGGGTCGAGCGCCGTGCGCGACGGCGCGGCCGTGACCGCCGCCAGCGCGGTGGCGAGCGCGCGCAGGAGCTGGCGGAGCTCGGGCGGTGGCGGGAAGTACTCGTCTTCGGTCGTGACGGGCACGATGCGGACACCGCCCGCCGGGGCGAGCCGCGCGACGACGGCCTCGACGACAGCTTCGGGCGCAGACGCGCCGGCCGTCACGCCCACGGTCCCCGAGAGGTCGTCGGGGAGCTCGTCGGGCCGGTTGATCCGGACGACGCGGTCGCAGCCCGAGGCCATGGCGACCTTCTCGAGCGCGACCGTGTTCGAGGAGTTCGCCGACCCGATCACGATGATCGCGTCGGCTTCGCCCGCGATGGCCTTGAGGGCTGCCTGGCGGTTGGTCGTGGCGAAGCACAGGTCGCTCCGGCTCGGAAGCCAGAGGTCGGGGAACCGGCGTTTCGCCTCCTCCATGAGACCCCGCCACTCGTCGTGGCTGAGGGTCGTCTGCGCGAGGAGGGCCACCGGCTCCTCGCCGAGGTCCCCGAGCGCGTCGAGGTCCTCTTCGGTCTCGATCAGGCGGACGGCGTCGGGTGCCACCGCCATGGTGCCGATGGCCTCTTCGTGGCCGGCGTGCCCGATGTAGAGGACCGTGAAGCCCTTGCGGGTCCGGACCTCGACTTCGTGGTGGACCTTGGTGACGAGCGGGCAGACCGCGTCGACGACGACCCCGCCCCCTCGCCGGGCGTCGGCGACCACCTCGGGGGCCGTGCCGTGGGCACTCAGCATGAGGGGCGACCCCGGCGGCACCTCGCTCACGTCGTCGACGAAGACGACGCCCTGCGCGCGGAACTGGTCGACCACCAGTTGGTTGTGGACGATCTCGTGGTAGCAGTACACGGGGGGCTCGAAGACCCTGACCATCCAGGCCAGCGCCTTGATGGCCTTCTCGACGCCCGCGCAGAACCCACGTGGCTCGGCAAGGATCACGCGGTCGACGGGCACTCGCTCAGGTTACCGGCCTCCCCGGTCGCCGAAGGCCCCGCACGACGCTCGCCGGGCGGCGCCCGGGGCCGCGCCGAGGTGGGCTGCAGGTAACCTTGCGCCATGGCGGCGCCGAAGGTGACGGCGGTCGCCGAGGCGTCCCCGGCGGCACGCGCCGGCCTCATGGCCGGCGACGAGCTGCTCTCGCTCAACGGGCGGCGCCCGCGCGACATCCTCGAGTACCACGCCCTCGTCGACGGCGAGGCGCTGGACCTGCGCGTCCGACGGTCCGGCGCCGGCGCTGGCACGTCCGGGGAGCTCGAGGTCCGCGTCGCCAAGGCCGCCGGCGAGCCCCTCGGGATCGCGGTCGAGTCCGCGGTCTTCGACCGGGTGCGGACCTGTGACAACCACTGCGCCTTCTGCTTCATCCACCAGCTCCCCAAGGGGATGCGGCGCAGTCTCTACCTGAAAGACGACGACTACCGGCTGTCGTTCCTCTACGGGAATTTCACCACCCTCACCCGCTTCACCGAGCTCGACGCGGAGCGGGTGCTCACCGAGCGACTCGGTCCGCTCTTCGTGTCGATCCACGCCACCGACCCCGAGGTCCGCGCCCGCATGCTGCGCAATCCGAAGGGGGCGACGAGCCTCCGATGGCTCGGGGTGCTCCTCGACGGTGGGATCGAGGTGCACGGGCAGGTCGTCGTCTGCCCCGGGGTGAACGACGGCGAAGTCCTCGGCGACACGCTCCTCACCGTGCTCGACCGCTACCCGCAGCTCGCGACCCTCGGCGTCGTTCCGCTCGGGCTCTCGCGCTACTCGCACGAGGAGGAGATGCGCGAGCACACCCAGACCGAGGCCGCCGCGGTGTGCGACACGGTCGCCGAGTGGCAGGAGACCTACCGCCGCGTGCTCGGCCGGCGTCTCGTCTACGCGGCCGACGAGTACTACCTCCTGGCCGGCTACGACTTCCCGCCCGCCGAGGACTACGACGGCTTTCCCCAGCACGAGAACGGGATCGGGATGGCCCGGGCGTTCGAGGCAGCCTTCGGAGGCGACGACCGTTCCGCCCATGGGGTCCGGCCCGGGTTCTTCGCCTGGGTCGACGGCGCGCCGGCCTCCGGCTACCGGGCGCCGAGGCGACGCACGCCCGTTCCCGGCACCACCGACTCCACCGACAGCACCGGCACCACCGGCACCGCGCCGCGGCGGACGGCCGTCCTCACCGGAAGCTACGGGGCCAAGGTCCTCGAGCCGCTTCTCGCGCCCTTCGACCACGTGCGTGTCGTCACCGTCGAGCACGACTTCTTCGGTGGGAACATCGGTGTGGCGGGCCTCCTCACGGGCCACGACCTCGTCCGGGCGCTCGCCGGCGAGCCCGACGACGAGCGTTACCTCCTCCCTGATGCCTGCCTCTCCGAAGGCCGCTTCCTCGACGGCACGACGCTCGAAGACCTCCCCCGAGCCGTCGAGGTGGTCGCCGCCGACGGGCGGTCGCTCCGCCTGGCGATCGAAGACCGGACGTGAGCGCGCGCCGCAGCCCGGCGGGCGCCTCGGCGCGCCGGGGCCGTCCGGTCGTGGTCGTCGCCGGCCGGCCGAACGTCGGGAAGTCCTCCCTTGTGAACCGCATCGTGGGGCGGCGCGCGGCGGTCGTCGAGCACGACCCCGGCGTCACCCGTGACCGCAAGGAGCTCGACGCCGAGTGGACCGGCGTACCCTTCGTGCTCGTCGACACGGGGGGGTGGCTGGCGACCGGCGACGTCCTCGACGCGAAGGTGAGCGCGCAGGCCGAACGGGCCTTCGCCGACGCCGACCTCGTACTCCTCGTCGTGGACGTCACGGTGGGCGCCACCGACGGCGACGTGGCGACGGTCCGCGCGGTGCGCAGGTCGGGGACGCCGATGCTGCTCGTGGCCAACAAGGTCGACGATGGCTCGCGGGACGCCGCCGCGTGGGAGCTGCTCACCCTCGGTGCGGGGGACCCGTGGCCGGTCAGCGCGCTCCACGGGCGCGGGACGGGGGACCTGCTCGACGAGGTGGTGCGCCGCCTCCCCCAGCCTGCGGACCCTGTGCCGGGCGCACCAGGCCGTTCACCCGCAGAGACCGGTGCCGACGCCACCGGCACCGAACGGGCCGACCCCGATGGGACGCGACAACGCGCCGGAGGCACGCGCCCCGGCGATCCGGACCTCGAGGAGCTGCGAGGGGCGGACGACCACGAGGACGCCGCGCCGCGCGTCGCCCTGGTCGGGCGCCCGAACGCCGGGAAGTCGACGCTGTTCAACCGGCTGATCGGCGAGGAGCGCTCGATCGTCCACGACCTGCCCGGGACGACCCGCGACGCCATCGACACCCTCATCACCACCGACGACGGCCCGCTTTGCTTCGTCGACACCGCGGGGATGCGGCGCCCGTCGCGGACCGACCGCGGGGTGGAGGCCTACTCGACCTTGCGCGCGCTCGAGGCCCTCGACCGCGCCGACATCGCGCTGCTCGTCATCGATGCGACGGTGGGCGCCACGCACCAGGACCAGCGACTTGCGGAGCGGATCAACGCCGCGGGGTGCCCCGCCGTCATCGTCGTGAACAAGTGGGACCTCGTGGCGACCGGCGACCGCGAGGACCTCCTCGCCGGCGTCGGGGATCGTCTCGCCTTCCTCGGCATGGCGCCAGTGCTCAGGGTGAGCGCCGCGAGCGGGCGAGGGGCCCACAAGATCCTTCCCGCACTGCACGCCGCGGTCGACGCCTACCACCATCGGGTGCCGACCGGGGCGCTCAACCGTGCGCTTCGCGACATCCAGGAGGCCCACCCCGCTCCCGGCGCCCGTGTCCGCTACGGGGTCCAGGGTGCCGTCGACCCGCCCACGTTCACGCTCTTTGCGACCGGGAGGCTGCCCCAGACCTACCTGCGCTACCTCGAGCGCGGGCTGCGCGAGCACTTCGAGCTCGGCCCGACCCCGATCAAGCTGCGGGTGCGGATCGGCGGCAGGTGACCCGGGGTCGCACCCGTACGCCGCGCGAGGGAGACGGCGGGTCGTCAGGGGCTCGCGCGCCGGGACGCCGAGGTCGTCGGCGCGGCGCGGGTCTGCGGACGCGGCGTGCCGCGCTTCCAGGACGTGCGCGGCGGTGCACACTGCGGCGGCGGCCTCGAGCAGAACGAGCGCCGCGGGCGGTGAGCACCGTCGTGGGCGCCAGGCGGCCCGACGCCGTTGCCCGTGCCATTGGAGACCGCCGTGCCGTGGTGTGAGGAGTGCGAAGAGGTCGTCGAGGACGAGGACCTCACCGAGGACGGTGAGTGCCCGACCTGCGGCACCCCGCTCGTCGAGGAGGTGCGCAAGCCCGTGCCGTGGTACTTCAAGCTCATGCTCGTGGCGTCGGTGATCTACCTCGGCTATCGGGCGTTCCAGGGCATCACATGGGTCGCCCACCACGTCTGAGGGTTTGCCTCGCCCGCGGCGTTCCCGCCTGACTCGTGCCCCGCACGCGGCACGACCCACCGGGACGAGCGAACCGGTTGGCGATCTCCGGCGCGAATCGGGGACCGAGGCAACCCTCCTGGCCGCTCGTGCGTCTGTGGTGGGTGTGGGAGAGGGTGCGCTCGTCGCCGTCCGGATGCCCGTCGGGGTCGTGCCGGCCGTGACCGGGCGCCGCGACGACGCGGTCGCGGCGCTCTTCGACGTGCACTACGACGGCCTGTGCCGGCTCGCCACGCTGCTCCTCGACGACCGCGGGCAGGCGGAGGAGGCCGTCCAAGAGGCCTTCCTGCGTACGTTCGTCGGCTGGCGGCGGATCCGTCACCCCGAGCGTGCAGGTGCCTACCTGCGCGCCGCGGTGGTGAACCAATGCCGCTCGCGCGGGCGGCGGCGCGTCAGCGAGCAGCGGGGGAACCGTGCCGTGTGGTCGGATGCCATGGAGGGTGGCGGCCCGTCCGACGTGGAGCGCACCGGCGAGGTCCTGGCCGTGCTCGAGGCCGTGCGTGCCCTCCCCACTCGCCAACGCGAGGCGGTCGTGCTCCGTTACTACGCCGACCTCTCGGAGGCCGAGGTCGCCCGGGCGCTCGGTTGCTCGGTCGGCACGGTCAAGTCCCAGCTCTCCAAGGCGCGCGCGACCCTTGCGCGCCTTCTCGGCTCCGAAGAGCCCTCGGAGCCGTCGGAGCCCGTCGGAGGAGCACGCGACGATGGGTGAGCCGACGCGAGGTCCCCACAGGATCGAAGACCGCCTGCGGAAGGCGCTCGGCGAGAGCGGCCCCGGGGCACGCGGGAGTGCGAGCGCCCGCGGGAGCGACGCCGTCCGGACGCAGGTCCTCGCGGGCATCCGGCAGCGGCGGCTCCGCCGGCTGCAGCTCACCGGCGTCGCGGCGGTGGTCGCGGTCGGGCTCGCGGTGACCCTGCCCCAGGCGCTTGGCAGTCCCTCGTCGCCCTCCTCGTCCGGTAGGCAAGGGCGCGCTGCGGCAGGGACGGGGCTGCCGGCGTCCTCGTCGGCGAGCGGCGTCCCCGCCTTCGGCACGTCGCAGGGAGGGGCGCAGAGCGGCTCTTCGGCCGGCACACCGGCGCACGCGGCGTCGCCGGTCGCGCCCGCACATTGCCGGGCCACGGCGCAGGTGAACAGGGCGTGCGGGACGATCGCGACCGGTGCGGCTGCCCCACGGCTCGTAACCGCGGCCGTCTCGCTCGAGCGCGCCGTCAACGCGAAGCGGATGGTCACCATGGCCCCCGCCGTCGGCAGCCCCCGAATCCCCTCACTCGGCGTGCGAGCGGGGGGGAGTGTCACAGTCGAGCTCCCGGTCCTGCCCGGCGGCTGGCGCTGGTCGGCGCCGGCCATCGCCGGCGGCCCCGTGTACCACGGTACGGGGCCGCCCGTGCGGGTCCGTGCCGCGGGCGGCGGCGCGCGACGGTTCGTCGTCACGACGCGAGTGGCGGTCACCGTCGTCCTCGAGGCGCTTGCGAAGCATGCGCCGACGTCGGCGTCAACGGCAATCGAGCCCGCAACGGTCTGGGCTCTCGAGCTGAAGGTGGAGGGCAAATGAGCAAGGCACGAAGCGGCCGGTGGTCCCGGATCGCGGTCGGTTCGGCGATCCTCCTCGTGGCGGTCGGCAGCGCCGCGACCGCGACCGTCGTCTCTGCCGGCGGGCCGGCGGCGGCTGCGAGCACGAAACCGCGTTGTGGCGCGGGCGCACCGAAGGTCACGGTCACCGGGACGGGCAAGGTGTCGGTCACGCCCAACCTGCTCACCCTGAGCCTGGACGTGCACACCACAGCCCCCGAGGCGAGCGGCGCGCTGTCGGCCAACAACACCGCGACCCAGGCGGTCCTCCACGCGCTCAGCGCGGGCGGGATCGCGCGCCGCGACGTGCAGACCACGAACCTCACCATCCAACCGAACTACGTGAACACAGGGAGCTCCGTGACGAGCTACGGCGTCGACAACACCGTCGTGGCCAAGATCCGGAAGTTCACGTCGGCCGGCACAGTGATCGACGCGGCGGTGGGGGCTGGCGGGAATGCGACGCGGATCAACTCGATGGCGTTCTCGCTCACACGACCCCTCCACGCACAGGGGCGGGCCCGAACCATGGCCGTGCACCAGGCCATCGGGCACGCGAAGGCGATCGCCCTGTCGGCGAACGAGCACCTCCGGGGGATCTGCTCGATCCACGACATGACGAGCACATCGACAACATCGCCACCCCCGTACTACGGGTTCAAGGCGGCCGAGTCACCGTCGGCGGCAGGTGCCCCCGTGGAGGCGGGCTCCCAGACCGTCACGTCACGCGTCCAGATCGTCTTCGCCCT
>DATLRV010000026.1:0-33539 GCA_035534455.1 Acidimicrobiales bacterium
TCGTCGCCAAACCACTCCAGGAAGTCGCGCCAGTTCGCCGGGTAGTCACTCCCCGCCACCAGATCGCTTCCGCGCCCGCCGCCGCCTGCCTCACCCACCCCTACATCTTGTGGCAGGAGGAGCTAACCGACCACCCCGTTCGCACGATTGGGCCGGTTGAGTTGCTTCTGCCCTGTCAAACGCGTCCCATAACGCGCAACTCAACTAAGCGCTGAGGGTGCCCCCGACCGCCGGTTACGCGAGCCACTTTGCGGTCTGCTCCATGCCGGGCGCTTACGATCGCGAGCGCTCCTCTTCGCTCGTCTCAAACGCAGAACACGGTCGCCCGTCCCCGCCGTGGCCCCTCCCCGTCCCCGGTGGCCCCTCTCCGCCGGTCGCCGCCGTCCGCTCGCCGGTCCCGTGGCCCCGCGCGGGGGTTTTGTCGTCGCCGGGCCGGCGGTCCTGGCCTTCTCTGACGAGTCGAAATTGGAGCGGACGACGGGACTCGAACCCGCGACCCTCACCTTGGCAAGGTGATGCTCTACCAACTGAGCCACGTCCGCGTGTGTCCGGACACTCTACCGCGAAGCGTCGTCCGCGGCGTAACCCCAGGTACGACCGCCTCAGCGGGTGGTGTCGAGGGCGGCTGCGACGAGCTCTGCCACGGCATCGTCGAGAAGCGTGGCGACCTCGTCGACGTCGGGGACGAGACGAGGGGACGCCACCACGCCGAAATGGACCGTGCCCTTGTACGTCATGCTCGTGATGTTCAGCCCGACACCGTCGGCGACCGGGCCGGCCGGATAGATGGCCGACACCGGACAGCCGGCCAACCACAACGAGACGTCCGGCACGACGACACTCGACACCACGACGTTCAACGGCGGCGAGCACCGGTCGAAGAGCCGCGTTCTGCCGGCCGCGCGCATGAACCCGGAGACGACGAACGGAGGCACCACCTGCAACAGGCACTCGAGGAACTCGCCGCCCGCGAGGTCCTCTTGCAGCTTCGCCACCCGGGAGGCCGTCGCCACGGCGCGCAACCTTTCGAGCGGATCGTCGAGGGTGGAGCCCAACGGAACGAGCATCCCCGAGACGGAATTGCCCATCTGCGCACGTTGAGCTGCCGGCACCGACGCACGGCCGTGGGTCGATACCGGCACGAGCGCCACAAGGGGTCTGTCGGGGAGCTCGTCGCGAGCAAGCAGGTAGCGGCGCAGGGCGCCGCCGACCGCAGCGAGGATGACCTCATTCACCGTCGCGCTGCGGTCGCGTGAAGGCGTTGGCGGAGCCACGTCCGGTGCAGCGCGCACGAGCTCGAAGTCCGAGAGGGGCACCGAGAACGTCGCGACGTGGCGGTCGCATGTCACGCTGCCGTTCAAGGAGGTGCGGGGCGCACTGAATGGTGCGGGGGGAGGCCCGAGGCCGCGGCTCGACAGCTCCCGGTTCTGTTTCGTGACGCCGACGAGGGCGTCCACGCCGCGCCGGAGCAATTCGAGCGCCGCATCGGGTTGGTGTGCGAACGACGTCGCCGCATACCGCCACACGTCGGACGCGGGCGGGTCGTGTGGCCCACCGGCAAGCGGGTGCGCGCGGTGCGACGGGTGGGGGCGTCCGGCGTGGCGCGAGCCGCGGGCGGAAGGGTAGGCACCCGCTGGGGCTCCTCGCACTCCGCCGCCTCGCCTCGGCTCGAGGTCGAGGAAGGCCGCCAGGGCCGTCGCCCCTGACACGCCGTCGAGAATCGCGTGGTGCAGCCGGGCGACCACGGCAGTACGTCCGTGGGCCAGCCCTCCGGCGACCACCATCTCCCAGAGCGGCCGGTCGAGGGGCAGCGGACGGCTGAGGACCTCGCCGATCAGCCCGTCGAGCTCGCGCCGGCCACCCGGTGCGGCGACCCGTGCCGGCCGGACGTGCGCGTCGAGATCGAATTCGGCGTCGTCGACCCAGAAGGGTCGTTGCAGACCGAGCGGGACCCGCACGGCTCGCCGCAGAAGACGCGGCACCCGGTCGAGTCGTTCACCGACGACCGCGCGGATGGTCTCGAATTGGGGGCTGGCGCGATCTCCGGGCTCGGATGCCGCGCCCGCCCCCGGGGCGTCGAGCACCAACACGCCCGCCACGTGCAGTCGGCTCGTCGACGTCTCCATTGCGAGGAAGGTCGCGTCGAGGCCGGACAGCGGCTCGATGCTCCGCCCCACTTCGGAACCGCGCCCCGTGGCCCGGCTACCGACCGCTGTGCCCGAACCCGCCGGCGCCGCGGACCGCGTCGGGGAGGAGCGCTTCGTCCGCCGGATCGAACTCGGCCTGCACCACGGGCTGGACGACGAGCTGGGCGATGCGGTCCCCCCGCCGCACCTCGTAGTCCTCGTTCGGGTCGGTGTTGACCAGGAGCACTGCGAGCTCTCCCCTGTAGCCCGAGTCGATCAAGCCGGGCGTGTTGAGGCAGGTGACCCCGTGTCGGAGCGCGAGCCCGCTGCGGGGCTGCACGAAGCCGGCGTAACCCTCGGGAATGGCGACGGCCACCCCAGTCGGTACGAGCGACCGGCCCCCGCCTGCGGCCAGGAGGGCGTCGGACCTGGCGTACAAGTCGGCACCAGCGTCGCCCGGCCTGGCGTAGGAGGGCACAGGGAGGTCCGGATCGAGCCGGTGGAGCGGGATCCGCAGGAGCTGTGACACCCCGGCGATGGTAATCCGACCGGGCCGGATGGCCCCTTTTTGACCGGCCGCGTAGCCTCTGGCGGCAATGCTCGCGTGGATGGACCTCGAGATGACCGGGCTCGACCCTGCCAAGGACTGCATCGTCGAGATCGCCACCCTGCTGACGGACGACGACCTGGTCGTGGTCGCAGAAGGTCCCGACCTCGTGGTCCGCGCCAGCCGGGGACAGCTCGACGCGATGAGCGACGTGGTGCGGGAGATGCACACGAGATCGGGGCTCCTGGCCGCGATCGAGTCCTCGACGCTCTCCCTCGAGGCAGCCGGCGCGGCGACGCTCGAGTTCCTGCGCGCCCACATCCCCGAACCCGGGACGGTGCCGTTGTGCGGGAACTCGATCGGCACGGACCGCCGGTTCCTCGCCGCCCACCTCCCCGAGATCGAACGGTTCTTCCACTACCGGTCCATCGACGTGTCGACGGTGAAGGAGCTCGCCCGTCGATGGCTCCCCGACGCCCTCGCGGCCGCGCCGCACAAGCACGGCAGCCACCGTGCGATGGACGACATCAGAGAGAGCGTCGCCGAGCTCGAGTACTACCGCCGGACGGTGTTCCAGAGCAGATGACCGACCCGGGTGAGCCGCCGGGCTCCCAGCCGGCGATCGGGGACCTCGGCTACGACGAGGCGCGCGCCCGCCTGACGGCGCCCGGACAGCTCTTCGAGATGGAGGACGTCGAGATCGGGGGTGTGCCGCTGCGGGCGTGGAAGGCCGCTCCCCCGTCGCTCCGGTCGGTCCTCGACCTCTCCCTCGGATACGGCGACGCCGACTTCCTCGTCTACGAGGACGAGCGGACGACGTACTCGCGGCACTACCGGCTCGCGGCGGCGCTCGCCCACCGGCTGCGCGGCGACCTCGGGGTGGAGAAGGGCGACCGCGTGGCCATCGCCATGCGCAACCTCCCCGAGTGGGTCGTGGTGTTCTGGGCCGCTGCCGTCGTCGGCGCGGTCGTCGTCCCGTTGAACGCGTGGTGGACCGGCGGAGAGCTCGCCTACGCGCTCGCGGACAGCGGTGCGCGGGTCGCCTTCGTCGATCCGGAACGGGCCGAGCGGATCTCGCCGCATCTCGGAGAGCTGCCGGACCTCCGACGCGTGGTGACCACCGACCGGGACGCCACCGACCGGGACGCTGCGCACGAGACTGCGACGATCGGCCCCACCTTCGCGGAGCTCCTCGGCGACGTCGCCGACGACGCCGTGCCCCCCGACGTCGAACTCGTCCCCGAGGACGACGCCACGATTTTCTACACGTCCGGGACGACGGGGAGACCCAAGGGTGCCGTGGGGAGTCATCGGAACACCTGCACCAACCTGATGAACCTCTTCTTCGCACAGATGATGAACCAGGCGCGCTGGGGAGAAGCGCCCGGCGACCAGGGCGACGCCCCGCAGCGCTGCTACCTGCTGACCGTGCCGCTCTTCCATGCGACCGGCTGCCACGCGGTCCTCGTCACGAATACGGCGGCGGGATCCAAGATCGTGCTCATGCGTCGCTTCGACGCCGAACGCGCGCTCGAGCTGATCGAGAAGGAGAAGGTGACGATCTTCGGCGGGGTCCCGACCGTCGTGATGCGCGTCCTCGACTCTCCCGAGCTCGCTCGGCGCGACGTGTCGTCGGTCCGCTCCGTGTCCTACGGCGGCGCCCCGGCGCCCGCAGACCTCGTTCGACGGATCCGGGAGGCGTTCAAAACCGGGCAACCGGGCAACGGCTACGGGCTCACGGAGACGTCGGCCGCAGCTGCGTGGAACTCGGGCGCGGACTACGTTCGCAGGCCCGACAGTGTGGGACGGGTGTTCCCCGTCGTCGACGCGACGGTCGTTCCCGAGGGGTTCTCCGGGTCCTCCCCCCCGGCGCTCGTGCCGGGCACCGCAGGCGAGCTCTGGCTGCGGGGCCCGAACGTCGTCCGGGGCTACTGGAACCGTCCGGACGACACCGCCCGGGCCATCACCACAGGGTGGCTCCACACCGGCGACGTGGCGCGCATCGACGCCGAGGGATTCGTGTACATCGTCGACCGGTCCAAAGACGTGGTGATCCGCGGCGGTGAGAACGTCTACTCCGTCGAGGTCGAGGACGCGCTGTTCTCCCATCCGGCGGTCGCGGACTGCGCGGTCATCGGCGTCCCCCACCAGGTGCTCGGGGAAGAGGTCGGTGCGGTGGTGGTGCTGCGTCCCGGTCACAAGGTGACCGCCGACGAGCTCTCGGACCACGTCCGCGCGCGTCTGGCGGGGTTCAACGTCCCGACGCGGTGGTGGTTCCGGCGCAGCTCGTTGCCGCGCAATCCGGCGGGAAAGCTCTTGAAGCGAGCGTTGCGCGCCGACGTCCTCGGGACGAGCGAAGGCTCGACCGAGTGGGCGGGCGATCCCACGTTGTGGGGCCGCTGACGTCCGTCGCCCCTCGCCGTTCCTCCCGTCGCCGATCTCGCGCGGCCGGTGCCTCGCCGTGCGCGTCACGGCGCCGGCCCGAGGGCCGACGCCGAAACGGGCGGGGCGATCGGGCCTACTTGTTCGGCTGCGGCGTGAGGCGGAGGTAGGGCCGGAGGGTCCTGAACCCCTTGGGGAACTTGGTCTTCGCCTCGTCGTCGCTGATCGCCGGCGCGATGATCACGTCGTCGCCGTCGTTCCAGTTGACCGGGGTGGACACCTGGTAGCCCGCGGTGAGCTGCAGCGAGTCGAGCACGCGAAGGATCTCGTCGACGTTGCGGCCCGTCGAGGCCGGATAGGTGAGGGTCAGCTTCACCTTCTTGTCGGGGCCGATGATGAAGACCGAGCGAACCGTGAGGGTGTCGTTCGCGTTCGGGTGGATCATGTCGTAGAGGTCGGCGACGCGGTGGTCCTCGTCGCCGATGACCGGGAAGTTCAACGCGCTCCCCTGGGTGTCCGCGATGTCGGATGCCCAGTCGTTGTGGGACGCCACGGAGTCGACCGAGAGCCCGATCAACTTGGTGTTGCGCTTGTCGAACTCCGCCTTCCTCTTGGCGAACGCACCCAGTTCGGTGGTGCAGACCGGCGTGAAGTCCTTCGGGTGGGAGAAGAGGATCCCCCAGCCGTCACCCAGCCACTCGTGGAGGTGGATGGTGCCTTCCGTGGTCTCCGCCGTGAAGTCCGGAGCGGTGTCTCCGAGTTGAATCGCCATATGGACCCTCCTGATCGTGGAACTTGCCTTGGACGCTGCGTGGACACGGTGATTCTCGACCATCCGAGATTAGCAGTGCCCGTCCGATTGTCTACCCGGCGGGTCGGCTTTTGCCCGGCGCGCGGCGGGGCCGTGGGCGCCCCGCGGCACGGCCGCCATCTCGGGCCGCGCGATGATCCCTGGATGCGCCGGGAGACCGTGGTCGTGTCCCGACACGGTCGCGTCACGGTGGTGACCATCGACCGCCCGTCCGTGCGCAACGCCGTCGACTCGGCCACCGCGGAGGGCCTGCGGGCGGCCTTCGCCGAATTCGACGCCGACCCGTCCGCGGACGTCGCCGTGCTCACCGGCTCAGGCGGGTCCTTCTGCGCGGGCGCCGACCTGAAGGCCCTTGCCGCGGGCGACCGCAGGGCGGTGCGTGCGGACGGCCCCGGCCCGATGGGCCCGACTCGGATGACGCTCGGCAAGCCCGTGGTGGCGGCGGTCGAGGGGCATGCGGTCGCCGGGGGTCTCGAGCTCGCGCTGTGGTGCGACCTCCGGGTGGCGGCGCACGGCGCGGTCTTCGGCGTCTTCTGCCGTCGCTTCGGAGTCCCGCTCGTCGACCTCGGGACGGTCCGCCTCCCTCGCCTGATCGGCCACGCCCGCGCCATGGACATGATCCTCACGGGCAGAGCCGTCGGCGCAGAAGAAGCCTTCTCCATCGGCCTCGTCCAGCGGCTCGCGCCCTCCGGCGGCGCACTCGACGAGGCGCTGGCCCTGGCGAGCGAGCTTTCGGCGTTCCCGCAGGCGTGCCTACGAAGCGACCGGATGTCGGCGATCGAGCAGTGGGCGCTCGCCGAGGGCGCGGCGGCCGCCAACGAGGCTCGCCGTGGCCGGGCGGTCGTCGAGACCGGCGAGACGCTCGCCGGGGCGCGGCGCTTCGGTGCCGGGGAGGGGCGCGGGGGCGCCGCGCTCGTGCACCGGGACGAGGCGCCTCGATGACCGACGGCGCGCGCCCGACCGTGGCGGCGTTCGACTTCGACGGGACGCTCACCCACGGTGGCAGCGTGATCCGGTTCCTCGTCCGCGTCCGCGGCGTCGTCCCCGTCGCCCGCGCGCTGCTCTCGGACCTTCCGAGGCTCGCGCACGCGGCGATCGTGGGTGGCACCGCGTCCGACGACGCCAAGGAGGTCCTCTTCGCGCGCCTGCTGGCCGGCGTGCAGGTCGCCGAGTTGGACCGCATCGGCGCGGCCTTCGCCGAGGCCCATCTCCGCCGGCGACTGCGTGCCGACACCCGGGAACGGCTCGAGTGGCACCGCAAGCAGGGACACCATGTGGTCGTCGTGTCCGCCTCCCCGGAGTGCTACGTGCGGCCGGCCGCCGCGCTGCTCGGCGCCGACGCGGCCCTCGCCACGCGCCTTGCCATGGGGGGCGACCTGCTCACCGGTCGCTACGAGGGCAAGAACTGCCGCGGAGCCGAGAAGTACGCACGACTCATGGGGTGGATCCGCTCACAGGGGCTCGGGGCCGCACACCCGGTACTCTGGGCCTACGGCAACAGCCGGGGGGACCGTCGCCTGTTGGAGGCCGCCGACCATGGCGTGGACGCCGGCAGGCTCGGCCGTTTCGGCCGCTTGCGCGCCTTCCCACGCCTGGGGAAGGTGGCCGGGCTGTCCGGTCCTGTCGAGCGGCACGCCCGGGGGAGCCGGTGAGCGGCAGCCGGTAGAACGGGGGGATGCGACTCGGACTTCATCTCTCGGACTTCACCTGGCCACAGGGTCCGTCGTCACTGCGCACGCAGCTCGGGAACGTCGCGGCGGCGGCCGACCAGGCGGGCATCGACCGGATCAGCGTCATGGACCACGTCTGGCAGATCGGCCATATCGGGCCGCCCGAGCACGAGATGCTGGAGGCCTACACGACGCTCGGGTACCTCGCCGCCCGCACGGAACGTGCGTCGCTCATGACGCTCGTGACCGGCGTCACGTACCGCGACCCCGGGTTGCTGGCCAAGATCGTGACCACGCTCGACGTCCTCACGGGCGGGCGTGCCTGGCTCGGGATCGGCGCCGCGTGGAACGAGGAGGAGTCCAAGGGTCTCGGCCTCTTCTTCCCGCCGCTCGCCGAGCGCTACGAACGGCTGGAGGAGACGCTCCAGATCTGCCTGCAGATGTGGTCGGAGGTCGACGCCCCCTACAACGGGCAGCACTACCGGCTCGGGCGCACGTTGAACTCCCCCCAGTCACTGTCTCGCCCGCACCCGCCGATCCTCATCGGCGGGTCCGGGGAGAAGAAGACCCTCAGGCTCGTCGCCCGGTATGCGCAGGCGTGCAACCTGTGGAACGACGACCGGCTCGAGCGTCGGCTCGACGTGCTCCGCGCACACTGCGAACGCGAGGGCCGCGACTACGACGAGATCCAGAAGACCGTCTCCTACCGCTTCGACCTCGGCGAGGGCGGGACGCGCGTGCCCGAGATCCTCGACGACCTCGAGCGTCTCGCGAGCCTCGGCATCGAGGTCGCCCATGGCGCCTTCGCCCGGGTGTGGGAGCCGCGCACCATGGAGATCGCCGCCGAGCAGCTCGTGCCGGCCGCTTCGAAGCTCTGAGCGCCACGGTCACCACGGGCGCCGCCGCCGCCGACCGCGCCGTCGGGGCCGCCACGAACGCTCGTCGTCAGCCCGAGAGATCCTTGGCCATCTGGTCGACCGTTGTCTGGGTCACCGCGAGCGTGCCGCCGAGCACTGTCAGGTGGGACACGCGCACGCCGCCGACGCCTGTCACGCCGGCCAGCTGGAGGAACGCCGTGAGGGCGCTGCCGACCGTCGTCGGCGACTCGGTGAGCACGAGTGGTGCGGGCGCGACGGAACCCGGGCCGTCCGCCGCGACGACGGCTCCTGCGAGTCCGTCGGTGTAGCCGTTCCCCCGGACGACCGTGAGCGCGCCGGTCCCCTGCCACCCCGCCCCTGTGGGAGACGGCGCCCCCTCGAGCTCCGAGAGCTCCACCGCGGTGCCGGTGGCGTCGGCGCCCGCGACCCGCAGCACCGACACGCCGAGATGCTCGAGCGACGCGACGACGCCGTCCGAAACGGCGAGAGGGCCGCCGGTCAGCACGACCTGGCGGACGCCGAGCGACGCGATCGACGAGGAGGCCTGCGGCGAAAGGGTGCTCGGTGTGGTGAGCAGGATCGGGAGACGCTCGGCGTAGGCGAGGGCGCTCGCCGCCTCCGCGTCCTGAAAGCCCCTTCCCGTCGCGACGATCGCCGTCGGGAGGCCGCCCGAACCCGCCGGGCCGCTCGAGGCCGCCCCGGGGGTGGTGTTGTACCGGCCGTCGCCCCCTGTGGAGTTCGTCCCCGCGTACGCCCCCGCCAGGTCCATCGCGCCCACCCCGTCGAGGTTGGCCCCGGCCGCCGCGATCTTGGCAGCGGTGTCGTACCGGGTCGCCCCGAAGACGCGTGTCACCGCGATGTCCGCACCGGTGCCCGGCCCGCCGCCGCAGGCCCGCGCCGGCGTCGAGCGAAGGGCCGCCAGCACCGTTGTCGAGATCGCGAACGGGCCGCCCACCACGTACACCCGCGTGACCCCCTCGTCGCGCAGGGCTGTCGCGGTCGCCGACGACAGCCGTGTCGTCGGCGTGAGGAGCGTCCCGGTGCCGAGTGCACGAGCCAGGGGTGCGCTCGCCAGCGCGTCGGGGTACCCCTCGTCGGTTGCGAGCACGACGGGCCGTGTGGACCCGGAGCCCGGGCACTTCCCCGAACCCGAGGTGAACTGGTGCTCGAGCTCCTGGGCCGCCGTTCCGTCCGGTGTGGCGCCGTAGATCCGGGTGGCGGAGAAGGAGGGCGTGCCCGAGCCCGGCAGCGTGCCCACCGTGGCCGGCGCGTAGTAGTGGTCGACGATCTGCTGCCAGGTCCAGTTGCCCAGGCCGTTGTCTGTGCCGACGGCGTAGCCGAAGGCCCCCCATTGGCCCATGCCGATCCCGTGGCCCCAACCGTGACCGGTGATCACGAGGGGCTGGCCCGTCGTCTGCGTGATCGTGAAGTAGTTCGACTTGAGCCCGAGCGCTGCCACGAACGCAGCCGCAGTCACCGTCTGGCTGGTGCCGTTGCCGGAGATGGACAGCTCGGTCGCCCTGCCGCCCCATGTGCCGTCCCCGTTGCGCGCGGCGACCGCGACCGTCGGTGTTGTCCCCTCGGCGGGCCAATGCGCGCGGATTGTGGCGAGCTTGACAGTCACCGTCCAGTCGTGGCTGGGGTTGCACAGACCGGGGTTGCCCTTTGTGAGGCACACCCCGTCGCCTGTGTCGGGCACCGATGTGAACGGCGACCCCTCCGCGCTGCTCGACGTGTAGCCGCCGGTGGAGGCCGAGTACTCGGTGGACGCGATGGCGCCACCCGGCAGCACCATCACCGCGCCCGCGGTGTCCTGGGCGGCCGCCGTGCTGTTCGCGGTGAGGTACGTCGTCCCGCGGTAGGTCTGGCACACGAGGTCGCACGTTGTGGCGTAGCCCCCGTACCCGCCCGGTGAGGCAAGGACGTAGGAGCGCACCGCGAGCGCCTGGGCCTCGAGCGCCTGGAATCCCCAGGGGTGACCTTGCGGCCCCGCCGTGCCCACGTTCCCCCAGTCCGAGATGGACTCACCGGGCACGACGTCGGCGACGTAGTCCTCCAGCGGCAACGTGTTGACGGTCCGGGCCTCGCCCGCCGAGTTGTAGACGCCCTTCAGCGTGCCCTGCACCTGCAGCGGTGTGCGGTTGTCGGCACACAGCGTGAGGAGTGCCCCTGTGCTCGGGGCCTGCACGAGCGGTGTCTTGACGACGGCTGTCTGGAGCGTCGTCCACGGGCCGCTGCAGCCCGTTCCCGTCGCGATCGCCCAATTGCCGTTCCCCTCCGGCGTGTACCTGACTGCCGTCGCGCCTGTGGCCCCGGTCGCGACGAGGTCATGTGCAGAGGACACCGCCAGGACCGATGTGTCGTTCTCGGTCATGGCGATGCGGACGTCGACGGTGTCCGACGGCATCGTCGCCTCCGTCGAATGCTCCACGGGGACGTTCGCCCGCGAGATCGCCGATGGAGGCGAGGCCGCGCCCGCAGACGGTCCGAGGACGAGGACGAACGAGACCGAGAGCGCCGATCCGGCGAGGAGGGCCGACGCGCGGCGCAACGATGCCAGGGGGGTGGGACGTGGGATGCGACATGGTAACGCTCCGACGATCGCTCGCAGCGGACGGCGCTCGTAGCGGACGGCGCTCGTGGCTGCGAGCCGAGCCGGCGAGGCGAGCGCGGTGAGCACGCGGAGCACGCGGCGCGTGCCGGTCGCCGCTGCTGCCTACACTCGAGCCCCGTGCGAGTTGACCAGGTCATTCCGTCGCTCGCCAGCCGCGATGCAATCGGGGTGCACACGGTGAACCTCACCCACTCGTTGCGCGCCGCAGGTATCGAGTCCGACATCTACTACGGGACGTGCACGCCGGACATGGCCGAGATCGGCCGCCCCATCGGTGCGATCGGCCGCCGTGCACAGGGCCGCTTCCTCCTCTACCAGGCGTCGATCGGCAGCCCCGTCTTCGACACGCTCATGACGCGCGAGGAGCCGGTGTTCGTGAACTACCACAACATCACGCCGACCGAGCTCCTGGCACCGTGGGAGCCTGCCGTCGCCTACGAGACCTCACTCGGCCGCGCGCAGCTCGCGAGGCTGGCGGCGCGCGTCGCGCTCGCCGTCGCCGACTCGCACTACAACGAGCTGGAGCTCGTGGAGGCAGGCTACGCACGGACCGCAGTCGTGCCGCTCCTGATCGACATGGTGCGCGCTGGGCCGTCTCCCGACGGGGCGACGGTGCGCCGCCTCGACGAGGCCAAGGCAGGCGGCGGGACGGACCTTCTCTTCGTCGGCAAGGTGTCGCCGCACAAGGCTCCGCACGACCTCGTCAAGATGCTGTCGGTCTACCGACGCGTGTACGACCCCGCCGCGCGCCTTCGACTGGTCGGCTCCCCACTGGGAGAGCGCTACGGCCCTGCGCTCGCCGCGTTCATCCGCGAGCTCGGCCTCGACGACGCGGTCGAGATCACCGGTTCGGTCGACTCGTCGGTGCTCGAGGCGTACTTCCGGGCAGCCGACGTCTTCGTCTGTGCCTCCGAGCACGAAGGGTTCTGCGTCCCCATCGTCGAGGCCATGGGGCACGGGGTGCCCGTCGTCGCGTACGGGGTGACGGCGGTCCCCGAGACCGTCGGCGATTCCGGCCTCGTCCTGTCGACGAAGGATCCCCTGCGCTTCGCGACGGCCGTCCATCGGGTGGTCGACGACGCCGACCTGCGCGAGCGGTTGGCCGCCGCGGCGCTCCGCCGCCTCGACCGCTTCTCGCTCCCACGGTCGACGAGCCGGTTCGTCGACCTCCTGAAGAGCGCAACCGGCGCGTAAGCGGGGCGGACCGGGGCGGGCGGTGGGCGGACCGGGGCGGGCGGTGGGCGGACCGGGGCGGGCGGTGGGCGGACCGGGGGCGGGCGGGTACCCTGACACGGTGCGTCGGTTTCCCCTCGCTTTCCTCCTCGTCGGACTGCTCGGGCTCCTCGCGGCGGGAGGGGCGGTCCTCGGGGCCTTCGAGGCGCCCACAGGCGCCGACCTCGCCGTCCACGACGGAGCGAGCGCGACCCTCCAGGCCGGCCGCGTCACAGGGACCTACACCACATCGTCGAACCCGGGGGTGAAGATCTCGTTCGCGTTCCGGGCGCCCGACCACCTGGCCGAGGTGGCGCACGGCCCGAGCGGGAAGTTGGAGGGCAGCCGTCACGTGAGCGGGAGCCAGGCCTCGGGCGTGCTCGGGCCGGTCAACCGCCTCCTCTCCCTCGACCACTTCTCGGTGCGCGGGTCGTACTACGACAGGACAGAGCCGGCGAAGAGCCTGGTCTCCCCCGCCGCACGCGCACAGGTCACCGGCACGTACCGCACGCAGGTCCAGCTGGACGGGGGCTACGTGGTCGCGGTCTTGATCTCGATCCACGCGAGCAAGGGCTCGCAGCACTTCGACGAGACGCAGAGCTACCGCCTGTCGCGCGTCGGTGCGTGGTCGCGGTCCCGTTAGGCCGGAGCGCGACGGCGGCTCGCCCCGCGACAGCGCGGGCCGTGCGCCACGAAGGCGCTCCGTGACACGAAGGCGCTCCGTGAGCAGCCGGCCGGCGGAAACCTGTGACGTCGTGGTGATGGCGGCGATGCCGCGGGAGCTGCGACCGCTCGTCCGCGCGCTCAGACTCCACGCGTCGCCACTCTTCGGCCTTCCGGCGTGGCGCGGCCGTGGCGTCGTCGCCGTGGTAGTCGGCGTGGGGGCGGCACGGGCCGGCACCGGCGCGGCTCAGGTCCTCGACGGGCTCGCACCGCGCAAGCTGCTCGTGACGGGCGTCGCCGGAGCGGTCGATCCCGCGCTGGTCGTCGGCGATCTCGTCCGGCCCGCGGCGGTCGTCGACGCGGGGACCAAGACGACGTTCGCGCCCTGCACGTCCGACACGCGCGTCGGGGTGCTCGTCACCGTCGAGGGCGTCGGAGTCGGCGTCGGCGTCGGTTCGCCGTCGCCTCTCGACGGGGCGACGGCCGTCGACATGGAGACCGCGGCCATCGTGGCGGCGGCCGAGGCGAGAGGGGTGCCATGGGACGTCGTCCGCGCGATCAGCGACACGGCGGGCGCGCTCACCGCCGGGGTCGCCGCCATCCTGCGCCCCGACGGCCGCGCCGACCTTCGGGCGGCGGCACGCCTCGTCGCGCGGGAGCCCAGGTCCGTTCTCCGGCTCGTCCGGCTCGGGCTCGACAGTGCCCGGGCCACGCGGGCCGCGACCAGGGCGGTCGTCATCGAGCTCGCCGCAGAGGAGCGGGCGCGCCAGCAGCACGCGGGAGGTACATGAAACCGGCCGGGGAGTGGGGTCCGGCCGCCGGCGGATCGTGCCCCCTCCGTCTCGACTCACGATCCACCGGCGTGCCGTGTGGCCCGGTACTCCGCCGCCTCGGCGTCGCCTTTTCTAGCCGCTCGTTCCCGCCAGCGCAATGCGGTTTTTTTCTTGTTCTGCATAACAGAATGACTTGTGACCGATCGTCGCCGAGGTCGCCGCCGTCGCCGGGCCGCTCCGAGACCGAACACCGGGCGGCCGAGGGTCGGCGCACGACGGCGCAGGGTCGGCGCGCGTCGGAGAACGACGGGAGCACGACAGGAGCACGACGGGAGCACGACGGCGCGGTACGGCGCAGGTCGGGCGGCGGCATTGCATCCGCCGCTGCGCGACGGCACCCGTGCCGCTCCAGTGACGAGCTCGTGACCAGGAGAAACAGGAGCGCGCTCGACGCAGGGGTCTGCCGGACCCGACAATGGAGGGCGTGACGACCTCACCCTCCTCAGGAACGCAGGAGCGGGCCGCCGTCTCCCAGCGCCAGCACATCCTCGACACTGCTCTCGCCCTGATGTCCCAGCGAGGCGTCGACGGCACGAGCATGCGTGACCTCGCCGCCGCCTCGGGACTGAACGTCGCGTCCCTCTACCACTACTTCGCGTCGAAGCGCGAGCTGCTCGTTGCCGTCTTGAGAGAGCGCGGCTTCATCGAGGACCTGGCCGCGTCGACCGGCCCCGCGGCGATCTCGCGCGACGACTTCGACGGGCTCGCCGACATGCTCGAGGACATCCTGCGGTCCATGCTCGAGGTCGAGGACTTCATCCGCCTCATGTTGGGCGAGGTGATGCGCGGTCAGGAGACCGCTCACCTCGTCGGGGTGGAGCTGTTCGACGCCACCCAGACGGCACTCGAGCGCTGGCTCGAGGAATCCGAGCCCACCATCTGCGACGGCCCGGGCGCCCCGGCCGTCGCCCGGGTACTCCGCGCGTTCATCGTGGGCCTGTTCTTCGAGCACCTCGCCGGTGTCCTCGAGTCGGCGGACGACGCGCGCACGGCCTTCCGGGAGCGCACCGCCGAGGCGACGGCGGTCCTTCGGGCCCGCCTCTGAGCTCAGCTCTCGCGGTCGGCCGCGTGGCGGCGGAGGTCGCCCAGGCCCACCCATTCGAGGGTCGCGGCGTGAGTGGCCTCGAGCACCACGTCGGGCGCCATCCCCTCCTCGAGGGCTTCTTGCCAGCGAGACGCGCACAGGCACCAGCGGTCCCCGGGTCGAAGACCCGGGAAGCCCGGCTGCGGCGTCGACAGGTCGTTGCCTCGTGACCTCGAGAACTCGAGGAACGCGGCGTCGACCCGGGCACACACCGTGTGCACGCCGACGTCGTCGACACCGGTGTTGCAGCAGCCGTCACGGTAGAACCCGGTCAGCGGGTCGGTGCCGCACGGTTCGAGCTCGCCTCCGAGCACGTTCTTGGCCACGGTTCACGCCCTCCCGCTCTCGTCCACCGCGGCCGGGTCGCCGCGGACGTTCAGGAACCCTTCATGCACGGGGACGATCCTTCCGTGGGCGGCGGCCGCGGGTCCAGCCGATGCAGCCGCTGCAGCCGGTGCGGCCGAGGACGCCCCCGGAACCGCTAGAAAGAGAGCCGCCATGGAGCACATCCTCGCCACGTGGGGCTACCTCGCATTGTTCGGCATCGTCCTGCTCTCCGCGATGGGGATCCCGGTGGGCTCCGAGGCGGCCACCGGGTACGCGGGCGCGCTGTCGAGCGGCCAGCTGACCACCTCGCACGATCATCTCGCTCTCGGTTCGGTCATCCTGGTCGCGGTCGCCGGCGAGATCGTCGGCTCGATCCTCGGCTACTCGATCGGACGGTTCGGTGGACGGCCGCTCGTCGACAAGCTCGGCAGGTACGTCCTGCTCACTCACCGGGACCTGGACCGGGCCGAAGCCTGGTTCGCCCGCCGCGGCGAGCCGTTCGTGCTGTTCGGACGCTTCATCCCGCTCCTCCGCTCGTTCGTCTCCCTGGCTGCGGGCCTCGGGGAGATGACGTTCGGGAAGTTCCTGGCGTATACCGTGGCCGGCTGCGCCATCTGGTGCGGCATCCTCGCGAGCATCGGCTACAGCCTCGGCGCCAGCTGGCACCACGTCATCAAGGTCTTCAGCGACGCCGGCTACGTTCTCGCCGCGCTCTTCGTCCTCGCCATCGTCGCAGTGCTCGTGCACCGCATCTCGGTGCTCAGGTCCGAACGGGCGCTGCACTCCCGCCAGGGGCTCCGCGCCCAGGAGGAGCAAGCGAGACCCGGCGCCGACGAGCTCCCGGGCTGAGCCCGCCGGAACCCGTCGCCTCCGCGCGTCCTCGGGGTCAGGCCCGAAGTCCGAGATGGCGCTGCAGCTCGCCGACGAGCTCGTCGACGAGCTCGTCGGGGGCCGATCCGGAGATCACGAAGAAGTTGCGTCCCCCCGCCTCGTCGGGCGTGCAGTTCACCCGGAGCACGTCCCTGCCCGTGTTGACCCGGAACCGTCGCTGGCGGACCCCCGCAAGGTCGGGACCTTCGCGCTCGTCGAACATGAAGAAGGACACCGTCGGCTCCGGCGGGACGAACTCGGCGGGGGCCCGCATGCGGGCTTCGGCCAGCGGGACGGGTACGACACTCGCGGCCAGCGCCTCTCGCAACGCGCGCAGCACCCTCGGGGAGACGTCCTCCAAGCGGTCCGAGGGAGCGACCTGGGCCGCCATGCGCACCGGCCCGACGAAGTTCCCGATGAGGTCCTTCGCTCCGGGGCGGCTCCGGTTGGAGACCGCAGAGGTGACGACGAATCGCTCGGCCCCGGCCACACGGGCGAGTGACATCTCCAGCCACGACAGCACCACCACGAACGGCATGGCCGCCATCCCCGGGGTGACCTCGAGGAGGTGTCGCCAGTGCCCGGCCGGCGCGTTGAAGAACCTCGCCCTCGGGCGTACGCCGGGCGGGAGCGTCATCGGCCACGAGCCCGCCGCGATCGGCACGGTGCGCAGTGCCCGCCAGTGGTCCACGGCGCGCTGCTGCACGGCGTCGGGCACCGGGTTGTCCTGCACCCAGCGCAGGTAGCTCCCGGCCGAAGGAAGCGGGAGGTCAGGGGGTGCCTTTCCGGCGTGCTGCGCGTACGCCCTCGACAGCTCCGCGGCGACCAGGGTCCCGGACTCCCCGTCGACGAGGGCTTCGGCGACGAAGATCGAGAGCACGTGGGTCTTCGGGGCGACCACGTAGAGCGTCGCCTGGAGCCGGGGCTCGTCCCAGGGGGAAAGGTCCCGGTACTCGGCCTCGACGGCCACCACGGCCGCCGTCAGGGCTTCGAGCTTCGGACGGTCGTCGAGCCGGACGATGCGGACGACCCCCGGACGAAAGGCCGTGACGTACTGGCTCGCCGTCTCCACGTCGCCCCCCGGTCCCGGCTCGAACCGGACCCGGAGCTGGTCGTGCGCGGCGACGAGGTCGTCGACCGCCCGCGTGAGGGCTGCCACGTCGAGCCTCCCGTTGAGCTGGTACACCCAGCTCATGAACTCACGGCTCGGGTTGTGCGGCGCCATGAGGAGGGACGAGCGCTGCGTCAGGGAGAGCGGCGCACCCCGCGTCGCCACCGTGCCGCTGGACGCCGCCCGCTCGGTCGTGCTCATCGCTCCTCGATCTCCCCTGCATCTCTCGCGTCGACGTCCCCGTGCCCGCCCTGGCGCCTGCGGCCGGTCGCGGCCGCGTCGGCACACGATTTCGCGGCGCGCGCCCCCCGTGTGAGGATGGCGCCGTGCGAGTCTCCTTGGAGCCCCCCGTCGACGCCGGCGCCTACGGATTCTGCCACCGAGTGAGAGTCCGCTTCGCCGAGACCGACGCAATGGGCGTCGTCCACCATGCCGCCTACCTCCCGTACCTCGAGGTGGCGCGCGTCGAGCTGCTGCGCGCCGCCGGCCACCCGTTCGACGAGATCCGCGCGACCGGTGTCGAACTGCCCGTCGCCGAGGTGGCCGTCCGCTACCTGCGCCCGCTGTACTTCGACGACGAGGTGGACGTGCACCTGAGGGTGGCGCACGCGAAGGGCGCCACCTTCGAGCTCGGCTACCTGCTCTCGGTCGGAGGCGAGCCCCGCGCGACGGCGGTCACGCTCCACGCGGTCGTCGGCCCGACCGGCCGGCCCGTCCGCTGCCCCCCCTGGCTCGCCGCGCTGGCCGCCCCGGTTTCGCCACGGCCCCGAATCGATCGGAGTTCGCAGGTACCTCGCGGCGCGTCGCCCCACCGGGACCCGCCGGGGAACCCTGGCGGGAATCCCTGGGTGTACGGTGTGGCCGCCAGCGGCGGCGGCGCGTGAGACGGAGGGGCGCGATGTCACGGCGCAAGTTCGCGGTACTCGTCGGGTCGCTCGCGCTCGCAGCGGGCGGCGTGCTGGCGGTCCCGGCCACGGTGGCCGGCGCCGCATCTTCTCGTTCGGCGGCGCACCAGCACGCAGTCTGCGCGGCGGCCGCACTCGGCTACGCGAGGTGCCTGGCCAACGTCGTGGATGCCGCCACATCGACGTCGGGCGGCGCGACGCCACAGGGACACCGCCCCGGACCGAGCAGCACGACGCCGCACGGGTACTCGCCGGCCACGATCGCGAGCGCCTACGGTTTCGGCCTGACAGGCGGCGCGGGACAGACCATTGCCATCGTCGACGCGTACGGGGCGCCGACAATCGCAAGCAACCTCCAGTCCTTCTCGGCACAGTACGGGCTCCCCTCCTGTACGACGTCGAACGGCTGCTTCACCAAGGTGAACCAGACAGGGGGGACCTCGTACCCACGGGGAACATCGGGCTGGGGGCTCGAGCAGAGCCTGGACGTCGAGTGGGCGCACTCGTTGGCGCCGAAGGCCAAGGTGCTCCTCGTCGAGGCGACCACGGCGAGCTTCACCAACTTGCTGAACGCGGTCCGGTACGCGGCGTCCCACGCGAGCTACGTCTCGATGAGCTGGGGCGGCACAGAGTTCTCCGGCGAGACGAGCTCGGACTCCGCGTACTTCTCCGCTCCGGGCGTCAGCTACTTCGCCGCAGCGGGCGACACCGGCTCGCAGGTGATCTATCCCTCCGTCTCCCCCAACGTGATCTCCGTGGGCGGGACGACGCTCACCGTGACAGCGGGCAGGTGGAAGTCCGAGACGGCCTGGAAGACAGCCGGAGGCGGGTGCAGCCGGTACGAGACCGCCAACCCGGTCCAATCGGCAGACACGACATACGCCAACGTCGGCTGCGGCGGCAGCCGCGCGACGCCCGACCTCTCCCTCGACGCAAACCCGACAACCGGCGTATCGGTCTACGACACCCGGCGGCTCTCGACAGGCCAGTCCGGGTGGCTCCAGGTCGGCGGCACCAGCGCCTCGACCGTGATGGTGGCGGCCCACGACGCCGAGACGGCCAGCCCGCTGACCGCCTCGACCGTCTACGGCGGCTCCCTCGCGGTGTACGACGTCACCTCCGGCACCAACGGACACCCCTGCACCTCGGGGTACGACCTGTGCACCGGGATCGGCAGCTGGAACACAGCCGTCGGCAACACGTCGGGGGGATCGTCCGGAACGCTCTCGTTCACACCCGCCACGAGCCAGACGCTCACGGCGGGGTCCGCGTCCTCCGCGATGACGGTGGACCTCAGTGCGCCAGGGCCGCCCGCGGGGTTGGCCGTCAGCCTCACCACCGCGACAGGGGGCTTCGCGACGTCCTCCACAGGCCCCTTCTCGTCGCCGCTCGCGCTCGACGTGACAGGGAGCTCCCGTGTGAGCCCGACCTTCTACTTCGAGAGCACCACGTCCGGTCAGCACACGATCACGGCCTCGGCGAGCAACTGGACGCCGGCGACGCAGACCGAGACGGTGACCGCGGCGCAGCTTGCCTCGATCACCGTCTCCCCCGGCACGGCGACCGTCGCCCAGGGCGGCACGCAGGCGTTCAGCGCGACCGGGACCGACGCGTACGGGAACCGGGTGACGGTCACCACGGCCTCGTGGACCGTCTCGACAGCGGCGCTCGGCAGCGCCTCCCCCGCGTCGGGGTCGAGCACGACGTTCCGCGCCGGGACGACCGCGGGGACAGGGACGGTCACTGCGGCCACAGGCCTCCTGAAGGGTACGGCGAGCGTGACGGTGACCGCCGCGGCACCGCTGTCCGCGTCGATCCGTGCCGGCACCCCCTCGAAGCACGGGCTGTGGTGGCACACGCCACTCACCGTCGACGCCACACAAGGCGGGAAGCCGGTCTCCGGCGCGACGGTGGACCTCACGGTCCGCGGCGGGCCGTCGTGCTCCACCCCCGAGGCGAGGGGTACCGGCACCACCGGCGCCAACGGGACGTTGGTCTTCACATTCAAGACGAGGAGCACGGGGACATATTGCGCCGTGGCCTCCGTGAGCGTCGGCGCCCAGTCGACCAGCACGCCGACAACCCACTTCCACGTGTAGGCGTCCCGGCGACGTCGCCGGCCACGTCGCCGGCACACCCCGGCACACCCCGGCACACCCCGGCCCGCCCCGGCCCATGGAGCTGAGCGCCCTCGGTGCTGTCCCGGTCGTGGACCTCGTCCCCCGGGGACGGTCTTCGAGGATCCGGGGACGCTGCTCTCACTGATCCGAGATGCGGTCCGCGCTGCCGCCGAGCGTGGCAGCGCGGTGCTCGTCGCGCACGCGGCGTGCTACGCATGCGCGGACCGCTCGGACGTGCTCCGCGTGTGCGTGACGGCCCCATTGGCCAAGAGGGTGGCGCGACTCGCCGCCGACCGCGGCATCCAGGACGACGACGCCGCCAAGATCCTGCGCCAGTCGGATACGGGACGCTCGCGCTACCTGCGGCGTGTCTACGGGATCGAGGAGACCCCGTCCGACTACGACGTGGTGATCAACACCGAACGGCTGACGCCTCAGGCCGCCGTCGACGTCATCGTGGGGCTCGTGGGTTCCCATCCCGCCATCGACGAGCCCGGCGACGGGCAAGCCGCCCTCGGGCACATCCAGCGCTGACCGGACGAGCGCCCTTGCACGCTGCCCCCTCGTCCGTCTGCGATGCAGGCGTCGACGCAGGCGGCACCGTCTCCTACCGGCGCGGCGCGACCTCCCCGGCTCGCCGCCTCCGGGACAGCACCTGGCTCATCGCGGCGCGTGCCCCAGTGGCCGGGCCCGCGTAGGCGACCGAGCCCCGATCGAGCACGACCGCGGACGACGCGAGCGCGAACGCCCGGTCCACCTGCTGCTCGACCACGAGGAGCGCCGTCCCCCCGCTGCGGACCTCGGCCAGACTCGCGTAGACGTCCTCGACGACGCTCGGCGCCAGACCGAGCGAGAGCTCGTCCGCGACGAGCACTTTCGGGGGGACGACGAGCACCTTGGCGAGAGAGAGCAGCCGCTGCTGGCCGCCCGAGAGGGTGGCGGCCCGTTGGTCCCGTCGCTCGCCGAGCACCGGGAACCGCTCGTAGGCCAGGCCGAGTGACGCCCGGAGGTTCCTGCGGCCGACGCGCCGGCGGAAGGCGAGCACGAGGTTCTCCTCGACGCTGAGCGAGCCGAAGACGCCCCGGCCCTCCGGCACGTGTGACAGCCCCGCGCGTGCGATCGTCCATGCCGGCTCGCCCGTGACGTCCCGTCCGGCGACGCGGACCCGTCCCGAGCTCGGCGCCACGAGCCCCGAGGCGACCCGTGCGACCGTGGACTTCCCGGCGCCGTTGGGCCCGAGGAGCGCGACCGCCGCGCCCTCGTCGACCGAGAAGGTCACGCCGAACAACGCGCGGTAGGGCCCGTAGGACGCGCAGACGCCGTCCAGCTCGAGGGCGGGGCTGATCCGCTGGCTCACGGCACGCCGAGGTAGGCGCGCTTGACGGCGGGCGCGCCCATCACCTCGCGGAAGTCCCCCGACGCGACGACGCGGCCGAGGTCCATGACGACGACCCGGTCGACGACGGCCTCGACCATCGCGAGGTCGTGCTCGACCACGAGCATCCCCATCCCTCGGGCGAGCTGCAGCGCGCGCAGCAGCCCGGCGAGCTCACGCGTCTCGGCTTCGTCGAGCCCCGAGGAGGGCTCGTCCGCGAGCAGGAGCCGCGGCTCCCCGGCGACCGCCCGACCGAGCTCGACGAGGCGGCAGGCGCCCAGACCGAGCGCAGCGACTGGCGTGTCGGCGAGGTCGACAAGGCCCAGCGAATCGAGGACCCCGTCGACGGCGACAAGCTCCTCGGGGCCAGGCGCGCTCAGGCCGAGGAGGTCCCGCCACAGCCGTCCCCCACGCTCGGGGCGATGGGCGCGCCGCGCGACGAGCAGGTGGTCGCGGACGGTGAGCTCGGGAAAGACCTCGAGCCGTTGGTACGTCCTGCCGATCCCGAGCCGAGCCCGGCGCCACGTCGAAAGCGGCCCGAGGTCGTGCCCGTCGAGCTCGACGGTCCCGGCGTCGGGACGAACCTGTCCGAAGATGCAGTTGAAGACCGTGGTCTTCCCCGCGCCGTTCGGCCCGACCAGCCCGACGCTCTCCCCCGCCGCGACGTCGAGGTCGACACCGGCGACGGCGACCCTGCCCCCGAAGGACTTCTCGAGCCCCCGCACCGACAGCATCACGGCCGGCCCGTGACTGCCGGTGCGGCCGGCGTCCGGCCGCGGCCGAGGAGCCGCTCGGCGCGTGCCGTCCAACGCCGCTTCTCGAGCTCGACGATCCCTTCGGGATGCGACGCATAGGTCAGCGCGCCGAGGGCGAAGAGCACGAACGTGAGCCCCTGCAGCCGCTGTGGCGCGTACTGCAAGAGCTGCTGGACCACCACGAGGCCGATGCCGGCCTGAATCGCCCCTTCCACCGTCCCGACGCCCGTCGTGACCACGATCACCACGAACGCGAGCGAGAGCTGGTAGCTGAACTCGCCCGGCGCGATCACGGTCTGCTGGATGGCGAGCAGGGTCCCGCCGACACCGGCGAGCGCGCCGGACAGCGCGAAGGCCAGCACACGCTGCCACGGGAGGTTCACCCCGACGCCTGCTGCGCCGAGCTCGCTCCCCCGCATGGCGGCGAGGAACCGCCCGACGGTCCCGCGCTGGACGAGGGCGACGGCGCCCGCGCACACGACGACGCACAACAACGCGAGGAGGAAGTAGGCGTGACCGTCGGGCGCGAAGAGGTCGAGCGGCAGCCACCGTGCCGCCAGTGCCAGCCCACCTGTCCCCCCGCTCACCGCCTGCGCCGGGAAGATCGCGACGTCGAACAGGAGCGCGGCGGCCAAGGTCATGAGGGCGAGCCCGAGGCCCCGCAGGCGAAGCGAGGCGAGCGCGAGCAGGCCCGCGACCACGGAGGCCGCGAGGGCGCCGAGCGCGCCCCCCGCGAGGAAGTCCAGTCCGAGATGGGACGCGAGCTGCCCGGCCGTGAACGCCGCGATCCCCGCGAGCGTCGCTTGGGCGAGGGAGAGCTGGCCGGCGGTGCCGGTGAGGAGGGTGACCGAGAGGAACACCACCGAGTACGCCAGTCCCTGGTTGAGCACGGTCTCCCACGCGGGCGGCATCCACGTGAGCATCGAGGCGGCGAACGCGACGAGCAACGCCCAGTAGCCGGTGCGCACGATCCGGTCGACCTCCCGACCGCGGGTCCGGGCCGCCGGCGGAGGAGGGGGCGGATCGACCGAGGAGAGCGGGTCGGTCGCCTCGTCGAGCCTGCGGAGCCCCGGGACGACGAGGAGCGCGCCGGCGAGGACGATGAAGGGGAATGCGGGCAGCACCGCCGAGTACCAGAAGCTCGCCGTCGGCAGGTAGCCCTGCGCGGTGAGGGTGACCACGCCGATGAGGACGCCGGCGACCGCCGCGACCGGCATGGACCGGAGGGCGGCGCAGGCCGCTGCCGCGATGGCTGCCACCATGAGCGTCACGTAGTCCTGGGACTGGACCGTCACCTCCGTCGGTGCGAGGAGCACGCCGGCCAGGCCGGCCATCAGCCCGGACACGGCCCACGCCGTGGCCGTCACCCGCGGCGCGTCCACGCCCTCGAGCTCGAGCAGCCGGCGGCTCTCCACCGCCGCGCGCATCTCGAGCCCGAGATTCGTCGTGCGCAAGAGGAGCACCAGCACGACGAGCATCGCGACGGTGAGCACCAGCGCGCTGAGGTACGACCCGTTGACCGGGACGTCGGCCCCGAGATGGAAGTAGACGGTGTTTGGGTCGAACACGATGCTCGGCGCACCGACGAGGTTCTCGTTGCCGAACAGGACCGGGAGCAGCGCGGGGATGCCGACGAGGAGGCTCAACCCGGTCACGACCTTGGCCGTGGTGTTCGTGCTCTGGATGCGGCGGAACAGGAAGCGGTCGAAGACCACCCCGAGACCCGGGCCGAGGACGACGACCGCGCAGAGGAAGGCGGCCCAGGTCGGCCATGCCTGGTCGTCGACGAGCCAGGCGAAGACGAACGCCGAGGCGTAGGCCTGCGCGCCGTACCCGAAGTTGAAGACGCCGGTCGCCTGGTAGGTGAGGACCAGGCCTACCGCGAAGACCGCGTACGCGCAGCCATAGGGCACTCCCGGGACGGCGAAGCCGAGGAGCTGCTCCATCTCCGGGGAGCCGTCAGGACCGGGGCAGGCCCGGGAGCCCCGGCACCGGCGCGACGGGCTCGGGATGCCGCACGCGGGAGGTCCTGAAGCAGAGGTAGACCTCCTTGCCCTTCCCGAGGACCGGCACGGCGGCGGCGCCCTTCACCTGTTCGAAGGCGCTGCACGCCGTGCGTGTCGGGAGGGTGTGGGCGGTCTTCCAGTCCACGGGCTCGGCGAGGCCGCCAGCGGTGAACGCCGTCATGCGGTTGGTGGCCGCGACGACTGCTGCCTGGGTGAGATGCGGACCCGCCGCCCTGATCCCCGCGATCATCAGCGCGGCGGACTCCCATCCGTCGAGCGCCAGGGCGTTGTCGGCGTAGCCGGGGGCGTAGAGGTTCATGTACCTGAGGTAGGTCCCGAGACCGGGGTAGACGCCCGGGTACCGCCGGGCGGCGGTCTCCGGAACGTTCTGCACGTTGAAATAGACGCCCTGCAGCAGGTTCTTGTACCTCTTGACGACGGACGCGTCGGCGCCGTCGAACCACAGCTGGTGGACGTGCAGGCCGTACTGCTGGATATCCCGGGCCAGCGCGACGTTGCCTGTCACTGTCATGCACGAGACGACGAAGTCGGCCCCTGCCCGCTGCATTCGCTGGACGTCCGGCGTGAGATTGGCATCGATGGGAGGGAGTCGCAGGTCTGTGAAGCTGACGTGATAGCCCGCGGCGCGAAGCAGGTTGCCGGTCGTTCGGCACAGGTCGGACGACGTCGACACGCTGTACGCCAGGATCGCGACCGACTTCGAGCGCGTGCGGTCGACGAGATAGGCCACGGCGGGCGCGATCGTCTTCAATGTGAGGACCGAGCCTCCGGCGGCGAACAGGTTGGCCGCTCCCGACCAGTTGCCGTCGACGTCGAAGCCGTAGGTCGGCGTGCAGGTCTGGGCGAAGTAGGTCGGCGTGAACCAGTACGAGGACACCGCGACGGCGAAGGCGTGATCCTGGTCGATCGCGGTGTGCGTGTCCGCCTGGAACTTGGTCGAGAGCCCCGCGTCGTCGAGGTTGTAGGCGAGCTCGATCTTGCGCCCGTCCACCCCCCCGTGGGCGTCGACCATGTGGAAGTACGCGTTGATCCCTGGCGCAAGCGAGCCGAAGTCGGCCGTGAGGATCCCCGTCAGGGTCGAGATCGCCGCGACCTTGATCTCCCTTCGGGTCACCCCTGGCGCGCCCGTCCCCGACCCTGCCGGACAGTGCAACGAGTGGGCGTGCGCCGCAGCGCCGGACGCGCCGGCGCGACCTCCTGTCGCCCATGCGACGAGGTAGCCGCCGAGGAGGGCGACGGTGAGCGCCAGCGCCGTGGTCAGCGTGCCACGCGTGCTCATGCGCTCTCCTTCTATCACCCGTGCTCGGCCCGGTCGCTGCATGTTCTCCCTGGTCCGACGAACGTTCGGTTGGCGGTTGGCCGCTGCCGAGACCCCAGGCGGCCACGACGCCTAACGTCGGAGCCGTCGGCGCGGGCAGTCGCCGCGGGGCGCCGGCGCGGAAGGAGCGGTCATGGACGTGCGGGACGGGTTCTACGTCGGCGGGGGGTGGGTCCCGCCGGTGGGGGCGGGGATCCACGAGGTGCTCGACTCCAACACCGAAGAGATCTTCGGGAAGGTCCCCGAAGGCACCGGCGACGACGTCGCGCGGGCGGTGGAGGCGGCGGCCGAGGCCTTCGGTCCCTGGTCGGCGACGCCGGCGGAGGACCGGGCGAAGCTCCTGGCTCGGATCTCAGAGGGGCTCGCCGCACGGGCGGACGCGATCGCGACGACCATCTCGCGCGAAGTCGGCATGCCGATCGCGCTCTCCAAGATCATCCAGGCCGGCCTGGCGGCAGGTGCCTTCGCCGACGCCGCAGCACGCGTCGGTGAGGTCACGTGGGAAGAGGCGATCGGCAATTCGCTCGTCGTGCGGGAGCCCGTCGGCGTCCTCGGGGCCATCACGCCGTGGAACTACCCGCTTTACCAGATCGCTCTGAAGGTCGCGCCCGCCCTCGCGGTCGGCTGCACGGTCGTCCTCAAGCCGTCGGAGGTCGCGCCGCTGAACGCGTACCTCCTCGCGGATGTCGTGGAGGAGGTCGGGCTTCCTCCGGGCGTGTTCAACATGGTGGTCGGGCCGGGAGCCGTCGTCGGCGAGGCGATCGCCTCGCACCCGCAAGTGGACATGGTGTCGTTCACGGGCTCGACGCGCGCCGGGCGGCGCGTCATGGAGCTTGCGTCGCACGCGGTGAAGCGGGTCGCCCTCGAGCTCGGGGGAAAGTCGGCGAACGTGCTCCTCGAGGACGCCGACCTCGATGCGGCCGTCCCCCGGGGCGTGTTCGCCTGCTACCTCAACTCCGGCCAGACCTGCTCGGCCCTCACCCGGATGATCGTCCCCCGTGCGCGCCTCGCCGAGGTCGAGGAACTTGCCGTCACCGCGGCGGAGGGATACGTCGTCGGCAGCTCGCTCGATCCCGCGACCACCCTCGGCCCGCTCGCGTCGGCAGCTCAGCTCCAGCGGGTCCGCGGGTACATCGGTGCCGGCGTCGCCGAAGGGGCGAAGCTGCTGACCGGCGGCGCGGAGCCGCCCGAGGGCCTCGACCACGGGTACTTCGTGCGGCCAACGGTGTTCTCGGAGGTCACCAACGACATGACCGTCGCCCGAGAGGAGATCTTCGGCCCCGTGCTTTCGATCCTCCCCTACGACACCGAGGAGGAGGCGATCCGGATCGCCAACGACTCCGACTACGGCCTGGCGGGTGCGGTGTGGGCCGCCGATCCAGAGCGTGCCGAGCGGGTCGCGCGCCTCTTGCGGACCGGGCAGGTCGACGTCAACGGCGCTGCGTTCAACCCTTCTGCGCCGTTCGGAGGGTACAAGCAGTCGGGCTTCGGGCGTGAACGCGGCCGGCTCGGTCTCGAAGAGCTCCTCGAGGTGAAGTCCATCCAGCGGTAGGCCCCGCCGTGGCCGCGAGGCCGACGTCCCGAGCAGCGCGTGCGCGGCGCCCGGGTCGCCGTCTCCTTGGCCGCAGCGCCTGTCGCCGCGAAGTGCGGCCCTGCCGCGAGGTAGGCCGTGCCTCGGGCGGCCGCGATCACCACCACCACGACGGCCACCCTGACCGCGAGCGATCGCCGGCGCGGCGTTGGGGCGCGGCGAGGCACAGCGTCGGGCTCCTCGGAGGTGGTGGCGCGCGGTCCGGATAGGGTCGTGCACCATGACCGACGCGATGAGAGCGGAGACGATCCGCATCACTGGCCACGGCGGGGACGAGCTGGAGGCCTACTTCTCCGAGCCGCTCGGCGACGGCCCGTACGGCGGCGTCGTCGTGATCCACCACATGCCGGGCTACGACGAGGGCACGAAGGAGATCACCCGCCGCTTCGCCGACCACGGATACCTGGCGCTCTGCCCCAATCTCTACAGCCGCGAAGGATTCGGGATGGACCCCGAGGCGGCCGCCGCGGCCGCCCGGGAGAAGGGCGGAGTCCCCGACGACCAACTCGTCGGCGACGTGGACGGTGCCGTGCGTCACCTCCGCTCGCTCGAGCGGGCCAGTGGAAGGGCCGCGACGATCGGCTACTGCTCCGGCGGCCGCCAGTCCCTGCTCGCGGCGTGCAGCCTCGACCTCGACGCCGCGATCGACTGTTATGGCGCGTTCGTCGTGAACGAGCCACCCGAGGGGATGCCGCTCCGCATCCACCCCATCGTCCACCTCGTGCCGAGCCTCTCGTGCCCGCTCCTCGGGCTCTTCGGCGCAGAGGACACACACCCCTCGCCCGATGAGACCGCTGCCCTGGGGCGTGCGCTCGAGGAGGCGGGAAAGACGTTCGAATTCCACACGTTCGAAGATGCGGGACATGCGTTCTTCGCGACCGACCGGGCGATGTACCGGCCCGAGGCTGCGAACCAAGCCTGGCCGATCGTCTGGGACTTTCTGGCGCGCACCTTGCACTGACGCGCCACCCGCGGCGCGCGGTGCTGGTGGTTCAACACGCGCCGGCGGGTGCCGGGACGAGCGGCGTGACCTGCGCCGTGGAGGGGCGGGTGGTGCACGCGGGGCCGTTGCCCGTCCGCGCGTCGAAACCGACGGCACTCATCGCGCCGAAGAAGTGCTTCTGCCACTCCACCGCGCTCCCGACCGGCCATGGTGGCTGCTCGGGCTGCTCGGCGAAGATCAGCCGGACGGCGGCAGTCACCGCGTCGGGGTCCGGCGAGCACGCGAGCGCGCCCCCTCGTTCGAGCTCGTGCAGCGTGTTCTCGCGGCCGTGACCGGGCACCACGTCGAGGACGACGAGCCAGCGCCCCACCACTCTCGCCTCGTGGCACGTCTGCCCCGAGGAGGTGACGACGGCGTCGGCCGCTGCCATCAGCTCTGGGACCCGGTTGGTCATGGCGAAGGGAAGTACCCGCCCGCATCGCGACGCGACGACCCGGAGACGGCGGTAGAGGCGGGCGTTGGCACCCGCCACCCCCAGCACCCAGTAACCCGCCCGCGCCAGCGCATCGGCCGTCTCGTCGAGTGGGCCGAGCCCCCATCCCCCGGCCATCAGGAGCACGCACCGCGCGTCCGGCGAGATACCGAGGAGCTGGCGCGCCGACTGCTTGGCCGGGGCGTCGTAGAACTGCGGGCGCACCGGCGGCGGCACGACGGCCACCTCGGCGTCGGGTGCGTACCGCCGGACCGTCAGTGCTGCGAGCGGCGAGCAGACGACGTAGAGATCGGTGCCGTCGGCGACCCACATCCGGTGCGCGCACGCGTCCGTGCAGACGGCGACGGTCGAGAGGCCGGGGCGCTCGCGCTTGAGCGCTGCCACCGCCGACACCCCCGTGGGAAACACGGAGATGACGAGCGGGTGCGCGCCGGCGGCGGCGACCTCCTCGCGCACGGTTGGCAGGACCTGCCGGACGGCGGCCCGCTCGAGAAGGCGCGGAAGACGGCTGCCGTTGCGCAGATGACTGAAGTGGAAGCCGTCGTAGACGGCCGGGACCGAGATCATCCTCCGGAACACCGCCGTGCCGAGGCGGGACCCGACCCCCCCGAGCATGGACATGCAGTCGAGGACCTCAGTGTGGAGCCCGGTGGCGAGCAGTGCGGCCCGGCAGGCTTCTGCGACGGAGTCATGCCCCTTGCCGATGGACCCGGAGAGCACGACGGCCGAGTCGAAGGGTGGGGAACCCGATCGGGGGTCCCGGAGTGGCGGCACTCCGGGGATCGCGTCCCCGGCGGCCCCGTCGGTCGTCATCGTGGAGCTCCGAACCTCGTCAGCACGTCACTTGCACCTTGCCCGCCAGGCCGGGTCCCCACACGCCTGCGCCGCCCGAGCCGGCGGTTCGCACGAGGACCGCCCCCGGGCCGGTCAGTCAAGCGACGAGGTCGTCCATCGTCACCGCCGTGAGGCGACGTCCCTGCAGCTCGTCGGCAACGAGCGGGAGCGCGTCGAGTGCGCGGCGGGACATGCCCGGAGGACCGAAGCGGTCGCTGTCGTGGAAGAGCACGACCGCGCCGGGCCGCAACCGCCGGGTGACGCGCGAGGCCACCTCTCGAGCGTCTTTGGACGCCCACTCCCGCCCCCACGCCGACCACAGGACCGTCCGGAGCCCGAGTGCCCGTGCGGCGGCGAGCGTCGCGGCCGTCGCCTGGCCGTACGCGGGACGGTACCAACTCGGGGCGTGCCCGAGCTGGTGCAGCGCCGCGTTCGCCCGACGAAGGTCCCGGGCGACCCACGCCGGGGAGCGCAACAGGTGATGCGTGTGCTCGTCGCCGTGCGTGGCGAGCTGGTGCCCCCGCCGCACGACCTCGCCGACGACGTCGGGGTGGCGACGGACGCGCTCACCGAGGAGGAAGAACGTCGCACGAAGGCCCAGCCCGTCGAGAGTGTCGAGCACGCGCGGCGTCACCTCGGGGTCCGGACCGTCGTCGAAGGTGAGGGCGACGCGTGGTGGGAACCGGGGGCCTTGCCACCGGCACAGATCCCCTGGAAGGGTGCGGAAGGGCCCCCACTGGCCCAACGCGACGACCGAGGGCAGGTATTCACAGGCGACGGCTGCGCCCGCGAGCGCCGCGACGCCGACGACCACCCGACGGGACGGTGCGAGAACGTCAAGGTCGCGAGCCATCGCCTCCTCGCCCTGCTCCCTCCGGGTCGTGACGCCCGTGATCGCCGGACGGCGCGATCCAGGGTAGCAACGGGGGCACGGGCCTCCCACGTCAAGGCCCGCCACGGGGACGTCCGCCCATTTCCCGTCGCGTACACTGCCCGGTGCGCCTCTAGCTCAATGGCAGAGCAACGGACTCTTAATCCGCAGGTTCGGGGTTCAAGTCCCCGGAGGCGCACCAGCTCAGAGGCGGTAAGTGGCTCGAGAGCCTCGCACCGGGACTACAACGTGACTACAATCCCGAGTGTGAACGGCGTCAAGACCGAGATCCGGCCGGGAGTGTGGCGTCTCCGTGTGTACGCCGGGCGCCGAGCGAACGGCACGCCGATTCAGATCAACAAGACGTTCGTGTCGCCCGAAGCGGCGAAGGGAAGGGCCCGCCAAGGCGATGGCACCAGGCTCGCCGACCGCGAGCTGGCGAAGATGGTGGCGAAGGTCGACAAGGGCAATGCGACGACCGGGACCGAGACGCTCGCCGATCTCCTCGACCGGTGGCTCGCTCACTGCAAGTCGATCGGTCGCTCCCCCACCACCGTGCGCGAGTACGAGCGGATCGCCGAGAAGGTGATCCGACCGGAGTTGGGTAAGGTCCGGCTCGCCAAGCTGACCGCGGGCGACCTCGACCGCCTCTATGCCAAGCTGACCGCCAAGGGCAACAAGGCGACCACGGTGCGCCGAGTGCACGCGCTCATTGGCGCCGCCTTGCACCAGGCGGAGAACTGGACACTCGTCGAGCGAAACGTCGCCCGTCGAGCATCACCTCCGGTGGTCTACGCGGCACAGGTCGACGCTCCCGACCCATCGCAGGTGCGGGCGATCGTTGAAGCGGCCGAGAAGGTCGAACCCGCACTCGCCGCCATGCTCCTGATCGCGGCGGTCACCGGCGCGCGGCGTGGCGAGCTGTGCGCGCTTCGCTGGTCCGACATCGACTGGCAGGCGGGCACGCTGACCATCGACCGCTCGGTCTATGAGGTTGCCGGCGGCGGCTGGGCCGAGAAGTCGACCAAGACGCACCAGGTTCGACGGATCGGGCTCGACGACTTCGCCCTCGAAGTCCTACGACGGCACCGGGCGAACGTCGATGCACTGGCGTCGGACCTCGCGCTCCACGTGCTCGCTGGCGGGTTCATCTTCTCCCGCTCGCCGGTTGGTGCCGAGCCGTACCGGCCCGACGTGTTGACCAAGTTCACGATCCGGGTGGCCAGGAAGGCGAAGGTCCCGACGCACCTGCACGCGCTGCGACACTTCTCCGCTACCCAGGCGATCGGCGCTGGGTACGACGCCGTAACGGTCGGAGCCCGGCTCGGCCACGCTGACCCGTCCGTCACGCTCCGGGTCTACAGCCACGCCCTCGAGCAGCGCGACCGGGATCTCGCGGCTTCTCTCGGGAGGGCCCTCGCACCAAGGTCGGGCGGACTGGGAGAACACCCGACCGAGTAGGTTCCTGCGGGACGTCCGAACGCGCACTCGTCACTGTTCGCGGGTCCGCGCGATCGGAGGCGAAGATACTCGGCTTCGGATCTGCGGGGTGGGACCGCATGCGACTACCGCGCTCGCGATAGTTGCGTGTCCATGAACGGCACTTCGAGGACAGGGGTTCCCACGCGATAGTGGGACAGGAGGGGGAGGGCGGTAGACGTCACTACCCAATGATTCGACAGGAACATCTGAAGTGGCGGCGGACCCCCGCGCGATCGCTCACCAGGAAGGTCGAATATCTACCCAACCCGTGAGTAAGGGTCCGCCACAGGATTAGTCGCGAGTAGTACCCTGATGGTGTGGAAGTGTCTCCCGAAGGCTTGGCGAAGTTCTTCGAGACGGCGCTGCCGCATCTGGACGAACGCCAGCGGCGTGTCGTCGTCGGATCGATGGTGCTTGCACTCGGACGCGGTGGCCAGGCGCGAGTGGTCGAGGCGTCACACATGAGCTCGTCGACGGTGAACACCGCGACCCGCCAGGTGCGAGCGGGCATCGAGCCCTCGGACCGGGTGCGAGAGGCCGGTGCCGGGGACAAGCCAGCGATCGACAAGCAGCCCGGGCTCATGGAAGCGCTCGACGAGCTGGTGCACCCAGAGACCCGCGGCACGCCGATGTCGGCGTTGCGCTGGACGCTCAAGTCGACCTACGAGCTGGCACGGGATCTGCAGTCCAGGGGCTTCAGTGCCTCCGCCGAGCTGGTGCGGCGCCTGCTCCACCAGATGGGCTACTCGCTGCAGGCGCCGGCCAAGCAGAACGAAGGCACCCAGCACCCCGACCGCGACGCGCAGTTCTCCTACCTGAACGACCAGGCGATGCGGCGCCTCAACAGGGGTGAGCCGGTGATCAGTGTCGACACGAAGAAGAAGGAACTCATCGGCAACTACGCCAACAGGGGCAAGGAGTGGCAGCCAAAGGGCGAGCCCCACCGGGTCAACGTCCACGACTTCAAAGACGTCTCGTTGGGCGAGTTCGCCAAGGCCATCCCCTACGGCGTCTACGACGTCGGCAACGACGAGGGGTGGGTCGCAGTGGGCGACTCGGCCGACACCGCGGAGTTCGCCGTCGAGTCCATCCGCCGCTGGTGGAACACGCTCGGCCGGGTCCGCTTCCCGAACGCCAAGCGCCTTCTCATCACCGCCGATGCCGGGGGATCGAACGGCTATCGGGTCCGTGCCTGGAAGTGGCACCTCGCCGAGCTCGCGAAGGAGACCGGGCTCGAGATCACCGTGTGCCACTACCCGCCGGGAACCTCCAAGTGGAACAAGATCGAACACCGGCTCTTCAGCTTCATCTCGATGAACTGGCGCGGACGGCCCCTCACCGACATCCGAACCATCATCGAGCTGATTGTGTCGACCAAGACCAAGACCGGCCTCACCGTGCAGGCCGACTACAACTCGAACTGGTATCCAACCGGCCAGAAGATCACCGATCACGACTTCAACGCCATCCCACTTCGCCGTCACGACTGGCATGGCGACTGGAACTACACCATCACTGCGGCCTGAACCTCGCGAACAATTCCGCGGCGAGCCCTAAGCCTCGATCCACCGCGCAGACCCGGCTGACCGCCTGTCGATGACCGGGCGGGAGCGGGAGTGCCACTCGGCACTGCTGAAACGCCGGCACGACCCGAGCATGGGCGTGACCGACCAGAGACTCTTGTGGTTGGCGGGATG
>DATLRV010000027.1:0-23594 GCA_035534455.1 Acidimicrobiales bacterium
CCGGCGTCTTTGAGACGCCGGGGTCACCTGGGCCGAACCACCGGCACAGGGCGTCTCCCACCCCGGCGTCCGAGGACCCCGACTCCTGGAGTAGTTCATGACTGCTTCTTCTTCTCCTCGGCGGGGTGGCGCCGCTTCTCCACTCGACATCGTCGGTCGGTTGACCGAGCGTGACCGCCTCCTCTGCCGGATCCTCTGGGAGCACCGGGAGCTCACGACCGAGCAGGTCTTCGACCTCTGCTTCACGAGCCTCACCTCGACCCAGCACCGACTCGTTTCCCTGTGGCGGATGGGGGTCTTGGAGCGGTTCCGCCCGCTCCGACCGACGGGTTCGGAGTCGTGGCGCTACACCCTGGGTCCTCTCGGTGCGGCGATCGTCGCGGCCGAGCGCGGGGTGGAGGCGCCGCGCCGCTCGGCGCTGCGCGACCGGGTGGTGGGTCTCGCCGTCCACCAGCGCACCGTCCACAGCTTGGGGGTGAACGGCTTCTTCTGCGCACTGCATGCCGCGGCGCGAAGCCGCCCTGATGCCGCGGTCGGTGCCTGGTGGTCAGAGCGGCGGTGCGCGGCGGAATGGGGAGAGTTCGTCCGACCCGACGCCTACGGCGTCTGGGAGGAGGCGGGTCGCCGGGTCGAGTTCTTCGTCGAGCACGACACCGGCACCGAAACGCTCTCGCGCGTGGCGGGCAAGCTCGACGGCTACCGCGACCTCGCCGAGGCCGAAGGCGGTGCCCGGCCGCTCCTCTTCTGGCTGGCGAGCCCCGGCCGGGAGCCGGCGCTGCGGAAGGCGCTCCAAGGGAACGCGCTGCCGATGGCGACGGCCATCGCCGGCGCCGGCAACCCGGCCGACGCCGTCTGGCTCCCGGTCGGCGAGGAGGCACCCCGGCGCCCGCTCGTGGCTCTGGCCGGACATGCCACGGCGGCGAGCCGATGACCGCCCCTCGACACACCGCTCGCCGGACTTTCCGCCCCCAGCACCGCCGGACCGTCCACCCGGTGCCGAGCGCCGAGCCGGAGGGCACCAGCAACCCGCTCACCGTCCGCTGCCAGGTGCGCCTGGTGGGCGGCGAAGGTGGACGGGCGCTGGCGGCCGCCCAGGGACGGGCCCTCGCCGCCCTGCTCGCAACCCTCGCCGACGTGGAGGTAGGACAGGGCGAGGAGGTTTCGCCATGATCACGACCGCCGCCGGGAGCCCCCGCTACGCCTGGTACGGGCGGGTATCGACCGAAGACGAGCAGGACCCCACCCTCTCGTTCCCCCGCCAGCTCCAAAACGCCGAGCGCCAGGTGGCAGAGGCCGGCGGGCGCATCGTCGCCCACTACTACGACATCGAGTCGGGTACCGGCGCCTACGCTGCCCGGGGCTCGGGCGGCCTCTCTCACTTCGACATCCCCATTCCCCGAGACGGCGGGCTCCAGGACCTCTTGGCTGACGCAACTCGGCGGCCGGCCCGCTTCGACCGCGTGATCGTCGAGTCCATCTCGCGCCTCTCTCGGAACTCCTCGGTCTCCTTCCGGGTGGAAGACGAGCTGCGTCAAGCCGGCGTGCGCCTGTGCGCGGCCGACGAACCGATGGAAGAGTCCTTCGGGACCATCGTGCTGCGGCACGTGAACATCGGCATCGCACGGGGCTACCACCACGAGCTGATGGTGAAGTCCCGCCAGGGCCAGGAGACCTCGACCCGGCAGGGCTGGCACACCGGCGGTGTCGCCCTTTATGGGTACCGCTTCGTCACTCACGACCACCCGAACCCCCACAAGGCGGGTCGCGGGATGGCCAAGCGAACCTTGGAGCTCGACCCCGTCCGCGCACCCGTAGTGCGCGCCATCTACGACTGGTACTTGGGCGGGGGCATGGGGCTCCTCCAGATTCGCGACCGGCTCAACGCGCAGCCGGACCGCTACCCGCCGCCGATCCCGATCCACCCGGCGACGGCCCGCGGGGCGTGGAGCCGATCCAGCGTATGGGAAGTGCTCCGCAACCCGAAGTACACGGGCTTCCAGGTCTGGAACCGCAGGGCCCGCAAGAAGGGCCACAACCGCATGAACCCACCGGACGTGTGGATCTGGTCCGAGGAGCCCGCCCACCCGGCCATCGTCAGCCGGGAGGAGTACGACGCGGTCTCGGCGCGCGCCAAGGCGAACGAGCGCTCGCGCCAGGGCGTCCCGGCCACCGTCGCACGGCCCACCGCCAAGCGCGACTACCTCTACCGCGGCCTGCTTCGCTGCGGCATCTGCGGGCTGCGCATGTGGGGCAACCACCCGCGTCGGACCACCTACTACTCGTGCCAGCCCTCGCACCAGCGGTCGAAGGACATCCCCGCCGGCCACCCGCAGCACGTGTACCTGAACGAGCAACGCCTCGACGACGCGCTCTTCCCCTTCCTCGCCACCGCCCTCTTCGGACCCGGGCGCGCCGACTACTGGCGCACCTGCCTCGAAGCCGGCACCGAGCCGGAAGCCGCCGCGTCGGTCGCGGCCCGCACCCAGGAGATCGAGGGCGAGATCGCCGACCTCGAACGCCGCCTCACCCGACAGCTCGTCAACCTCGAAGCCGACGACGTGACTCCCGGGCTTCGCCGCCGGGTCGCCCAGCGCGTCGCCGAGCTGGAGGCCGCCATCGCCGAGCAGCGCCAGCGCCTCGTGGCGCTGGCGCGGGAGTCGGCGACAGAGGCGCCCACGTTGGCCGACGTCGCCCCGTTGCTCGACCGGCTGCCGATCCTCGCCGACCGGCTGGCCGAGGCGCCCCAGGGCGAACTTCGGGCGCTGTTCGACGCCCTCCAGCTCGACGTCGTCTACCTGCCGGCCGACAGCGCCGTCGATGTCGCAGTCACCCTCTACGATCGCGGCGACAACGCGGCCACAGTGTCCACGCAGGTTCGCGCGGAGGACTGGCCGGTGCCCCCAACGGGATTCGAACCCGTGCTACCGCCTTGAAAGGGCGGCGTCCTGGGCCGCTAGACGATGGGGGCTAGGGCCCCGTGACGGGGCTCCGCGCACGCTACCAGCGTGATCCGGTGCCGCGTCAGGGGCGGACCGTCGCCGGCTGTTCTGCGCCGGCTGCCGACGGGGACTCGGAGCTGACCGCCCCGACGACGTCGGGCAGGGCGCGCAGATGCGCCGGAGCGCGTTCGGGTGCACGTTGGGTCAGCGCGAGGAAGAACTGCACCACCCCGACCACGAGCGCGGTGGCGCCGAGCTCGTGGACCTCCACGAGCAGCGCCGGCAGGTGGGTGAAGTACTGCGTGTACCCCACGACCGCCTGCAGGACGAGGACCACGACGAGCATCCTTGCGCTCTTGCGCACGCGTTCGGGGACGTCGAGGGCGTGCAGCACCACGGCGAGGGACAGCACCATCCCGATGAGGAACAGTGCGAGCGTCGAGTGGAGCTCGGCCATCTCTCGCAACGGCACGGGGATGCGCTTGGCGACCACCTGTCCCTGCGCGCCGCCCGCGTCCGGTGCGGTGCCCGTGGTCGCCGCGCCGGCGGCGATGACCACGGCGACGAGCAGGACGAGCGCGCGCGAGAGGAGGAGGACCGGACGTGGGACGAGCGCGCGGCCCGGGGAGGCGTAGTCGCGGCTCACGCGGTGCACGAGGACGGCGGCGGCCACGAGGAGGAGCATCGTGGCGAAGAAGTGCACGACCACGAGGTACGGGTTCAGCTTGGTATAGACGACGATCCCGCCGACCACCGCCTCGACCAGCACTCCCGCGACCAGCGCCCCGCTCAGCCAGGCGAGGTCTCCCCGGAAGGGACGGCGCAGTAGCGACGCGAGGAACGTGGCGCCGATCACCACGACCAGGAGCACGGTGACCATCCGGTTCCCGAACTCGATGAGCGAGTGGTACTGGAGCGGCGGGGTCAGGCGGCCCTTCATGCAATTCGGCCAGTCCGCGCACCCGAGCCCCGAGCCCGTGACCCGCACTGCGGCCCCCGTGAGCACGATCGCGGCAACGCACACGAGAGACACGACCGCGAGGCGGCGCACGGTCGAGGGGCCGACGGCGGGGAGACGGTGTGCCCGAGCTGCGACAGTGGCGACCGGCGACCGCACGGCGATCGATCGTAGCGGTGCCCCGGTGGTCCCGCGAAGCGGGAGGGCGCCCCAGTCGCCGCCGCGCCGGGGAGCGCGTACCGCCGTCGTAGGCTCTGCGACGCCCATGTCCACGACAGGCGACAACATCGAGGACCCGGGACCGGCGCGCCGGCGCCCGCGGCCGGTCTTCCTCGTGGTCGGGGTCCTGCTCGCTGCGGCGCTCGCCGCGGCTCTGGTCGGGATCGGCGCCGTCGCGACCTCCGGCGAGGGGAACGGGACAGTCCGCCCCGGCGCCGGGACGGAGGTACCGCACTTCCAGCTGCCCGCCCTCGGCACGCACGGCAAGAAGGTGGGGGTGCCCACCGATGGGGGGGCCTCCGGCAGGCCGGCGATCCTGCTCTTCTTCGCGAGCTGGTGCCCGCCCTGCCAGGGTGAGATCCCGAAGCTTGCCGCCGCCTACCACCACCAGCAGCGCGACGGCAGCCGGCTGGCGAAGGTGGCGGTGATCGGCGTCGACGGCAACGACCCGACGGGGACAGCGCTGTCCTTCGTGCACTCGGCCGGCGTGACGTTCCCGGTCGGGGCCGACATCGCGTTCAGTGTCACGCAGGGCCGATTCGGCTTCACAAAGCTGCCGGAGTCGGTGTTCGTCGCGGGCAACGGCACGATCGCCGGCATCCACTTCGGCGCCCTGTCGACGAGCAGCTTCCTCTCCTGGGAGCACAAGCTCCTGGCCAGCTCCTGAGCTTCCGCCTCATTCCCAGCGGAAGGTGAGGGCGGCGAGGACGGAGGCGCCAACGGCCCATGCCCCGAGCGTGAGCCACGCCCCCAGCGGCACCGCGGCGCCGAGCCCGAGCGAGGCGTGCAGGGCATCCGACAGCGCCGCCGCGGGCAGGGCGCGCGCGATGTGGGCGAGGGGGCCGGGCAGCTTGCCGAGCGGCACGATCATGCCGCCGAGCAACAGCAGCACGATGTAGAGGCCGTTGGCGGCGGCGAGGTTGACTTCCGCGCGGAGCACGCCGGCGAGGAGCAGCCCGATGCCGCCGAAGGCGACCGTCGCGAGCACGGCGGCCGCCAGCGCGTCCGCGGCGGCGGCCCCGGCGTGCGCGTGTCCGGGTTGCCAGCCGAGGGCGTAGCCGACCGGTACCAGCACCGCCGCCTGGACGACCTCCACGAAGAAGATCGTGGTGACCTTCGCCCCGAGGAGTCTCGGCCTCCCGAGCGGGGTGGCGCCGAGGCGCTTGAGCACGCCGTACCCGCGCTCGAAGCCGGTGGCGATGCCGAGCGACACCATCGACGTCGACATGACCGCGAGGGCGAGGATACCGGGGGCGAAGAAGGAGACGTCGGGTCCCGGCCCCGTCGAGATCACGTGGGACGTGGAGAAGAAGACGAGGAACGCGACCGGGATTCCGACGGTGAGGAGGAGCGTCTCGCCGCGCCGGAGCGCCATGTACGTCTCCGCGCCGACCTGGGCGACGAAGGGGCGGAGCGCGTTCACGGCGTGCCGCCGACGTCGGACTGCGCGTCACCGTGGACCCGCAGGACCTCGAGGTAGGCCTCCTCGAGCGACCGCCCGATCCGCAGGTCGCTGAAAGCCACGCCGCGCCCAGCCAACCAGGTTGCGACGCCGGCGGCCAGCGTCGCCGGACTGCGCTCGTCCGCCGGGCCACCGCTGGGCGCGGCTGGGGAGATCCCCACCTCGACGCGGTAACGGCCGGGCTCCACTTCGGTGACCGTCGCGTCGGCGCCCATCTCGAGGCGGAGCTCGGCGAGGTCCAGGCCGGGGGGAGCCCCGAAAGCCACCTCCCTTGCCGTCGCGGGCTCCCCCATGAGCGACGCCGGGGTGCCCTGCGCGACGAGGGCGCCTCCGGCGAGCATCAGGACCCGGTCGGCCACCCGCTCGGCCTCGGAGAGCTCGTGGGTGGTGAGCAGGACGCACGTTCCCCGGTCGCGCAGGCTCCCGATCACGTCGCGCACCGCGAGACGTCCCTCGGGGTCGACGCCGGCGGTGGGCTCGTCGAGCATCACCACCTCCGGCCGGCCCACGAGGGCGAGCGCGAGGGAGAGGCGCGCCTGCTCGCCGCCCGAGAGGTGGCGCCAGGGGGTGCGCGCCACGTGGGCGAGGCGGACGAGGTCGAGCAGCGCCTCGGGGTCCTCGGCGTGCGGGTAGTAGGAGGAGAAGAGGCGGAGCGCGCGCCGGGGACCGAGCATCGGATAGAGCCCGCCCCGCTGGAGCATCACCCCGATGCGCCCGACGAGCGCGCCGTGGTCGGCGACGGGGTCGAGCCCGAGGACCCGGACGCTGCCCGCCGCGGGCCGGCGGTAGCCCTCGAGGCACTCGACGGTGGACGTCTTCCCCGCGCCGTTGGGGCCGAGGATGCACAGCACTTCGCCGCGCTGCGCGTCGAACGAGACGCGGTCGACCGCCGTGCGCGACCCGTACCGGACGACGAGGTCGGTGCACCGCACGGCGAGAGTGGCGCACGTGTCGGGTCCCGTGGGGCCATCGGCCGGTATCACGGGGCCACGCTACTGTCGGCGTCAAATGATCGATGTCCGCCTCGTTCGTGACGACCCCGACCGCGTGAAGGCGGCGCTCGGGAGACGTGGTTTCCCCGCGGCCGACGTCGACGCCATCGCGAGCGCGGACCGGGAGCACCGTGCAGTCCTCGCTCGCCAGGAGTCGTTGCGCGCGCGGGTCAAGTCCCTGTCGCGGGAGGTCGGCGAGGCCCGGAGGACCGGCGACGCCGAGGCGGCCGGCGCGCTCGCCGACGAGAGCCGCCGCGTCGGCGAGGAGGAGAAGGCCGCGGCCCGCGAGGCGGACCGCCTGGCCGCGGACCTGCGCACCCTCCTGCTCCTGACGCCGAACCTGCCGGCGGACGACGCGCCGGACGGCACCGGTGCGGAGGACAACGTCGTACTGCGTCGCTGGTGGCCGGGTCACGACGACGGCACCCCCGAGCCGGCGGCGGAGGACCACCAGCGCGTGCCGCACTGGGACGTAGGGAGCTCCCTGGGGATCCTCGACATGGCCGCCGGCGCGCGCCTCTCGGGGTCCATGTTCCCGCTCTACCGGGGGGACGGGTCGAGGCTCGTGCGCGCGCTCACCTCGTTTGCGTTGTCACGCCATGCGGACGCGTACGAGGAGATCCGGCCACCGACCCTGGTGCTGACCGAGACGATGACCTCGACCGGCCACCTGCCGAAGTTCGCCGACGAGGCCTACCACGTCGAGCGCGACGACCTCTGGGCGATCCCCACGGCGGAGGTCCCGCTGACGTCCATGCACCGCGGCGAGATCCTCGACGAGGGGGACCTGCCGGTCCGCCTGACCGCGGTGTCCCAGTGCTTCCGTCGCGAGGCCGGGGCCGCCGGCCGTGACACGCGGGGGCTCCTCCGTGTCCACGAGTTCGAGAAGGTGGAGCTCTTCGCCTACGCGACGCCCCCGCAGGTGGCTGCCGTGCACGCCGACATCCTCTCGAGGGCCGAGGGGCTCCTCCGCGAGCTCGGCCTCCCCTACCGGGTGGTGGACCTGTGCACCGGCGACCTCTCGACGTCCTCGGCGCGGACCTTCGATCTCGAGGTGTACTCGCCGGGCTCCGACCGGTGGCTCGAGGTCTCCTCGGTGAGCTGGTTCGGCGACTACCAGGCGCGCCGGGCGAACGTCCGCTACCGGCCCGCCGACGGGGGCGCGACGGCGTTCGTCCACACGCTCAACGGGTCGGCGCTCGCGTGGCCGCGCATCTGGGCGGCCCTCGTCGAGTGGGGCCGGCAGGCCGACGGTGCTGTGCGCCTCCCCGACGTGCTCGCTCCCTGGCTCGGCCCCGAGCCGTCGATCCGCCCCCGCTGAGCGAGCGCTCGGCGTCCCGTCAGCGCCGCCGGCCGTCGGCGCTGACGGCGTCGAAGCGGTAGCCGACGCCGCGGACCGTCGTGATGAGCACCGGGTGCGACGGGTCGGCCTCGATCCGCGAGCGCAGGCGCTTCACGTGCACGTCGAGGGTCTTCGTGTCGCCGATGTAGTCGGCGCCCCAGACGCGGTCGATGAGCACATCGCGCGTCAGCACGCGCCCGGCGTTCTCGACGAGGAGGGTGAGCAGCTCGAACTCCTTGCGCCTGAGGGGAACCTCCTCACCCCGGACGAAGACGCGCCGCGTGTCGAGGTCCACCCGCACGTCACCGGCCATCCTCGATCCCTCTTGAGGCTCGGGCGCGCGCTGGTCGCCGCCCGCGGGGGCCCGTCCGGCCGTCCCCCGACGCAGCACGGCGCGGATCCGGGCGACGAGCTCGCGCAGTCGGTAGGGCTTGGACACGTAGTCGTCCGCGCCGAGCTCGAGGCCGACGACCGTGTCGATCTCCGCCGCCTTCGCCGTGACGATGATGATCGGCACGTTCGACCGGCTGCGGATCGTGCGGCACACGTCGATGCCCGACACCTTCGGCAGCATCAGATCGAGGAGAACCAGGTCGGGCCCGGTCTCGTCGAAGAGCCTCAGCGCCTCGGAGCCGTCGCGCGCCACGGTGACGTGGAATCCCTCACGGCCGAGGCCGACGACGAGGGCGTCGACGAAGGACTCCTCGTCTTCAGCGAGAAGCACGTTGATGGGTCGTGAGTCGGTCGTCATGGCCTGCCGCGCAAAGGGTACCGGGGTGGCACGCCTTCCCGCGTCGTCGTTCCCCTCGTGCGAGCCGTCGGTCCCGCCGGCCGGAGCGCGCTCAGACGCTCCGATCCGGCTGCAGCGGCAAGACGAGCGTGAACGTCGACCCCTCGCCCTCACGGGATTCGACCTCGACCCAGCCCTGGTGGTTGTTCGCGACGTGGCGCACGATGGAGAGCCCGAGCCCGGTCCCGCCGGTGTCCCGGCTCCGTCCGTGGTCGACCCGGTAGAACCGCTCGAAGATGCGGTCGAGGTCCCGCGCGGGGATCCCGACGCCGTGGTCGTGGACCGAGATGCGCACGGTGTCCTTGGCCACCCGGGCGTGAAGCGGAGCCCCGCTCGGCTCGTCGGGCGTCGCCGGTCCCGCCGCAAGCACCGCCGGCGCGCCGCCCGGCACCTCGTCCCCCGGTGCCCCGGCGCGGCTCCCGCTACCCACGCCGTTGGTTCCTGGAGCCGTCCAGTGCGACGCGGTCCCCCCCGGTGCGGGCAGGTTCGCCCTTGCCGGATTCGTGAGGTCCGCCCCTGTCCCGCTGTTCCCACCTTGCGGAGCCGAGCCGGCATCGCCGGCGGCCGACGGTTCGCCGTCCTGGGGCTTCGCCGGGGTGGCCGTGACGCCGGGAGCCGGCGAGAAGGAGGACGGCGTCGCCGTCGTCGCGACGCCCGGGGCGACGATCACCGTGCTCGCCACCTGGACGCCCGAGGGTGACGGTGTGAACCCTGTGGCTCCTGCGCCGCCCCACGGGCTCGCTGCTGCCTCGAGCCCCGCCGGCGTCACCTTCGCCGCGACGGTCACCGTGCTTCCGTCGTACGAGTAGGTCACGGCGTTCTCGATCAGCGCGTGCATCGCCGAGACGAGTTGTCGCCGATCGCCCAGCACGACCACGGGCGGCTCGGGTTCGCTCAGCGTGATGGTGATCGCCCGCTGCTCGGCGGAGGCCCGGACCCGCTCGACGGCTTCGGCCATCACGAGGTTCACGAGGACGGGCTCACGCGGCGGGGCGGCCTCCGACTCGATCCTGCTGAGGTCGAGGAGGTCGTCGATGATCCGGCTGACCCGGAAGGCTTCGGTGTGGATCCTGCTCGCGAGCCGCCGGGCCACCTCCACGTCGGGCTCGGCGACGAGGGTCTCGGCGAGCAGCCCGAGCGCCCCCATCGGCGTCTTCAATTCGTGACTGACGTTGGCGACGAAGTCGCGCCGGATCTCCTCGAGGCGGCGCCGTTCGGAGATGTCCTCGATGATCGCGATGACGCCGAGCGGACGGCGCCCGTCGTCGATGAGCCGTGCTCGCACGGCCAGCGTGCGGCGCGGCGGCCCGTAGAGGTCGAGCGTTCGCTCGGCGGCGCCGGCGTCCCAGGCGTTCTCGAGGAGCTCGGTGACGGCCTGCGCCGCGAGGGCGTCGCCGTGGCGGCTCGCCATGAGCGCGTTCGCTCGGGCGTTGCGGTAGACGACGGTCCCGTTCTCGTCGCACAGCACCACACCCTGGGGGAAGGTGTCCAGCGATCGTCGGAGCCGGATCGCGTCGGCACTCGAGTCCGCGACGGCCTCGGTCGCCGCTCCGGTGACCTGCTCGAGGTAGGACAGCGCGGTCTCGAGGCTCGAGTGCTCGTCCGGCGTCCCGATACCCAGGCGCGAGCCGAGGGCGGTGAGCCGCTGAGACAACGCCCGGCGTCCCGACCGACGCCCGACGAGGAGCGCGAGGACGACGCCCACCACGAAGACGGCGGCACCGACGCCGTACACCTCCACCGCGGGGAGCCCCTTCGTGACGGCGACGTCCCAGGCCCACCAGAAGAAGGTGTGCCAGCACCCGACCGCACCGGTCATGGCGGTTCCGTCTCCGGGGTCCTGGTCAGCACGCCTCTCAGCATGACAGCCGGGCTCCCCGGCTTGGCGCATTCACGCACGGAGCGTGGCCACCCCGCCTACTCGTCATGGGCCATCTTGAAAACACTTGAAACATCATGAAAGTCGCGTATATGCTGGGACCGGGCACGGGCGGGAAGGGCCGACCGGGAGGAGCGCCATGGCAGTCACGAGGGCATCGGCACCGTTGGTGCGGATGGTGGTGGAGCAGGCCCGAGGATCCGGGCTGGTGCACCGGCCACCCCGGATGGAGCTCCTGAGCGCGATCACAATTTCGAGCTTCAAGCCGACAGCCGACGCGCTCCCCGGCGGCGCCACGCTGCTGCACCTGATCGACGGGCTCGGAGGGTGGGCCTTGCTCCTCGCGCTCGCGGGCCTTGTCATCGGAGCCGCGCTCTGGGCCGTCGGCTCCCACTCGCAGAACTACCAGCAGTCCTACGTCGGACGGCGCGCCGTGCTCGTCTCGGGTGTGGCAGCCCTGCTGATCGGTGCGGCTCCGACGCTGATCAACTTCTTCTTCAGCACCGGGCGCGGCGTCGTCAACCCTCTTCCGCACTGAGCAGCCGGTGGCCTGCCCGGTTCCGCTGAACCTCGTCTGCGGCGCGGTGGGCGGCGCGACCTCGTCGATTGCCGGAGGTGTCCTCTCCGCCGTCGCAGGTTGGGTCATCCAAGGTGCGACCTGGCTGTTGAACGCGCTCGGGCATGCGATCGCCTCGACCACGACGGTGGACGTGCACGCGTCCTGGTTCCTCGCGCACTACAGGGTCATGGCCGCGATCGCCGGCGTCGTGGCCGTCCCGATGCTGGTCCTCGCGGCGGTGCAGGCGCTGTACCACCAGAACAGCGGCGTGCTCGTGCGCGCGGCGTTCGTGCACCTTCCGCTCGCGGGCGTGCTCACCGCGGTCGCGGTGCAGCTCGTGCAGCTCTCGCTCGCGGCGACGGACGCCCTGTGCACGGCGGTGACCAACGGAACGGGGGGCGAGCTCGACAAGACGTTCACCTCGATCGGGACAGTTCTCTCGCACCAGCTCACCCCACTTCCGACGTTCGTGATGACCGTTGGTGCGTTGCTGATCGTCTCGGGCGCGTTCGCGCTGTGGCTCGAGCTCCTCGTGCGGTCCGCGGCGATCTACGCGGCGGTGTTGTTCCTGCCACTGGCGCTCGCCAGCCTCGTCTGGCCCGCCGTCTCGCATTGGTGCAGGCGACTGGTGGAGATGTTGGCGGCGCTCGTGCTCTCGAAGTTCGTGGTCGTCGCGGTGCTCTCCCTGGCGGTCGGTGCGGTGAGCGCGGGCGGGGGCTTCTCCACCGTCCTCGCCGGGGGCGCGCTCCTCCTCCTCGCGGCCTTCACGCCGTTCACCCTGCTCCGTCTGGTCCCCATCGCCGAGGTCGGCGCCGCCGCACAACTCGAGGGTGCGCGCCAGCGCGTCCGCGGCGCGGTGGGACGTGCGCCCGACAGCGCCGTCGCCTTCGCCCTCCGACAGGGCCGAGAGCACGGCGCGCATCGTGAGACAGTGCCTCAGCCGTTGACACCCGGCGTGCCCGGGACGGGCACCACAACCGACCCGGGCGTCCCCGGCTCGGGCACACCCGGGCCGTCCGGCGTGCCCGGCCCCCTCGGTGCTCCCGGCTCGGGCGCCCCCCGACGCAGCCCGACCGAGGCCGCCGCCGCGCTGACGGGCGCCGCGGCGGCGTCCGGGCTCGCGGCCGGCGCCGACGCCTACGAGGTCCTGCACGGCGCAGGAAGCGCGATCGGGACAACTCCCGGGCAGTTGCCGCTCGGGCCGGTGCCCCGGGAGTGGCTCCCGTCGGGAGACCTCACCATCCCGCCGGGCACAATCCCGGTCTGGGAGGGGTCTCCGGAGAGCGTGATCGAGGCGATCGAGGACATGAAGCAGCCACGCCGCGTCGAGCCCGACGGGTACGGCGGCATCATCCCGGGCGTCGCATCCCCCTTGTGGGGCGGCACAGAGCCCTTCAGCCGCTTCGAGCCGGGGCCGAAGGACGACTGGGGACCGAGGGAGGAGTGGGGGACGTGGGACCAGTTGACGGAGTGGGGGGCCAGCGGGCCCGTCGCCGGGGGGGCCAGCGCGGGCGTCGGCCACGAAGTCCCTGCTGACGGGCCCGCCCCGACGGATGCCGATCGGGGCGAGCGCGGTGGTCCCGGGAACGGGTGACGATGTCGGGGACACGAGCGCGCTACCGCTTCGGGCCGCTCGAGCGGCGCGGCCTGATCGCCGGCTGGCGGGGCGGACAGATCGGCGTCGTCGCACTTGGTGCCGTGCTGGCGATCGCCGTCCTGCACCGCCGCCCGACCCTTCCCACGATCGCGGTCGCGGTGGTGATCGTGGTCGCCAGCGTCGCGGTCGCCTGGTGGCCAGTCGCCGGACGCACGGCGGAGCAGTGGCTCCCGACGGTCGTGCGGTGGGGAACGTCCGGCGTGTCGGGGCGACGCCGGCGCTCCGGGGCCGAGCTGGCCGGCCACTGCATCGGCCCGGACGGTGCACCCTGCCTCGCCCTCGCCGTCGGTGGGGACGGCGGGCCCGGAATCTCGCGTCGCGGTGCGTCGCGGCCTGGGGCGTCGGGGAGAGGAGCGCCGGGCGGGGGAGGCCCGGGCGGCGCGCGTCACAGTGCGTTCTCCGGACTGCGGGTCCTCGGATTCGGCCCGAGCGAAGGCGAGCGTCCCTTCGCCGTCATCTACGACCAGCGGGCGAGGACCTACACGGCGGTGCTGGAGCTCCTCGGGCACAGCTTCGCCCTCCTCTCGGGAGACGAGAAGGAGCGGCGCGTGGCGTCGTGGGCGTCCGTACTGAGCTCCCTCGCCCGCGAGCGCTCGGTGGTGCACCGAGTGCAGTGGGTGGCCTCGACGGTGCCCGACGACGGCGCCGCCGTGGCTGACCACCTGTCGACCCGTAGCGTGCTCCCGGCCGACGCCCCCGCCCACCACTCCTACGCCGCGCTGCTGCGAAGCGCGGGCGGGGAGACGTGCCGGCACGACGTGCACCTTGCGGTCCAGCTCCGCACGACCGGCGCCGCCGCGCGGGCGATGCGTTCGATGGGCGGCGGGGCGCAGGCGGCGTGCGCGCTGCTTTCGAGGGAGGTGGCGTCGCTCCGTCGGCTGCTCGCTTCTGCCGACATCCCCGTGGAGCGGGTGCTCGACGAGCGAGCGGTCTCGGCGTTGGTGCGGCGCTCGGTCGACGGGGCGTTCTCCGCCGGGCGCCACTGCCCGCCCTGCGGTGTCGCCTGGCCGTGGCCGCTCGTCACGGAGTCCGAGTGGAGCGCGTTGCGGGCGGACGGGTGTTGGCACGCGACGTACTGGGTGGCCGAGTGGCCACGGGTGGACGTCGGCCCGGAGTTTCTCGGGCCGCTCCTGCTCGGTTCCGACCGGCGGTCGGTCTCGGTCGTGATGGAGCCCTTGGGCCCCGCCCGTGCGGTGCGGGCAGCGGAGCGGGCGCGGACGGCCGACGTCGCCGACGCGGAGCTGCGCCGTAAGGGTGGCTACCTTGCCACCGCCCGCCGTGCACGGGAAGCCGACGTCGCCGTTCGACGGGAAGAGGAGCTGGCCGACGGCCACGCCTCGTTCCGGTTCTCGGGGTACGTGTCGGTGAGCGCACCATCTCGCGAGCAGCTCGCGGCGGCGTGCGACTCGACGGAACAGGCGGCTGCGCAGTGCCGCCTCGAGCTCCGTCGCCTCTTCGGTGATCAGGAGGTGGCGTTCACGTGCACCCTGCCGCTGGGCAGGGGGCTCGCGTGAGACGGTTCCGGCACACCACAGATGGTTGCCGCGATCACGGCCTGATCGGCGATGTCGCGACCGTTCTCTCGGCGCGAGCGGCCGCGTGCTCGGCCGCACCCATTTCGGACCGGGCCCGCTCCACCGCCCGCTCCGCATCGTGGAGCGCGTCGCGCCGCCGGGCGAGCTCCGCTTCGGCGACCCTGACCGCTGCCCGCGCCCTGTCGGCAGCGCGCTCTGCCGAGCCGAGCTGTGCCGCGGCTTTGCCGGCGACCCGCCGGGCGTCGCGCGCCTCGCGTCGGGCGCGGGACGAGGCCGAACCGCCGTCGGTCGAAGTGCCGTCGGTCGAAGCGCTGTCGGTCGAAGTGCCGTCGGTCGAACCGCCGTCGGTCGAACCGCCTGTCCGCCGAGCGGACGCTCGGGATCGAGCGTCGTCGGCTCCCGGTCGACCCCCCACCGTTGGAGCACGGGTCGTGGGCGGGACGCCCGCGGCCTCGAGGAACCCCATGCCCGAGTACGCCAAGGCGCTGGTGAGCCTCCCGGCGCGCAACTCGGACGCAGCCGCGGCGTCGAGGGACGCTGCTTCGAGCGTGGCCTCGAGCTCTCGAACGGTGGCGTCGCTGGCAGTCTCGCCGTGCACCGCGGCCAGCCGCCGGGCGTCGTCGCTGAGCGCCTCGACCGCCGCGCGGCGCTCCTCCGAGAGCCGGCGGAGCGCCCCCCCGTCGAAGCGAGCCTGTGCCATCCTGAGGTCGCTGCCGACCTCCACGAGACGTGCGAGCTCTGCGGGGTGCGCCCGGACGACCATGTTCGCGAGCCACGCGGCGGCGGTCGGCTTGCGCAAGCTGCGCAGCCGGGTTGCGACGTCGACGTCTCCGGCCGCGCGAACCTCACGGGCGAGCGCGTCCCGCGCGCCCGTGAACTCCCCGCGTGGACGTCCGTAGAGGTCGTGGGCGAGCCGTTCGAATGTCGCGCCCGGTGCCACCGGCCCACGAGGCTAACCGGAGGGCGCATCTCCGGACCTATGTCACTCGGGTGTCACTCGGTTGTCACCCGGTCCGCCGCCGGCTCGCATCGCGCGCCGGTCGAGCTTCTTCATGGTGGGCATCGCCTCGTGGCGCGACACGCGCGTGCGGGAACGGGGAGCGCCGGGTGCCATCATCTGGCCGTGAGGTCTGCCGTGAGCGAGCTGGTCCTCAGGGAAGCCACCGAGAAGGACCGACCCCGGCTGCACGAGATCTTCACCGAGGTAGTCGAGCGCGGCGAGGGCTACCCGGAATCGCCACCGCTCACCGCCGACCGTTTTGCCGCGAGCTGGATCGACCCTCCCGTCGTCGTGGTGGGCTGCCTCGGCGACGAGGTAGTCGGCGCGTACTACCTGAAGCCCAACTTCCCCGGGCGCGCGGCGCACATCGCGAACGCGGGGTACGTGGTCGCGGCGGACCGTCGGGGCGAGGGTGTCGGGCGGCGGCTCGTCGAGGACTCGATCGTCCGTGCCCGGGCGGCCGGGTTCGACGCGGTCATGTTCAACCTCGTCTTCGAGTCGAACCCGGCGCGGCCGCTCTACGAGCGGCTCGGCTGGCGCGAGATCGGCCGTGTGCCCCGAGCCGTGGACGAGGAGGCTGCGGTGATCTACTGGCGCGACGTCTAGCGCGACGTCTAGCTCTAGCGCCGCGTCTAGCGCCGCCTGCCGCCGTCAGACGAGGGGCACGGTGACGTCGCCCTGCGCGGCCAGCAACCGCTCCCACGTGGAGAAGCTCCAGCAGAAGCGGCCGCCGAGCCCCCAGGCCGGCCCCCAGCTGTTCCAGAGGTACACCAGCTGGTTGGTCGCGTCGATCCCGTCGGCGACGAGCTCGTGCCCGCCGCGGACCGTCGCGCCCGGCGCGATCTCGACGAGCCCGGTGGCCGGGTCGGGGGTGTCGAAGCTCGTGTACCAGTCCACCCCGGTGATGACGGGGCGCTGCACGAGGGCGAGCAGGGCGTGCTCGAGCCCGAAGGCGTGGGTGTACGAGCGGATCCAACCCAGGCCGACGGCCGCCTTGCACACCATGAGCCCGCTGCCGCCGGGATCGTTCGGGGGATAGGGCTCACCCTCCAGAGCCGTCTCCTTCTCGTACAGGGCGACGGCCTGGTGCTCTGTGTAGGTCCGCCCGCTGGCGTCGTCAGGGGCGGAGTCGAGTGCGCCGCACAGGGCGTTTGCCGTGCACGATCCGATGTCGCCCTGGTCGAGCGGCAGCCCCCGTGCGGCGTGCGTCACGCTCACGACCGCAGGTGCCGTCGCCGCTGGATAGTCGAGCGACCGCGCGTCGTGCAGGACGTGACGACCGAGCCTCCTTCCGGGCTCCACCCGCTCGTGGATCCGGCGTTCGACGACAGACGCTCCCTCCATCGGCACACCTCACTTCGTCGTGGCCCGTGCGGACACGGGTGAGATGCCCGTCCGGGCGCCTCCGTACGCCCTCCGTACGCCCTCAGACGTCGCGCGCCCGAAGCAGCATCGCGCCGGCGCCGAGCGCGACCACCGCGTAGACGCAGAGGACGAGGAATCCCACCCAGACCGAGAAGGCGTCCGGTGGCGCCGCGGTCGGCGTCATGAGCTCCACGCCGATCCGGGACGGCAGGAAGCGGACGACGTCCTCCTGGAGGGAATGGGGGAGCGGCTGGACGAGGACCGGGAGCACCAGGAGGACCCCGACGTAGGCGCTGACCGCGCCGGCGGTGTGCCGCAGGATGGTCGCGAGCCCGAGCGCGAAGAGGCTGACCACGCAGAGGTAGAGACCGGTGCACACCACCGCGCGCAGGGTGCTGGGTGTGGCGAGGGTGGCATGGCGCGCCGGCGCGGTCAACATGGCCTGACCGACGAGGAACGACAGGAACGCGGTCGTCTCGGACACGACCAGCGCCACGGTGCCGAACACGGTGATCTTCGCGAGCAGGACCTTGGACCGGTGCGGCGCCGCGGCGAAGGTCGCCCGGACCGTCCCGGTGCCGTACTCCGCGCTCATCACGAGCACCCCGAGCACGCCGATCGCGAGCTGGCAGAAGAAGAGCGGGATCAAACTCAGCTGCGTCGGGTCGAAGCTGAGCCGTGTGGGCAGCGGCATCGTCGACCAGTGGGCGCGCGTCTCGGCGGTGGCGAGGGCGCTGACGCCGATGCCGACGACCATCGTGATCCCGAGCGTCCACACGGTGGAGCGGACCGTCCGCAGCTTCGTCCACTCCGACCGCATCAACCCGAAGAGGTCGTAGCGGCCCGTGGGGAGGCTCGCGCGGCGCGCGCCTGCGGGTCCGAGCATTCCGGACGCGCCCGGTGTCGCGGCGGTGAGGGTGGTCATCGGCTTCCTCCTGCGTTGGTGGCGACGACGGCTCCCTGGTACTCGACGCTGTCTTCGGTCAGCTCCATGTAGGCCTCCTCGAGCGACGCCGTCTGTGGTGCGAGCTCGTGGAGCGCGACCGCCAGGGACGCGGCGAGATCGCCGACGGCGGGCGCGTCCAGCCCCCGCACCGAGATCGAGCCGTCGTCCTCGACGATCGCCGACGCCCCCGACTCGGCGATGGCGGCGACGAGCGCCTGCGGTTCAGGCGAGCGGACCCGGACGAAGCGCTGCCCGCTCTGGTCGAGCAGGTCGCCGACGGGACGCTGGGCGATGAGGCGCCCTTTGCCGATGATGATGACCTCGTCGGCGGTCAGGGCCATCTCGCTCATCAGGTGGCTCGAGACGAAGACGGTCCGCCCTTCACGTGCGAGACCCCTCAAGAGGGTCCGCACCCAGCGGATGCCGTCGGGGTCGAGACCGTTCACCGGCTCGTCGAACAGGAGCACCCCCGGATCGCCGAGGAGCGCGGCGGCCATGCCGAGCCGCTGCCCCATACCGAGCGAGAACTTCCCGGCGCGCTTGTCGGCGACGGCGGTCAGCCCGGCGAGATCGAGCACCTCGTCGACGCGGCGCCGGGAGATGTGGTTCGTCTCCGCCAGCATCTGGAGGTGGGCCCGGGCGCTTCGGCCGGGGTGGATCGCTTTCGCCTCGAGCAGCGCGCCCACCTCGTGGAGCGGCCAGGACAGGTCGTGGTAGCGGCGTCCGTTGACGGTGACGTCGCCGGCGGTCGGCGCGTCGAGCCCCATGATCATCCGCATGGTGGTGGACTTGCCCGCCCCGTTCGGCCCCAGGAACCCGGTCACGACGCCGGGCCGGACCTCGAAGGTGAGGTGGTCGACCGCGAGCTTCTGCCCGTAGCGCTTGGTGAGGCTCTGTGCCTGGATCACGTGTCCCCTCCCGGGCGTCGACGCCACCGGCACGGCCGGCGGCTCGTGTCGAGTATGCGGGATGCGTATGCGCCGGGGTATCGGGAATCCCCCGGACCGGGCTCAGGGCCATCCCCGCGGGACGAGGGGATGCGCCCCGCACGTCAGCGCGGGCAGGTCGTCACACGGCGTGGCGGTTCGGCGCCGCCGTTCTCGTGGCCGTTCTCGTGGCCGCTCTCGTGGCCGCTCTCGTCGTCGGCGACAATGCCCGGAGGGGGAGCGACTCGTACCCGCGCAGGACCAGCAGCCTGCGTCGGACGGGCTCGCCGGCGAGTGACGGACGGTCCAGTCGGGACGTCAGCTCCTCGAGGGCGATCCTCGCCTCGAGCCGAGCGAGGGACGCGCCGAGGCAATGGTGGATCCCGAGCGAGAAGGACAGATGATGCTCGTCGCACGAGCGGTCGAGCACGAGCTGGTCGGGGTCCGAGAAGACCTTCGGGTCGCGGTTCGCCCCGCCGATCGAGACGACGACGGGACTTCCACGGCGCACGGCGGTTCCTGCGATCTCGACGTCTTCGGTTGCGATGCGCGAGGTCAGCTGGACCGGGCTGTCGTAACGGAGAAGCTCCTCCACTGCATCGGGCCAGCGCTCGGGCTCTTCGCGCAGCTGTTCCCAGACGGTCGGGGCCTCGAGCAGCGCGGCGGTGGCGTTGGCGATCAGGTTGACCGTGGTCTCGAACCCCGCGACGAGTAGGAGCAGCGCCGTGCTCACCAGCTCGGCCTCGCTCAACCGGTCCCCCTCCTCCTCCGCGACGGCCAACGCGGACAGCAACGAGGTGTCCGGCTGGCGGCGACGGGTCGCGATCAGCTCCCGCAGGTACGCCGTGAGCGCGAGCTCCGAGTGGACGAGCGCGATGCTCGGCTCGTCGGTCAGCTGCGGCTCGAGGGACTTCGCGAGGTCGTGCCCCCACGCTCGGAACTTGCCCTGGTCCTCGGCGGGGACGCCCAGGAGGTGGCAGATCACCACGATCGGAAGCGGGAACGCCAGGGCGTCCACGAGGTCGAAGCCGGCTCGGACGTCGACCGCGTCGAGCAGCCTCCGGGTCGTCTCGCGCACGAACGGCTCCAGCATCTCGACCGCGCGCCGGGTGAACGCCGACGCCACCAGCCGCCGGATGCGCGTGTGGTCGGGCGGGTCCATGGTGAGCAGCGAGGTCTCCGGTCCGAGGAGCCCAGACCGAGGGTCCCCCTCCGCGTACACGGGGGCCCGATAGCCGGCCTGGTGTGACGGGGACGCGCTGAACCGGCTGTCCCTCAGCACCGCTGCGGCGGTCGCGTAGTCGGCCGTCGCGAGGACGCCGAGCCTGCTCTTCGCGAGCGCCTGGAGCCGCAGCCGCTCGTAGGCCGGGTAGGGGTCGCGCCCTGGGCCCGACAGGATCGACGCCAAGGGGTCGCCCCGCCAGCGCGCGACCTGCAGCGCCGCACGGGCCGCTCCCTGCTTCAGCCTCGCTCGCGCACCCATCGCCCGCCTCCCGTCGTCCTGCGCCCGAGTTCAGATACTGATGGTACATGATGACCAACGGAATACGAAGTGTCAAACTGTGGGCATGGCCCGCCTGTCACGCAGCGAATCCAAGGCCCGCACCCGGAGACGGCTGATCGACGAAGCCGAACGGCTCTTCGTCGAGCGCGGCTATGCCGCCACCTCGCTCGAGCAGATCGCCCAGGCGGCGGAGGTCACCAAGGGAGCGATCTACGGCCACTTCTCCAGCAAGGAAGACCTGCTTCTGTCCACCGTCGAGGCGGCGCCGTCCCCCTTGTATCCGGTGCTCGCAGACAGTTCCCGCCCGTTGCTCGAGCGCCTCGGGGAATTCGGCCGCCAGATGGCGGCAAGCGACCGGGAGGCCGATGTGCGGGGGTTCGCCGCGTGGCTGGAGTTCCTCGCCGCCCTGTTGCGCAACGACGACGCTCGGCAGCGCTACGCCGACGACGTCGTCCGACGGCTCTCCGCGTACGCAGCCCAGGACCCCGACGAGCCGGCAGCGGGGACGACGACGTTCGAGGCGTGGGTGATCGGGGCGGCCCTGTGCGCGGGACTGCAGCTCTACGGGCTGCTCATGCCCGAGGTGCTCGACAGCGACCTCCGGGCGGCGGCGATGGAGCTGCTGGGCGGACTGTACGCCCCGACACCTGGGCGGTAGACACCTCGGGCAAGGCCGTGGCCAAGGCGCGTTCACCGACTCCCGGGCGCTTCACAGGTATCTGCGAGTCACCGGATCAGTTCGGTCGCATACCTCGCCATCGTTCGACCGATGTCGGCGGGGTCGAGGTGCCCCTGGTCATCGACCGGGAGTTTGCTCAGATCGCGGAAGTACTCGACATACAGGTCGGGGGTGAGCGTGCAGATGAACGTGGCTGCTTCGCCGAAGGGGTTCGAGAAGGTGTGCGGCGTCCCCGCGGGGACGGTGACGCAGGGTCCGGTCTCGACCTCGATGCTGTCGGTCCCGGAGGTGAACATGAGCGTGCCCCTGGTCACGATGAACGTCTCGTCGTGATCGTGGTGAAGATGCTGGGGCGGCCCGGCCGGGCCCGGCGGCACCGTCACCTCGATGAGGCCCAGCCGGTGCTCGGTGTGCGAGCCGTCCTCGATGATGCGGCAGCGGACCGGGCCCCCGCCTGACGGCTCACCGTCGTTCGGTCCCACGACCAAGATGGACATGGCGTCTCCTTTGCTCTGAGGGATGCTCGTCATCTCGGCGACGCACCAGGTTCTCCAACGAGGGCGAACTCGTAAGAGGCGCGCACCAGCTCCAGGACCACGCCCTGCTCGGCCCGGTCGCGAGGGGCGTAGAGCATGACGATGGTCGCAGGCGCTCGGCCGCCGTGTAAGGCTCCGGATTGCCCCCGTTAGCTAATCTAGCTAGACTAGCGGTATGCAAGTCAACATGCATGACGCCAAGACCAACCTCTCTCGGCTTGTGGCAGCCGTCGAGTCGGGCGAAACCGACGAGATAGAGATCGCCCGAGCCGGTCACGTGGTGGCCAGGATCGTTCCTCCTCGCGCGAGGGTTCCACGCCAGCCCGGCTATTGGGGGGGAAGAGTGCGGATCGGATCGAACTTCGATGACCTCCCCGACGAGGTCGCGAGGGCGTTCGCCGGCGAGTCTGCGTGAACCTGCTGCTCGACACCCACGTGCTCCTGTGGTGGCTCGCTGACGACCCCGCCCTCCCCGTGGCCGCTCGAGCCGCCATCGCCAATCCAGACACGACGGTGCTCGTCTCCGCGGCCTCGGTCTGGGAGATCTCCATCAAGCAGGCTACCGGACGCCTCGACGCACCCGACGACCTCATTGACGCCATCGAGTACAACGACTTCGACACCCTTCCGATCACGGCTTCCCATGCCCTCGCGGCTGGAAAGCTCGCCCCGCACCACGCCGACCCATTCGACCGGATGTTGATCGCACAAGCCGAACAAGATCGGCTCACGCTCGTCACGGTCGACAGACGGTTCGCCGACTACGACGTCGAGCTGCTTGCCGTTCATGAGTGACCCGGACCCAGTGCCCTGCAGAGCCGGCGTTACAGGGCATCCGACATCGCCAAACCGCGTGGAGTTAGGGGGCGGTGCACCCGTCGGCGTCGCTTGACTCCGCAAGGCTTCTGAATCACCTCGTGCTTTGAGATTTCGCGTGCGGCCCGGCCTGCCAAAGCAGGGTGCCTTGTCCGCCAGGTGCGATGGCGTCGATGGTGTCCGAGTTCGAGTACCCGTCTGTCGCGCTCGTGTCGACGTACATCGTGCCGTCGGGCGCCACGGCAAGGCTCAGGGGAGCGAAGCCCTCGACACCGAGGTACGTATGGCAGTGGACGAATGTGACCAGCGTCTGGGTCCCGCTCGGCGAGACTCGCAGTATCGACAGCGTGTTAGTCGCGAACACGGTGTCATCGGGCCCGGTGGCGAGGCCGTAGCCCCGCTTGTAGAACGCGTTCGAGAGGTCGGTTAGCCGAGACCGTTCAGTAACTCCGCGCTGAGATCTGCGGAAAGACGCGGAAACGCCCTTCTGGCAAGGGAGAATGTGGGTGTTCGAAGCTCACGTTCCCTCAACAGAAGGGCACTTCCGAGATGAAGCGTACTCGCCATCGTCCGTCCATCGCGGTGACCACTGGCGCCAAGGGCGTCGTCGCGCACGCAGGCGCCCGGCTGCTCTGCGACCTGGCCGACGATGTCGGTCTCACCGAGACGCTGTCAGATGCCATGGCGGCGACCAAGAAGCGCCGACGCGGCCACGACCGTGGCGAGGTGCTCGTCGACTTGGCCGTGGCTGTCGCCGACGGAGCGACGTCGATCACCGACATCCGGGTACTCGCCGACCAGCCGTCCCTGTTCGGCGAGGTCGCATCGGCGCCGACGGTGTGGCGGACCTTGGAGGCGATCGACGCAGAGACCCTCATGCGCATCGCCTCGGCGCGGGCGAGAGCCCGCAAGCGCGCGTGGGCCGAAGGCATGGACCCGGGCTTCTACGTGATCGACATCGACGGCACCCTGGTCGACAGCCACTCCGAGAAGCAAGAGGCTGCCCCCACCTACAAGCACGGCTTTGGCTTCTATCCCCTCATGGCCTACCTGGACGCGACCGGCGAGTCCCTGGCGGGGCTGCTTCGTCCGGGGAACGCCGGCTCTGGCACCGCCGCCGACCACGTGAAGGTCCTCGACCAAGCCCTCTTCCAGTTGCCCATCGACCCGAAGACGACCGAGGTCATCTGCCGCACCGACACGGCCGGCTGCTCGCATGACTTCTTGGAGGCAGCCAGAACACGCGGGGTCTTGTTCGTCTGCGGCCACAGCCTCACGACCGAGCTCGCCAAGGTGATCCTCGGCGTCGAAAAGAGCCGCTGGAAGACCACCATTTCTGCCGACGGGACCGAAGAGCGCGAGGTCGGCCAGGTGGCCGAGATCACCGATCTGGTCGACCTCTCCTCGTGGCCCGAACGGACCCGAATGCTCGTGCGCCGTGAAGAGCCCCACCCCGGCGCCCAGCTCACCTTCACCGACGTCGACGGCCA
>DATLRV010000028.1:0-61751 GCA_035534455.1 Acidimicrobiales bacterium
ACGCCAGAAGCTGTCCGAGTCGCAGCAAACGCTCGCCAGGAGTCGGGCGTCCTAGCCGGTCGTGGCCACCGTTATAGCGCCGCCGAGCGCTGCCGGCTGTCGGATCGCCCCAATACCAGCCTTTGGCTGACAGGGGCCTAATGCTTGGCCTTGTGCGCGTTCTCGCCTTGGGAGTGGATCGTCTCGCCTCGGGCCAGCATGGTGACGAACCGCTCGATCCGGCTGCGGCGCGTCTCACGGCGTTTGGCGATGGTCACCCGGTAGAGGACCGCGTAGCGATTCGCGCTGCTCAGTCGCTCGAACATCGCCTGGGCGGCAGGGTTGGCCTTCAGCGCCGCGGCGAGGTCGGCGGGAACCTCGATCGTCGCCGAGCTGGCATATGCACTCGCCCAGGTGCCGTCAGCCTCGGCTCGCCTCACCGCAGCCAGGCCCGCGGGACGCATGCGACCGTCTTCGGTCAGCCGGCGAGCGAGAGCGACGTTGCGCTCAGACCAGGCGCTGCCGGGCCGTCGCGGAGTGAACCGCCGCCGGAACGTGCGCTCGTCTCCTCGGGCGAGCTGGCCGTCGATCCAGCCGTGACAGATCGCCTCCTCGAGAGCCTGGTCGTACGTCAGGCTGGTGGGTCCAGTCGTACCCTTCTTCGCCAGCACCAGCCAGACGCCGTCGGAACCATCGGCATGCTTGTCGAGCCAGTCGGACCAGGTCGTCGCATCTGCTAGAGCGAGCACGACAGTTTCCGAGGTCACACGGTCAGTTTCGTTTCGGCGCCAGCACTTCGCCAGTCACAAGGTATCCCAGAATGACGGCGACTCTCGAACCGTGATAGGCACCCCAGATCGCCGGCGGTGAGTGACAGTCATCACTCGATGTCGTTGGTGGTGGGGACGATCGTTCTGCGAGAATCGTGCCCGTCGGCGCCCCAAGAGTGCGTTTGCTACAACGCGATTGCCAGGTTTTGCCAAAGTTGAAAGTCGGGATACTGGCCGAGAAGCCGGTGACCCCGTGGACGATTGCCCCGAACTAATCGATCGAGAAGTCCAGCTGAGCGCAGAGTCCCCTTCGAGTAGGGCGCCCGCTACCCGAACGGGTCATTTCCGCCCGCTGTGCCGCCCGACGGGAACCCCCCACTCGAGCACGGTCCCTGCCGCGCCCGGTCGCAGATCGAAGGTCCCGCCCAGACGCGTCGCTCGCGCCTCCATGTTTCGGATCCCGTGTCCCGGAGGTCCCTCCGAGAGGCCCACGCCGTTGTCCGACACCACCAGGCGAAGGCCATCCCCGTCCGTACTGACCGTGATCTGCACGCCTGAGGCGTGGGCGTGGCGGGCGACGTTGCTCAACGCCTCGCGGAGCACGGCCAGGAATTCCTGAACGAGGCTCTCGTCGGCCACCTGGTCCACCGGTCCGCGCACTTCGACCTCCGGCGCGAATCCGAGCGCCCGGACGGACTCCCTGACCATCTGGTCGATGCCATGGCGCAGGGTCGTCTCGTCATCGCGCGTGAGGTTGAAGACGATCCCCCGCAGCTCTCGTATGCCACGGTCCGTCTCGTCGACGAGCGGGCCGAGGTCCGGGGAGAGCTCGGGGTGGCGCTTGGAGAGGGAGCTCAGTGACAGACCGAGGGCGAACATTCGCTGGATGCTGCGGTCGTGGAGGTCTGCCGCGAGGCGGTCGCGCTCGCCGCGGAGGGTGAGTGTGCGCTGCGCTTGCGCGACCTCGTCGGAATGACGGAGGAGGCTCTGGCGCATCTGGTCCGCGGACTTCGCCATCTCCACGAGCTCGGCGGCACCTCCCGACCGCACCGTCCGCTGGTAGTCGCCACGTTCGACTCGCTGCAGCTGCGCGAGGAGGAGGGCGAGCGGTCGGGTGAGCACCCTGCGCGTGACCGGGATCGCGAACGACCCGGCAAAGAGTGCCAGAGCGACGGTCACGGCCGTGACGACGTCCGCCAGCGACTGGGCAGCCGAGATGTGGCGGAGCTCGCTGCGGATGAGGAAGCTGGTCCGCTCCGAGAGTCGCGCCAGCTTCGCCCGCAGTGAGTCGAAGAGCGTCTTGGCGCGAAGTGCACCGGCGTCGATCTGGCCGTCGGAGAGAGTGCCCGCCTTCTTGGCTGCGATCTGCGCGCCGCTCAGCTGACGCCACGCGGCGTGCGCGGCGACGACCTGGTGGAGGAGCGCGGTGCCGGGCGCGTCAGTTGCAAGAGCAGCGGCCAACTGGCGCTGAAGCCGCGTGGCCGCCGCCGCACCTGGAGCGTAGGGCTGCAGGAAGATCGCGTTCCCCGTCAGGAGGAAGCCTCGTTCGGCCGTCTCCTGGTCGACGTAAGCGGACAGCAACTTCGATGCGTCGGTCTGGGATCGGAGCCATTGGTGGTCGAGCGCAGCCTGGGCTCGAGACACCAGGATTCGGGCGTAGAGGGTCGCAGCGGAGTTGGCGAGAAGCAGGGCGACGAGCACCGCGACAAGCGTCGTGGCGAGCCAACGCATGCTCCTCGGTGCGCGTCGCGCCGGCATCGGTACCGCCTCCGCCGCTCGTTCCCCCGCACATGCTAGAGGACGGGGGCCGGGAGCCCGCACGGGAGCTCTGTCGCGATGTTGCTCGTGAGCCCGTGTGAGAAACACCGAAGGAGCCCGAGTGCCCGGAGCATCGGGAACCGCCCGAGCGGTCGGGGGCCGAGGCGCACGTCGCGCCGGGCGGACCGGCGTCGCGGCGTGACGGGCCTGGGTGAGGCGGTGGCGTCGGTCCTGCGGCTGGTGAGGGGACCGTTCGCCGACTGCACTCGCCGGTACTGGCCACTCTCCATCGCCGGCAACGGGATCACCGCGGTGTCGGTATCGATGCCGGGGGCCGCCGACGCTTCTACACGGGGTTCTCTGCGGTGTCACTCACGGAGTTCGCCACGTTCGGTGTGCTCTCCTACCACTTGCAGGTGCACCACGTCGTCGCGGAGCCGTTGAGCCCCGTGGTCTATGCGCTCGCCATGGGTGTCGACGCACTCGTTGCACTCGGCTCCGGCATGCTCTGCGACCGGGTGGGCTTTCGCGGTCTCCTCGTCCTGTCGGTCCTCACCTCGGCGGTGCCGTTCGTCTCGTTCTCGACGAGCGCGGTGCTCGTGGGGTTTGGCGCGGTCCTCTGGGGGCCGGGTCTCGGGTTCACGAGTCGAGGATGAGCGCGGCCGTCGCCGACCTCGTCCCGGCTGAGCGCCAGGACACCGTTTACGGACTCTTCACCGCGACCAACGGGATCACCTGGCTCTGCGGCTCGACGGCCATCCGACCGATCTTCCGCCCGGTCTCACGCTCCGCGCGACGCCGACGCGCTACCTGCGGGCCGTCGCCAGGTTCGTGGTGGTCCTCGTCCCGGAGTACTTCGTCGTCGTCGTGGTGGTGGGCGCGCTCAGGGGCTGGCTGTTCCCGTTCGGTCATACCGCCAGGAGCTGGGGCGTGCTGGCAGGCCTGGTAGCCGCCACCGCCGGCACGGTGCTGGTGATCCCCACCGCAGCGGAGATCCCGGTCATCGTGGGACTGCTGGGGCTCGGCTTCTCACCGCTGGTCGCCGGTGCGCTGCTGATTTCCCTTCCCGCGCTCAGCTTGCCGTCCATGGTCATGGTCGGTCGGGCGCTGTCGCTGCGCGTCACGGCGACGATGTGTCTCGTGGTCGTCGCGAGTGCCCTCGCTGCGGGCGGGCTCGTGGTCGCCCTGGGGTCCTGAGTCGTCCTCGGGGACCTCGACCCTCTCGCGAGAGTCGACCCTTGACCCTCCCGTTGCGTGAGCTGGTTCACTGGCAACTGTGTACGGAATCGGGACGGTCGCCCGCCTGGCGCAGGTGTCGGTGCGTACGCTCCGGCACTACGACGAGATCGGCTTGCTGCGGCCGACGAGGGTGAACCCGCAGAACGGCTACCGGTACTACAGCGCCGAGCAACTGCATCGCCTGCACCGCATCCTCGTCCTTCGTGACCTCGGCTTGCCGCTCGCGGAGATCGCGCAGCTGTTGGCCGAGGATGTGACGGACGAGCAGCTCCGGGCCATCCTTCGCCTTCGGCGTCAGCAGGCGCACTCACGGCTCGAGCTCCAAGAGCAGCAACTTGCCCGGGTTGAAGCACGGCTCGCGCACCTGGAGGATCGACGCATGACCAAGTACGAAGTGACGGTGAAGCGGCTGGACCCGGTGCGCGTCGCGATCCTCGGCGCCGACCTCGCCGACCACCGCGAGATCGATGGGACTGCGGCGAGCCTCTACCCGCGCCTCCATGCGGCGCTCGGACGACACCGCGTTGCGTTCCACGGCGTCTCCTATGCCTTCTACGAGGACACGGAAGACGAGGAGCATCCCCTCCGGATGACCGTCGGTCTGCCCGTCCCCGACGAAATGACCATCGAGGAGGACGGGATCACGACGGTCGTCATGCCTGGAATCGAGCGGGCGGCCACGACGGTGGTGAAGGGGCCGCCGGCGCGCTTTCCAGACGGTTTCCGGGCGATCCAGGACTGGATCGCCCGCACCGGCGAGCGTCCGTCGTGCGTCGAGCGCGAGGTGTACCTCGACTGCGACGGGCCACGCGAGACGTGGGTGACCGAGCTCCAGAAGGTTCTCGAGACGGTCCCCGCCGCTTGCTGAAGCCGCGCGGACACGCCGCCGAGATCTCCTGCAGCTCCGCGAGCATCTCGCGCATCGCGCCTCGTGTTCGGCCGCTCGTCAGCGCGATGGCCGGCGCCGCGCTGGGCTTATCGATGCGGGACGTCGGCGGTAGACGGCCATCGGCCTGTCGTGGGGCTCGGAGGCGAGGGGTCGGACGTCGACGAGCTGAAATTCGTTCTTCTCCAGGATGCGCCGGGAGGCGCGATTCGCAGCCTCCGGCGCCACGACCAGACCGGCGCCCGGGTAGTGCCGCCACAGGTGCGCGACGACGGTGCCCATCATGCGGTGCCGAGTCCCCGGCCCGTGTTCTCAGGATCACCGATTGCGAAGTCCGCGCCGATCTCTCCGGCGAGCGTGACGACGGACGCCGCCTCGTCGCGGACCATGCGGCGGACGGTCACCGGCGGGGGCACGGGACCGAGCGCACGGCCGAGTGCGGCCGCGCGCCGTCGCAGCGGCCGAGAGATCAGTCGGAGAGGAGGTGTTCCAATGCGTCCGCGTGAACGCGGAGCGTGTCGTCGTCGACGAGCACGAACCGGACCATGCGCACCGACCCGAGCCGTGCCGCCGCCTCCACCACCGAGCCGAGAGCGACGGGAGCCGCCTGCTCGACGGGATAGCCGAACGCCCCGGTCGAGATCGCGGGGAAGGCCACCGACCGCACGCCGTGGCAGTCGGCGAGCTCGAGGGCATGGCGATAGCAGGCGCCGAGGACCTCGTCTTCGGGCCGGTCCCTACCGAACACCGGCCCCAGGCAGTGGAGCACATAGCGGTTCGGGAGCCCGTGTCCACCGGTGATGACGGCGTCACCGGGGGAAATCGGCGAGAGCGGTTGGCACTCCGCCGTCAGCCCGGGGCCGGCCGCGCGGTGAATGGCTCCGGCGACACCCCCGCCGGGCAGCAGTTGCGCGTTCGCGGCATTGACCACCGCATCTACGTCCGGTTGGTTCGCGATGTCGCCGAGCTCGATCTCGATCGTGACACCGTGGGTCTCGGCGGAGTGACGGGGCATGGCATACGAGGTTAGAGGCCTCGGTCGTGAGCGCCGCGGTCGCCGCCGCGGCGGCGGCGTGCTCGGCGGTGACTTGGTGGTATCTGCAGCCGTTCGTCGACGCTGGGCTGATAAGCGGGGTCCGTTCACCCGGATTCAACGTCCTTGGCGTCGACTTCACCGATCGGACGCCCGTCCCCTTCGCGGTCGGCGTCCTCGCTGGAGGTGTCGTGCGGCGCGTGCTCCCCGCCACGGTCGCGACCCTCGCCGCGTGGCTGGGGCTCTTCTTCACTGCGGGAACCGATGTCCTCTATCAGCCCGAGAACCGGTTCTCGATCCTGCAGCTCATCGAAGGGGCGTGGTTGCTCGGGTTTGCCGTGCTCCAGCTCGCGTGCCGTGTCTGGCTCGTGCGACGTAGGACCAGGAGACGCCGGCGGGGCGCGACATCGGGCGTGGCGACCGTGTGCAAGTCGCGGGCCACCGCCCGACGTCACACCGGCCCTCTATGGTGCTCCCACAGTGTCTCGACCATTGGGAGGAGCACCGATGACCCTCAACGACCTGCGTCCCGAGCTCTACGCTGCATACGATCAGGCTGCCGCCGTCATCTCCGCGGTGAGCCAGGAGCAGCTCCACCGACCTACGCCGTGCACGAAGATGGACGTGTCCGAGCTGGTGGACCACATCGTCTTGGCAGCCCGTCGTGCGGCGAAGCTCGGTCGTGGCGAGACGCTGGCCGGCGAGAGCGAGGCACCGCACGTGGACCTGCGCGAGGCACCCGGCGTCCTGCGGGCTGCCGGGGCGGAGGCGCAGGCCGCGTGGAGCGACGACGCGTCCCTGGGTCGTGTCGTGACGATGCCCTGGGGAGAGGAATACCCGGGGCGCGCACTGGTGGGCATCTACTTGGTGGAGCTCGCGACTCACGCGTGGGATCTGGCGCGTGCCACGGACAATCAACAGCTCCTCCACGACGGCCTCGGTGAGGCGGCACTCGCGTGCGCGAGGGCGACGATCAGAGAGGACTACCGGACGGAGGCTGGCGAGCCCTTCGGTCCCGAAGTGCCCGCGCCCGACGACGCAACGGTTTGGGAGCGGCTCGGCGCGTTCATGGGAAGGGACCCGCGCTAAGGGGTCGCGAGAGGTTGGCGACCCCTTAGCGCGGCCGACGGGCGAACACGGACCGGCGCACGGCTCGGGCCGGCCGGCGCTCAGCTGGCGATCGCGCCCCGGAGCGTCTCCATGCGACGGGCGCCTTCTGAGCCGTCAGCACACTCGGGGCAGCGCGAGAGATGGCGCCACGAGCGGAGCCGGCGGGTCCGCTGGGGGTTGAGCACCACGGCGAACGACTCGCTCGCGCTGACCTCGAGTCCGTAGTAGCGGCGCCACGCGGTCGGGGAGCCGCTCGCTGTGCGTCCGAGACCCTTGAGGATCCTGCGGAAGCGCATGCGGGCGGTGTCGAAGATCCAGGTTCCCGTGCACGACTCGAAGAGGAGGGTCGCCTCCTGTGCCAGCGTCGTCATGGACCCATCATGCGGCCGCCGGGTGTGGGCTCTAGGGGTGCGATGTTGGCGTTCTGTGACGATCTTGCTGCCGCCACACCGCCGGCCCGGGGCGTGCCGCCCAGTCGGGTGGTGTTCGCTGGTCAGCTACAGTGATGTCGGAGCGCCGGGAAGCCTGGTCGGCACAGCACAACGTTGCCGGCCGACCAGGAGGATGACGTGCAGCCCATGCACCGGGCGACCATTCCACATGAGCGACCCGGGCCGACGGCTGCCGCTCGTCGATTTGCGACGAGAGCGCCGCGATGACGACGCCGGTCGCGATCGTCCTGTTCGCCGCAAGTGCAGCCGTCAGCCTGGCCTCGAGCTGGCTCGTCGTCTCGCGCATCGAACGGATCGGCAGCCGCTTCGGTGCGTCCGAGGCGCTTCTCGGTCTCGTCTCGGCGCTCGCAGCGGACGCGCCGGAGATCACGTCCGCCGTGAGCGCCATGACGCAGCACCGCGGCGAGGTCGGGGTCGGGGTCGTGATCGGTTCGAACGTCTTCAACCTCGCGGCGCTCCTCGGCCTCGGGAGCATCGTCGCGGGTGCGATCGGGCTGCACCGTCGCGTCGTGATCTTCCAGGGGGTGATCGCGATCTGGGTCGCCCTTGCGTGTGTCGTGACGGTCGTGGGGGTGGTGACGCCGGCGATCGGGCTCTTGCTCGTCCTCGTCGTGCTCGTGCCCTACGGTCTGGTCGCCGCGTTGGACGGTTCACGGTTCTGGCTGCGCCCGAACCCGTCGCCGCTTCGGCGGTGGCTCACCCGGGCGATCGCCGAGGAGGAGCTCGAGCTGAGCGCGACGATCCATCCCAGGCGCGGCCGCACGTCGGACGCGCTGATCGGTGGCGTGGCGCTCGTCGTCGTGGTGGTGGCCAGCGTGGTGATGGAGCGGTCAGCGGCGCAGCTAGGGGTTCGCCTGTCGATCCCCGGCATCGTGATCGGCGGGATCGTGCTCGCAGGGGTCACGAGCCTTCCGAACGCCGTCGCGGCCGTCTACTGGGCCAAGCGCGGACGGGGGGTGGCGACCCTCAGCACCGGCCTCAACTCCAACGCCCTCAATGTCGCGGCCGGCTTCCTCTTCCCCTCGGTCCTTCTCGGGCTGGGTCGCGTGTCGGGCCAGGTGACATTCGTCGCGGGATGGTACGCGGGCCTGACGGTACTCGTCCTTCTGATCGCGTATGCGCGACGTGGGCTCGGGCGCGCAGTCGGATGGCTGATCGTCGCGGCCTACCTCGCGTTCGTCGTCATCCTGGTCGCAACGTCCTGACCGGACGCGCCCTCGTGACGCCACGATGCGCAACAGGTCTGCCGGGGCGTCCCGCGGCGCGGCCCGCTCCTCAGCGCGTCCAGCGGCCTTCGTGGACGACCTCGGCGGTGGACTTCCTCCGCGCCCTCAGGTCGCGCGCCGGCTCGTCAGGATGGCCGATCGTGACCGCACCGATCGGGTGGAATTCCCGCGGGATCCCGAACGTCTCGCGCACGGCGTCGAGCCGTGTGACGGGGATGCCGAAGAAGCACGCACCGAGACCGTGGTCGACGGCGGTCAGAAGGGCCAGTAGCGTCGCGAATCCGGTGTCGATGTCCCAGTAGGGCGCTGGCCACCAGGCGTCCGAGCGGTCGACGAACCCCTTGTCGGGCTGCGCGTACCGTTCGAGATAGGCGCGCGTTTGTTGGAGCAGGCGATCACGACGAGGGGTGCGTCGAAGGTCGCCGCGAACCAGTTCCCGGAGTCCGTCGCCGGGGTCGCGGCGTCGCGGAAGCGCGCGATGTCGCTGGCGTCGTCGAGTACTAGGAAGCCGAACCCCTGGGAGTAGCCGGCGGACGGCCCGCGCTGGAGGTTGGCGATGATGGCGTCGAGCGCGGCCCTCGGTACGGGCTCCTTCGTGTAGTGGCGCACCATGCGCCGGCGCGCGACGACCTCCTGGAACTCCACGGCGGGAACCTAACCCGGTAGACCGCATCGGGGTCGGCGCAGCACCGTCGTCGCCGCTCCTGTAGGGGCTGAACCCGGCAACGGCCGGGGTCATTTCGCGCGGTGCGCCAGCAGGTAGGCGCGGCGAGTCGGCGCCTCCTGTGGATAGTTGACCCGTTCCAAGCTGGCGTCGACCGAGAGGCCCGCCGCCTCCATCTCCGCCGCGACGCGTTCGGCCGGAACGTACCAGCCGTCCACGTCGACCTCGTGAAGCCCCACCACTCGGTCACGTGGCGCACCTCGTCGCCGAGGTGGAACGCCACCAGCGCGGTTCCTCCCGGGCGCAGCACCCGCCGGATCTCCGCAAAGGCCAGGGGGCGCTCGTACGAGGACAGGTGGATGATGGAGTAGAGGGCGACCGCGAACGCGAAGGACCCGCCCTCTGCCGGCAGCGCGGCGAGGTCGCCCTCGCGGAATTCGACATCAGGGTGGACGCGCCGGGCGATGTCGAGCATTCCGGGCGAGAGATCTACGCCGACCGCTTGCACGCCCCGGGCGGCGAGCCAGCCGGTCACGTGCCCAGGGCCGCAGCCGAGGTCCGCACAGGGCGCCTCGGGTCCGGCGCCCTCGGCGAGCATGGCGAGGATCGCCCGGTCGAGCGGTTTGTAGGCGAGCTCGTCCCCCAGCCGCGCGACGTAGTCCTCCGCGATGACGTCGTAGCTCCTCTTGAGGGTGCTACGGGCGCGGTCGGCGGCCACGGGGCGATGCTCCCACAGGAGCGCCGCGTACGACGGGGGGACCCGTCGTGGTGCAATGAGGGCATGTCGCCCGAGCGCCTCACAGGGGCACGTCGCGCACCGTCGCCCGCCCAGCCGTCGCGCCGGACCCTCGAGCGGGTCTGGCGAGCCTCCCGGGTGGACCTCTGCCCGGGTGCCGCGCCGTCGGCGACTCGGCTCGTGACGGCGACCCTGGCGTCGCTCGTCCTCTCGGTGGTCCTCGACGCGCTCGCCGTGCACGTCGCCACCTCGTCGTTCCCGAGCACCCGGCACTTCTCCCACTTCCGGGGTGCCGACTACGGCGCGCTCACGGTCGCGGGGGTCCTCCTCGCGGCGGGCGGGTGGAGCGTGCTCGTCCGGCTGAGCTCCGCCGCACGCTGGCTCTACTTCCGCTTCGTGGTCGCTGCGACGCTCGTACTGTGGATCCCCGACGCGGTGCTCCTCGCGCTCGGCGAGCCCGCAGCGGGGGTGGTCACGCTGACGGTGATGCACCTCTTGGTCGCCGTCGTGACGTACAACCTGCTCGTCCGCCTCGCGCCGGCGGGCCGGTCGGGACCCGCCGCAGACGCGGAGCACGTTGCGTCAGCACCGAACTTGCCGGAAGGTCTCGTTCAGCGGGTCTGGGGCTCGTTGGCGCTCGTCGTGGTCCTCGAGCTCGTGCTCGGTGTCGCGGTCATCGTCTCGGTTCCCTACCGGCGCCCCGCGGCCGTCCTCCCCACCCGGGGCATCTGGCTCTATGCCGCGCACGGGGCCGTGGGCATCGCACTGGGCGTGGGGGCGCTCGCCGTGCTCGTCCTCTCGAGGGCTGCGGGGAGGATCGGTCGCGTCGGCGCGGTCGTCGGGATCGTGGGCGTGGCGCTCGGGGCTGCGGGAGGTGTGTTCGCGACGTTCCAGCAGACGCGACTCCTCGGAATGGGGATGATGCTCGTCGGCACCGTCGTCGCCGGCGTGGGGTACCTGGCACCTGCCCTCGAGGCGATGGGAAAGGCGGAAGCGGCGAAGGCCGAAGCGGCCCGTGCCGCGTTCGCTGGGGGCGCGGCCATGTCCGCGTCCGCCGGGAGCGCGGCAGGACCGGTGCCCGGGGTCGGCGGTGGCGGCGGGGTGTCCGGGGCGGACGGCGAACCCATCTCGACCAACGGCCACGGGGCGGCACCGCCACGGGCGTGATACCCCGGGGACGCGGGTGGTCGCTCCGTCGAGCGATCGCCGAGGACGCACCGTCGATCGCCCGGTTCCACACCGCCTGCTGGGTCGACGCGTACCGCGGCATCGTCCCTCACGCCGTACTCGATGCGATCGACGTGGAAGCACGCACCGCACGATGGCGCCGTCGACTGTCGGAGGGCCGTCGCACGACGGCGGTCGCGGAGCTTCCCGGCACGACACCTCGGCTGGTCGGGCTGGTGACCTGGGGGTCGTCGCACGACCTTTGCGAGGCGGAGCCGCCGACGCTCGAGCTCGCGAGCCTCTACGTCGCTCGCGACCTCTGGGGGACCGGACTCGCGGACGCGCTGGTGGCACACGCGATCGGCGACGCGCCCGCCCAGCTCTGGGTGTACGCCGCCAACGGCCGCGCCCGCGCCTACTACGAAAGGCGCGGCTTCCTCCCCGATGGCGTCGAGCAGGTGGACGAAGCGACCGGGGTGTGGGAGTGCCGCTACGCACGGAGATGACGTGGCACGAGGGGGACCGCATGCATCCCGCACGGCCGTGCCCGGGTGTGCCACACGCGCCCGGGCACGGCAGCACCGCAGGCACCGGTCTCACCGCGTTCGCATGGCTCGCGCATTTGCTTCGAGTTGACGCGTTCATCTCGCCGGCTGGAACCGGCAACATGTACGTGACCTCGACGTCGCGCATCGGGTACGGGCTCGGCCGGAACCGCTACTTCCCCGCGGCGTTCACCAAGCTCGACAAGCGGGGCATCCCCTGGGCCAGCCTGATCGTCGCCTTCCTCCTCGGGCTGGTCTTCCTCCTGCCCTTCCCGAGCTGGCACTCGTTGGTGACACTGGTGACGCTCATCTCGGTGTTGCTGTACTGCGGCGCGCCGCTGTCGATGGGAGCCTTCAGGAGGCGACTGCCCGACGTCCACCGTCCGTACCGCATGAAAGGCGCGGAGGTCCTCGGACCGCTCGCGTTCATGATGGCGAACCTGCTCGTCTACTGGGCAGGGTTTGGATCCATCCTGCAATGACGAGGGCCCCGGCATCCCGCCGGGGCCCTCGTCGCGACACCGGGTGTCGCAAGCGATCGCCGCCGTCAGTTCTCCTCGGGCTCCTCGGTGTCGGACGCTCCCGGTGCGCGCGCCTTGAGCCAGTCACCGAACTGGCGGCCGAGTCGTTGCACGTCCCCTGCGGTGCGCTCCAGAAACGACGCGAATTTGGCGCGGTACGAGGCGACCGCGGCGTCGAACTCCGCCGAGGGGGGTGGTTCCTGACCCCTCCTCGGGTACGATCCGCCGCGGATCCGGTCGTAGTCCCCGGCCTGGACCCACTCGACGAGCTCCTTCACGCGCCGCACCGCGAACGGGTGGTCCATCCGCAGCTCGGCCCAGAACCGCGCATGTCTCGAGAAGAGGTCGTCCTCGCCGTGGTACTCGGTCGCCTGCTTCAAGAACGCTTCGAAGTTCATCCCGTCCAGGGCACCCCCGGCGAGGCGCATCAGCACGCGGCACGGGTCGAGCGGGTCGGCTCGGACGAGCGCGGCGGCACGGTCGGCCGAGAGCTCGGCGGCGCGTGCCCATTCCAAGAGCGCGTAGTAGATGGCCCGGGCCGGAAGTCCCAAGAGCAGGGACTTGGGGAGTGCCCCGTTGAGGAACTGGCCGAGCAGCACCAGGGCCGTCGTGTAGTAGTAGTGCTCCGAGAGGACGTGCCCGGCCTCGTGCGCGAGGACCGTCTGGACCTCGTCGATCGTGTAGCCCCCCACCAGGGAGGAATTCATGACGACGATCGGCCGGTTGGCGCCGAGCGTCATCGCGTTCACGTCGGCCTTGTTGTAGACGTAGAGATCGGGGACCGACGGCAGGTCCAGGATCGTCGCCGCCTGCACGTAGCGACGCCAGACCTCGTCGAGCTGCTCGGGCCCGATCTTCACGGCGTTGCCGAGCACCATCTGGCGGAGCCGCTTCTCGTGCCCGAGATCGATGAGCCGCTTGATGACCTTGTCGAGCAGGGGGACCGCGTGAAGCGCCGACGTTGCCGCCCTGTCGGCTGGATGCTCGAACGCCTTCGGGCTGATCTGCTCGTAGCGGAACGAGGTCTCGATGCTCATCGCACCCTCCCTGATGCCGGCGTTCGTCGCGGCTGCGCGCGGCGGTGCGAGCGTACCCCCCCTCTCCGCGGGCCGTCTGTCGCCACCGAGGCGACGCCTCGACGGTCGAGCCGGCGCCTGCGCCGGGCATGATGGACGGATGGACGCGTCTCCCGAGCTCCGCACGAGCGCGTCCCGCGGCTCTGGCCGGTTCCCCGCAGAGGTCTCCGGCCTCGTCCGCTCCCTGTCGCTCGCCGTCGCGTTGGAGTGGGCGGGCGCCGGGGCGATCCTCCCCCTCCTGCCCCTGTACGTAAAGGACCACGGGGGGTCCGACGGGGTCGTCGGCGCGGTGATGGCCGCGTACTTCGCGGCGGCGTTCGTCTTCCAGTACGGCGCCGGACGGATGTCGGACCGTCTGGGCAGGCTCCCCGTCCTCGTGGGCGGTCTTCTCGTGTACGCGGGTGGGAGCCTGCTCTTCCTCGTTCCCGGGCCGGCGGCCTTCGACGTGGTGTTCCGCGCCCTGCAGGGCGCGGGCGCCGGCGCCTCCATGGTGTCGTCGCTCGCGATGCTGGCGCACGCGGTCCCGCTCGCCTACCGCGGGCGGGCCAGCGGTCGCATCTACGGGGCACAGTTGGGAGGCCTCGCCGTCGGGCCGGTCCTCGGGAGCCTCGCCGGCGTCGGTGCCATGCGCTGGTTGTTCATCGCCGCCGGGGTGGTCTCGGTGGCCGCGGTGGTCCCGGTCCTGAGGGCGGGCCACGACGCGGCGGTGCTCGAGGCAGCGGCCGGGGCCGGCGAGGAACCGCCGGTCCGTCCCGCCGACGTCGGCGACCCGGCGCGCGGCGCGGCGCGGGAGGCGACCGTCGCTCCCCGGGAGGAGTGGCGGGGTGGCTGGGCCTTCCCGCGTACCACGGCGGCGCGGGCGGTGTGGGGGGCGTTCCTGGCATCGGCCGCGATCGGCCTCACGACCGGCGTCTACGAGTCGTGCTGGACGCTGCTCATGACCCGGCTCGGCGCGGCGTCGTGGCAGGTCGGGGTCAGCTGGACGCTCTTCGCGTTGCCCTTCGCCCTCATGTCGCGGCCGGCGGGCTGGCTGGCCGACCACTTCGACCGGCGGTGGCTCGGGATCGCCGCACTCGTCTGGACGCTCGGATTCTGCGCCGGCTACCCGTTCGTGCCCGGGGTCGTGCTGCTCATGGTGCTCGGGATCTGGGAGTCGGCCGGCTTCGCGCTCGCTCTCCCGGCGACCCAGTCGCTCCTCGGCGAGGGGACCCCCTCCGAGCGCCACGGCCACGTGCAGGGCCTGTTCGCCGCGAGCCAGACCGGCGCGACCGCGGTCGCAGCCGCCGCGTCCGGGGCGCTCTTCGGGGTCGCGCCGTGGCTACCCTTCGAACTGGTCGCGGGTTGCTGCGCGGTCATCCTCACGTTCGTGGCGCTCGCGTGGCGTGGCGTTCCCGGTCGTGTGACGGCGCACCGGACCCGGATCGCGCCGGTCGACGCAGGAGCATGAGGCGGCCCGATTCGGCGGACCCGGTCGCCCATCGGCTACGAAGGGGTCATGGACGACAACGTATGGACCGACGTGGACCGCTTCCTCACCGACACCCTCCTTCCAGAGGACCCGGTGTTCGACGAAACGCTGCGCGCCGCGGCGGAAGGCGGCCTGCCGCCGATCAACGTGTCGGCCCCGCAGGGGATGCTCCTCCATGTCCTGGTGCGCGCGCTCGGCGCCCGCAGGGTCCTCGAGATCGGCACGCTCGCCGGGTACAGCACGATCTGGATGGCGCGGGCAGTCGGTGAGGGCGGCACCGTCGTCACCTTGGAGCTCGACCCCCACCACGCGGAGGTCGCGTGGGGCAATTTCGCCCGCGCGCACGTCGAGGGCGTCGTGGAGCTGCGTGTCGGGCGCGCGGTCGACTCGCTCGCGTCCATCGAGCAGGAAGGCGCCGGTCCCTTCGACCTCGTGTTCGTCGACGCGGACAAGGACAGCTATCCCGAGTACGTCCGCTGGGCGCTGCGGCTGACCCGGCCGGGATCCCTCGTCGTCGTCGACAACGTGGTGCGCCACGGTCAAATCCTGGAGCCGGATCCCGACGCACAGGTCGCGGGCATGCGTGAGGCGCTCGTGCTCCTCGGTGCAGAGCCGCGTCTGGTCGCGACGGCGATCCAGACGGTGGGGTCGAAGGGCTACGACGGGTTCGCGGTGGCGCTCGTGACGAGCTGATCGTCCGCGCCCCCATGCCCCGGGGCGAAGCGGTCTTCGATCCGCCCGAAGCGCCACACCGCGAGCGCCACCGCCCAGGTGACCGCGAAGAGCGCCACGATGAAGAAGCCCGCCGTGTTGATGTTGACGGCGTCGACCGCACGCCACAGCGTGCCGTGCAAGCCGAGCTCGCTGCTGAGCAGGCCGAGGAGCTCGATCGTCCCGATCAGGAACGCCACGGCGACCGAGAGGGCCGTGATGACCAGGTTGTAGTACACCTTGCGCACAGGCCGGGAGAACGCCCAGCCGTAGGCGAAGTTCATGAAGCAGCCGTCGAGCATGTCGAACAGCGACATGCCTCCGGCGAACAGGAGCGGCAGCGAGAGGACGGCCCACACCGGAAGACCGTTCGCCACGGCGGACCCCGAGAGGACGAGGAGGGCGACTTCGGTGGCCGTGTCGAACCCGAGCCCGAACAGCACTCCGATCGGGTACATCTTCCACGGCTTGTCGATGCGCCGGGCCAGCGGGCCGAAGAACCGGTTCATCAGTCCGCGCTGGTTGAGTTGCTCCTCCAGCGCGGCCTCGTCGTATCGGCCCTTGCGCATGCCGACGAACGCACGGGCCACCGACACGAGGATCACGACGTTCAGCGCGGCGATCACGTAGAGGAAGGCGCCCGACACCCCCGTGCCGACGATCGCCGTGACGTGGTGGAGGGCGGAAGCGCCGTTGCGCACCTGCGCGTCGATCGCCCGGACACCCAGGCCGAGCGCGACGGCGAGCACGAACACGACGCTCGAGTGCCCGAGGGAGAAGAAGAACCCCACCGACAACGGGCGCTCGCCCTTGCCCATCAACGACCGGGTGGTGTTGTCGATCGCCGAGATGTGGTCGGCGTCGAAGGCGTGGCGCATCCCGAGCGTCAGGGCGAGCAGCCCGGTTCCGATGCCGAAGACCTCGGTGCGGCTCAGCCGGAAGTGGTGGGGGGCTGCGGCGAGCAGGAGTGCCGTCCCGGAAGCCAGCAGGGCAACCACGCACGCGGCCATCGCGGCGAGCTTGAGCCGCTCGGCACGGGTCAGCGAGGCGAGGGTGGCGCGGAACTGCACCTGCACACCATACCGAAAAGCGAACCGTTTGCATTAGCGTGCCGCCCCGGGGACCCGCGCCCGGCAGCCTCTATCGTGGGGGCCGTGTCCGGCCCCGTCAACGGCTCGCCGCCGGCTCCGGCGGCACCCTCACCCGCCTCGGTCGAAGAGGTGCTGGCCCTCGTCCGGTCGACCGGGGGGCGTGCGACGGCGTCGCGCCGGGTCCTGCTCGAGGTCCTCTTCTCCTCGGGCGACCACCGGTCGGTCGAGGACCTTGCTGCCGCCGTCCAAGCGCGGGCGCCCGAGGTGCACCTGTCCACCGTCTACCGGAACCTCGAGGAGCTCGAGCGGCTAGGTGTCATCGTGCACACCCATCTCGGGCATGGTCCGGCCACCTACCAGCTGGCGGGCAGCGCCCACGCGCACCTCATCTGCGAGCGCTGCGGGCGGCGGTTCGAAGCGCCCGAGGAGCTGTTCGAGGGGTTGGGCCGGGCGGCCGCCGAGCGCTACGGGTTCACGATCGACCCTCGCCACTTCGCCATCTTCGGTCGCTGCGCCGACTGCCCGCCGAGTAGGCCCCGCGACGACGGGTAGGGCAAGCTGTGGCCTTCGAGGAGCGGGCCGACGACTCGACGACTCGACGAGTTGACGAGTTGACGAGTTGACGAGTTGACGGACGGGACCCGGTCCAAGGGACCGGTGGGAAGGTGAGGTGACCACGCGGTGCGGACGCTGTACCTGACGCTGATCGGGCTGACCCTGGTCTTTGCGTGCGCGATGTCCTTCGCGACGCTCGCCGTCTACACGGACACCTGGTGGCCCGGGGTCGTCGCGGGTGGCGTGATGCTCGTCTTCCTCGCGATCGGCGGCGCGGTGATCCCGGGGCCGCTCCGGTCGCTGTCGGGGGGCCAGCGCCGCACCGCACGAACGGCGGTCGTCATGTTCAGCTCCTGGTGGGGCCTCGAGTTCTTCATCATGGCGCTCGTCACCTGGATCCTCGGCGAGCAGTCCGTCAGGGCGAACAACGCCTACCTCACCCTCGGACTCCTCATCTTCCTCGGCCTCGCGGGCATGGGGATCCAGGGCGTAATTGCGATGACGGCGTGGTTCGTCCACGTGCGGAACCAGGAGATCGTGGTCCCGGCGCGCCGCGAACGCCTCGAGCGCGAAGCGCGTCTCGGGATCCGTCCCCCCACCGAGCACGGCTCGCTGGCCGGGCACACAGCGCCGGTGCCCCAGGCATAGGGGCCGGCCGGGCCGGCGCCGCGTCTGCGACACCCGAGATCACCAGCCGAGTCGTCGAAGCTCAGTCGCAGCAGCTGTCGCGCCAACCGCACGCCGTACAACGGAAGTGCGCGTGCTCGGGTTCGAGTCGTCCGTCGCACATCGGGCACCAAGGGAAGGTCCCCTGCGGCGCTCGGACACCGATGGGCGCCCGGTCCTGCGTCGCCGAGGCGCCACTCGGTGCGCCACTGGCTCCCCCCTCGCTCGCGCCGGGGACGGTTCGGGGGCCGGTGGACATCGGACGAGAGTCTTCACCGCGCGGTCCCGTCCGCGGTGGATGCGCCAAGGGAGCCAACGCGTCCCGGTCGTATACTCCCGGGCCGTGGGCGCCCAGGCCGCTTCGCTCCTCGTCGACGCGCCGGGCTTCCCCGATCGCGTGGACGCCGTCGTTCTCGGCATGGGTCCGGGCGGCGAGGACGTCGCGGGCAGGTTGGCGCAGGCGGGCATGACGGTGGTGGGCATCGACGCCAACCTCGTCGGCGGCGAGTGCCCGTATTGGGGGTGCGTCCCCTCCAAGATGATGGTGCGCGCGGCCGGCATGCTCGCCGAGGCGGCGCGCATCGAGGGAATGGCCGGAGACTCCACGACCCGCGCCGACTGGGGGACCGTCGCGCGTCGCGTCGCGTCGGCGACCGACGATTGGGACGACGCCGTCGCGGTCGACCGGTTCGTGGAGAAGGGTGGCCACTTCGTCCGCGGCTGGGGCGTCGTGGAGAGCCCCACACGGGTCCGGGTCGGCGACCGGGTCATCGAGCCGACCACGGCACTCGTGATCGCGACCGGGTCCTCGCCCGCGGTGCCTCCGGTGCCGGGACTCGAGGGCACGCCCTACTGGACGCACCGGGAGGCGATCGAGTGCGCCGCGCTTCCCGCGTCGCTCGCCGTCCTCGGGGGCGGGGCGATCGGCGTCGAGCTCGCACAGGTCTTCGCGCGCTTCGGGGCCGAGGTCCACGTCGTGGAGGCGGCCGACCGGCTCGTCGCGGCCGAAGAACCCGAGTCATCGGCCGTCGTGCACGACGCCCTCGTGGCCGACGGCGTCCAGGTGCGGATCGACGCGCAGGTCGGAGGGGTCGAGTTCCGCGACGGCCGGTTCACCCTCGCCCTCGCCGACGACGCGGTGACCGCCGAGCGCCTCTTGGTGGCGACCGGGCGACGGCCGGCACTCGCCGCTCTCGGCGCAGCCTCCCTGGGCGTCGACGTCCAGGGCCGCGGCATCCCGGTGGACGGGCGCTGCCGGGTGCAGCCGGGGGTCTGGGCGATCGGGGACGTGACCGGGATCGGGGCGTTCACGCACCTCTCCATGTACCAGGCACGCGTCGTCGCCGAGGACATCTTGGGCAGAGAGCCGGCCGACGCGTCGTACCACGCACTCCCGCGGGTGACCTTCACCGATCCGGAGGTCGGCGCGGTCGGGCTCACCGAGGCGCAGGCACGTGCGGCCGGCATGGACGTCGCGGTCGCGTGCACGGACCTGGCGAGCTCAGCGAGGGGCTGGATCCACGGGCCGGGCAACGCCGGCTTCGTCAAGCTTGTCGAGGATCGTCGCCGCGGGATCCTGGTCGGCGCGACGACGGTCGGACCGATGGGCGGGGAGATGCTCGGCCTCGTGGCCCTCGCCGTGCACGCCCGGGTGCCGACCGCGGAGCTCTCGCAGATGATCTACGCGTACCCGACGTTCCACCGGGCCATCGAGGCAGCGCTCGACGGCCTGCACGGCTGAGCCGCCGGCGTCGGTCGACGGGGGGTCATGGACGCTGGCCGAAGAGGTGCCAGCCTGCCTCGGCCCACGCGGCGAGCGCGAGCACCCGTCCGAGCCACGAGCCGAGGAAGGCCTTCACCACCGCGTCGATCCCGGGGAGCGGCCGGACCAGCCGGGACGCCACGAGCCAGACGAGCCAGGCCGCGCCGATGCCCGCCCACACCGCGGCCCCGACGGTCACGGCCCCCCCGTGGAGGGTCTTTCACGGGGCGGGCCCTCGCCAGCGGCCCGGGCGACCGGCCCTCGCCGCTCGCCGAGGGTGAGATAGAGGCCGAGCACCAGCCACGCGGCGAAGACGAGCGCCCTGCCCCAGTCGTGGTCGGTGACTGCGCCGAGGATCCGGCTGAGCGTCGGGAGCGAGTGCGACTGCGCGACGAAGCTCGCCAGGTCCCAGGAGACGGTGGCGGCGATGAGCACGCTCCAGACCGCCGCTTCTCGCAGCATGCGAACGATCCCGCCGGCCCACGTTCGGCTCGATGCTCGTTGCCTGCTGCGACCGGCGACCAGCGCGAGGAGCACCACGGACACGATCACGGCGAGGACGCTTGCGTGCGACGCCGCCGAATAGCGCCCCAGCGACCCCTCCCAGGCGACCAGGGCCGCCAGGGCGACGACCCCGACCGCTCGCGCCAGGCGCGCGATCGGGGTCGTGGTGGGTCTTCGCCTGCCGCCGGCCATGCTGGTGAGCCTAGAGACGACGGACTGCACGACGGAGGAGGGCGAAGAGCGGCCGTGCCACCACTGACGCGAGCGGGTCACGGCGCGTTCACGAATTGTTGACGCGGGGGTTCCCCGTGTCGACGTGCTGTTGACGCGGCACTGGCTTGAATGGCCACATGGGCGACTTCCTCGTGGTGGTGGGCACGGTGGCGTTCATCGCCGCCATGCTGGGCCTGATTTGGGCCCTTGAGCGCGTATGACCGTCGTCGACGGCATCCTGCTCGCGGTCAGCTTGGCCGTGTTCGTCTTCATCGGCTTCGCGCTCTTCAAGCCTGAGCGGTTCTGAGGCGAGCGAAGGTGGACTTCTTTCTCACGCTCCTCGTCCTGGTCGTCGCCCTCGGGCTCGCGTGGCGCTACCTCGGCTCCTATATGGCTGCCGTCTTCGAGGGCCGCGTCCAGTTCCTTGCGTGGGCCGAGCGCCCCCTCTACCGCATGCTCGGCACGGGACCCGAGCGCGAGCAGACGTGGCGGCGCTACGCGGGGTCGCTCGTCGTCTTCTCCGGCGCCTTCATCGCGTTCGCGTACCTGCTGCTCAGGCTGCAGGGCTCGCTACCCCTCAATCCCCAGCACCTCGGGGCGGTACCGCCGGCGCTCAGCTTCAACACGGCCGTCTCGTTCGTCACCAACACCAACTGGCAGAACTATGCCGGCGAGACGACGCTGTCGTACTTCTCCCAGATCGGCGTGCTCACCGTCCAGCAGTTCGTGAGCGCCGCGGTGGGGATCGCCGTGGCGATCGCCCTCGTCCGCGGGTTCACCCGCCGCCAGTCGGAGACGATCGGGAACTTCTGGGTGGACATCACCCGCTGCCTCCTCTACATCCTCTTGCCGATCGCCTTCGTCGCCGGCATCGTCATGGTGAGCCAGGGCGCCGTCCAGACGCTCGCCGGACCCGTCGCCGTCCACGACGCGCTGAACAAGGTCACCCAGAGCATTCCCCGGGGACCCGCCGCGTTCATGGGTCCGATCATGCAGCTGGGGACCAACGGCGGCGGGTTCTTCAACGTCGACCTGATCCATCCCTTCGAGAACCCGACGGCGCTCACGAACCTCGTCTACATCTGGCTCACCCTCTCGATTCCTTTCGCCCTCACGTACACCTTCGGGAAGATGGCGAAGAGCGTGCGGCACGGGGCAGCGCTCCTCGCCGCCATGGTGATCATCTTCGGCGCGTGGGTCGCCTTCACCGCGTACGCCGAACACCAGCCCAACCCCGCGGTCGCTGCTGCCGGGATCGGCGCCCAGCCCGCGGGCAACATGGAGGGCAAGGACGTCCGCTTCGGCGACACGACGAGCGCGCTGTTCAACGTCTCGATGACGCAGACCTCGGACGGCGCGGTCGACAGCGCCACCGACTCCTACAACGCCATGGGGGGCTTCGGCCCTCTCACGGGCATGATGCTCGGGGAGGTGACGCCCGGCGGCGTCGGGAGCGGCCTCTACACGATCTTGTTGTTCGCGATCGTGGCGGTCTTCATCGGCGGACTGATGGTCGGGCGAACGCCCGAGTACCTCGGGAAGAAGATCCAGGCACGGGAGGTGAAGCTCGCGGGGTTCGGGATCCTGGTCATGCCGGTGACGGTTCTCGTGCTCACCGGGATTGCAGTGTCGATCCATGCCGGGCGGGCGGGACCGCTCAACGGCGGGCCGCACGGGTTCAGCGAGGTCCTCTACGCGTTCACCTCCCAGGGGAACAACAACGGTTCGGCCATGGCCGGGCTGACAGGGAACCACGCCTTCTACAACGTCGTCGGGTCGATCGCCATGCTGCTCGGCCGCTTCGCCATCATCGTTCCCAGCCTGGCATTGGCCGGGGCGCTGGCGGCCAAGAATGTCGTCCCCGCCTCCGCAGGGACGTTCCGCACCGACAACACGATGTACGTCGGGCTCCTCATCGGGGTGATCATTATCGTGGGCGGCCTCACGTTCTTCCCGGCCATCGCACTCGGGCCGATCGCGACAGCGTTGAGCCACCGCTTCTATTCCGTCGTGCCGATGCTGTCGCACATCGGCACGGGCCTCATCCACTCGCATCTGTGGGCGGTGCTCCGATGACCGACATCTCGACGTCCCCCCTCGTCTCTCCGCCCTCTGGGGTCTCTCCGGCGTCCGGGCAGGCGCCGCGAGGCGTCGCGGGCCAGCGCGGACTGTTCGACCGCGAGATCCTCCGGTATGCGTCCGTCGAGGCCGTAAGGAAGCTCGACCCGCGCGTCCAGGTCAAGAACCCGGTCATGTTCGTCGTGCTGGTGGGCACGGTCGTGACCCTCGTCGAGTCGGTCGCCCACCCGACGCTGTTCTCGTGGTCGATCACTGCGTGGCTGTTCCTCACCGTGGTCTTCGCCAACTTCGCCGAAGCGATGGCCGAGGGTCGCGGAAAAGCGCAGGCGGACAACCTGCGCCGCATGCGCTCTGAGACCGAGGCGCGGCGGCTCGACGCGAGCGACGTCGAAGTCAGGATTCCGGCTTCCGAGTTGGCGAAGGGTGACCACGTCGTCTGCGAGGCCGGCGACGTCATCCCGTCGGACGGCGAGATCGTCGAGGGGGTCGCCTCGGTCGACGAGTCGGCCATCACCGGCGAGTCCGCCCCGGTGATCCGTGAGTCGGGCGGCGACCGCTCCGCGGTGACCGGGGGCACGAAAGTCCTGTCCGACCGGATCGTCGTGAGGATCACCGCCGAGCGCGGTAAGACCTTCATGGACAGGATGATCCAGCTGGTCGAGGGCGCGTCGCGGCACAAGACGCCGAACGAAATCGCGTTGACGATCCTGCTGGCGGTGCTCACCATCGTCTTTCTGCCCGTGGTCGTGGTGCTCGAGCCGTTCGGTCACTACGCCGGGACGACCGTCTCGGTGGTGATTCTCGTCTCGCTCCTCGTGTGCCTGATCCCGACGACGATCGGCGCGCTGCTCTCGGCGATCGGCATCGCCGGCATGGACAGGCTCGTGCAACGCAACGTCCTGGCGATGAGCGGGCGCGCCGTCGAGGCCGCGGGCGACGTCCAGACGCTGCTCTTGGACAAGACCGGCACGATCACCCTCGGGAACCGGATGGCGGCCGCCTTCTACCCCGCGGGCGGTCACACCGAGCAGGAGGTCGCCGACGCCGCGCAGCTGGCGTCCCTCGCCGACGAGACGCCGGAGGGCCGCTCGATCGTCGTCTTGGCAAAGGAGCGGTTCGGTATCCGCGAGCGCGAGCTCACGGGGACGCACGAGTTCGTCCCGTTCTCCGCCACCACGCGAATGTCGGGGCTCGACATCGACGGGCGTCAGATCCGCAAGGGTGCTGCCGAGGCCATCCGCCGATGGGTCGTCGACCACGGTGGCACCGTGCCCGATGGGCTCGACGACATCGTCGAGGAGATCGCGCGCCAGGGCGCCACTCCACTCGTCGTTGCCGAGGGTTCGGACGTCCTCGGCGTCATCGAGCTCAAGGACGTGGTGAAGGCCGGCATCCGGGAGCGCTTCGGCGAGATGCGGGCAGCAGGGATCCGAACGGTGATGATCACCGGGGACAACCCACTGACCGCTGCGGCGATCGCCCAGGAGGCAGGCGTCGACGACTTCCTGGCCGAGGCGACCCCCGAAGCGAAGCTCGACCTCATCAGGGCGGAGCAGGAGGGCGGCAGGCTCGTCGCCATGACCGGGGACGGCACCAACGACGCGCCCGCGCTCGCACAGGCCGACGTCGGCGTGGCGATGAACACGGGGACGACCGCGGCGAAGGAAGCCGGCAACATGGTCGACCTCGACTCGAACCCGACGAAGCTCATCACAATCGTCGAGATCGGCAAGCAGCTTCTCATCACCAGAGGCTCACTGACGACCTTTTCGATCGCCAACGACGTCGCAAAGTACTTCGCCATCATCCCGGCGCTCTTCGTGGCGACCTACCCGCAGCTCACAAAGCTCAACATCATGAAGCTGCACAACCCGACTTCCGCGGTGCTCGCCGCGGTCATCTTCAACGCGTTGGTGATCATCGCGCTGATCCCGCTCGCCCTGCGCGGCGTGAAGTGGCGGCCGAGCGGCGCTCAGGCGATCCTGCGGCGCAACGTCTGGATCTACGGCGTGGGAGGCATCATCGTGCCGTTCATCGGCATCAAGGTGATCGACCTCTTCCTCACCGCCGTTCACTGGTACTGAGAGGAGCCGAACCATGAGCGGCATGCTCCTGAACCTTCGGCGGTCCCTCGCGGCGATCGTCGTCATGACCGCAATCTTCGGATTCGCCTACGCCCTTGCCGGCACCGGAGTCGCGCAGTTGTTCTTCCACCGCCAGGCGGACGGCTCGATCAGCGCGAACGGCTCGACACTCATCGGCCAGAGCTGGAACGGCTACTCGACGACGTCGATCCTCGACCCCCAGTGGTTCCACGGGCGTCCGGACGCCGACAACCCGCTTATCGCGAACGGGAAGGCGGGAAACAGCGCCGCGTCCAACCTCGGCCCGCGCTCGACGGTCCTCGTGCACGACGTCCATGCGCTCGTGGTCGCGTGGCACAAGGTGGGGGTCATCCCGACGAGCGACCTCGTCACGAGCTCGGGGAGCGGCGTCGACCCGAACATCACGCCCGCCGACGCGCTCGCGCAGATCCCGATGGTGTCGAAGGCCACCGGTGTCTCTCCGGCGCGGCTCCGTCAGCTGATCACGAAGGAGACCCATCCCGCCCAGCTCGGGTTCCTCGGGTCGCCCTACATCGTCGTCCTCCAGCTCAACGAGGCGCTGGCGGGGTTCCGATGACCCGCCGAGTCCGGCGAGCGGTGATCGGCCGGCCCGCGAGGAGGCGTCTGTGACCGGCTGGCTCCCCGACGACGCGACCTCCTGGGCGGGCCGGCCGATCGTCCGAAGGGTGGCGGATGCCGAGGCTCGCCACCGCGCCGTGCTCACCGGCGTGGTGCGTGCCATCGTCGCGCACCGCGGTCGTGAGGGTTCCGACGAATCGCGGTTGGGCGCCGGTGGCACCCTCGACGCCTACCTCGCCGACGGCACCGGCGAGATCGTCGTTCGGTGGCTGGGCCGGGACGCGATCGCCGGCGTGGCACCAGGTGCCACCATGGAGGTGGACGGCACCGTCATCGATCAGCGCGGCACGTTGCTGCTTCTCAACCCGCGCTACCGGTTCTCCCCATCCCCGGGCTTGAGTCCGGGGATGGGGGTCGCGGTTGCGTCCGACGGGAGCGAGTCCGACGGGAGCGAGTCCGACGCCAGCGACCAGGCGGAGACGTCGACGAGTTGGTAGCCGATGCCGGGCTGGGTGCGCAGCATCTCACCGGCGGCACCGAGCTTCCGGCGGAGCCGGTGCGCGTAGACGCGCAGGTAGTGGGCCTCGGCGCCGTAGGCGGAACCCCACACATCGCGCAGGATCATCTGGTGCGTGCAGACCTTGCCTGCGTGGCGGGCGAGGTAGGCGAGCAGATCGAACTCCCGGCCCGTGAGCTCGAGGTCCTTATTCCCGAGGCGCGCCATGTGGTGCACGAGGTCGACCTCGAGGTTGCCGACGACGATGGTCGTCGGGGCGTCCGTCTCGAACTCCGCGTGGCGGCGCAGCGCCACGCGGAGTCGTGCCTCGAGCTCTGCCATGCCGAAGGGTTTGGTGACGTAGTCGTCGGCACCGGCGTCGAGGGCGGTGACCTTGGTGGCCTCCGACGCAGCCGCCGAGAGGACGATCACGGGCACCTGCGTCCACGTGCGGACCCTGCGGACCACCTCCACGCCGTCCATGTCCGGGAGCCCGAGGTCCAAGACGACCACGTCTGGGGACGTGAGCGACACCTGCGCGATGCCGTCGGCCGCGGTGCGCGCCGTCACCACCTCGTGCCCTCTCGCGCCGAGAGCGATCTCCAGGGCGCGCAGGAGGGACCGGTCGTCGTCGACGACGAGGATCCGGGCCATCGCGGCTCAGACCTCAACCGGGACGGGGGCGGCCGGCAGCGTGATCACGAAGCGCGCGCCGCCGCCCGGCGCCTCCTCGACGTGGATCGTCTGGCCGTGCGCCTCGACGAACGCCTTCGCGATGGCGAGTCCGAGCCCTGCGCGCCCCTGAGCGCCGACGCGGCTGAACATCTCGAACACGCGCTCGCGCTCGCCTGCGGGCACGCCGGGACCCCGGTCGCTCACCGAGAGCTCGACGACGTCGCCGGATGCGGTCGCCGCGATCCGCACGGGCTCGCCGTCGGGGGAGTGGCGGGCCGCGTTGTCGAGGAGGTTCGCGAGGACCTGCTCCATGAGCACGACGTCGACGTCGACCGGCGGGAGGTCCGCCGGCAGATCGACGGTCACCGATCCCGCCGGGACGGCGCTCGCCCGCACCCCTCCTTCGACGACGTCGGGGACGGGCGTGATGGCCCGGCGGAGCTCGAAGGCTCCCGACCGGATCCGAGTCATGTCGAGGAGGTTGGCGACGAGACGGTCGAGCGCGTCCGAGCGGTCCTCGATGAGCGCGAGAAGCTCCTCACGGTCGCGGTCGCCGAGCGAATTCCCCCCCTCGCCGCGGCGAAGCGCGCTGACCGCGGTCTTCACCGAGGCGAGGGGCGTGCGCAGGTCGTGGGAGACCGCGCCGATGAGCGACGCGCGCAGGGCGTCCACCTGCTCGAGAAGCTCGGCCCGGAGTGCCTGCTCTCTCAGCTGGCTCGCCTCGAGCGCGAGCGCTGCCTGATTGGCGTAGGTCCGCACCAGCTCGAGCTCGTGGTGGTCGAGCGCGGTGCCGGCCATGGCCACGAGACCGACCGGCCTCCCACGTGCGACGAGCGCGATCCTCACCACTCTGTCGGCTCGCGTTCGCGCCGCGGCCCCTGCCTGCAGCCGCTCCGGACGCCCGCCGGCGGGCGCGAGCGCGCCGAGGTCCCCTGCAGGCAGGTCGCCAGCGGTTGCCGCCACGACCAGGCGGTCGCCGTGCTCGGCGTCGGGGATGAGGACCGCCGCCCAGTCCGCACCGAACGCCTGGTGCAGGGTCCCGGCGATGACCTGGAGGACTCCGGTGACCGGCTGGTCCCCGATGAGCAGGTCGGAGAGCTCGTAGAGGCGGCGGGTCGCGTCCGCGTCCCGTCTGGCGTCGAGCCGCGCCCTGCCGAGGAAGGCGAAGATCCTCGCCACGATCAGCATGACGACTGCGTAGACGGCGAGGGCCGTCCAGTTCTGCGCGGCACCCACCGTCAGCGTGCCGTAGGGGGGGATGAAGAGCACGTCGTAGGTGATGAACCCGGCCGCGACCGCCAAGACGCCGCTCCCGAGGCCGCCGACGGCGACGCCCGCGACGACTGGGACCACCAGGACGAGGGCCGGGGTGGCGAGCGACACGTGCGCCCGCAAGGGGACCATGACCGCGCCGAGGATCCCGATCCCTGCGAACGCCACGAGTGCGCCGAGCAGCCACCGCTTCATCGCGCCTGCCGACCTCCCTCCGGTCGGAGTGTACGAGCATCGGCGCGCGGCGCCACCCGAATCCGGCAGAATTGCCGGCCGTGAACGACCCGGTCGCGGTCGACGAGGAGTCCGCGCAGGCGGTCCGACCGGCGGGACGATTCCGGATCTACATCGGGGCGGTCGCTGGCGTCGGCAAGACCGTCGCCATGCTCGACGAAGGGTGGCGCCGGCACGAGCGCGGCACCGACGTCGTCGTCGGCTTCGTCGAGACCCACGGCAGGCCGAGGACGCAGGACCAGATCCGTGACCTCGAGATCGTCCCGCGCAAGCAGGTCCTCTACCGCGGGTCGCACTTCACCGAGATGGATCTCGACGCGGTTCTCCGGCGAAGGCCGGAGGTCGCACTCGTCGACGAGCTCGCCCACACGAACGTGCCCGGATCGGGACGCCACGAGAAGCGGTGGGAAGACGTCCTTGATCTTCTCGACGCCGGGATCGCGGTGGTCAGCACCGTCAACATCCAGCACCTGGAGAGCGTCGCGGACGCCGTCGAATCCATCACCGGGGCCAGGATCCGCGAGCGGGTTCCGGACTGGGTGGTGCGCCGTGCGGACCAGTTGGAGCTCATCGACTCGTCCGCCGATCAGCTCCGTCGCCGAATGCTGCATGGGAACATCTACCCGCAGGACAAGGTCGCCGCCGCACTGAACGGCTTCTTCCGCACCGAGAACCTCGTTGCGCTGCGCGAGCTCGCATTGCGCTTCGTCGCCGACGAGACGGAGGAGGAGCTGCTCCACTTCCTCGAGGGTCACCAGCCACAGGCGGTCTGGGACACGACCGAGCGGTTCCTGGTCGCGGCGACGGACGCGCCTGGGAGCGACGCGGTGGTGCGGCGCGCGGCACGCATGGCCCAGCGCGCGAAGGGAGAGCTCGTCATCATCCACGTGCGCGACGCCGAGCGGGTGGGCGGGTCGGCGGGCGGCCCGCTCGAGGCGCTCCGCGGCCTCGCCGAGGACGTCGGCGCGAGGTGGCTCGAGGTGGACGGGGACGACCCCGCGGCGACGGTGGTGAGGGTGGCCGCCGAGCTCCAAGTCACCCAGATCGTTGTCGGAGCGACGGAGCGGAGCCGCTTCGAGGAGCTCATGCACGGGTCCGTCGTGAAGAAGGTGCTTCGGGCTGCAGCGGAACGGGGCATCGACGTCCACGTCATCGCAAGGCGCGAGCTGCGCGAAGCTGCCCCTGGCGAGCGGCGCGAGGTCGGCGCCGGCGAGGGAGAGGAGACGGGCTGATGGCGACGGAGGCGACCGGGCAGACCGCTCACGACCGGGCGCTCGGCGACGAGGCGGTCGACGACCTCGTCGACGCCCTTGTTGCCGAGTTCCCTCCCACCTCGACCCCTCCCGAGGTCTTCCTCGGCGCCCAGTTCGACCAGGGGCTCGCATGGGTGCACCATCCAAAGGGCCGCGGCGGGTTGGGGCTGGCGCCGTCGCTCCACCAACGGGTGCTCGCCCGCCTGCGCGACGCGGGCGCCCCCTTTCCGGCCTACCGCAACGTCATCGGCTACGGCATGGTGGCGCCGACCCTCCTCACCCACGGAACCGACGCGCAGCTCGACCGGTACCTCCGGCCGCTCTTCACCGGCGAGGAGATCTGGTGCCAGCTCTTCAGCGAGCCGGGCGCGGGCTCGGACGTGGCGAGCCTCGCGACGAGGGCCGAGCGCGACGGCGACGAGTGGGTGCTGAACGGGCAGAAGGTCTGGACCACGGTCGCGCATCTCGCCGACCTCGGCCTGATCCTCGCTCGCACGGACCCCGACGTCCCGAAGCACGCGGGGATCACCTGCTTCCTCGTGGACATGCGGGCGCCCGGCGTCGACGTGCGGCCTCTCTACCAGCTCACCGGTGAGGCGGAGTTCAACGAGGTGTTCTTCACCGACGTCCGCATGCCCGAGACCGCGCGTCTCGGCGGGGTAGGCGAGGGGTGGCGCGTCGCGTTGACGACGCTCATGAACGAGCGCGTGGCCATCGGGGGCAACGTCTCGGCCCGTGGCACGGGGCCGATCGCCGAGGCGGTGCGCCTGTGGCGCGAGCGCTGGCAGGACGACCGCTCACCGCATGCGCTCGTGCTGCGCGACCGCCTCGTGCAGCGGTGGGTGGCCCAGGAAGTCGCGAGGCTCACCAACCTGCGCGCCGTCCACAACCGGCGCGCCGGGACGCCGGGGCCGGAGGGCTCGGTCGCGAAGTTGGCGTACGCAGAGGACAACAAGCGCACGATGGAGCTCTGCGTCGACCTCATGGGCGCCGACGGGATGCTCTACGCGTCCGACTACCCGATGACCCGGCCCTCCGAGCTGATCGTCTCCTCGTTCGACGTCCGTCGGTGGTTCCTCCGGGCCAGGGCGAACTCGATCGAGGGCGGGACGTCGGAGGTGATGCGCAACATCCTCGGCGAGCGGGTGCTGGGACTCCCGGGCGAACCCCGGACGGACCGGGACCTGCCGTGGAGGGTCGTGCCGCGCAGCTGAGCACGTGTCCCGCGCCGGGCCGCTCGCGGACTGTTCGCAGGGCGTCAGCGCCCGGCGCGCCTCATCCGACGGGCGACTGCGCGCCCGTGTGGCCCACGAGCCACCCGAGGGTCCGGCGCCAGGCGTCGGCAGCCGCGTCGGGCGCGAATGCCGCGGGACGGTCGTCGCAGTGGAAGCCGTGCCCGGCACCGGCGTAGCGGACGATCTCGGTCTCGACCGGCGCCTTGGCGGCCTGCTCGCGCAGCAGCTCCACGTCGGCCACCGGGATGCTCTGGTCCTCGTCGCCGTAGAGCCCGAGCCAGGGCGTGGCGAGGGACGAGGCGAGGTCCACCAGCGGCGGGAAGCCGAACCTCCCCGTCGTCACCCCGCCGCCGTAGAAGGTCACCGCGGCGGCGAGGGGCCGCAGCGTCGCGGCGTAGAACGCCACGGTCCCGCCCATGCAGAAGCCGACCACGGCCGTGCGCTCGGCGCCGAAGCCCGACGCGTCGAGGCCGGCGAAGGTGGCCAGCAGGTCGGAGGTGAGGCCCCCAGCCGTGAGGGTGCCCATGATCGGCATCGCCCTGTCCCGCTCGTCGTAGCCGAGGACCGGGGACCCCTCTCGGTGGAAGAGCGCCGGTGCGACGGCGTGCCAGCCCGCTCTGGCGAACCGTCGCGTCACGTCCTCGATGTGCGCGGTGACGCCGAACGCCTCCTGGACGACGACCACCGCATCTTTCGCGGTGCCCGCCGGGACGGCGACGTGGACCGGCATCGGGCCGTCGTCGGTCTGGATCGTCGCGTCGGCCTCGGTCACCTGCGTTGTCGCGCTCACGTTGCCTCCTCGCACGTCCGGGGCGGCCACCCTATCGAGGCGGGCGGGCTTCCGGGCGGCCCTGGAACCGCGGAGCGGCAGGTTCGCAGAGGCGACCGGCGGGTAGCGCGACGCGCTTGAGTGGCAATGGGCAGGCTTCTCCGTCAGGGAGGCGGCCGAGTGGTCCGACCGTGGCATCGGCGTGACCGACGCCGCGCTCGCGGCCGGCCATCGACTCGCTGGCTGACCGCCGTGTCCAGGGCTCGGAGCCCCCGGTGGGGTTCTCGTGTTGCCCTCCTCGTCGAGCTCGGCGTCGGGTGCGTCGACCCCGAGAGCGTCGGTCGCCACGACGCCCTCTGCAGGTTCGGCGTTGTCCTGCTCGAGGACGGCACGCTCGTGCGTCGTCAAGGTCCTCGGCGACTCGTCGCGGCTCACCAGCTCCGCGCCTCCTCGGCGGCGAGGACGCCGGAGACCAGCGCCCTGGCGCCGAGCGTGGTCAGCGTCCCACCGCGGCCGTGGACGTAGTGGCGGAGCCCGATCAACACCCGTGCCCCGGTTGCGTCGATGGCGTCCACCTCGTGCAGGTCGACGACCACCCGGTGACAGGGCGTCCGTCCGAGGCGGTCGATCTGCGCCTCGAGCACCCCCACGGAACCCGTCTGGAGGTCGCCTCGCAACGTGAGGACACACAGACGTCCCGTGCGGCGGAACGTGACCTCGAGGTGCGGTACCTCGTCGAGAGGGCGCTCCAGCGCCTCCACCGTCATCCGGCACTCCTCCCCGCCGTTCCGGCCCGCCCGGTGCGGCGACAGGTTGGTACCCGTCGTCCATCTGGGCGTAACGGTGGCACGCACGCTGTGCGCCGGCTCGTTCCGGGGGCACCGGGAACGGGTAGGTGTTCCCACGGTCCGGTTCACGGCGGGAAGGAGCGAGCCATGTCCACCGACGCGCCGGTCGACGACGTCGTCCGGCTGCTCGAAGAAGACCATCGACTCGTCGAGCGGCGCCTCGACGAGCTCTCCTCGGCAGACGCGTCGACGCGAGGCGAGCTCTTCTGGAAGCTCACGAACGATCTCGTACGTCACGAGGTCGCCGAGGAGATCGTCGTCTATCCCGCGCTACGGCAGTTGCCGGGCGGCGATCAGGTCGCGGACTCGCGGATCGCCGAGCAGTCCGAGGCCGAGGAGCAACTCGCCAAGATGGAGAAGATCGACGCGCAGAGCCCCGAGTTCGCCCTCGAGCTCGCCACCTTGAAGTCGGCGGTGCTGGAGCACGCGAAGGCCGAGGAGGAGAGCGCGTTCATGATGCTCGTGGGCGCCGTGCCGGCGGACCAGCGCGCGGAGCTGGGGCAACGCTACGTGAAGGCGAAGGACGCGGCGCCGACGCACCCCCACCCGCACGCCCCGGATACTCCGCCAGGAAACGTCGTCCTCGGACCGGTCGCGGCCTTGGTGGACCGCGTGCGCGACGCCGCCGCGTCGGTCTGATCCTCGCCGGTCGCCTGGCGCCGGCCGCCGGTCGCCGGCCGCCGGTCGCCGGCCGCCGGCCGCCGGCCGCAACCTCACGTCGTGGCCGAGCCTGCAGACCGACATCCGCAACGCGGGGGGGACGTGGGTCGACGAGCAGGTGCACGTCAGCACGTCAGGGCCCAACGTCCTCGTCACGAGCCGAAAGTCCGACGACCTTCCCGCCTTCTGCAAGACGGCCCTCGAGGTGTTCTCCGACGCCCGCACGTAGCCGCGCCGGGGCGGTCCCGGCGCCGAGCGCGGCACGGCTCTTCCTCGTCGGCGAGCAGCCCGGGGACCGCGAGGACCTCGAAGGTTCGCCGCTCGTGGGCCCAGCCGGAAGGTTGCTCCGCGACGCGATGCACGACGCGGGGATCGGGGACGACGAGGCATACCTCACCAACGCGGGGAAGCACTTCAAGTCCGAGCGCCGAGGAAGCGTGGGGATCCACAAGAAGCCCTCGGCCGCCGAGGTCCGCGCGTGCGCCCCGTGGCTGTCGGCCGAGCTCGCCGCGGTCCGGCCTGCGCTCGTAGTCGCGCTCGGGGCAGGGCGCTGTCCCCGGCGTCGGAGGTCAGCGGCGTTCGAGGGCGAGCGCGATCAGGGCGACGTCGTCACGACGCTCCGCGCTGATCGCGGCGACGACCCGGTCACAGACGGCCGCCGGACTCAACTCGCCGCGGGCGGCGACGAGGGACAGGTGCTCCATGCTCGCTTCGCTTCCTGCGCCGCGCTCGTCGATCGCGCCGTCGGTGAAGCCGAGCAGCACATGCGTCGCCCCGAGCGTGCCGTGCCACTCGTCCGCGGGAGGCGCGTCCATGCCGAGCGGCGGACCCGGCACGATCGGCAGAAAGGTGGCGGCGGACCCGGTGACCAGGAGGGGTGGATAATGGCCAGCAGAGGAGACCGAGAGCTCGCCCGAAGCCGGGTCGAGCACTCCCACGACGGCGGTTGCGATCCGTTCGAACCCGAGCAGTCCCCACGCGGCACGAAGCGCCGAGACGAGGCGCGTCGGCGTTGGCGTCTGCCCGGCAAGGGCCCGCGCCGCGCTGCGGAGGTGTCCCATCTGGGCTGCCGCCCCCCGGTCATGGCCTGCCACGTCGCCGACCATGAACAGGACCTGGCCGTTCGGCAGCGCGAGGACGTCGTAGAAGTCGCCGCCGACTTCGAGGCCGCGGTTCGCCGTGAGGTACCGCGTTTCGACGTTCACCCGGTCGACGTGGGGAAGCTGCGCGGGGAGGAGGCTCGACTGGAGGATCTGGGAGGTGCGGAACGCCGACTCGTAGCGCCGGGCGTTGTCCACGACCGATGCGACGTGGCGCGCGAGCTCCTGGGCGAAGGCCATGTCGTCGGGCCGGAACCGATGGCTGGTCGAGACGCAGGTGACGGACCCCACGACCCGTGTGGACGCGACGAGCGGGACCGTGAGGTACGACCGGAACCCGAGGGCTTTGACCACCTCGAAGTGCTCGTCGCTCACGGTCGTCGCGCGGAGGAACTCCTCGGGCATCTCCTCTGACCACGTCGCCTGCCCCGAGATGATGGCCCGGACGGCAGGGTGGTGTCCTGCGGGATCGGGGGGGAACTCGGTGCGGAGCCGCGCGACGAGCGGCTGGAACCCGGGGTCCCGGTGCGTCGCCACCATGCGCACGAGCTCCCCGTCTTCACCGACCACGTCGATCAGACAGATCTCGCCGATGGTCGCGACCGCGAGGTCGCCGAGCCGGTCGAGGGTCGCAGTGAGATCGTCGGCTTCGGCGAGCACCTGTGCGGCGCGCGCGAAGAAGCTCGCGCGCTCGGCCGCGAGCCGCTCCGACTCGGCCAGCTGCGCGCGGTCGAAGGCCTGCGCCGCCTGTCCGAGGACCAGGGTGAGGAGGAGCCGCTCGTCGGTGGTGAACCAATCGGGGCTTCCGGCGACGAGCGCGAGCGCGCCGGCTGCGCCGCTGCGCGTGACGATGGGCAGCACCGCCCAGCTTCCCTCCCCGTTCCCGTCGTGCTCGTTGCCGCCGTCGGTGGAGACGCCGTAGATGGGCTGGCCACTTCGTACGGCGGTGGCGAGCGGCGAGCTCCCGCCTCGTGTGACGGCGCGCTCCCACCCCGCCGGCGGCTGTCCGGACGCGGCCGTGAGCTCGAGGTCGTCCCCCTTGGCGAGCCACACCCCCCGCCAGAAGCCCGGCGATGGCTCGAGGACCCGGACGAGGGCGTCGGCGGCTTCTTCGGTCGAGTGCGCCGCGGCGAGCTCTGCGGTCGCGTACTGGATCCGAGTGATCCGGTCGGCGAGACGCTCCGCGTCGCGTCGTGCCGCCCGCTCGCGCTCGAAGATGCGAAGGCGGTCGAGCGCGGCGGCGAGACGGTCCGCCACCACCTGCAAGAGCTCCGCGTCGCCGGCGCCGAAGCGGTCTTCCTCATAGCTCGCAGCCCACATCACCCCGATCGGGTGGTCGCCGCTCAGCATCGGGACTGCGGCCACCGACCGGAGGCCGCTCTGGCGCAGCACCGGATTGACGACGTGGATCGTCGTGAGGTCCCCGATGACGAGGGGGGCGCGGGTGGCGAGCACCTGTCCGGACATGCCCTGTCCGGCGTGGATCCCGATCCCGATCGACAGCTCCTCGCTGAGCCCGACGGCGGCGCGGACCATCAGCTCGTCGCCCTCTTCGTTCGCCAGGAGGATCGCGACGCTGTTGACCGACAGGAGACGGCCGATCTTCTCGAGAGCGTCGCGGAGCACACTGTCGAGTGACCTGGCCGACAGGGTCATGTCGGCGGACAAGACCAGCTCGTGCCACAGTCTCGAGACAGGGTCGACGACCTCCGTCGCCGCGCGCTCGATTGCGAGCAGCTGGTCGACACCGAGCTGCCGTCGAAGACCGCCGGCCTGCGGCGCGGCACCGAGTTCGGTCATCGCCCGCCGAGGTCCAGCCCGAGGTCGAGTGCCCTGACCGAATGGGTCAGCGTCCCGAGCGAGAGCAGGTCGGCGCCCGCCGCGGCGAACCGGGGCGCGCTCGCCTCCGTGAGCCCTCCGGAAACTTCGACGAGGACGTCGGTTCCCGCCGCGCGCAGCATGCCGACGGTGCTCGCCACCTCGTCGGGCGTCATGTTGTCGAGCATCACGACGTGGGCGCCCGCCGCCGCCGCATCCATCGCCTGTTCGGGCCGGTCGCACTCGACTTCGATCATCCGCATGGGGAACCGGTCGCGTGCCCGGGCGACCGCCTCGGCGATCGAAAGCGCGCCGAGGTGGTTGTCCTTCACGAGCACCCCGTCCGACAGCGATCCGCGATGGTTGTGGCCGCCCCCGGCGCGGACCGCGGCCTTCTGGAGGGCGCGCAGGCCTGGCAGGGTCTTGCGCGTGTCGAGCACCCGTGCCGACGGATTGGCCTTGGCGACCGCCTCGACGACCTGGCGCGTCGCCGTCGCGACCCCGGAGAGGTGGCACACGAAGTTGAGCGCGGTCCGCTCCGCGGTGAGGATCGACCGCAGGGGGCCGCGAACCTGTGCGACGACCGAGCCTGGTTCCACTACGGACCCGTCGGCGGCACGCCAGTCCACCTCGACGTCGCGGTCCACCTGGGCGAAGGCCTCGAGCGCGCACAGCCGTCCCGCCACGACGCCGCGCGCCCGGGCGACGATCGCCGTCTCGGCGCGCCGGGACTCCTCGACGAGTGACGCGGTCAGGTCGCCGAGCGGGAGGACGTCTTCGGCCAGCGCGCGGGCGACGGCCTCGCGCGCCGCCGCGCGCGGGGGGTCGACGGCGGTCGGTGTCACGCCAGGCCCCGTCCGGCGGACGACCGAGCTTCCGCCGCTCGGATCAGGCGGGCCGTCGCGACGGTGACGGCTTCGGCCATGGGCAGGTGGAGGAACTCGTTCGGACCATGTGCGTTGCTCCCCGGCCCGAGGACCCCGGTCGCGACCAGAGGCACGCCCGGGTAGCGCTCGCCGAGCATGGCGAGGAACGGGATCGTCCCTCCTTCTCCGAGCTCCCCTGGCGCTTCGCCGAACAGCTCCTCGGAGGCCTGGGCGAACGCCTCGGCGACCCAGCTCTCGAGCGGGGGTGCGGCCCAGCCTGTCGCCGGGGCGTCGAAGCGCACCCGGACCCGCGCCCCCGCCGGGGGATCGGCCACCAACGCGGCCTCCACGGCATCCTTGGCCGATTCGGCATCGACCGTGGGAGGAAGCCTGAGGGAGATCTTCGCCGTGGTGAACGGGCGCAGGACGTTCCCGCCGTCGCGCACCGCGGGGATCCCGTCCATGCCGGTGACCGCGAGCGATGGCCTCCAGGCCCGGCGCTCGAGTCGTTCGCCGTCCGAGGCCCCCTCGAGCTCGAGACCTTCGACGACCGGGAAGACGGCCCCGGCGTGCCATCCGGGCGGGGGGCTCGACGGCGGGACCTCTGCGCAGGGGTGCAGTGCCGCCAGCTTGACCTCGCCGGTGACGGGGTCCTCGAGACGGTCGAGCAGGACCCGGAGCAGCCGGAAGGATGTGGGCACGATGCCGCCGGCGCTGCCACTGTGCACCCCCTCGGTCAGCACCTCGACCGACACCGAGGCCACCAGGTTCCCCCGGAGCGAGGAGGTGAGCCACAGGCGGTCGTAGCTGAGGCACCCCGAGTCCAGGCACACGACGAGGTCCGGGTGACCGAGCCGGCCAGCGACGTCGGCGAGGTGCGCGGGGAGGTCGGGGCTGCCGCTCTCCTCGCTGGCCTCGACCAGGACGACGACGCGCGGGCGCGGCAGGGCTGCCGTGTCCAGCAGCTCGATCGCCGTCATCGCGGCGAAGATCGCGTAGCCGTCGTCTCCGGTGCCCCTCCCGTAGAGGCGGTCGCCCTCCCGGACCGGCGTGAACGGTCCGAGGCCGTCGCGCCACGCGCCGAGGGGCGGCTGCTTGTCGAGGTGCCCGTACACGAGGACGGGGCCGGACGAGCTGCCCGTTGCGGGCGCGTCGACGAGGATGAGGGGCGTGCGTCCCGCACCGCCGAGCACCTCGGCCGTGACCCCTCCGATCGCGCGCCCGGCCGCCCATGACCGGAGCAACGAGGCGGCCGCCGCAAGGTGACCGCGCTCCTCCCAGCGCTCGTCGAAGTCCGGCGAGAGGCAGGGGATCCTGGCGTACTCGACGAGGGCCGGCAGGACTTCCTCCTCCCACCGGCGGTGCACCGCAGCCAGCAGGCCGGCGTGGCCGGCGTGGTCGGCGTGGCCGTCGTCAGCGCCCTCCGCGTCGTCCGCGCCCGAGGCGATTCGTGGGGAACGGCCGGTCACCGCCTGGACGCTACCGCCAGGCAATGCCGCGACGCCCCCGGGGCCGCGGCCGGCGTCCCCGCGGCAGGTTTCCACCTCGAGCAGGCACGCGCCGGACGAGACGCTCAGACCGCCTGGCTGGCCGTCGACATGTTCCAGTCGGGGACCCGCAGCGCCGGCATCGCCGTGCGGTTCATCCACGTCCCGCCTTCCCGTCCGTAGGTGCGCACGGGCTCGGACACGTGGGTGGCCCGCGCCAGCACGTCGACCGGGCTCTCGTTGAAGCGGAAATTGCTGGTTGCGCCCGTGACCTTGCCGTCCTCGACCACGTAGACGCCGTCGCGGGTGAGCCCGGTGAGGAGGAGGGTCCTCGGGTCGACCTCCCGGATGTACCACAGGCACGTGAGGAGCAGCCCCCGTTCGGTCGTGGCGACCAGGTCCTCGAGGGTCCCGGTCGCTCCGGGGAGCCCGAGGAGCAGGTTGTCGATCGGTGCGCCGGGCGTCGCGTCGGACCGCCGGGCGCCGGCGCGGTGGTACCGGAGACGCGCCAGGCGTCCCTGGCCCAGCCACTCGGTCCGCCCGAGCTCGAGCCCGTTGTCGAACACCGAGACGTCCGCTGAGGAAGCGCTGGTCGCGAGGAAGGGCTCGCACTCGAGCCGGGGCTCAGCGGGATCGCTCCACAGGTCGAAGGGGAGCGGGGTCAGGCTCTCGCCGAGGCGGGTACCGCCCCCCGCCCTCGAAAAGACGGTCCGGCCGTCCTCGGACTCCCGGCCGCTGGCGGCCTCGACCAGGAACATCATGAGGTCGGCGACCGCGCTCGGTGGGAGGACGACCTCATGGCGCCCCGGATCGACGTCCACGTGGCGCGACGCCCAACCGAGCCCGCGTCGCACGGTCTCTTCGAGGGAGTCCAGCTCCACGTCCAGGAAATCGGGAGTGCCGACACCCGCCCAGGCCGAGGCGCCGTCCCTCCGGCCGACGACCTGCAGCGCGCCGGTTGGCTGGACGTGGCGACGGCGCAGGCCGGTCGAGGTGGCGAGATAGGTGGTCGTCACCCGGTGTTCGGCGAACCCCGACAGGACGGTCCGTGACGCCTCGGCGCGCGCGAACGCTCCGGCAAGGCCGCTCACGATCGACGCCAGACGCTCGAGTCCGGTGACCGCAGCGTCGTCGCCGAAGGCGCGGTCCGCGCCGCCCTCGACGAGCGGTGCCGCGTCGTCCGCCGGCCCGATCGCGGCCGCGGCCTCGCCCACGAGGGCCTCGACGTCGATCTTCCCGCTGCGGCGTGCCACGCCGGCCCTGCCGGGCTGGGCCGGCGAGCCGGCCGGCTCGGCGAGGATCGCGGTCACCCTTCGGTCGGTCCGCACGCCGTCGGTGGTGACCGTGTTGTTCGCGAACCGGACATCGACCTCGTGCGTGTCCTCCACGATTGCGATGCACGGCCGGTCGGCGGCCGCGAGCACCTGCTCGGAGACGTCGGCCGGATGGGCGAGCCCGGTCGCGCTCACCGTCCGGCCTCCCTTCGGGTGTTGAGCACCCGCACGCCCCTCACCAGGACCGACGGGCACCCGTGACTGACCGCCGCGACCTGCTCCGGCTGGCCCTTCCCGCAGTTGAAGGCGCCGGCGAGGAGGTACGTGGACGCGCCGCCGACCGCTTCCATCGCGCCCCAGAATTCGGTGGTCGTCGCCTGGTAGGCGACGTCGCGCACCTGACCGGCGAGCCGCCCGTCGCGCACGGCGTAGAACCGCTGCCCGGTGAACTGGAAGTTGTAGCGCTGCATGTCGATCGACCAGCTCTTGTCGCCGACGATGTAGATGCCGCGGTCGACGCCCGAGATGAGCTCCTCGGTGGAGGGGCCGTCCCCGGCCGCGGGCTGGAGCGACACGTTCGCCATGCGCTGGATTGGGACGTGGAGGGGCGAGTCGGCGAACGCGCACCCGTTCGACCTCCCGATTCCCTGGGACGAGGCGATCGCGCGGTCGAGCTGATAGCCGGTGAGGATGCCGTCGCGCACGATGTCGAAGGACTGGGCGGCGACGCCCTCGTCGTCGACGGCCACCGTCGCGAGGCCGTGCTCGGTCGTGCGGTCGCCCACGACGTGCATCACCTCGGAGCCGTAGCGCAGCGACCCGAGCCGGTCGGGGGTGGCGAACGACGTGCCCGCGAAGGCAGCCTCGTAGCCCATCGCCCTGTCGAGCTCGGTGGCATGACCGATCGACTCGTGGATCGTGAGCCACAGGTTGGTCGGGTCGACGACGAGATCGTAGGTCCCGGCGTCGACAGACGGGGCGCCGAGCTTCTCGGCGAGGAGCACCGGCAGCTGGGCGAGCTCGGCGTCGAAGTCCCAGCCGTCGCCGCCCACGTACTCCCACCCGCGGCCGACGGGGGGTGCGACGGTGCGCATCTCTTCGAAGTCCCCGTCGTCGGTGACCGAGAGCGCCTCGATCTGGGGATGGATGCGCACCCGCCGCTGCAGTACGACGGTGCCCGACAGGTCCGCGAAGTACTTCTCCTCGCGCACGGCCATGACGTACGCGGTCACGTGGTCGATGCCCGGCGCCGCCATCAGGCGGCCGCTCCAGTCGGCCAGCAGCTCGACCTTCTCGGAGAGCGGCACCTCCACGGGGTCACGGACGAACGGCGACGACCACTCCACGCGCCCGTGCGCCGGCTCGTCGGCGAGGGTGACCCCCCTCGATCGCGCCGGTCGCGTGATCCGGGCGGCCTCGACGGCGTCGCGCACGAGCGCGGCCGCCGGCGCCGCGCCAACTGCGACGCTGCCGGCGAAGCCGAACGACCCCGATCGGACGAGCTGCACGCCGCAGCCGACCTCGGTGTCGTCGATGGCGGTCTCGAGGCGGCCGTCGCGCAGCACGACGATCTGCGTCCGGACACGTTCGATCCGGACCGCCGCGTGCGACGCACCCGCGGTCGCGGCGGCACCGAGCGCGGCGTCGGTGACCTCGGCGAGCACGTCGCCGTCGACGGGGCCATCCATCTGCCCGACCCTAATGGGGTGCGGGGGCGGTCGGTGGGGCCGTGGCGCGGTGGAGCCCTGCCGGGGCGACCGACGGGTCCTGCACGATCGCGTGAAGGAGCTCGATGACCACCCGCGTGGGGGCGGAGGGAGCGCCGCGGAGCGGCAGCGCGACCCCGACGCGCCGGGGAGGCAGCCCGGCGATGCGGAGGAGCCGGAACTCGCGGCGCAGGTGGGCCGGGACGGCGGTCGCCGGGAGGATGGACGGGCCGTGGCCGTCGAAGGTGAGCGACGCGATCATGCGCAGCCCGTCGAGCTCCATCGACGGTCGCAGTTCGACCCCGGCGGCCCGCGCCGCCGCGTCCATCTCGTCGCGCAGTGCGGTCCCGGGCGCGGGCAGCAGCAGCTCGATCCCCGCGAGGGCGTCGAGGGGGAGCGGGGCGTCGCGCCGAGCGAGCGGGTCGGTGGCGCGCACCACGAGGACGAGGTCCTCGTCGAAGAGGGCGAAGGTGGTGAGCTCGTCGTTGTGGACCGGGAGCGTGACCGCGGCGAGGTCCAGCTGGCCGGAGGCGAGTTGGACCTCGAGCGTCGTGTTCGTGCCGTCGGTGACCGTGAGCCGGATCTGGGGGTGGCGGGCGCGAAGGGCGTCGAACAGGCGGGGGACCAGCCACCGACCCGTCGTGCCGATCATCCCGAGGCGTACGCGGCCGCGGACTTCCTGGCGCATCGCCACCACGTCGGCGACCATCGCATCGAGCTCGGCGATCATGCGCCTCGCCCGGGAGACGACCACCTCGCCCTCTTCGGTGAGCCGGCCCGAGGCGCGGTCGACGAGGGCGACCTCGAGCTCACGCTCGAGCCGGGCGACGTGCGCGGAGACGTTGGACTGGACCGTGCCGAGCGCGGCGGCGGCCGCGGAGAAACTGCCCGTGTCCGCGATGCCGACGATGGCCTGGAGGTGGCGGAGATCCATGTGCCGTTGCTCCTCGGACGGTCGCTGCCGGCAACGGGGCCGGAGCGGGGATCGGACGGGGTCGGGTGCCGCGATGCGATGGAGGCTATCTGAAAACAAGATCATAAACATCTCATAAAGCGCATTGACAGATCGAGCCCGATCCCGCAGAATGGACGCAGACCTCAAGGAAACCGGAAATCCCCCCCTCCGATCCTGTCTGGTCATGCGAAGGGACCGCCACCCCCCCGGCGGTCCCTTCGTCGCGTCCGGGGCGCGATCAGGCCGGGCGGTGCACCGAGGGTGGGCCAGGCCGCCCCGGGGTCGGTAACCTCCCGGCGTGCCCGGGATCGCCTCGACACGAGCGGTCTTCGTCGACCTCGACCGGACCCTGCTACGGCGGGCGAGCGGCCAGGTGCTGCACGCGGCGCTCGAAGCTGCCGGGATCGCCAGGGCGTTGCCGGGCAATTCCCTCTTCTACGCCGTCTACGACCGGTTCGGCGAGAACGTGCCGGCGATGGCGCTGGCCCGCGCAGCCGCGTTCGCTGCACGGGGGTGGGCGCAATCGGCGGTCCGCGCGGCGGGACGCGGGGCCGTGCCCGGCCTCGTCGAGCTGGTCGCGCCCTATGCACCGGGCATCCTGGCCGAGTACCGGCGTGCTGGCCATCGCCTCGTCCTCACGACGACGACGCCCGTCGACATGATCGCTCCGTTCGCCGAGGCACTGGGATTCGACGACGTCGTGGGCACCCGCTACGAGGTACGTGACGGCCGGTACACCGGTCGTCTCGACGGCGCGTTCGTGTGGAGCGTCGGGAAGCTCGTGGCCGTGCGTGCCTGGGCGCGCGCCGCGGGGGTGGCCCTCGCGGCGAGCCACGCCTGCTCTGACAGCGCCTTCGACCTCCCGCTCCTCGCGAGCGTGGGGCACCCCCACTGCGTGAACCCCGACCCGACGCTCGCCGCGGTGGCGGCAGTGCGGCGCTGGCCGGTGGAGCACTGGGACCGCCCGCCCGGCGTGCCGTCCCTGCTCGGCCTCGAGCCCTACCACCTGGTCGCGCCGTGGATCCGGCCCGAGATGTTCCCCTATGCGCGTTTCGACCTGGGCGGTCTCGAGCACGTCCCCCGCAGGGGGCCGGCCCTCGTCGCCGCGAACCATCGGAGCTACTTCGACGTCGCGGCCCTCGCCCTCGTCGCCGCACGGCTCGGTCGACCGGTGCGGTTCCTCGCCAAGAAGGAGCTGTTCGACGCGCCGCTCGTCGGGTGGGCCACGCGCGCGATCGGCGGCATCCCGGTCGACCGCTCGGACGGGGCGGCGTCGCGCGCGGCGCTGGACCGTGCCGAGGCGGCGTTGCGCGCGGGGGAGGTGGTGATCGTCCTGCCGCAGGGCACGATCCCGCGGGGCACCGAGTTCTTCGACCCGGTCCTGCACGCCAAGACGGGCACGGCACGCCTCGCCGCGTCCACGGGCGCACCGGTCGTCCCGGTGGGACTGTGGGGAACCGAGGCGGTGTGGCCGCGAAGCGCTCGGGTGCCCGACGTGACCGCAGTCCTGCACCCGCCGACCGTCCGGGTGCGCGTCGGGAGGCCGATCGTCCTCGGACTCGACGACGCCAAGGCGGACACCGCCGTGGTGATGTCGGCGATCTCGGCGCTCCTCCCGCCAGAAGGGAGGATGCGACGCCGCCCGAGCGCCGAGGAGCTCGCTCGGACCTACCCCCCCGGCTGGCGCACGTGACCACGCGCGCGCATCCCGCCCGGGTACGCGCCGCCGTCGCAGCGACGCGCCTGGTCAATGCGCTCTCCCGTCGCTTCGGCGCGGGCAGCGGGAGCGTGGCGGGTGGTCACGCGGGTCTCGCCATCGACCCGGGGCTGTTGGAGCATCTCAGTGCGGGGCGCACGGTAGCGCTCGTGAGCGGCACCAACGGCAAGACCACGACGACGCGACTCCTGGCCGTCGCGATCGAGGGTGCGCTCGGGCGCGCGGCCACCAACGCCACCGGCTCGAACATGCCCACCGGCCACGTCACGGCGCTCGCCTCGGCACCGCCGGGGGCGCCGGCCGTCCTGGAGGTCGACGAGGGGTACCTGCCACAGCTCGTCGGGACGCTCGGGCCCGACGTCACGGTGCTCCTCAACCTGTCGCGCGACCAGCTCGACCGGACCAACGAGGTCCGCATGGTGGCGAACAAGTGGCGGCGTGCGCTGGCGGCGTCGCCGGGGACCGCGGTCGTGGCGAACGCCGACGACCCGCTCGTCACGTGGGCGGCGTGCGCCGCCGCCGCTCGGGTGTGGGTCGGTGCGGGGCTGTCGTGGCGCGAGGACGCCGTCGGTTGTCCGGCGTGCGAGGGGCGCATCGAGTTCGTGGCGGGTCCCGGCGCCGGGTGGGCGTGCCGCTGCGGATTCGCGAGGCCGCGGCTCGACGTCTCTCTCGAGGGCGACCAGGTGGTGCTCGCCGACGGCACCCGGTTGACGCTCACCCTCGCGCTGCCCGGTCGGTTCAATCGTGCCAACGCCGCGATGGCCGCGGCCGCCGCGGCGGCCATGGGTGTGGGATGGACCACATCGCTCGAACGGATCGCGTCGGTCGACGAGGTCGCCGGCAGGTTCGCGGTGGTCGAGGTCGGCGGGTGCAACGCACGCGTCATGCTCGCCAAGAACCCGGCGGGCTGGCGCGAGCTGCTCGACGTCCTTTGCCCGGGGGAGGGCCCGGTCGTCGTCGGGATCAACGCGAGGGTCGCGGACGGCAGGGACCCGTCCTGGCTCTGGGACGTGCCGTTCGAGCGCCTTCGGGGAAGGACGGTGGTCGCGACCGGCGAGCGTTGCCGAGACCTGGCGGTCCGCCTGCACTACGCGGAGGTCGCGCACCGGACGATCCGAGACGAGGTTGCGGCGGTGCGCGCCGCCTGGCTCTCGACCGGCGCACCGTCATCGGGCGCGCCGCCCCGCAACGGCTCGGCGCGCGAGGTCGAGTTCGTCGGCAACTACACCGCGTTCACCGACCTGCGGGCGCGTGCGTCGGGGAGAGGGTCGTGAGCCTCACCGTCGTCGTCGTCCACCCGGACCTGCTCGGTACCTACGGGGACGGGGGGAACGGGGTCGTTCTCGTCCAACGCGCCCGCTGGCGCGGCATGGACGCGGACCTCGTCGAGGCGAGGTCGGACGCACGGCTGCCCGCGGGCGACCTCTACTGCCTCGGCGGCGGGGAGGACGCCGCCCAGACGGCGTCGGCCGAGCGGCTCCGTGCCGACAGCGTCCTCGAGGCGCAGGTCGCGCGCGGGGTCCCGGTGCTCGCGGTGTGTGCCGGCTACCAGATCGTCGGTCGCAGCTTCGCAGCGTCGGACGGGAGGTTGCTCCCCGGCGTCGGTCTCCTCGACGTCGCCACCGCCAAGGGGCCGGGCCCGCGCCCCGTCGGGGAGGTCCTGGCCGAGCCCCTCGACCCGGCGCTCGCGCCCCTCACCGGGTTCGAGAACCATGGCGGCCTCACCACCCGGGGCCCGGACGCGCCGCCGCTCGCTCGGGTCGTCGTCGGCGTCGGGAACGGCGACGGCACCGAGGGCACGCGGTCCGGGCACGTCGTCGGCACCTACCTCCACGGGCCGGTGCTCGCACGCAACCCCGCGCTCGCCGACCTCCTCCTCTCGTGGGCGACCGGCCGACCGCTCGAGCCGCTCGACGACGCCGAGGAGGAGGCGCTGCGCACCGAGCGCCTCGCAGCGGTGCGTCCGTGGACCCTTCGCGCCGGCAGCGGGCGTCAGGGCCTGCGCGCCCGTGGCAGGTCGTAGGAGCCGGAGATGCGCAGCCGGTAGAAGATCGCGAAGAGGTCCACGAGCATGCCGGCCACGGCACGCACCGACACGGTGCTGCCGAATCGTTGGCGGATGCGCACGGGCACCTCGACGAAGCGCCCGTACCCGAGCTTGTCCGCCACGACGAGGAGCTCGAGGTCGAACGCGAACCGCTTCTCGAGCATGCGCGGGAGCACGTCGGCGAGGACCTCGCGCCGCACGAGCTTGAGGCCGGTTTGCGTGTCGCGCACGTGGAGGCCGAAGAGCGCGAGGACGAGCTGCTGCCAGACCCACGAGTAGACCCGGCGCAACGGCGGGTAGACGACCTGGGACGCCGGATGCCGCTTGGACCCCAGCACCACGTCGGGCGCAGGAACCTCGGCGTCGTGCGTGATGGCGGCGAGCATCGCGATCTGGTCGGGTGGGAGGTCGCCGTCGGCGTCGATGAACCCGAGGAACCGCCCGCGCCCCATCGTGAACCCGACGCGGAGCGCCTCGCCCTTGCCGCGGTTGTGCTGGAGCCGGACCGTGCGCACGACGTCGCCGGGGAGGTCCGCGAGCGCCTGCTCGCTGCCGTCGGTCGACCCGTCGGAGACGGCGATCACCTCGAAGCTCGCGCCCGAGTCCGAGAGCGTGCGCACGAGCTCGTTGACGGTCTCCCGGACGCGGTCCCCCGGATTGAAGTAGGGGACCACCACGGTGAGGTCGAGCGTCGGACCGTCGCTCAGGGACACGCCCGAATGTGTAGCTGCTCAGACGCGCGGCCAGGTGTCGCGCCCGGCCTCTGGCCGCGGGTCGAGGGCCCAGGACCTCAGCCAGCCGCTCGCCTCGGGTCCGCGGAGCGACGGGGTCTCCTCCCGGGCATGGCGCGTGCGGGCTTGCCACCAGTCGCTCGACGCCTCGTCGGCGGCCACGGCGACCGCCCGCTCGATTCGGACACTGAACTTGCGGGCGTCCTCTCCGTCGTCGGGAGAGAGGGGCATGCCGAAGAGCACCGAGACCGGTGAGCGGCGGGGGAGGCGCGGCTCACCGGACTTGGGCAGGACGTGCCGGGTGCCGCTCAGATGGACCGGCACCACCGGCCGCCCGGTGCGCCGCGAGAGGTAGGCGGCGCTCGCCGGGCTGAACGGCTGGCCCCACCCGTCCGGGGACCGGCCGCCCTCGGGGAAGATGACGAGGTTCCACCCGTTCCCGAGCAGGTCGGACGCGACGTCCGCGGAGCGCCGGTTCACCCGGGCCCGCTCGATGGGGATGGCCGCGAGCGAGAACGACCAGAGCACCGCCTTCCAGTGCCGGTCGAAGAAGTAGTCGGCCGCCGCCGCCACCACGGTGCGGTGGCGGAACCGGACGGGAAGCGACGTGAGGAGGATCGGCGTGTCGAGGTGGCTCGCGTGGTTCGCGGCGAAGATCACCGGGGCGGTGACGTGGCGGAGGTGCTCGGTGCCGCGCACCGTCGTGGTGGCGACAAGGCGCGCGGCGGGCCGCGTCACGTTGTCGAGGACGATCGCGCGGGCGAGACGCACGGGGTAGCGCCGCGACCAGTCGTGGTCGTAGTCGAGGCCGACGTGGCGCTCGGGGGCCGGGCGCGGGACAGCCGTGGGCCAGGTGGGCTTGGCGAAGGGGAACCGGGAAGGCTTCATCGCACGTCGGCGAGGAGCAACGGGGGCGTGTGGAGATGGGTGAGGCTCGGCGACCGCCCGACGACGTCGGAGGCGATCTCGAGCGCGTCGTCGAGGCTCGTGGCGGGGGAGAACCCCATGCGCCGCACGGCGGCGGGATCGCCGCCGACCACGATCACGCGCCCGAGGTGGTCGAGTGCGTGCGCGCACCAGTACCACATGTAGAAGGGGTGGACGCCGTGATAGGCGTGGCCGGTCCGGTAGAGGTGCACGTACCAAGGGTCGGTGGCGAAGGACTCCTCGTAGGTCTTCGAGATCTCGACAGGGTCCGTCGTGTCGCTCAGCACCTCCTCGAAGAAGTCGATGTAGCTCGGATGGTGCCCGGGGTGGAACTCCCAGGGCGTGGGGTGGTGCATGATCACGACCCCGCCCTTCCGCACCAGAGGCTTCCCCCGGTAGAGGTTGAAGAAGTAGCCGAGCCCGAGGCACGCGACGAGGATCGGGTTCATGATCGAGTTCACGTTGTACGGGGAGATGTAGGGGAGCCCCATCGTGAGGATGTCGGTCTGCCCCTCGACCTCCACTCCCTGCTGCTTCCAGACGTTGGCGGTGGTCAGGGCATGGACGGCCTCGACCTCCCCGGCCTGGACCGAGACGAGCGCGTGCGGCGCGCGGATCGAGTGGAAGATCTGTCGTGCGATGCGCGGCGGAGTCCGGTCGAGTGCCGCGGCGGTGGCGACGTAGGTCGCGCGGTCGCGAAGGTTCCACTCCCACTCCCGCCGCTGGAGGAACCCGAACTGCGACGGGAAGGTGTCGGTGTTGAGCGTCGTCTCGATCTGGAAGATCTTGACCCCGCTGTCGGCGATGAGGCGGCCCATGCGCCAGTTCGACGAATGGAGCTCGGAGGCTGGCGCGTCCATGAACGACCGGCTGTGCACCATCGTCTTGGGGTTGTGGTGGTGGCGGAGGCTCCGATAGCTGGCGAGCCCGGTCGCCACGCTCTTGTGACCGCCGTCCATTGCGACGAGGTTGATGTTGACGTAGACGAGGAGGTCGCTCGTCGCCGCGCGCTTGTTGAGCTCGACCTCCTCGCCCTTGTCGGTGGTCCCGAGGTGGAGCAGGTTCCCGGGATCCTCTGCGTCGTGCTGGGTGAGCAGTCCGTGCGGCGCGAACGCGTCGTAGACCCGGTCGCCGAGCGCGTGCCGCAGCTCGGCCTCGGTCATGCGCCGGTGGAGCGCGAGCGCCGCTACGAGGACGACGTCGTCGACGCCCGCCTCCGCGGCCATGTCGAGCACTTGCTCGATGACGAGCTGGCGGACGTCGGGCGCCTGCATCGGGGGAAGCGGGAGCGAGACGTCGTCGAAGCAGATGGTGAGACGCATGCCCGGACTGAGCAGGGACGGCAACGGGTCGCGGTCGAGCGGGTGGAGCAGCGCGTGGCGGATCGCCGCGACCGGGTCCTCGAGCGCCGCCAGCGGTTCGGGCGCGTAGATGATCCGGCTCCCCTCGGGGAGCCGCTCGAGGACGAAGCGTTCGCCGTGCCAGAAGAGGGTCGGGGGGGTGGAGCGGTCCACCTCCAGGACGAGCCCTGGACGGGGCGTCATGGCGTGCCTCCTGTGGTCGGCCGGCTCGCGCGGCCGGTGCGTCGTTCGTTGGCGCGACGAAGGTCGAACGCGACCTTCACGGCGCCCCTTCGGCCTGCCGCCCCGGCGTGCTGGACGGCCTCTTCGAAGCGGTCGATCGGGTAGGTCGCCGAGACGAGCCGCCCCAATCCGTGCGCGGCGACGACTTCGAAGGCGAGATCGAAGGTCCGGACCCGCTCGCCCGCGCGGAGGGTCTCGGTGCCGTAGGCGTACGCCCCCGCCAGCCTGATCTCGCGCTGCCACAGGGGGGCGAGGTCGACCTGCACTCGTCCGGGCATGCCCACCAGCACCACCCGGCCCCGCGGACGCACCATCTCGAGGCACTGCGCGATGGAGCCGGCCGAGCCCACGCAGTCGAAGACGACGTCGGCGCCGCCGGACAAGGGTCCGGTCGCGCGCCCGGGCCGGGGGTCGGCCACCGACAGGGATCCGCTCCTCCGGCGGACCGCCCGGGTGAGCTGGTCGGGCGCGAGCGCGGCGGTCGCGCCGAGGTCCGTGGCGAGCCGGCGTTGGTGCGGGTATCGGGCGCCGACGAGGAGCGCGCCGGGCGTCGCGATGCGCCCGGACGAGGACAGCGCGCGCAGCGCGGCAACGAGCGAGAGGCCGAGCGTCCCGGCACCGAGCACGGCCACCGTCCCTGTGTCCTCGAGGTTCGCGTCGCAGACCGCATGGGTGGCGCACGCGACCGGCTCGACCATCACGGCGTCCTCGTCGCTGCACGCGTCGGGCACCGCGTGGAGCTGGCTTTCGTGGGCGACGAGTCCCGCATGGGACCACCCACCTCCGGTGTCGGCGCAGTAGCCCGTCTGGAGCCCGGGTGCGAGGTGCCCGAAGGCGATGCGCTCGCAGTCGCCGAGCATCCCGCGCCCGCACGCCGGGCACGGCGGGTCGATCCCGCGCGCGACGCAGCCGAGCACCGGCTCGAGCACGACGCGCTCGCCGCTCTCGAGCTCGCCGACGACCTCGTGGCCGGGGACGAAGGGGAAGCTGACGATGTGCTCGAAGTAGCGGGAGCTCCTCCCGTCGAGCGTCGCGAGGTCGGAGCCGCAGATCCCAGAAAGGCGCGGGATCACCCGCGTCCACCCCGGGCCCGGGAGCGCGGGAGGATCGGTCTCCGCGAGCCGCAACGGGCCGATCGCCGCGCCGCGTCCCGAGCCGAACGTCGACGCGAGTCTCGACGCGGCGAACCTGGGCAGGTTGCGCTCGAAGACGAGCGCCTTCACGGCCGGCCCCTTGCGCCCGAGAGCGTGCGCACGTCGAGCGGCCCGATGGGCAGCGGGCGCGCCGCGCCGCCCGCCGCGCGGGACCAGTGCTCGACGTGCCAGCCGCGGCGCCTGGCGATCGCGGCGAGCCGCGATTCTGGGTTCACGGCGACAGGGAAGCCCACGGCCTCGAGCATCGCGAGGTCGCTCGCAGAGTCGGCGTAGGCCACCGCCTCGGCGAGGTCGAGACCGTGCGTGCCGGCGTAGTCGGCGAGGAGCTGTGCCCGCGCCTCGCCGATCGGTGGCAGCTCGTCGAGCCGCCCGGTGAAGCGGCCGCCGGACTGGGCCATGCGCGCGCACACGATGTCGTCGAACAGCGGACGGAGGGGGGCGATGACGAAGTCGAGAGCACCGGTGATGAGCAGCGTGCGGTGGCCGAGCCTCCGGTGCTCCCGGACGCGTGCGAGCCCGGCCGGGAAGGCCCGGGGGAGGAGCTGGCGGTGAAAGAGCTCCCACGCGTCCTCCTCGAGCTGCGCGACCGGTGCGCCGTCGTAGCGCCGGTAGAAGAAACGAAGGAAGTCCCCTCGGTCGCGACGGTCGAGCGCCAGGAGCGAGGGACTCTGCGCGAGCAGCTCCGCGACGAGCTTCGGCCGGCGCGACGCCGGGAGGTGGCGCGACGCGAGCCACGCGTAGCTGTCGACGACGTTCGCGGCGATGAGCGTGTGCTCCAGATCGAAGGCTGCCAGGTGGCGGTCGGGCGAGAGGATCGCCCGTCGCGCGCGCTCGGAGCGGCTGTCGAGCGTCGGGCGCCCGGGCATCGTTTTCACGCGGGCGTGGGTCACCACCGAGGGCAGGTGGATGTCGTGGACGTAGTGGTCCCAGTCGATGACCCTCGGGTCGAAGCAATAGCTGTCACGGTCGGCGTCGTCGACCCGGCTCCACAGGCGGAGCAGCCGGTCGATCCGGTACCGCGCCTCGGTCTCGGTGTAGGCGCCGTACAGCTCCACGTACCCGAGGGCGCGCTTGGCGAGGGTGTTGCGCTCCTCCACGGACGCAGAGAACGTGGCCTGGCGGCCGCGCAGGGGGAGTGCGGTCAGGAGCCGCTCGGCCGCGTCCATCGCCTTGGTCGCACGCTGGAGCTGTCGCTGGACGCGCCCGCGGCCGGGGAACGACCATTCCGGAAGGCTGATCGGCTGGCCATGGTCGTCGTAGATCGGGTTGCGACCGAACCATTCCTGGATCAGCTCGACGAGCCGTCCGTAGCGCAATGGGTTCGCGACACCGGACGCCACGTGGTAGACGGTCGGCTCGTCAGGGGCCGGTCCCGCCGCCACTGCGAGGATCGCCGAGACGACCATGTCGACGGGAATCACGTCGATCACCCCCTCGGGGACACCCGGGAACTCTCGAAGGAGCCCGCGGGCGAACGAGATGATGATCGGCTCGGCCATCCGGAAGCCACGGATCCACCCCGGTACCGGCTCGGCGAGCGAGGACTCGATGATGGAGGGCCGCACGATGCTGAGCGGCACCTCCACCGTCTCGATGAGCGCCCGTTCTCCCATGGCCTTGGTGAACGGGTAGGCGTCGGGCCAGCCGAGCGACTGCGCACGTGCGGTGCCCGCGCGAACCAGGCGGTCCTTGATCCACTCGTCGCGCAACCGCTCCGCGCGAGCGGCGAGAAGGTGCTCGCCGGCGGCGCCCAGCTCCTCGCGGGCCTTCTTGGCGAAGGTGGCCAGCATCTCGGCGCGTCGGGACTCACTCTCGAGGTCCTGCCGCAGCCGCCGTGCGTAGTCCACTTCGGCGTGCCAGTCCACGTCGAGGGAGAACCGGCTCGCGCTGAGCAGCTCCTCGCACGCCTCCCCCTGGTGGGTGCCCGCGACGTACGCGGTCGACACGGCGACGAGGTGCACGCGCGGAGCGCGCGCCGCCTCGGCCCTTGCGGACGCGAGCACGTCGGCCACGCGCGCCGGCCCGAGAAGGTTGATCTCGACCGCCTGGTCGAGCGGCGCGTCGAAGCTCACGGTGGCGGCCGAGTGCACCACCACGTCGCACGACGCGAGCAGCCGGCGGCCCTCGTCGTCGAGCCCGATCCCGTCGCGGCTCACGTCGCCCGCGACCGCCGTCAGCCGCCCTGCCGCGTCGTCGAACCGGTCGCCGAGCTCCTCGCGGAGTCGGTCGAAGCAGTCGTTGCGGAGGATCTCGCGCGTGGCGCGTGCCGACGCGTCTGCCCGTCGGCCCGGTCGGACGAGCACCACGACCTCGGCGTCAGGGATCGTCCGCAGGATCCGCTCGACCAGCGCGGTGCCCAAGAAGCCGGTTCCCCCGGTGACGAAGAACCGCTTGCCTGCGAGAGAGGCAGGGATCGACACCCCATTGGTCTACCACCTGGTAGACGCTCTGTCTACCATTTGGTAGAGCGTGGGGTAGTCTCTCGGCGTGCCCACCGAGGCGGCGACGCCAACGCGCGAGCGCATCCTCGACGCTGCGCTGTCCGCATGGGGGACCCGCGGCTACGAAGCCACGTCGCTCGACGCCCTGGCGGCGGGACTCGGCATCACCAAGCAGACGATCCTCTACTGGTACCCGAGCAAGGAGGCCCTCCTCGAGGCGCTGATCGCACGCAGCACCGAGGAGCTCGCCGGCGCGATGCAGTCGGCGCTCGACGGTGCCGGCGACGGGTGGGCGAAGGTCGAGGCGGTCGTGCGTTCGGTGTTCCGCCTCGCTGCTCGTCGCCCGGAGCTGCTGGGCCTCGTCCGCGAGGTGTCGCGGCTCGGCCCCCCCGCAGCGACGCGCATGTCCCTCGAGCTCCAGCCCTTGGTCCGGCGGGCCTCCGACTTCCTCGAGGCGGAGATGGCGGCGGGTCACATGCGCCGCCACGACCCCAACTTGCTCCTGCTCGCGATCTACTCGACGGTCATCGGCATGGTCACCGAGGTGGACGTCCTGCGCGCCTTCGGCGAGGAGCCCACGGCGCGTTCGCTCGTGCGTCGGCGGACCGACGTGCTGCAGCTCCTCCGCTCCGCGCTCATGACGACATAGGTCTGCCATTTCAGGGTTCGGCCCGATGGCCGTCGCCCGACGCGACAGTTCAGCTTGCGGGCGGCGTGACCTTCTTCTTTGGGGGGGACTTCGGCGTGTACCGCTTGTTGGCGCTGGGAGGCTTGCGGCTTGTGGCCGCGGCCGCGCCCTTCGCCTTCGCGCTGCGCGGGGTGCTCGCCTTCGCCCGGCGGGTGGTGCCGCGCGGCGGCGCCGCCCAGCCTGTCATCCGCGACTTTGCCGTCGGAGAGCCGTACTTCTGGGTGCGCCACGCACGGAGCATCACCCAGCCACCCGCCACACCGAAGGGGACGAGGTAGATGAAGGAGCCGAGCGCGAGTCCGGTCATCACCATCGTGAAGGCGAGTGGCGCGCGCCGACGGATCCGGACGGTCACGTAGATCGCCGCCGCCAGCACGAGGACGACGACGAGCGGCAAGACGTAGTGGCTCGCAGGGTAGATGCCGTCGCAGGTCTTGGTCGACGCGACGTAGTGGAGGTTCGTCACCCCGACGACCGGGCTGCACGTCGTCCCCGTTGGCTTGGTTGTCGTGAGGGTCACCGTCCGCTTCGACACCATGTACGGCACGTACGATGCAAGGGCGATTACGAAGGCGAGGATGGAAGCGATGGTGCCGACCTTGCGTTCCGTCGCGTCGACGCCCACGATGCGGGCCCGCTTCTCGTCGTCGGTCATCCGGGAGAAGTCGATGCGCGCGGGTTCGGCCGCCTTGGGCGGCGGGGGGCGGAGGAAGGTCTGGGACAGCCGTCCCCAGACGCCCCCGGCTCCTGAACCGTCGTTGCGGAGTGTGATCGGCTCTGTGGTCCCGGAGGGCATACCGAGTCAAGGCTACCGGTCCGGGACAGCTTCGAGGGCATGCCGCCCACTCGGCGTCGGGTGGCCCCCTGGCGTCGGGCGGCCCCTTGGCGTCGGGCGGCCCCTTGGCGGTGACCGGCCCGGTGCGCGATATCGTCGGCGGGCCGCTCGGGGGCCAGCCCCGGGTTCGGCGCGGTTGTCCGGGCGCTTAGCTCAGTTGGTTAGAGCGCAGCCTTCACACGGCTGAGGTCGTGGGTTCGAGTCCCTCAGCGCCCACCACATCGCCGTAGGGAGAGAGAGGCAGGAGCAGGCACCCGGCACCGGAACCGGGACAAACCCCAGGCCAGGGGGCACGCGGGCACGGCCGCCGGGCCGCCGGAAGCGGGCGGCCGGAAGCGGGCAACGAGCACGGGCAGCGGAGGGGCCCGGCGGCCCGGCGGCGCCCGCCAGGGCGAGCGCCGGGAGCGCCGGGCGGGCAGGCAGGAGAGGAGTTCAAGGGGCAGGCGCCTACGGCGCCCCGGGGAGACGGGAGCCGACACGCGGGCCGCCGGACCCTGGCCGCTTGCCGCAGCCCGCCGGCCAGCTGCCGCAGGACGGCCCCTGAGCCCGGGAAGGGGCCGGAGGCTACGCAGGTACCCCGCGGCCGTTTGCGGGGCTCCTGGCGCGCAATTCGTGTAAGGACTCCCTGGTCAGGGCGTCGGCCGAAAGCCCCTGGCGTCGAGACGGTGCGGGCACTGGCGACGGGCGGCGGCCGCGGGCACCTCAGGGGCTCAGGGACCCCAGGGCGTCAGGGACCCCGGCGCCTGCCGGCGTAGCCGCGGTCGGCCGGGGTGGTCCCGCCCCAGACGCCCAGGGGCTCGGCCTTGCCGGCGTCGTGGCAGGGCTCGCGGACGGGGCGCGTTCAGGCCAAGAGCGCTGGGCGGACCGCGGGGCGCAAGCCTCGCTCGACGGCGAGCGCGTGGGCGAGGATCGCCACCACCGCGAGGTCGTGCCAGGCGGTGTCCTCGAAGACGACGGCGCCCCAGGTCTCACCCGGCGCGGCGCCGTGCCAACGCTGACCGCCTGTCGGCAGCGGTTCGGAGACCACGAGCCCGAGGGATTCGAGTACCGGTCCCGGCGCTGTGCGGTGCCCGCGGGCGGCCAGGGCCTCCAGCGTCGCCAGCCGGCCGGGGACCACTCCACGCGTGCCCGCCCGGCGCGGGCGCTCGGCGGCGACCCAGCGCCGAGCTTCGATCTGCTTCGCTCTACGTTCGGCTCGCTCGTGCAGCTCGTCGAACACGCGGCTCACGCTCTCGGCTTCCGTCATCGTGCGGGCGGCCTTCAGCTGGCGGGAGACCTCGGCGAGCCCGGCCCGAAGGCGCGTGCCCTCCTCGTCATCGGTCGCCCCGAGACCGCGGACCTCGGCCGCGATGACCTTGGCGCCGATGGCCTTCGCCTCGGCGAGCATCACCCGCTCGGCCCGCTCGCTGACCTCGGCACCGTGCGCCGCTCCCTCGTCGTCCCTCGGCTCGGGGGCACCGCCGCCCGTCCGACGGTCGAAGCGGGCCACGAGAGCCGGCGTCGTCTCGCCCCAGGTCGCAGCACACGTGAGGTAGTCCCGGGCGATCCGCTCGGCCGCGGCCTCGGCGCCGCAGTCGTCGATCGCCATGCGGCCGCCGACGAGGAGCGAGAGCGCGTGGCCGGGGTAGCGCTCCCGCGTCCCCGGTATGAGGTAGCGGGGCAGCTCGTCAATGAGCAGCTCGGCTCCCGCTGCGCCGTCGCCTGGCGGGCCGAGGGCCGAGAGGTCGAGGACCGGCAGGGGTGCGCCATCGAAGAGGCGACGGGCCGAGCGAGCAACCTGTGCCGCACTCACAAGCCCGTCGGTCCGGCAGAGCACCATGCGCCGGAGCCGGTCAGAGGGGAGCACGTCGTCGGGCCGAGCACCCGCGTTGAAGGTGGCGACGACGACGGGACGCAGCGCGAAGGTCTCGCCTTCGAGCGTGATCGCACCGTCGCCTTGGAGGAGTCGCAGGGCGTCGAGCCGCCCGTCCCCGCGCACCTTGTCCAGCTCGTCGAGGCAGAGCAGCGGGCGGCCGAGCGCGGCGGCCGGCGCGAAGCGGTAGCCGCCCTTCCCGTCGGGCACGCGCCGGCCGAGCAGCTCTGCGCGGTCGAGGTCCGAGGCGACGCGGACGGCCTCCACGTCGGCGAGCCCGAGCAGCCGGGCGAGCACTCTCGGCACCGTCGTCTTGCCGGTCCCCGGAGCGCCGTAGAGCCCGAAGCTGGGCCAGCCGGTGACGCCCGCCGCGTCGGGACGGGACCGGGCGATGACGGCATCGAGCATGAGGCAGGCCATCGCCTGGTGGGCCTCGGACGGGAGAAGCGCGAGCACGTCCGCCAGCTCGGCCCTGCCCGTTGACGGCCCCGTCCGGGCGGTTCCGGTTGGCGTGAGGGACCACCGGGTGCCGCTCTTGGTCACGAGCCCTTCTCCGGCCATGCGGCGAAGGTGGCCTCCGACGCTGACGGCGGACAGGCCGACCGCCGTCCCGATGGCCGGTGCGCTGGCCGGGCCGTGGTCACGCAGATGGCGCAAGATACGATCCGCGTTCTCCCGGCCACGTGCCGCACCTTCGGCGGCAGCGCCTTTCGCTGCGCCTTTAGTAGAGGTTTCGATCGGGGCGAGGGCCATAGGGTCTAGGTTACGTTACCCCAGGTGGGGACGGGTTTAGGCTCCCGCTCCAAGGTCTACGCAGACCCTACAGGCACGTTTGGGGGGAGGGGAGGTGCCCTGCGCCGCCCTGTCAGAACCGGTCGAGCGCGTCGTTCACCTCTTGGTCGGTGAGCGTGTCGAGGGTGACGACGTGACCATCGGGGTACTTGCGTCGCTCTCGGTGCTGGGCCTTGCTGGTGAAGGTGACCCGGTAAGGACGCCGGTCCCATGCGGCCGTCGGCCTGGCGTCGTCGTCGGTGAGGGGGGAGGGTTCGGGTGGCGGCCAGTCGGAGTGCCTGCCCCCGTCAGACTGTCCCGGTCCGTCGCCGTGCCGGTGCCACCGGCGGGCACGGGGACCGAGGGTCCATGCCCCTACCAGCAGGACGACGCCGGCCAGGGGCCACGCCGAGAGGTGGACCACGGCCAGGAGGACGAGCCCCGAGCCCACCAGCCACGTCAGGACGTAGGCCAGCGTGCGCCGCCAGTCCCGGTGTCGCCGATGCTGGCGGATGGTCAGCTCCACGACAACGCCCAGGAGCAGGACGGGCCACAAGACGGCGACCACGACGACGATCCATGCCAACGCGGCCAGGACGTGAACCCGGCTGAAGAGCACGGATCCGCCGACGACCAGGGCAACGGTCACCAGCTGGCGCCGTTCGCGATGTTCCCGGCGTCCGTCTGCGACGCCGGCCAGGTAGGCATCGCGGTAGGCGTGGTCACGGGTAGCGGCGTCGGCACGCCACTGGCGATAGTCGGTCGGCTGCATGGTCATGGTCAGGACCAGCTCTCGGGATCATCGGGAACGGCAGGCACGTCGTCGGCGCACCAGCGGCACACGAACCCGTGGCGTCCCGTCCGACGCCACCGGTAGGTCGCCGTCTCGTCGGCGTCGTAGCTGAACGCGTTGGCGCACAGGGCGCACCGTTCCAGCCCGAGGGGGTCGACGGCGGCTGGCGCCGCTGTGGCAGGGACGACAGGGGCCGCATAGGCGTCGGTGGTCAGCTCCCAGGGACCGGCGATCAACCATCCGGCATCGGCGCCCATGTCCCGGGCACGGCGTTGCGCGTGCTCGTCGTGAGGGTCGCCGACGTTGCCGAGTGCGAGCACGATCCGCTGTACGTCGGGGTCGCTGTCGGACACCTCGACGATGCCGACCGATCCTCTCTCATGCTCCGTGTCGATGGTCAGGACGTGCATTGGGGCTTCCTTTCTCTCGTGAGGGTACGACCGGGTTGCGCGTTGAGCGGCAGGCGCCCCTGCACCGGGAGGGTCGAGAGCCCGGCGAGGATGCGGGCGCCGGTGCGCTTCCCCATCCGTCGCCGCCAGGCTCCCCGGGGACCGGTCACCCTCACCGGTGCCATGGCGTCGGCCACCACGGCCCGCGCACGGCGCCAGCCGACCTCGGCGACGGACCGGTCGACCTGGGCGAGCAGGGGTGCCAGCTCGTCGGCCCGGCGTTCCCTGGTCCGGGCGATGGCGTAGCGCTTGCGCTGGTCGCCAGTGAGGAGGGGGCGGGCGGTCATCCCGTCACCCTCAGTATCTCGCCGGTCTCGGGGTCGACGTGCCGCTCGGCCGCGTCCTCGGCCATCATCCGCTGCGCCTGGTCGTGCTCCCAGTCGTCGAGCACCTTCTCGCGTAGCTCGACCTCGCGGGCCAGGTCCACCACTGAGGCACCGGCCGGAGGATCGACCGGGATGCCGGCGGGCAGCGGGACGCCGGCCAGCTCGGCGAGCGCGTGCCAGTGCCGGAGCGCGGGCACGTGGCGTCCCGTGCGCCACCCGGAGGCGGTTGCCTTGCTCACGCCGGCTGCCGTCATGATGCGGGCGAGCGTGACGCCAGCGAGCCCGGCCCGGACGGCGGTAAAGTCCTCGGGCCTGGCAACCGCGTGCGGGTGCTCGGCCCGCCACGCGTCCAGCTCGCTTCGGGCCATCGCGATCGAGCGGCCACGACGACGCCGGGCCTCCCTCGACTGGGCGCCGCCCTGGCGCTCCCAGCACCGCTCGCAGCGGACGTGGCGGGGCCGGGTGAGCGCCCCGCCGCATGTCAAGCACCGGGCGAGTGCAGCGGCGGCCTGCTCAGGTGCGGGTGCGCTCGGGCGCCGCACCGGGAGGGCGGCCCGGCGCTCGCCGGCAGCGCGCTCCGCCCGCTCTCGCGCTTCGGCCGCCTTGCGACGACGGACCTCGGCTTGTGCCGCCGTGGCCTTCCGGCTCGTCAACGGCGTTGCCTTCGTCGTCTTGCCGACGACGGCATCGGTGAACAGATGGGCCACGGCCTCGGAGTGCGGGGCGACCTCGCGGCGCCACGCGGGCATCGTCGCCGCCGCCAGCTCGTGCGCGAGCGGGGCTGCGACTTTGACGTGCCCGTCGCTGCGCTCGACGAAATCGGACTTGCGGAACATCCGCTCGGCTACGAGGTCGAGCACGAACGCGTCGATCTTTGGTCGCAGCGGTTCGAGCACGTCGAGCGCCAGGCTGTCCCTGCCAGCCGCGTCGAGGTGCAGGCACCCGAGCGCGGCATCGAGCCCCAAGCGCACGCAGGCGAAGCGGGCCTCGACCTCGGCGAGCTTGTAGCAGTAGTTGAGCAACGCGTTGAGCGGCCGCTCTGCGAGGCGGTTCGTGTTGGCGGCCCCGGTGATGGCTGATCGCCGGGAGTCGTAGGTGCACCAATGCGGGGGCACCCTGTTCCGATCCTTGGCGACGAAGCCGACCGCCGTGGCAGGGTGCCCGGCCCACACGCCGAAGTACGCGGCCGCGGCCACGGCTTCGAGCTGCCTGCACTCGTCGACGGAGCCTGCGACCTCGACGCCGCCGGCAAGGTCGAGCACGGTCGACGTGGTGGCGTCGGCGCCGAAGATGGACGCCAGATTGCGCGCCTGGCCGTGTAACTTCGCGGAGAGCAGGTGGCGGACGATGGCGAGTCCTACCGGCGATCTGTCGACCCCGGCGAGCGCTTGTTGCCGGCGTAACCGGGCGTCGTCCCGGCCGGGGGGCGACGCGGCGAGCAGGACGTCGGTCCCGGCTCGCAGGACCACCACGGCCACGCCCTGCGCCCGGCACCACGACAAGGCCTCGATGGTGAGCATTCCGTCGCCCGCCACGACGAGGCGCGAGGGTGGGCGGACCTTGGGATAGGTCCGCTCCCGCCGGTGCTCGCCCACGCCATCGGAGACGACGAGGGCGCCGTGGTTCACGACAACCCGGCAGCCGAAGCCGTCGCAGACGACGACCCGGCCGTTGCCGTCGTCGGCGTAGGTGGTCTCGATCGCCGTTATGCGGTCGGCAATGTCGTCGGGACGGACCGGGAACGGTTGGAGTCGCACGGTCGGGTGTGGAATCGTTGGGTCTCGCATGGGAGCTACGCCTCCTTTGCCGCCCCGGGGGTGTTAGCCGCACCGCCCGGGGCACTCTCTGTTTACGGGTCGATCTGCCTTTCGTCCGTGTGCGTCATTGCGGCTCGTGCCTCGTGGATGAGTCGAGCGTCGGCCGGGTGCTCGTCCAGCCACGCCCTAGTGAACGCATGCAACTCATCCCGCTCGGCGTCTGACAGCTCGGCGATGAACAGCGGGCCCGACCCAGCTGCGAGCGCCGGACGCCACCGCGCGGGAAAGTCCCGGGCGCATCGAGTGATGGCGTGCATGCGTGTCGTGGCAGGCACCATCGCAGCCGCGGTCTCTCGTGCCGCCTGCACGCGCCGCGGACGCCACACGAGCGTCGCCGCTATAAGCCCGAGGACCGCGTTCCGGTACCCGGGTGCGCGGCCACTCTTGGATTCCCATCGGCGCCACGAAGCAGTGAGCGCTGCCAGCGGCGCCATCGGGCCAGCCGTCGACGGGTCGGCACCGGTGAGGTCCAGCACCTCGGACATGGCGTCGCCGTAGGCGACGGCGGTAGCCGCCCACCCGCACGCCTCTCGCCACCGCTCGATGTCCACGTGGTTTGCCACACGACGCAGACCGGCAAAAGAGACGCGGCGAACGATGAACTCGATTCGGCGCCGCTGGTCAGTCGTCATCTGCTCCGACGCCTCGGCCGCGCACTCGTCGAGCAGGAAGCCGGCGCCATCCTTCATGGATACCGGCTCCTCGCCGAGACAGATCGACAGGAGGGCATCGCTCACGAGGGGCGACCCTGCTTCCCGGGAGTGGCGTAACGGCACCCGCAGATTTCGAGGTATCTCCGAACGGCTCCGCAGGTGCAGCCCGTCCCGCTGTTTCTTGTAGGCCCGGCGCATCAGGTTCTCCATGGCGATTAACTCGCGCTGGGCGGCCGCCCGAACGCCCTTCTCGGCGACGGGCGCACCCGACGGGAAAGCGTCACGTGTGCCGAAGGCTGCGAGCACGGCGCGGTCGCGGTTGCGATCGACATCGAGGGTCAGGGCGATACCTGCCGCCGCGGCTGGTGCTGTCGGTAAGTAGTGGACCCGCTGGTTGCGACCACCCCGTCGAGACCCGGCGACCGGGATGACGTCCCACACCTGGCGCCAGCGCACCACCTGCTCGGGGCTCACCAAGAGGTCGGGTCGCCCATGGTCGCCAAGTAGCCCAGTCGCGAGCTTGGCGATCCGCTCGTCGTCCTCGGTGATGTCCACGATGCTCTGAGGATACCACTACGCCACTTCTGGCGAGCTATACCCCCTCGTGAGAATCGACCGAACTCGCTAGCAGGATGCTGAAAGGGCCTGGGACGCTGGGCCAATGGCAACACGCCGCCTTGCCGTAAGCGTGCCGGAACCCCTCCTCGATGCGCTCTATGCCGAGGGGTCGAGGACCTGCGAGAGCCCTGGGGAGGTTGCTGCCCGGGTCCTGCGAGAGGCGCTGCCCGGATACGTCGAGCAGGCGCTCCATCGGGACCTCGCCCCGATCGTGCGCGGGCGCGTGGTCGACGTACGACCCGCCCCGAAAGATGTACACGAACTTCCCCTCAACGCGGAAGGGCCGGCGGTCGAACCGCCGGCTCTCCACGAACGCTCACCCCTGAACGCCGACGCCAGCGTACCTGGTGACGGCCCGGAGCCCGAGCCAGGTAGCGGTGGCCCGCCCGCGTAGCGCTCGCTCCCGCTCTGCCCCGCTCTCTCGTGGCGAGCGCCGCTCCGCGGACCGCCCGGTCCGCCGGGGACGCGAGCCGCCCGATCGCGTTGAGGCGCTTGCTGCTGTCGGCAGGCTTACGCGGTCGAATACGAAACGCGGCACCGTCGGCCGGCAGGCGGCCGACGCCGTGGTCTACCGGCAGCGGGTCGCTGGACGCCCGGAGGGGGTCACTGCCCGGACCGCGGCCGGCCATGAGCCAGCGGCCGCACGTGGGGCAACCGCGATGTCCACGATCCTCGTCGGCCGCGGGTGGGTGGTGCTCGACGATCTCAGCCGCGGGGAGCGCGTTCGGCTGGCGCGGTATGACGCGCTCCTTTCCAATCTCTCCACCGGTGACCTGTCGGGCGCCGCTTTCTACCGCCGGGTGAGC